>CAZHUC010000001.1:0-511848 GCA_964535825.1 uncultured Rickettsiales bacterium
GTGAGCTGGGTTTAGAACGTCGTGAGACAGTTCGGTCCCTATCTGCCGTGGGTGTAGGAAAATTGAGAGGATCTGACCTTAGTACGAGAGGACCGGGTTGGACGCACCGCTGGTGTACCTGTTGTTCCGCCAGGAGCATACGCAGGGTAGCTACGTGCGGAATGGATAAACGCTGAAAGCATCTAAGCGTGAAACCAGCCTCAAAACAAATTTTCCCCATTAGGGTCGTAGTAGACTACTACGTTGATAGGCCGGGTGTGTAAGGATGGTAACATCTTAAGCTAACCGGTACTAATAACCCGATTGATTTATTTTACACTGATGTCTGAACACATGAGCGTGCAGTGCGAAGCATTGCAGGCAAAGCAGTTCAGCAAACAACTCATGCTACATAATAAAAATGCCAGAAAAACCTATCACGTCATGCTGCCGAAAGCCGGCTTACATGACTGGTGATTATAGCCCTTGTGGAAACACCCGTTCCCATTCCGAACACGACCGTGAAACGCAAGGACGCAGATGGTACTATGTCTTAAGATATGGGAGAGTATGTTGTCGCCAGTCTTGTAAGCCGGCTTTTTGTTTTTATATGCTGAAAACCTCTTCCGGGGTTGTACATAATAAATTACTTTGACAAAGTGAAAAACAAGTGCATTTTGCTACTACAGGTAGCATATGACATTTTGGTTTATTACAGCAATTGTTCCTTTATTGCTTTGGGTGATAGCAACGGTGCTTCGCTTACGCGAAAAAGCATCAGTTTTATGTCCAACAGACTTAGTGGGTTTATTGATAACACTAGATTTTCTTGCGATAGTACAACCGACTGAATTAATTAACAATATAGCTTTTAAGGGTGATCTTGAGGATTTAATGATGATAGTTTGTACTATGATATTGGCGGATATCTATCTTTGGTATCATTGTTTAAATAAAATGGAACCTCTGTTAAGCCAAGCTCATTTGGGGAAAATTCGTTTTCCACTAAATAGATTTTTAATCTTAACCATATTTGTTTCAGTTATGTTTACTATTCATTTCGGAGTTTATGTTGGTAGAATAGATATATGATAAATTTTTTTGATGCTCTTATTTTTCTTACAGTAATATATTTTATACTTTATTATGGGGCGACTTACCTATTAATAGAGATAGGTTTATTCCCAAAGGAATGGAAAGCAGAATTTCCAGCTTTTCTAAAGTATCGTCAAAAACAATCGTTAAGTTTATGGAATGAGGTTGGGATGGCGGATAAAGTTATTGCAAGCGCTGTTGTGCTTGCTTTGCATCCGACAGTTTCATTCAATCCAAATGAATTTATAGTGAATGATCTTGAAGCTAAAACACAAGTACAGTTTTTAGTGGTGTAATTATGAAAACTTATCCCTCTGATGATCGCTTAACGCTGATAGTAGCTGATGACCTCCGTCAGGAGCTCGGTCAAAAAATTTCTGTGATTGGAATGTATGCCAATAATAGATTGGAAGTTCCTAAGGAATCTAATCCACCATTCCACATACCTTCTATAGCATTGCTAATGTGGTTTCTTGATGGAAATGGGAAGTTTACAATAAATATAGATATAACGTCTCCTTCAGGTAAATCGATTCCTCAGAAGCCATTAGATAATCGTGAACTCGAAATGCAAGAATCAGGGGCGTTAACTTTGATGTTAAAGCTTGCTCCATTCGTTGTATCTGAGTTTGGAGCATATCAGTGCCGGGTATTGATAGATGATAGGGAGTATGTTAGGTCATTTGATGTTGTTCGATCGCCAGCTTAATTAGAAAAATCAATAATAAGCAATAATACTTAGTAGATACACACAAAAAACCTAATTCACCCATCCGGCACGGTTCTTGCTCATAAACCCCTAGTTATCCACAGGAAGGGGTTTTTATGGATATTACGCAAGCATCTTTTAGTTTCAGCAGCTTAACGGGTAGTTATGCACAGGCGGCGGCGCGTGAGCCGGCGGCTGGGTTCGCCTCCATGATGTCGCACTGTGCGGGCAAGGGCTGCGATACCGCCAAATCGGCAAGTTTTTCCGCCAGCATCATGAATATCGATATCACCAGCTTCAGTTTTGAAAGCCAATCCCGCCACCTTGATCCGCTGCGTGAATTCATCGATGCGCTGTTCGATCACATCACCGGCGCTGACAAAAATGGCAAGAAAAGCGATGTAGCAGGGGCAGACACCTATTCCTTCACATCCGATTTCCAGTCCATCTTCGGAAATACCGGCCCGCTGATCGACTTCATCAATGCCACCACATCAAGGCTTGGCCTGTCAGAAGAAAAGAACCTGGCGTTGCAGCAGATAGCCATCAACAACAAAGACGCCACCCGCTCGCGTGAATCCATCAATAAGATAGGGGCAGAGCTCAAAGCCGCCGGTATTTACGCATAAAAGCTGCCTTGCGTTATAATGTTGTGAGGCTATGCTTAGGCATGCTTCGTATTCTTTATATAGCTCCATTGGTGCTTCTCGCCGCCTGTTCATCCACACCGAAAGTGGTAACAGCTGACCGTACGGTAACGGTGGATGGAAATAATTTGCAGATCGTATCAGGTACGCTAAGCACCGGACGTTTTATCGTGGTGCTGAATAAGAATGATGACATGCGTTGGCTTGGCCCGATGAAGGGCGGCAAGGAAAAATGGCAGGCGCGCGCCACGCTGCTCAATAGCTGGATGACCGAAGATATCCGCGATCTATGCGGCGATATTTTTTATCAGTCGATCTATGGTCCGACCTATAAGATGATGGATAAGGACGACACGATGGGCGGCCTCGCCCCCGTGCTGGGCATCACCGCCTCCATGGCGGCACACCTTGCGGCATCATCTGCCACCGATGACGCTAATGTGCCGGTTAGTATCTATAGTGAATTCAAATGCCGCAAGGATGAGGAATAGATATTTTTATGAAAACGCCACTCTATAGATCGCTTACAAAAGAACGTAAAGCACTTGTCGATGCGCTTGTGTATGATGCGTGTGTTGAGCGATACCGGGCGTTCAGCAATGCGCCACAGTCATTTGTAGATGCCGAGCGTGAATCCTTTGCGCGCAAGATACCATTTCTTGAACAGATGGCAGATGCACATAAAGAACAACCAAAGCCGCGCCCTGACAGCCACACAGCGCGCCTGAATGAGCCTGAGGCGGGCAATGATTCGACGACAATTAAAGGGTTCTGGTAATAATTATCGTTAATTAACAATATGTTGATTGGTAAATCAACCTTAACAATTATGTAATACTCAGCCTTTATAATATTGTTAAACTCTAGGGGTATCAAATTCTGCCAGAGGAGTAGGCAATGGGTTTAATGGATAAATTTAAAAAGCGAAAAATGCCAGGCGATGACGTGGCGCAAAAAGCTTTTGCAGAAATGCAGAAGCATCGTGAGAGATTCATTAAAAAACCCTCTCAGCAGTTCTTAGATGCAGAAGCCGAATATGCCAGGGTGATGCTGACGACACGTCGTGAAGATCATGGCCGGGAAGAGTGCCAGAAGGTACTGGATGCATACAGGAATGCAATTCTTGACCATATGAGAGCATCTCTCGAGCAGGAAGTGAAAAAAGCGGGGCGCACCATTGACGATGCCCGCCGCGAAGCCATAGAGCAAGCAGCGCAGCAGAACACGGAACAGGCACTTACCGCTATTACTAACCCTTTAGTGGTTGCCATTGCCGCACGGTCATGGACTTCAAAGCAAAACCGGCCGGATGATCACGGATTCACTGCGGGAATTCATTGATCCTTCCTGCACTTACATACAACCAATATAATAACAGAGGTCGCAAGTGATAGAGCTGCCAAGGCAAGAGACTGATACCTTGGAACGTGTACTTACAGCTGTGGTGGCGCGCCGTGAGAAACTGACAGGACATCAATCAGAGTATCCAAGGGATGCTGAATTGCTGGATGCCGAGCTGCGTTATACTATGGCAAGGGTGCTTGCCCAGCGCGGTGATATTAAGAGCAAAGATATGGTGGCATTTGCAGGTGATGTAGGCACATACAAAGCTGAACTCGCGAAAGCACTCGTTGCCGCAAAGGGTGGAGAAATTTCTGAAAAACGGGCGCAAGTCGAAGAGATCGTAAATCAAGTAGATAGTGTTGTTTCTGCCCATATACCTTCTCGTGCTCCATAGGCAAGACACTGATCACTAGCCATCAGGGCGTATAATTTCCTTACAAAATTGTAATTTTCGCGTAGCCGGCATGTAACACTGGCTGCGTTACCGTGTGTTTATCATCTTAGCAAAGGAGTTTATGATGAGAACACTGTATAAAATTGCATTTCTATCGATGATAGCTGTATCGTCAGCGACCTCACCGGCATTTGCTGATAAATATGTATTTTACAGCGATGGGCATCATGGGCGCTATGACCGTAATTACCGTGGGCATGGCCACAATAAATGGAAACATCATCGATCCCATTATGACAGGCATGTGATCGTGCGAAGCGCTCCTCGCTATGTCCAGCATCATTATTATCAGGAGCCAGCCTATAGCTCCATACATTGCACGAACCGCAGCAATCCGTTGGGCCTGATCCTTGGTGGTGCAGCAGGTGGTGTGCTGGGGCATCAGTTCGGTAAAGGCAAGGGCAAAACCGCAGCTACCATTGGAGGTGCGGTGATCGGCAGTGCCATCGGTGCGAGTTATCAGGATTGTACCCGTCAGGTATTCCATGAAGCACCCATCGGTACGCCGATGGTGTGGCAGACCGCTGACGCCCGCGAATATTACAGCCTGACCCCAACGCGTGATTTCCGCACGGCTGGCCGTTATTGTCGGGAATACCAGGCAGTCTCGACGGTAGCAGGGCGCAACCAGCAGACCTACGGCACGGCCTGTATGCAGCCGGATGGTAGCTGGGAGATCGTAAACTAAATAGCTTGCGTATCAGGCTCGCCATGCCGGGGGAGTTACTCCAGCATGGCGAGTTCTCGTTCAGGGATCACGAAAGGGTCATTATGCAGTTTCCTTTCGATGGTATCCACATTCTGCAACGTATCGGTGCATATATCGCGCACACGTTCCAGCAGTTCAAAGCCTTCACGATCCGGCCGAACAAGATCGCAGCGTGCGATACGGCTTAGCTCCGTATCGAGCACGCCAATGGTAGTGAGGAGGGAGTTCAAAATAATTCTCAGTTTATGGTCCATAAGGATTCCTGTTGATGAAATGATAATTAAAAACTATATTGAGATAAACTCAACCTTAAGTCAATAACATTTTATTATAAACTCAACTGCGTGGTGTGGGTTTTGCCAGTACAAAAGGAGGTATGAATTTGTCACACCTGAAGAAAATATTAAATAAACACGGTCTTACGCAGACAGATCTTGCGCATTTGCTCAATCGTGACAAGGCGGTGATCACCAACCTGTTTCAGGGAAAGCGCCAACTTAAGGCGGATGAGGCGGCAGTTATTGCTAGCCATTTAGGCATTGCGGTTGCAGATGTGATGGGAATCAAGGAGGAAACTAAGCCTAAGGGGTTTGACGAATCTCCTGTGCTGATACCTTTCCAGCAGGATCCTGAACGGGTAAAAAAACATCCTAATGTGGTGCGCAAGGGTGGGAAGTTCTATCTGGAAGTAACTGAGATCATTGCACATTCCAAAGAAACCTATGCGGTTGAGGTGCGGGACGATGGCATGAATATGTCCGGTATCTTTGCCGGTGATATTGTGATCTCTGATATGGCGCGTATGTGCCGTGTAGGGCAGGTCGTGGTCGCCCAGCATTACCAAGGCAGGGGCGCAAAAACCGTGATACGCAGGTATGAACCGCCGTTCCTGCTGCCGCATTCCACCAGTGGGGTACATAGGCCGCTGAGCCTTGATTCTGGCGAGGGAAGAGCGGTTTCCCCTGTTTTAAAGCTGATACGGGTGTTTTAGGGCTATTTTTACCCCAAAAAACCCTAAAAAAACCCTTTTCAAGCACGGGGTCTGTGCTGTATAAGGCTTGTTCTTTGGATAAGCATAAGGAAGTAAGCAAATGGCTGTACCTAAACGAAAAACTACCCCATCGCGTCGTAACATGCGTCGCTCGCACCACGCGTTGGATAAAACAACTGTGGTAGAAGATAAAACAACTGGTGAACTGAAACGTCCTCACCATGTGTCTCCCGATGGTTATTACAATGGCCGTCAGGTTACGAAAGAAAAAGTAAACCGCTAGTTCGCAGATGGCCGCCGGTAAACTCCAGCTGCCAGTCGCCCTTGATGCAATGGGTGGAGACCATGCACCCGCTTGTGTACTGCGCGGCGCGGAGATGGCTTTGCTTCGCCATCCGGGTGTGCGCTTCATATTGTTCGGCAACCGCTATATTCTCGAACCACTGCTTGCCAACCATCCACATTTAAAAACATCCAGCGAGATCGTTCACACGGAGCATGTCATCGGTAATCATGACAAGCCTTCGCACGCGGTGCGTCGTGGCCGCAATTCCAGCATGTGGCTAGCTGTCGAATCAGTGAAAGAGGGTAAGGCCTGTGCGGTTGTTTCTGCCGGCAATACCGGTGCGCTGATGGCGATGTCAAAACTGATACTGCGCACGCTGCCTGGTATCTCCCGTCCTGCTATCGCTGCATTATTCCCAACACTCCGTGGCGAGTGCGTCATGCTTGATCTGGGTGCGAACGTGGAGTGTGACGCAAATGATCTGTTCCGCTTTGCGGTGATGGGTGATGCATTCGCCCGCGCGGTACTCGGTCTTTCTCGTCCGAAAATAGGTCTGTTGAATGTTGGTGCAGAAGAACTCAAAGGCCGTGATGAAGTGAAACAGGCGTTGGAGCTTATCAAGAATTCTGGAGCACATCTGAATTTCCATGGCTTCATTGAGGGCAATGATATTGCTGCCGGCACAGTAGACGTGGTGGTAACGGATGGATTCTCCGGCAACATTGCACTGAAAACTGCAGAAGGTGCAGCGCGCCTGATACGCACCTATCTGAAAGATGCGTTCACCAGTTCGCCCATCGCAAAAAGTGGTGCAGTGCTTGCATCAGGTGCATTGAGAGCAGTGAAAGACAAGCTGGATGACCGCAAGCGTAACGGCGCGATGTTCGTTGGGCTTAACGGTATCGCAGTGAAAAGCCACGGCGGTGCGGATGCCTATAGTTTCTGCAATGCGATCTCGGTGGCGGTAGAACTGGTTGCGCATCATATCAACGCGCGCATCATTGAAGAGCTCCAGGTATCAACACCAAATGCCTATACGCCTGAACTGGCAGCAGTTCAGGAAGGGGATGCTGACTGATGCGCCGCGCCGTTGTCATTGGAACAGGTGCACATCTGCCATCCCGTATCATGACGAATGCGGATCTTGAGAAACTGATCGATACCAGTGATGACTGGATCACTGAACGCACCGGCATCAAACAACGCCATATTGCAGCAGAAGGTGAAAAAACATCAGACCTTGCAATAAAGGCCGCACAGAATGCAATTAAATCTGCAGGCGTTCCTGCTGATTCTATTGACCTCATTATCATCGCGACCACCACACCAGATGACACCATGCCATCCACCGCAACCAAGGTGCAACATGCTATCGGCATGACACGCGGCGCTGGTTTTGACATAAATGCAGCATGCAGCGGCTTTGTGTATGCCATGACCATCGCCAATAGCTTTATTGTGTCCGGTCAGGCGAATCGTGTGATGGTGGTGGGTGCAGAAACCTATTCGCGAATCCTTGATTGGAAAGATCGCTCAACCTGTATTCTTTTTGGTGATGGCGCAGCCGCTGTATTGCTTGATGCGCAGGAGCAAAAAGGTGACAGCAGCGACCGCGGTGTTCTGTTCTCGAGGATGCATTCTGATGGGCAGTATGTTGAATTGCTTGGCACAAGTGGTGGTGTTTCTGCTACTCAGACCGCAGGCACATTATTCATGGCGGGTAAGGAAATTTATCGTCATGCCGTAGCAAAAATGCCGGAAGCTGTTGTTGAAGGTATGGGCGCTATTGGCCAGTCACTTGATAGGATCGATTGGTTAGTGCCGCATCAGGCAAACATGCGCATCCTGTCTGCCGTTGCTACGAAACTGAAGATATCTGAAAACAAGGTAATCACGACCGTTTCGAGTCATGCGAATACCTCGGCAGCTTCTATACCACTGGCCCTGCATCAGGGAATTACCGATGGCAGGATCAAGCAGGGACAACTTATAGCATGCCCGGCGCTGGGGGCAGGCCTCACCTGGGGGGCTACTATTTTACGCTGGTAGGATATGACATCGATACGTAGCATTACTTCTTTTCTTTGTGTTTTGCTACTAGCGGTCTTTGCCTGTACTTTAACCATGACATTTTTCTATGACGTTTCATATGATGAGATAGCATGGTCGATGGTTGGTGGCCGCGCATTGTATAATGGAATGAAATTCCAGCATTTTTATTATGAGTGTGCTAAACACCAAACTTGGGATGTGCCATGGTTGTTTGTGCCTGCCAGAGTTCTTGTGTCTTTAGCGCATCCCGAGACAGTCATTGGATTTAGAATCCAGGGTACAACAATTTATATACTTATTATTGCGGTACTGTCTTCAATTGTAAAATTGCTATTTAATCGTGTGCAGTGTCTTCATGTAACGGCAGCCATGACAGCTCTTTTAAGTTTGGGCGTGTTTCCATATGCAATGGTGCGCATGCGCCCAGAGTCATCACTGGCATTGGCCATTTTACTAGCGCTTCTGTTGTTTCTGCTCTCTAGGAAAGTACAGTCTAAATATCAGTACATTACTTTAGGATTGTTGTTTCTCCTTGATTGCTCATGGTTTCTTTCGACACATCCTAAAGCAGTATTATATTTTCCGGCCATTGCAGTAATGGCGGTGCTGTTCAGGACGGATTCCCAGCTGATTCGCTATTGTTATTTGGTGATAGTGACATGTATGTGCTTACAATCAACCGTCATGTGGAAAAATTATATCCATTGCGAAGGAAGTCAAAGAATAGAAAGATTACATACCCAGCATGCGCTTAATCAGATTGATGCGTTATGGAAAAGTCCTAACCATGTCTGGGATGTGGTACAAAAAAATATTAGTAAGGCAAACTTGTATATTGATGGGCATTTATTCAAGAAAATATATCACCCTACAGATAGCAAGGGTAAAGAACTAAAGCTCTTTAAATACTTTCCGGAACAAGCATTCTCTAATTATAAGTGGAATGGATTGCTAAATTTTCTGATTAAAACCCTTGTGTACTGCTCAGTTATAGCCGCCGTAACAGGTATTATTTTGATCATAAGTAATTTTACTCGCTACGTTGGCCCGTTGTCACAGATGTGGGTTTTGGTTGCCTTTTTACCAAGTATCGGAGCGCTTATTGCTGTCAAGTCGAGCATTATTGAATATGAGCCGGTGTTCATATGGGCACAATTAGCCTTATTGGCAGCGGTTGCGCTACTTAACGTACAAAATAACTATCTGCGAATGCAATGCGGTGCTGCAGTGCTATCATTAATCGTATTGATATCTCTCTGTAGCCAGATATATGCTGCGCATCATCTTTTCCAATACTATAATGTGTTTTCACAAAAGATATCGGTAATAAATTCACAGAAGATATCGGAGGCACAGAAGTTATCGGTAGCAAGTATTTCTCAGAGTATGTCTAATATCATCGATAAAAAGGATGATATTCGGGGGCTGGCTCAGGATTGTGGCATAAAAAACAGTGATAGGGATCTAACACTGATTGTTGACTCAATAACCTATATGCCTCTACATTCTTTTCTTGTTAAGCATTTGATTATTGATATAAAAAGGCATAACTCGCCGATTCCGTATAGGTTGTATTTGGAGCAGCCAGGCTCATTAGGCATAGTAATGCTTTGCAGGAATATGCCTAAATATTTACTGTCGGCTGCCATTAGGTCAGGCAATGTATGTTGCGTTTCCAGCGATTTTACGCAGCCAAAACGCTAAAACTAACTATCCGCTTGTATTTATTCCTGAAATAGGCTATAAACATACTATCTCAAATCTAAACGGAAGATGGATGCTATGACAAAGACCTTAACCCGCGCCGACCTAAGCAATGCAGTTTACAAACAGATTGGTCTCTCTCTGCAGGAATGCAGTGCATTAGTGGATTCCGTGATCGAAGAGATTTGCACCGGCCTTGAGCAAGGTGAAGATGTGAAGCTTTCTTCCTTTGGTACATTCAGCCTGCGCCGTAAAAAACAGCGCATGGGCCGTAACCCTAAAACAGGTGTGGAAGTGCCTATCACTTCGCGCACTGTTCTTTCGTTCAATGCATCTAACTTGCTCAAAGCACAAGTGAACGAAAAACTGGCAGGTAAGAATATCCTGTAATTGCTGCTTGTAATTTAGCAGCAACTGGTATTTGTTGGAACGGAAGGAGGTGGCGTAATGCAACTTGATCTTCTGGGTAAAACAACTTCTGATTCGTCAGAGGTCAGACAAGTACCCTCTCTTGAATCCTCGCCGAGTAACACGCCCGCTGTTGATGATGTGGCGGATGCTTCAGTTCATGATGACAATGCTAAAGAAAAAGCACCCGGTGCATTTCGCACCATCAGCGAGGTGGCAAGCTTCCTGAATGTGCCGCAGTATGTACTGCGTTTCTGGGAAAGCCGTTTCTCACAGATAAAACCGGTGAAAATGCGTGGTGGCAGGCGCTATTACAGGCCAGAAGATGTTGAGATCCTCAGCACCATCAAGAACCTTCTGTATAAGCAGGGCTATACCATCAATGGTGCAAAAAAAGCGTTCAGCAAGGGCGCTGCCATTGTTTCTCTTGATGAAATGGGCACGCGGGAAAAAGCGCCCACCGTTTCAGATAAAGAAAAGAACCAGCTTGCCGTGCTACGCCAAGAATTAATTGGCATGCGCGACATTCTCAAGCCGCACGTATTTTAATTAGCCTTTAAGGTGCTTGTGAGGCAACAGGCGCAACAATATGCCGCTGCTTCTACCGATGAATAGTGAAGTGATGTATATCACGCCACCTGCCAGCACAATGGTAGCACCCGAAGGCATGCCATAGTGGAAGGCTACTAAAAGTCCGCAGATACTGGCAATGATGCTGAAGCCCGTACTATAAAATATCATGTGTTCGATATTGTTCGACCATAAACGGGCAGACACCGCTGGTAACACCATCAGCCCCAGTGCCATCAGCGTGCCCATGGCATGGAAAGCGGCTACAAGATTCATTACCACCAGCACGAGGAAAATCTGATACACAAAACCACCGCCGCCTTTTACCACCTTCATGAAGTTGGGATCAAAGCATTCCACAACCAGTGAGCGGTATATGAGTGCGAAGAGTATCGTGCTCAGGCTAACGGCATAAAAAATAACCATCACCGCATCATTAGACATGGTCTGAATATCGCCGAATAAGATGTGCTCAAGCTCATCCGCATCACCCTTCAAGGAGATGAGTACAACACCAAGCGCAATAGATATGAGATAGATGCCGGTAAAGCTGGCATCCTCTTTCAGCGGGGTGGCGCGTGTAACAAAGCCGGCGGCGGATGCGATGACCACACCGGCGATAAGTCCGCCAAGCGTCATGGGCCACAGCGACATACCTGCCATCAGGTACGCGATAGCAACGCCAGGCAGGATAGCATGCTGCATGGCGTCACCCACGAGTGCCATGCGGCGCAATACCATAAATACTCCGAGTGGTGCAGCACCAATGGATAATGCGATACATGCAACCAGCGCGCGGCGCATGAAGGCATGATCGATGAACGGAGACATGATCAGGTCATATATCATTGCTGGCATATCTCCGGCGTTTCCTGCCATGCTTCATGGAACTGGCGGGTGCGCTGCAGGTTCGCTTTTTCTAATACGTCATGTGACTTTCCCCAGCCAATACAATCACGCGCCATTAGCAGGCATTGAGGGAAATGCTGGCGTATATGCTCAAGATCGTGCAGCACGCAAATGATGGTGCGGCCTTCCTTGTGCCAGCGCATGATGATCTCCATCAGCTTTTCTGTGGTTTCTGCATCAACAGCGGAGAAGGGTTCATCAAGCAGGATAAGCTTGGCATCCTGCAACAGCAATCGGGCGAACAGGGCGCGCTGCATCTGTCCGGCAGAGAGTGTGCCCAGCTGGCGGTGTTCAAAGCCGCTCAGCCCCACCGTGGCAAGTGCATTTCTTGCTGCTTGCTTCTGTGCTTTATCAATGGCTGCAAAGCCACCTCCCTGTTTCCAGAAGCCCGTACAGACCATTTGCAAGACTGAAACAGGAAAATCTTTTTCCATCTCCATCGCTTGCGGCATATAGGCAATATCGCGCAGCGCACATTCCAGCACGATGCGTCCTTCCGATGGCACAAGCATACCTGCGATGGCTTTAAGCAGGGTGCTTTTACCCGCACCATTCGGGCCTGCGATGGCCGTGAGTGATCCGGCTTCGAACACACCA
Source organism: uncultured Rickettsiales bacterium (assembly GCA_964535825.1). Lineage (GTDB taxonomy): Bacteria > Pseudomonadota > Alphaproteobacteria > Rickettsiales > SXRF01 > CAZAQK01. Next base: position 12,455 of record CAZHUC010000001.1, read on the forward strand.
TCCATATGGTGTACGGCGGGGTGGCGGTCGTAGCTTAGCGTAAGGTTCGAAACTGTGACGGCAGCGCTCATGAGATGCCTGCCTGTGCAGCTGTTGCCCACATCACCATCAGCCACAGCAGGGCGATAAGCCCGGCGGCCAAAAATACGCGTTGTGATGCGCTCCAGTAAAACATAGGAATCCTGAATGATTTACCAGAAAATTAGGGGAAATAAGCCGTTATTGCAACAGGAAGTTATAATATAACAAACTGGCTTAAAGCAGCTTCTTTTTGCGGAAATACAGGAACGGTATCACCACGCACATAATGATGAGGAATATGGCATAAGGGTAGCCAAACGCCCATTCAAGCTCCGGCATGGCCGCAAAATTCATACCGTAAATGCCGGAAACAAGGGTAGGAGGCAGGAAGAATACGGCCACTACAGAGAAGATCTTGATGATCATGTTCTGCTCAACGTTGATCATGCCAAGTGTGGCGTCAAGCTGGAAGGTGATCTTGTCAGACAAGAAAGCGGTCTGCTTGGTAAGTGACATCACGTCTGTTGCAAGCGTACGGATGCAGTTATCAATCTCCTTGTCCGGAACGTGTACCGCCTCAAAATAATTCACCATGCGGCTTAGGGAATGCAGGCTCTCATTGATCTTTGAATTCAGGTCGGCACATGTGCCAAGACGGCGCAGTACCGCCTGCATGAGATGCGAAGGGTTCTGCTTGTTGTTCTGGAATGTATCCGGGTTGAAAATATCATGCGAGAGCTGATCCAGAACATCCACAACGATCTCTGAATTGTAAGCTACGCGAGTGATGACCTCTTCAAGCAAGCCTTCCAGAACATGTGTGCCGGTCGGGAATTTTGCATGGTGGCGCAGAAGGCGCACAGAAAAATTCTGGAACGAGGTGGGTGAGATATAGCGGATGGTGATAAGGTATTGCTCAGATAATATGAACGTAACCGAGCTGGTTTGCGGGTAAGGAGAATCCACTTTAGTGATGAGTGCCGCGGTCATATATGACACGCCATTATCCTGATAGAACCGGTTCAATACCTGATTCTTCCACACCTCTTCCTTGGTCGGGATCTCGATACCCAGCTGGCCTTCGATGTTCTTTTCTTCTTCCAGCGTGGGGTTGCAGATATCGACCCAAATGCTTTCAGGCGGCAATACATCGGATTTACCAATGTCGCGCACACTGATCTGGCCATTCTGTCGATGGTAAACGGTAATCATTCAAGCATATTACCTATTGATTATTAAGGAAGTATTACATGTAGTGCTGCCGTAATGAAAACGTAACAAATCGGGGTTTTTCAACGGGTTTCCTGATGGTTATAATAAGCCAATGAATTGGAAGGATACTTAATGAAACATTACATGAATATGAGCGAGGTAAGCGCTGTTTTTGATACGGCAGAAGCCGCACAGGCAGCGCAGGCAGCACTGATTCATAGCATGGATAAGGAGTTTAGTGCCTTGCGCCAGATGGCCGTTGATGTCAGGTTGGAAGGTACTAAAGTTATATTGTCCTGGCATAATAAACCCACACAAAAATCTATTATGGCAAGAAGGCTGAGAGATCTGGGTGGGGTTGTCGAGGCTTTTGTTGAACCAAATTGGCATCATTAGAAAAGGGGATATTTATGAATAGCGATGATAACAAGGCTGATAAACCAGCAGAAGCAGCTCAGGGAAAGCTAGGTGTGGATGTCCCTGGGGTAATACGGGGTGATCTGGACCATACATTAGGTTTTGCTCCTGAAGATGGAACACATGCGGAACGTGTTGGGCGTACATCAGCACCTAGCGCATTATCCAGCAGCACCAGTGGCACTCCATATACAGACCTGGCTAAGAAGGCCAAAGAACACAAGCCGCGTGATCTTTACTAGGCTTTACTTCTCGATATAATCCAGTCCGGGTGGAGAAGTGCTCCACGCGTTGCTGGACCGTCCGATCTGGTATCCCACATCATACAGCGCTCCCATGTAGGCGGGGTCGAATATTTCTTTGGAATCTGCACGGAAATCGGCAGGGATGCATGCCATGTGATAATTCACACCATCACGCTTTGCGCTGACATACAGCCTGTACAGATCACCAAGGCTTTGCTGCTTGATGAGTGTTTCGATCGAACGTCCCGTGAGGCTGAACAGGCCGGGATCCATGATCTTGTACTCCGGCGCGATTTTACTGTTGCGGATGATATACAGATTCTGGTGGATGCCATATTTTTTGAATTCATCCATCACGCTGCGATGCAGGCGAATAGGGTAGGCGAACACCTGCGAGGTTACGCCGCCATCCACATGGATCTCGCGGTATTTCTTTCCCGCGATCTCAACATCAATAAATACCGGCTGGAACAAACCGGGAACAGCGGCCGATGCCAGCATGATCTGATGCACTAGTTTTAATGCATCAGGGTGGTTGCTGGTGGCGATCGCGCCGATATCCCATAACACACCGCGCTGCGCTTCGATATTCGTGGTGACGATGTAAAGCAATCTGCCTTTGCGGTATTCCTCCGCGATCTCTGCCAATACTCCTTCGGTCACTGCGTTTTGTATCTGTAATGCAAGCGGTGCGCTGTCGGTAACGGAAAGACCACCCGTTAATCCTTCAAGCACCTTCCATGCATCGGTCATGAAAATCTTATCGGAAGTGGTCTTGGTGAAGAACTCATGCAGTCGTGCATCATATTTCTCGCCAAGAAATGCGAACGGTGCGATCAGTGCGCCTGTGCTCACGCCTGTTACTAATGAGAATTGTGGACGCTTGCCGGAGGCCGACCATCCGGAGAGCAGGCCAGCACCGAACGCACCATCATACGCGCCACCAGAAATGGCCAGATAATGTACGGAAGGATAAATTCCATGTTGTGCAAAATAGTCAGTGTTCTTTTTGCGGTAATTCGCAAGGCGGTTATGAACGGTTTTGTTCATGAATGCTGGTGCTTCGTCTGCCCAGAAGCGTATCTGTGCTGAAAACCCATGCACCACAGCCCGTGTGCTTTGCGTCTCTGGCACACTCGGCGCAGAAATAACTTTGGCGCAACCGCCTAAAACCAGAAGCAGTGATATAAGATAAATATGGCGCATAAATAAGGATTATTGGCTATCTTCAGTAGCCCGTATAGATGCATGAAGCGTGGCTTACAAGCTGCTTTTGAGCATCCATGCTGCTTTACGATGCACGGTGAGGCGCTCTACCATGAATCCTGCCACCACTTCATCTCCTGCTTTTTGTGCAACATCAAATGCTTGCTGCAGTGTTTTTTCGATGAGTCCCTGATCCTTGACCAGTTCTTTCACCATCTGGTCGGCGCTTGCATTTTCATTGCCCGGCTTGATACTTGCTGTTTTGGTGTAGGCATCGAATGTGCCGGGAGCTTTTTCACCAAGGCCGCGTATAAGTTCTGCTACGGTATCGATCGCGGTTGCCAGATCGGTATATTGTTCTTCAAACAACAAATGCAATGGCTTGAAGTTCGGCCCTTCCACATTCCAGTGATAGTTCTGGGTTTTCAGGTACAGCGCATAATTATCTGCCAGTACTTTCTTCAGTGCCGTTGCAACGGGTTTGTTGGACATGGTAACTCCTGTTTGAATCTGTGAATGACACCAGTGATACCACAGGCAGTTGCAACGGTGCAAGTAGACGCTAATATATGGCAAACACTCAAGGAGGATGGCATGCCAGTTAAGACAGTAGATGTGCATACAGCAAAACAATGGCTGGATAAGAAAGAGGCTGTGATCATTGATGTGCGCGAGGCCGAGGCACATGCCGCACAAGGTATCAAGGGTTCACTCCATATACCTGCCGGGCAGTTATCCAGATCGGTGCTGTTAGAACTGGGCGATAAAAAGATCGTGCTACATTGTAACAGAGGTGGCCGAGCCGGCAGAACATGCAACCAGTTGCTTAGTGAAGATAACGAGCTTGCTATGTATAACCTCGAAGGTGGCATTAATGCATGGGCCGACGCAGGTTTGCCATTGAACGCCAGTGGTGCTCCGGCAAAAAACAAATAGCTATCAATAGGATATATTCCTTCACGCAATCGTCACACACCAATATGTGAACTTATGGGTATAATAATCCTGAAATATAACAGGGTCATATATGCCGATACGCATCATTGGGCATAGGGGAAACGGGCCAACGAGCCGAAGGAACTCTATTCCGGATCATCTTGAGCCGGAAAACACCATCGCATCTTTCAGGAAGGCACTCGAAACTGGTGCTGATGGTGTTGAGCTGGATATTTCTGTTACCAAAGATAATGTCGTCGTGGTGACTCATGATGATGAATTAAACAAAAATGTTGTTGGTGCAGACAGAAATACCAAAGAGCTTGGTAATGTACAGGATTATACGTATAATGAGCTGCTGAAGTTCGATGTGGGGCGCGGCGAGAGAATTCCCAAACTGGTAGATGTGTTGGCACTCGCAGAACAATATAAGAAAGCCGGCAGAAAAATTACAGTGAATGTCGAGCTGCGTGGCGAAGATCCACGCCTTATCAAGGAACTTGCACATACATTGCTGTTCTATCTTTCACACTCGGTATTGGACAAATCCGATTTTGTATTCAATTCCTTCAAATGGGATAAATTGCGGGAATTGCGTGCATACGATGATGATTATAAACTTGTGCCTAATATCGGTGCGAGACGACTTTATGGTGAAGACAATGTGGAGATGCCGGGTTTCAAAGTGAAGCCTGGATCGAAATGCCTGAAGTCCGTCTTTGAAGAATTGGGCAAGTTGCATCGTGAGATCGGATGTCATGCCTTTGACTGCGTGATCCCGGATATCCGGCCTGAGTTAATTGCACATGCCAGGAAGTTAGGTGTCGGGATCTATGCCTCACAGGATTTTGGGGAAACGCCAGACCCTAGGCTTCCTGACCAACTACGTCAGCTGGTGGAGTGGTCACATGGCCTGCCTGTGACATATTTCAAAGCGGATGACACAGAATCAGCGATTGCACTCGTGCGTGGGTTTGAGAAAGAGCTCTCTGCGAAACCGCGCCTTGTTCAGCATATGTTGCCATTCTCGGGTGCTGAAAGATAACTGATCGTCAGTTCTTCAAAACATATTCAAGCATTCAGGCTTTCAGATGTTCTACTTTGTGTGTTGGTGCTCTCGGCCGGAATCGAACCGGCACGGTGTTGCCACCGAGGGATTTTAAGTCCCTTGCGTCTACCAATTCCGCCACGAGAGCCTTCCGGTAATTACTACTATGCTGCGCATAACGCTCAGCCTAGCGTAATTACATCAAAAACAATATGCTGGTAGTGCGTGTTGTTTTTTCCAACTTGCGTATAGCAGCCACAAGGTGTATTTATCCAGTAGTTTTTATCACTACCATATATGGTATGCATCAGGGGGAAGAATATGAATAAATTGTTTGCAACCACCAGTCTCTTTGCTCTTGCGTTATCATCTGTTGCCCATGCCGATCAGGCGTGGCCACGCTGGTATATCGGCCTTTCTGGCGGCGTTACCTATCTGGATGATTCGGATGTAAGCGGTACAGCCACAGGTGAACAGGGTTTTGACATGGGCGGCGTGGCAGCGGTTTCTCTGGGTTACCAGATGCCATTCGGTATGCAGCCTTTTAGCAATATGCGTATGGAGCTTGAGGCGGCCTACCATGAGAACACATTGGATGCCACCACACTGAGTGGTGTTTCCACTGCATCACCCGGCAGGTTGCGCGTTGCAAGCTACATGGTGAACGCATTCTATGATTTCCGTAACAACAGCCAGATGACGCCATATGTTGGCGCTGGTGTTGGTATCGCTACGGCAACGCTTAGCCACAACAGTGGCCTCGGCAATACTTCGGATGATGAAGACAACACCATGGCGTACCAGTTCATGGCAGGCCTTTCCTATGCGCCGACCAGCATGCCGAACACCGAGTGGGGTTTTGGCTATCGTTACTTCGTGGTTGATTCTCCGGAATACACAACGACCGGTGGCAAAGTGAAGCTGGATGATGTTACAGCCCACACCGCAGAAGTAGGCGCACGCTTTAAATTCTAGTGTGTCTCCGCAGTATTGCGGAGCGCATCACTCTTCATATACTTCACTGGTGAAGCCCAGCAGTAGCTGACGTATTTCTTCTGAGACCTGATCGATTTTCTTCGCGTCTACCCCGCGCGACACCAGGCTTGTACCCAGTTTCTGGTTGCGGAAGAAGGGATAACTGCCGATCTCGATATCGGGATATTTATCTTGTATCGCAGCTAAGCCATCGGCAAGTATGCCTTCGGTTACAAAGGCAGCCAGCGTGCGCGAGAGCATTTTTTCACCGCCTTTGAGTTCATTCTTTATGCTCAGGAACATTGCCTGCATAATGGAAGGCACACCCGCCAGCACATACACATTCTCAACATTGAATCCCGGCGCAGCACTCACAGGATTATAGATAAGCCGTGCGCCGCGCGGCATATCCGCCATGCTCAGGCGTGCTTCATTGATCTGGTCGCCGTAATTCTTCTCCAGGATGGCTTTTGCCTCGGGATGGCGCTGGAAAGGTAAGCCGAAGGCTTTGGCTACGCATTCCGAGGTGATGTCATCATGCGTCGGTCCGATGCCGCCTGTGGTGAATACATAGGTGAACTGACGGCGGCAGGTGTTCACGGTATCCACAATGATCTGCTCCACATCCGGGATAACCCGCACTTCCATAAGGCGAATCCCAACATCATTCAGCTGGGCTGCTATCCATGCCAGATTCTTATCCTGCGTGCGGCCGGAAAGTATCTCATTACCAATAATTATTAGACATGCTGTTTGCATAGGCAAAAACTAGCACTATACTGGCAAAAAGCAATGAGTAGGATAGATAAGTGTTAGACGATACAAGACCCATTAAAATACACACGAGCCAGGACCACGAGGGCATGCGCAAGGCGGGCAGGCTTGCCGCTGAGGTGCTGGACATGGTGGCGGATCATGTGAAGCCTGGCATCACCACTGGCGAGCTTAATGATCTATGTCATAACATGATCATCGCGCACGGTGCGATACCTGCGCCACTGAATTATCGTGGTTTCCCGAAATCCATTTGCACATCGGTGAATCATGTGGTGTGCCATGGTATTCCCGGCGACCTTCGCCTGAAGAGCGGAGATGTTGTGAACGTGGACGTCACAGTGATTCTCGATGGCTGGTATGGCGATACCTCACGCATGTATTGGGCGGGTGAGCCACCGATCAAAGCTAAACGCCTTACGCAGGTGACGTATGAAGCCATGATGCTCGGTATCGAGCAGGTAAAACCAGGCAATACGGTGGGGCATATTGGGTATGCCATCCAGAAATATGCCGAGAAGCATGGTTATTCCGTGGTGCGCGATTATTGCGGTCACGGTATCGGGCAAGTATTCCATACTGCGCCGAACATTCTGCACTATGGCATGCCGGGTGAAGGTGAAGTGCTGCGGGAAGGTATGTTCTTTACCGTAGAGCCAATGATCAATGCCGGCCACTGGGGCACACACTTAAGCCGTCATGATGGCTGGACAGTGACCACGCGCGACAAATCGCTCTCGGCGCAGTTCGAGCACACGTTGGCAGTAACAGCCACGGGCTATGAAATTTTTACAACCTCACCGACTAAGAAAAATCATCCGCCTTATGCATAAATATTCCTGCATCATCCTGTCAGGTATCACGATGCTTTTTGGGCAGGCGGGTTTTGCATGTGAGCCTTGTCCCAAATATATAGATCTGCAGCAGAGCATTGATGAGGCAAAACTGATCGTGGTCGGCAAGCGTACAACGCCTTTGCAGCCAGAAGAAACACGCCAGGAAGGTGGGCCGCAATATATCGATGTGAAGGTCGATGCGGTATTGAAAGGACAGGCCGTTACAGACCTTAAAGCGGTGGCATGGTTCGATATGTGCAGTTATGGGATTGTTGTGCCACCAGACAAACCTTACATCATGATACTCGACAAGGCTGAGGAGGAAACGTTCTACCGGCCGCTAAATAATGGCTGCGCAGCCAGCGCATTAGCCGTTGAAGGAAATGGTGTGGTCACACATGATGGCCTAATGCCAATGGAGACATTTAAGCAAAGTATCAAATGACCGCAAACACAGAGACCGCTCAGAAACCGCATCATATAGGCCATAGAAAACGGCTGAGAGAGCGCTTTTTGCGGCATAGTGCGAATGCGCTGGCGGATTATGAATTACTGGAAATGATATTATTCCCTGCCAAGCCGATGGGCGATGTGAAGCCGCTGGCCAAAGCATTGCTGGCGCATTTCGGTAGTTTCGGAAAAGTGCTCCATGCAGAGCCAATGGAACTCATGAAAGTGGAAGGCATCGGCGAAGCAGCGGTGGTTGCCATTAAAGTGGCGAAGGCGGCAGCGGAACGCTTGCTGAAAGAAGAGGTGGCTGACCGGCCAGTGGTGAAGAGCTGGACGCAGCTGCTTGATTATTGCCGCCTGCAGTTTGGCCAGTTGATACATGAAGAATTCCATGTGCTGTTCCTCAATCATAAGCTGGAACTGATAGCAGATGAGCGTCAGCAGAAAGGCACGGTGAATCACACGCCCGTATATCCGCGCGAGGTGGTGAAGCGTGCGCTGGAGCTTGGTGCTTCCAGCATGATACTTGTGCATAATCATCCGAGTGGTGATGTAAATCCAAGCAAGGGAGATATTGATGTCACTACGCAGATCGTGCAGGCGGCACGTCCGCTAGGCATTGAAGTGCATGACCATGTGATCATCGGCGCAAAGAAGCACTTCTCCTTCCGCTCGAAAGGGCTGATGTAATGGCAGTGTGTTGGGGATTTGCCGCAACCACCGGTATGGAAGCACAGGTGCGTGCGCTGGCGGAATCACTGGAATTTGAAGTGCAGATGAAAGAGGCGGAAGTGAAGCCGCCCTTCGTGTGGTTGCCCAATAGTGTATATGCCGCCGGGCTTGATCGTTTTGTTGTGCCGAACTTACTGGCAGAAGGCAGTGACGTGCTGCAAGCTCCGTGGCCGGATGTTGTGATAAGCTGTGGCAGAAGGCCTGCCATGGTGGCGCTAGGTCTGCGTCGTAAAATGGGGGCGAGTGCTGCAAAATTCATCCATATTCAAGACCCGCATGTATCATCTAAACACTTTGATGCGGTGGTGGCGATGCAGCACGATGCCATCAGCGGTGATAACGTCATTAAAACACGCTTTGCGCTACACACCATCACCCCGGAAAAACTCTGGGCTGCGCAGGAAAAATTCCAGCCGATATTTGCTTCTTATCCCAAGCCATTTGTTTCCATACTTATCGGTGGTTCAACCAACAAATATCATTTCACCCATGCTGCGATGCATGAACTCATCACCTCGCTTCGGGTGATACAGGCAAAAACGGAAGGCACGCTGCTCATCACGGTTTCTGGCCGTACTGGGGATGAAAATACCCGCATACTCAAAGATGTATTCGGTGATAACCGGCGTGTGCATATTTACGATGGCATCGGCCAGAATCCCTACATGGGCATGCTCGCGCTTGCTGAGACTATCTTTGTCACCAATGATTCGGTGAACATGATGAGCGAAGTGGCGGCAACCGGTAAGCCGCTTTATATTCTGCCGCTGGCGGGACATACGAATACCAAACCATCACGGTTTGCTGATCGCCTGATATACGATGGAGTAGCGCGCTTCTTCACCGGTAAAATAGAAAAATGGAATTACGATGCAGGGAATGAGATGAAGGCTCTTGCAGTACAGATCAGGCAACGGCTGTTCGCGTAGTTTTAAATATCCGTCAGGTTTTTGCCGCTGGCTTTGAGGTGGCGGTCGTAGAGCGGTTTATAGTTCCCATGATAGAATTCAACGCGTTCCCGCACAGGTGGCGTTGCGATACCGAATTGTTTGATAAGGTCTGTTTCCCTGCCTCTAAAGGTTTCGCGCCATTTGGAGAGGAAATCACTATAGCTCCAGTTCTCCCATTTTTCATGGAAGGCACTGCGGTTCGTTTTGCGTAGCTGAATATCTTCTGGTGTAAGCAGTGTGATGCCAAGGCAGCGGCCCGCGGAGTCAATGATACGCCACAGATCCTCACGATTCTCTGGCAGGCGATCATCCCAGAATTCTGTGCGGAGTGGTGCAACTAGCAGGTTCTGCGAAAATGCGCCGCGCAGGAAGGCCGCCTCGCGGATGAGGCGATTCTGTTTTGCGGTCATTGAAATGGCATATCCGGCATAGACGCGGCTGTTGGTGTCCATATCCAGATGGTCGAAATGCCCACCCATATCCACTTCGTTGCCATTCAGGTCTTCCATCATGGAATCGACCGCGAGGCCTTTATTATGGGCGCTCTGACCGGGCAAGGCGAGCAGGCCGGTGGCGATATCGCTTTCCGGAGCAAAACAATAGAGCTTGTATGCGCCATCCATGGTGCGCAGCCCGTCATAGATAACGGTGCGCCAAGCATGCGTGTTGTAAAGATATACGGCTGCCCCAACCATGATATCGGCCAGCGTCTTGTGCATGTAGAGTCTGGCGTTATGCCGGTATGCCAGACCAAATTTATTCAGGCGTTTTTCTCTCGGCAATCTCTTATACACAGCTTCTTCAGGTGTGTAGATCCTGCCGTTATCATCATATGCCAGATGGTCCTGAGCGTAGGCGACCAAGGTGCGGATGGGGTCGTGCCCGCCGCAGCTATTCACACGCTCCGGCTTGCGGTATGTTTCTATATCGCAGAGATCTTCTGCTGGTACAGGCAGTGCATTTTCCACCAGATCCTGTACGAAGGTTTCTGAGGTGCAGGCCGAGAAATCACTCCAGGGGCGTTTATTCATCTGTTTGCAAGGGTCTTGAGTGTGTGCGAACGGTACTCGCGGCGGTATGTGACCAGCACAACCCACAACGTGGCAATGATGAACAGATACGGGTTCACACACCAGCCGAGTGCAGCAAGCCCGAAATAATAGGCACGCAGACCGTTGTTAAAATGTTTGGCCGCATTGCCGGTGAGCTGTGCGCCTTGCTGCGCAATGGCTTCGTGCTCTTCCTTGCGTACGCGATAATCAGGGGCAGCAGCAATGAAGATACTCACATAATTATATTGGCGCATGGACCATGTGTATTTAAAGAACGCATAGATAAAGATGATGATGAGCAGGAATATCTTGATCTGCCACAGGACAGGATCATTCAGTGTGGTGAATGGCAGATGCAGCAGGATCTCATTCATGCGCTCGCGGTAACCGATCATGGAAACCAGTGCGGCCAGTATGAAGATGGTGGTGCTGGCAAAGAAGGTGAAGCTGCGTGCGAGGTTGCCTACCATGATGGCATCAAGCGAACGGTTCTCGCGTGCCAGCATTTCGCGCATCCACTGCAGGCGGTATTGGTTGGTGGCAGATACAAGGTTAGGGTGCTCATCATGCTCTGCATAGCGTGCATAGCCGAACCAGCAGGCAAGAAAGAATCCTACTGCAATCAGATCCTGTACCCTGAACCAAGAAAGAAAATCTTCCATATCATATTCCCAGCAGTTGGCGTGTTGCGTGCGTTACATCCGCCTGCTTCATCAATGATTCTCCCACCAGAAAGCAGGAAATTCCTGCTTTATTCATGCGCTTGATATCATCGTGCGTGCGGATGCCGCTTTCACTTACGGTAAGGATAGTGGGCGGGATATGTTTTGCAAGTGATTCTGATGTGCCAAGGCCAACAACCATGGTCTTTAAGTTACGGTTGTTGATGCCAACCATTTTAGGAGCAAGCGCCAGCGTGCGTTCCAGCTCTTTCATGTCATGCACTTCAAACAATGTGTCCATGCCAAGTCCGGTCGCAAGTTGGTACATTGCTTTTGCTTCGGCATCGGAAAGCACGGCCATGATAAGCAAGATACAATCCGCACCCAGCGCGCGCGATTCTATGATTTGATAGGTATCCACCATGAAATCCTTGCGGAGGGCAGGAAGGGCGCACACGCTCCTTGCTTCCTGCAGATAGTCATCGCGACCCTGAAAGTAGGGCTCATCCGTGAGTACGGAAAGGCAGGCTGCACCGCCTGCTTCATAGGCTTTGGCGAGCATGGAAGGAGAGAAATCCGCTCGTATGATACCTGCGCTTGGTGAGGCTTTTTTAATTTCAGCGATTATGGCAGGTGTGCCAGTTGCCGTCTTATTCTGCAGCGCGCTTATAAACCCGCGCGGAGACGCTGCCTTTTGTGCGGCGGAAAGCAAGGTTGATTCTGAAACATGTGATTTGCGTTTGGCGACTTCGTCCCGTTTTTTATTGCATATCTGGGCGAGAATGTCGGTCATGCTTTTGTGTTGCTCATATCCACAAACTTCATCAACACATTGTGTGCTTTGCCGGAATCAATGGCCTCGGCAGCCATAGCAATACCATCTTTCAGGTTTTGCACTTTCTCTGCCACTACCAACGCACCCGCTGTGTTAAGAAGCACAGAGCGGCGATACGCCGATTCCATACCAGAGATGGCATCTTTTAATGCTTTGGCATTATGCTCGGCATTGCCACCTCTGAGTTCTTCGAGCGATGCGCCTTGCAATCCGGCTTCTTCCGGTGTGACCTCGAACACACGCACTGCACCGTCTTTGAGTTCAGCCACAGTCGATGCGCCGGAAAGCGTGAGTTCATCCAGCCCGTCATTGCCATGCACCACCCAGGCGCGCTTGAGGCCGATCTCCTTCAGTGCATGGGCAAGGGGTTCGGTCCATTTTTTATCATACACACCCATGAACTGGTAGGTGAGGTTGGCAGGATTTGAAATTGGGCCAAGCAAATTAAATACGGTGCGGAAACCAAGCTCCTGACGCACGGGCGCAATATGGCGCACAGCAGGGTGGTATTTCGGTGCAAGCAGGAAGGCGATATTCAATTCGTTGATGCAGCGTTCCATGACTTCAGGTTCTGCATCCACATTCACGCCGAGTACGCGGAGTACATCCGCAGAGCCAGAAGCGGAGGATACGGAACGATTCCCTGCCTTTGCCACAGGCACACCACATGCGGCCAGCACGAACGCTACGGCTGTGGAGATATTATAGGTGCCTTTTGCATCACCACCCGTGCCGCATGGATCGATGCTGCCAACTGGCGCATTGAATTTGGTGCATTTAGCGCGCAGGGCAACCGCGCCACCGGTAATCTCTTCCACCGTTTCGCCTTTAAGCCTGAGTGCCGTGACGAAGGCGGCCATTTGTGCGGGCGTTGCCCCGCCATTCATGATGATCTGGAAGGCCCGCGTGGCGGTATCCAGCGGCAGGTTCTTTTTATCTGCCAGCAGCGCAAGCACCGTATGCATGGTGTTTACGGTCATTTATCGGGAAGCTCCTGTGTCTCGAGAAGTAGGGGGTATCCCCGTCTTTTTTTGGATGTGGTAACTGAGATTTCCATACCCATCTTTCAGGGTGCTGAGTGAACCGGTTATTTTATGGATGTCATCATCCAGACGCTGTAAATCCACCTTCGGGTCATTTGCGGGCCCTTCCGCATCTGCTCTGATACTAAGAGCGTTTATGATCTCAAGAATTTGATCGGGGAACGCCACGGCATCCAGCAGCCGTTGGTCAGTGGCTGAGAAACGGTCGGCGGCATCGCACTCCTTGATATAATCCAGATGTGGCTGCATCTGCGCCATAAGGCTTGCAAAGCGCTCACGGGTTTTGCTAAGCGCAGATGTGCTGAGCCTTTCCGTGCACTTTTGTATTTGCCTTTCTATTAAGCCCATATGTCTTACAATGGTAGGGTCGCTCATATCCCCTCCAGAAAATTCCTGATAAGCGCGTGACCATGTTCAGAAGCGATGGATTCGGGATGGAACTGCACACCGTGCGTGTTGTGCTCCTTGTGCGAAAGCCCCATGATGAGGCCGTCATCCGCTGTAACGGAGGTTACTTCAAGGCAGGAAGGCAGGCTTGCGCGATCGACGATGAGCGAGTGGTAACGTGTGGCTTTGAAAGGAATAGGCAGGCCTTTAAATACGCTTTGGCCTTCGTGGTATATCTCGCTGACCTTGCCGTGCATGGGCTTTGGTGCGCGCACTACTTTGCCACCAAATGCTTCACCAATGGCTTGATGACCAAGGCATACGCCAAGGATAGGAATTGCGCCGGATGCCTTTTTTACCAATTCAAGGCAAATACCCGATTCCGCAGGATTGCCCGGGCCGGGAGAGATAACGATACCATCTGGCTTTTTTGCGATGAGCGCATCGGCCGTTATTGCATCATTACGATAGACAGTTACATCCGCTTTCAACTCGCCGATGTAATGCAGCAGGTTGTAGGTGAAGCTGTCGTAGTTATCGAGGAGGATGATCTTCATGTGAACTTTATAGCCTCCTCGGCAGCGCGTATCAATGCGCGGGATTTATTCACGCATTCCTGATATTCCGATTCTGTGTCGCTTTCGGCCACAATGCCGCCGCCCGCCTGCACATGCAGCGTACCATCCTTGATGAGGCCGGTGCGCAGGGCGATGCAGGTATCCATGTTGCCATTGCCGGAGAAATAGCCAATGCAGCCGCCATAAAAACTGCGGCGCACTTTTTCCAGATCATTGATGATCTGCATGGCGCGCACTTTCGGTGCGCCACTCACTGTGCCTGCAGGGAAGCCTGCCATGAGTGCAGAGAGCGCGTCATATTTCGTGTCTATCTCGCCAACCACGTTGGATACGATATGCATGACATGTGAATAATTTTCGATGATCATCTTCTGCGTGGTGCGTACCGTGCCGATGCGCGCTACGCGCCCCACATCATTCCGGCCAAGATCAAGCAGCATCAGATGTTCGGAAATTTCCTTGGGATCAGACAGCAGGTCGGCTGCCAGTTCCATATCTTCGTTGTGGTCGCGGCCGCGTTTGCGCGTGCCGGCGATAGGGCGGATGGTGACCTCGCCATCGCGCAGGCGCACAAGAATTTCAGGGCTTGAGCCTACCAGTGTGAAGCCGCCCATATGCAAGTAAAACAGGAAAGGTGAGGGGTTCAGTTGGCGCAGCGCGCGATACAGCGCGAAGGGCGGCAGCTTGAACGGCGCAGAGAAACGCTGCGAGAGCACCACCTGGAAAATATCACCCGCTGCTATATGCTCACGCGCTTTATCCACCATGGCATCATATTCTTTGCGTGTGGTGTTTGGTTTGAAATCATTCGCATCGATAGCGGCAAACCCATTACCGGAGGTATCCGGTATGGGGGATTTTAATTTTGCCAGTGTTGCATGGATACGCTTTTCAGCCGTGTGATATGCAGCATCGGCATTGATGCCGGTATCTGGCCGCACGGCGGTAACGATGAACATGCTGTCTGTCACCGCATCGAAGATAACCATCACGCGCGGACGCACAAAACAGCTATCGGGTACGCCGATCGTATCGGGCTTGCTTTCCGGCAATGATTCGATAAGGCGTATCATGTCATACGCCATGTATCCCACCAGACCAGCCGCCATCGGTGGCAGCCCTTCCGGAATATCTATCTTCGAGGATTCATAGAGCTCGTGCAGTGCATCAAGGCTTGGCTTGGAACAGGGAACAAATGTTCCCGATGCGATATTCTTTCCTTCGCTGATCTCGGCCTTCTTGCCAGTTGAACGCCAGATTACATCCGGGTCTAATCCGATGACGGAGTAACGACCGCGTATCTCGCCCTTCTCGACAGATTCCAGAAGGAAACACGGAGCATTATCGTCCTTGAGGCGCAGCATGGCGGCTACCGGCGTATCAAGATCAGCCGGGCATTTTACCCAAACCAGTTGTGGCAGGCCGCGATCATAATAATCCGAGAATATCTCATGGCCGGGGAATAGGGTGGCGATGCCGGTCATTATTCAACTTTGACAGAGTTGATCTTACCCGCTTCGATCTCGACAGGGTAACGGGCGGCAAGGGAGCTCATATATTCATCCATGATCTCATTGGTAAATGCATGTGCAACATCCTTGCGGGTTGTAGCAAAAGCAGACGCATCTGATGGCAATGCAGCAGGAATAATATTCTTTACCACGGCTATGGCATACGAACCGTCGGGCAGTGCGTAAGCTGCAGTAGCATCTCCAGCGCCACGTACGAACATATCAGCAACGAATATCTCAGGCAGTTGCAGGCCAGCAATTTTACTATCTGTGCGCTTGACACTTTCGGCTGGTTTTGCCGCTATTCCATAGCGATTGATCACGCCGCTTCTTTTTGCAGGATCTGCGAATTCTGCGGCAAGGTCGGTGATCATGTTGGCAAGTTGTACTTGCTGCAACGCTTGTGTTGCAAGGCGAGTGGCTTGATCCATCACTTCTTCCAGCGGCCTTACGCGTTCAGCCTCGATCTTATCTGCGCGCAGCACATAATATGTACCGCCCTTGGCGAACGTGACCGAGGATTCTGTTTTTTCATCGAGCTTGAAGGCAATATCCAGGAATTTATCCAGCTTCGGCAGCGTAGCATCGCGGCCATCGGCTGTTTTCCCTTGCCGGTCGATAGCGGGCAGCGTCGTAACACTCAACCCGTGCTCTTTGGATACGTCCTGCAATGTGCCGCCGGCAGCAAACGTATCTTCCAGCGTATTGGCAAATGTACCGATCGCCTCTTCCTGTTTCTGCACCATTACATCTTTCTTGAGTTTGTCGTGTACCATCTCAAGAGAATCTACAGAGGCGGGTTCGATCTTTGCCACACGGAACACATGCCAGCCGAATGGGCTTTGTATCGGCTCGCTGATATCTTTCTCGGCCAGCGCGAATACTTTTTCACCTGCACCTTCAAACATTGTCTTTTGAGTGATCGTGCCGATCGATAGTGATTTTTTGTTCACTGCATTCGTGGCTTCGGCGACCTCAGCAAACGATTTACCTTCCTTTGCCATGGCTGCGGCTTCCTTCGCTTTATCTTCCGTAGAGTACAGCAGTTGTTCGACCGTGCGGCGCTCTTCATGGCGGAATTCTTCAAGACGCTCCTCATAGGCCGCTTCAATATCGGCATCTGAGACGGTCACGATCTTTTTTACATTATCAGCTGTAAAGGTAAGGTAGCTGATCGTGCGGTATTCCGGCACCATAAAAAGCTGGCTATTTTCCTTATAAAAAGTTTCCACGGCTTCTTTGCCCGGTGTTTTAACATCCTTCATCATGCTGGAATCCAGAACGTAAATGCTCACATCACGCTTCTGGTTGCGGCTTAGATACAGGGTTTTTACAGCGGCATCGTGCACGGCGGTCTCCGCGGTCAGCGAGTCCAGAACCATCTTACTGGTTTCCTGACGACGTAATTGCTCAATGAATGCTTTTTCGGTCAATCCTGCATTCGCAAGGCGCTGGCGCAGCATCTCTTTGTTGAAGTTGCCTTTGCCATCCTGGAAAGCAGGGTTGTTACGGATGAATTTTGCGACCGCATCATCTGGTATACTAAGGCCAAGTTTGCCCACTTCCTGCTGCATCAGGAGTTGTCCTACCATCATCTTGAGCACTTGTTGCGGGATCTTCAGATCGGCAAGTACCTGCGGGGAATAATCATCGCCCAGTGCGCGACGGATCTTTTCTGCCTCGCGGCCCAGACTCTGCCTGAATGTACCTTCCGATACGCTAAGATCGCCCACTTTGGCTACGGTCTGGTTGCGGGCAGGGGCGTTTATCATGTCGCCGATACCCCAGACGGCAAAACTTAACACTAAGAGTACCAGCAGGAGTTTTGCGCCAAAGCCTTTGGCTAGAGAATGTATGGTGTTGAGCATATGGATTTCTAATTTGTTTTTTCATGGTTTACACCACAAATGGTCATTGTAAAACAGTTTTTCATGCATTAGAAAATGGCAATGGAAAAACAAAACACCTACATCATCGGCAACTGGAAAATGCATGGCCATCGCGAGCTGGCTGAGGGCTTGCTTGCGTCTGTTGCTTCTGCAGCGCCTGCGGAAGGTGCAACTGTTGTGGTGTGTCCGCCTGCAGTGTTGGTTTCTGCCGTGGTGGCTACCTTAAAGGGATCATCCGTAAAAGTAGGTGGCCAGGATTGTCACCATGAAGCAGAAGGCGCATTCACAGGCGATACCAGTGCGGTGATGCTTAAACAAATGGGCTGCCGCTATGTGATTGTGGGGCACTCTGAGCGCCGCCAATACCATCAGGAGACCAGTGCTGATGTTAATGGCAAGGCCGCGCAGGCCATGGCTTCTGGCCTTATCCCTGTCATCTGTATCGGCGAAACACTGGCCGAGCGTGAGGCGGGGCAGGCGCAAGCGGTTGTAGAGAAACAGATTATGGAGTCCATACCCTCAGGAAATGGCCAGTTTTTGCTTGCATATGAACCGGTTTGGGCTATTGGTTCTGGCAAGACGCCAACAGTACTTGATATTAGGCAGATGCACAGCCATATTAGGCAGGTGATTTCAGGCCATAAAGGCACGCAGGCAGCGGTGCTGTATGGCGGGTCTGTGAAAGCAGCCAATGCGGCTGAGATACTTGGCACAGAAGGCGTATCCGGTGTGCTGGTGGGCGGTGCAAGCCTGAAGGCGGATGAATTTTGTGGAATAATTGCAGCGGCAGCTGCGTTGAAGAAGGATTAGAGTTGTGTACGAAGTTATTTTGGTGATCCATACCATTTTGGTGCTGTTCCTGATCGGCATGGTACTTATCCAGCGCTCAGACAGTGATGGTCTTGGTGGTCTTGGTGGTGGCGGTGGTAATCAGTTCATGACCGGTCGCGGGGCAGCGAACGTCATGACCCGTACCACAGCGATCCTCGCTGGTGCGTTCATGTTCACCAGCCTTATCCTTGCAGTGATGGCCAGCCGTATGACGGAAGGTTCACTGATCGACACGATCGATACTTCAGTACCTGCAGTAATGGATTCGTCTGACACATCCTCTAAACCCGCCCAGCAGGAGCCTGTTGCTCCCAAGCCGGAGTAAGCGTGGATGACGCAGCTTGATTCGCAGTTAGAAAAAAAGCTAATAAGTTATTTGCAAGCGAATTCAGCCGAAGATCGTGGTTGGGTAGAGACCACATCACAGTCAGGGGATACTCAAAGACAGCTAAATACAAGATTGCCGCTTGCTAACCATAGTAGTGAATTAGCAAGCCTGGCTGCCTATCTTAAGGATAATCTGGGTATAGATATGGTGGCACAGACGGATACCCTGCAAGCCGGACAGTTTTATGCGGTAGCACCGCTGTCAGAAGGTATGGCCAAGATGGTAAGTCCCGGACAGATGCCTTACCAGCTGCTATTTCATGCGGATGATAAGCAGCGTATTGATGATTTTATTGCAGAACGTGCAAGTGAGCTCGGGTTGGATACGCAGCCAGCTTCGCCTGCAAAAAGAATAAATACGACGACCACGGGAAGGACAACATCATGACCACACGTTTTATTTTCATAACCGGTGGTGTGGTAAGTTCTTTAGGTAAGGGCCTTGCATCAGCATCGCTTGGTGCATTGCTTCAGGCGCGTGGATACAAGGTGCGCCTGCGTAAGCTCGACCCATATCTGAACGTCGACCCCGGCACGATGAACCCAACACAGCACGGTGAAGTATTCGTAACCGATGATGGCGCGGAAACCGACCTCGACCTTGGTCATTATGAACGTTTCACTGGTGTGAACGCACGCCGCTCTGATTCTGTTACCACCGGTCAGATATATTCCACACTGCTTACCAAGGAACGCCGCGGCGATTATCTGGGTGGTACAGTGCAGGTGATCCCACATGTGACCGACCTCATCAAGGAATTCGTACTGAAAGATACGGATGGTGAAGATTTCATCCTGTGTGAAATTGGTGGCACAGTGGGTGACATTGAAGGCCAGCCATTCCTTGAAGCCATTCGCCAGCTGGGCTGGGAGCTTGGCCGTGAGCGCGTGATGTATGTGCATCTCACGTTAGTGCCGTATATCGCTGCTGCCAAAGAACTTAAAACCAAGCCAACACAGCACAGTGTAAAAGAACTGCGCATGATCGGTATCCAGCCGGATATTCTGCTTTGCCGTGCGGATCGCGAAATTCCACTCTCTGACCGTCGCAAGATCGCGCTGTTCTGTAACATCCGCGAGGAATGTGTGATCCAGGCACTCGATGTATCATCCATTTATGAAGTACCGAAGCGCTATAGCGAGCAGGGCTTTGATGCGCAGGTGCTGAAACTTTTCGGTATCAAGGATAAGGGCAAACCAGATCTCGCGAAATGGGATGAGATATTAGACCGTGTGCAGAAACCTACATCGGAAGCAACGGTTGCCATCGTTGGCAAATATACCGGCATCGGTGATGCATACAAATCACTCACCGAAGCGCTCGATCATGCAGGCATTGCCAATCGCGCCAAAGTAAAGATCCGCTGGGTCGATGCATCAGATTTCGAGAAGAAAAATGTAAGCAAAGAACTCTCCGGCGTGGATGCCATTCTTGTTCCGGGTGGATTCGGCGAGCGCGGCGTGAACGGAAAACTCGCTGCAGTGAATTATGCGCGTGAGCACAAAGTGCCGTATCTGGGCATTTGCTTCGGTATGCAGCTGGCAGTCATCGAATTTGCCCGCAATGCGCTGGGCATGAAAGATGCCACATCGACCGAGTTCGGCACACATAAAGACAAGAATGGTAAAGGTCCGCTCGTTGGCCTGATGACCGAATGGATGCGCGGCAATGTGCTGGAAACCCGCAAATCAGACAGCGACCTTGGCGGCACGATGCGCCTTGGCGCGTATGATTGTGAGATCGCAAAAGGCAGCCTCGCGCATAAGGTATATGGTGCTGATAAGATCAGCGAACGTCATCGCCACCGTTATGAAGTGAATATGGGATATCGCGATGAATTCGAGAAAGCCGGCATGGTATTCTCTGGCACTTCACCCGGCGGAAAACTCCCTGAAATCGCCGAGCTGAAGGACCATCCGTGGTTCGTGGGTGTTCAGTTCCATCCGGAGCTGAAATCGCGTCCGTTCGCGCCGCACCCGCTGTTTGCTGCATTCATCAAGGCAGCTCTTGCCGGTAGCAAGAAACAGAAAAAAGCCGCATGACCATTCGCCATATCCAGATAGGTAACGTCAAGATCGGCAACGACCTGCCGTTCGTGCTCATTGCTGGCCCTTGCCAGGTCGAATCGCGCGATCACGCGCTGTTCATGGCTGACCGCCTTATCAAACTCACCAACAAGCTGAATATTCCGTTCGTCTATAAATCATCATATGACAAGGCGAACCGCACCAGCATTGGCGGTAAACGTGGTGCTGGTCTTGTTGCCACCATGCCTATCTTTGATGAGATACGCACCCAGCTGGGCTGCCCGGTACTCACCGATGTGCACACGGAAGAACAGTGCGACATCGTTGGCCAGCATGTGGATGTGCTGCAAATACCAGCGTTCCTTTGCCGCCAGACCGATATGCTACTGGCTGCGGCAAAAACCGGCAAGGTGGTGAATGTAAAAAAAGGCCAGTTCCTTGCGCCGTGGGATATGAAGAACGTGGTCGACAAGCTGGACTATGCCGGTAATCCGAATGTGATCCTTACCGAGCGTGGCGCGAGCTTTGGTTATAACACGCTGGTCAATGATTTCCGTGCGCTGCCGATCATGGCGCAGACCGGTTGCCCGATCGTATTCGATGCCACGCACAGCGTGCAGCAGCCGGGCGGGCAGGGCACTGCATCGGGTGGTGACCGCAGCTTTGTGCCATCGCTTGCGCGTGCGGCGATCGCTGTGGGCGTTGCGGGTGTATTCATGGAAACGCACGAAGACCCTGACAACGCACCTTCTGACGGACCAAATATGGTCAAACTGGAAGACATGGAAGGCCTGCTGGTGCAGCTTAAAGAGTTTGACAAGTTGTCGAAAGCACTATAATTATTATTAATATTTATTAATAATAATTATGGGTTGTTATGCAAAGCGAGTCACTCAAAAATATTCCCAAGACAATTGCACAAACGGCATTTAACAAAACTGTAAAAGTTATAGACCGGCTCGTACCCAAGCATTTGCGTAGTGAGTGGGAAGCGTTGAAAGTAAGGCTTGCAGGTGAACAATATGCAGAGCTTCGCAATGGTGGCGATATTAGCATTGCACTTGGATTGTTGACATCAGACAGACGAAGCCATGTTCGAGATAGCGAAGTCCAAGGGTTCTTGCAGCAGTATGTGAGTGAGATCAAAACGGCATTGAGTGCTAAGGGCAAAAATGTTGAGGCCATTGCCATCGATTCGCAGTTTGCTGAACTATTCCCTGCGCTGACGGGTGGCAGGGGTTTCGGGGATTGATAGGTCTGGCCGATATGCAAAGCATTCTGGTGCAACTCAAAGAGTTTGATAAGCTATATAAAGCACTGTAATATATCAATTATTTTGTATTCTTTTCGTTTCATGAAACTGTCATACACAATGCCTTGGTTCATGCTACACTTCTGTTATGTCTGAAGAAAAACGCAAGCCTGTTATCCTCATCAGCGCGATGAATACCGATACCAAATCGGTGACCGCTGCGGTTGCATCCGTGCGCGCTGCCGGGGCAGAGCCGCTGCTTATTGCCAATCATTTTGCGAGGCTTAATTTCAAGGGTGATGTCAATAATGACACCATACGCGCAGCCGTACACGCAGACCTTGAAAAAGTAGATGGCGTGCTGGTGATGGGCAACAATGCCGACATCGACCCGAAGGATTATAAAGCCACAAGCAAACATGCCGCCACCAAATCAGAGCGCGATACACCAGAAGGGGCAGTGCGTGCTGCGTATGAATATAACCTGCTGGCTGAAACGCTGAATTGCAAGAAGCCGCTGCTCACCGTATGCGCCGGCACACAACGCCTGAACGTGCTTATGGGCGGTACACTGCATCAGCATGTGCCGGATATTTTAGGCAATGAATCACATCAGCAGGACAAACAGAATATCGCGCCATTTGTTCCGGTGCTGTATGTGGAAACCGAAGCGAATACGAAGCTTTCTGAAATGGCAGGTGGCAAAGGCCTGTTCACGCCGGGGCATGATGTGCCAGCAAGTGTGACCATGGAGAACAGCTTCCACCATCAGGCGATCGATAAGGTAGGCGATGGGCTGCGTGTTGCTGCGCATTCGCGTGAGGCAGACCCCAAGAAGAATATCATCGAAGCCGTTGAGGGTGATCCAAAAGTATTCAAGGATCAGTTCGTGATGGGCGTGCAGTGGCATCCGGAATTCGGTGCTAGCGAGCTTTCTGGCAGACTATTGCAAACGCTGGTTCAGGAAAGCGAGCAATATGCTGCAAAGAATCCGCGTATTGCAGATTCAGTAAAAGAAACAGCGCTTAGTGCCTTTGCACCAACCTGGCAGGAGCGCGTGCGTGCGCAGCAACAGGCAAAACAAAACACTAAAGGTGGACGCGGTGCAGCTTAGGCAGTTTCCTGCTTAAGTTTAAAATTCCGGTGATGCAATACGAAATTCCTGAGCGCGTGCTCAAGCTCATTATAATTCTCGATGAAATCCTCATCATGCAGGTTCGCCAGTTTCTTTTGGCAGTGCTTCAAGGCCTGCGTGCAGGTCTCCGATAATACATCAAGGGCAGGCGGATTGGCCGCGGGTTCAAGCCGCTCCTCAGGGTCATCACTATGCTTGAAATGCTGATGGAAATGGCGTGGGCCTTTGCATTCCGCCAGTGCCAGCGATACGGGGGTAACGATATTCTTGAAGTGTAGCTGGATCTGCAGGCGCTCGTTATAATCACGGGCATCGGCTATCCGCATATCCAGTATGCGGGCGCATATCGTTTCCAGTGTTATCATTACCTGTTCGAGCTGAATCTGCTCAGCATTATCATCAAAAGCGTCGGAATCAGTGCTTAAACGGACATTATTGCGAACGTTCATACGTCCTCCTGTTTCAACCATTTGGACACTTCCCTAAGTATACTGCAACTATAAGGTGATTGCCAGTACATATGATATATGCCTGATTCACCTTGCATTTTGTGCGATTTATTCTTATCAACGGTGCTGTAACAATACCCATTTTTTCAGGAGTGAGTCGTGACTGCCATTACCCATATTCATGCGCGTGAAATTATTGATAGCCGTGGCAATCCCACCGTGGAAGTGGATGTGGCACTGGAAGATGGCGCATTTGGCCGCGCGGCCGTACCATCGGGTGCATCCACCGGTTCTCTTGAAGCGCTGGAATTACGCGATGGCGATAAGAAGCGTTATCTTGGTAAAGGCGTGCAAAAAGCCATATCCAACGTGAATAACGAGCTGGCAGATGCCCTTATGGGTATGGATGCAGAAGAGCAGGTGAAGATCGATAACATCATGCTTGATCTTGACGGCACGGAAAATAAATCACGCCTTGGTGCAAATGCGATTCTCGGTGTGTCACTTGCGGTGGCTAAGGCTGCGGCGGATTCAATGGCTGTGCCACTGTATCGCTATGTGGGTGGTGCGAATGCGCACATATTGCCTGTGCCGATGATGAATATCATCAATGGCGGGCAGCATGCAGATAACAAGCTCGACATCCAGGAATTCATGATCATGCCGGTGGCGGCAAAATCCATGCACGAAGCCGTACGTACGGGTGCTGAGATATTCCATAGCCTGAAGCGTATCCTGAGTGATGATGGTCATAATACCAGCATCGGTGATGAAGGCGGTTTTGCACCGAAGATCGGCACAGCGGTGGAAGCGCTGGATTATATCATGCAGGCCATCGAGGCGGCAGGCTACAAGCCCGGCAAAGATGTGATGCTGGCGCTGGATGCCGCAGCAACCGAATTCTATCATGATGGAAAATATGTGCTGGAAGGTGAGAGCAAAAGCCTCGATTTCGGCAAGCTGCTGCAATATTACGAAGGGCTGGTGAAGAAATACCCGATCATCTCCATTGAAGATGCCATGTCCGAGGCAGACCATACCGGCTGGAAAGAGATCACCGACCTGCTGGGCGATAAGATACAGCTGGTAGGCGATGACCTGTTCGTTACCAACCCGGCGATTCTTGCCGAAGGTATCGATAAAGGTCTTGCCAATGCACTGCTCGTGAAGGTGAACCAGATCGGCACGCTGACCGAAACCCTCAATGCTGTAACCCTTGCACATCGCGCGGGTTATAAAGCCATTCTCTCGCACCGCTCCGGCGAAACGGAAGATACTACCATCGCACATCTGGCAGTGGCTACCGGCTGTGGGCAGATAAAAACCGGCTCGCTCTCCCGCACGGACAGGCTTGCAAAATACAATGAATTGCTGCGCATTGAAGAAGAGCTGGGCTCGGTCGCACGCTACGCCGGAAAAGCAGCTTTCAAATAAACGAATGATTTTGCTTCACAAATTTGTGCAGTTTCGTTACACTCGGCATCTGTATGAGTAGATATAACACCGTCCTTTCGCCGAGAGGCAAGTTGACGCGCCGCGCTGCTGGCGCGCTTCTGGGCGTGTTCGTGTTGTTCTATCTGGCGTTCCATACCGTCAGTGGTGACCGTGGTGTTTTCGCCCTTATCAAAGCCAGTCGCCAGCTTGAAATGCTCAAGGCCCAGCTTGCCGAAGTGTCTGGTAAGCGTCAGGAGATCGAGACTCGTGTATCGCTCATTAGCAACCAGTCACTGGATCTTGATATGCTCGATGAGCGTGCCCGTATCGTGCTGGGTTACACCGGCAAGGATGAGCGGGTGATCTTCCTCAATGACGAGGTCAAAAATTAATCAATTCTTTGCGGCGATGCAGCAAGCGGTTTTCTTGTAAGCAATTGTTTATTATCGGTATTTTATAATAAAATAGCACTTGCACCCCCATTATCCATTTTGTATAACAGGCGTCTATGAAATTAGACGCATATCTACAAAAAACCAACAAAAGCATCGAGGAATTATCCCAGGAAACGGGGATCTCCGCTCAGGCCATATATAAATACCTGCGCGGCGAGCGTATCCCCCGCAAGGAATTCTTCACCAAACTGGCGGAAGCCACCGGCGGGCAGGTGACCGCCAATGATTTCCTCGACCTTCCGCAAACCGCCAGCAAGCCCGAAAAACAGGAGAAAGTGTACCCCATGAACAAGGCACTGAACAAAAAACAGGCTGCAACTGAAGCGCCGCTTTCCAAACAAAAACTGCTGAAGCTTTACCGCGACATGCTGATGATCCGCCGCTTCGAGGAAAAAGCCGGCCAGCTTTACGGCATGGGGCTCATTGGTGGTTTCTGCCATTTATATATCGGTCAGGAAGCAGTGGTGGTCGGTATGCAGGACTGCATCACAGGTGATGACGCAGTGATAACCAGCTACCGTGACCACGGCCACATGCTTGCCTGCGGCATGGACCCTAACGGCATCATGGCCGAACTCACTGGCCGTGTTGATGGATTCTCAAAAGGCAAGGGCGGCTCGATGCATATGTTCTCTATCGAGAAAAATTTCTATGGTGGTCATGGCATCGTCGGCGCGCAGGTGCCGCTGGGTACGGGTATCGCCTTCGCCCATAAATACCGCGGCAATGGCCGTATTTCGCTTACTTACTTTGGCGATGGTTCGGTGAACCAAGGGCAGGTGTATGAGGCGTTTAACATGGCGTCGCTTTGGAAACTGCCGGTGATATACATCATCGAGAACAATGAGTATGCGATGGGCACATCCGTAAAACGCTCACACTCAACCACAGAGCTGTACCGTCGCGGGGAAGCGTTTGGTATTCCCGGCAAACAGGTGAACGGTATGGATGTACTGGCGGTGCGCGAGGCTGGTCAGGAAGCGGTGGAATATGTGCGCGGCGGCAATGGTCCGTTCTTGCTTGAGATGAAAACCTATCGTTACCGCGGTCACTCCATGTCAGATCCTGCGAAATACCGCAGCAAGGAAGAGGTGGAGAAATACAAGGAGCAACGCGACCCTATCGAAGGCCTGAAAGGCTACCTCACACGTGAAGGTATCGCGAATGAGGACGCGCTGAAGGACATTGAAAAAGAGATCAAACAGATCGTGAATGAATCAGCTGAATTCGCACAACAATCACCAGAGCCGCCAGAATCCGAGCTGTGGACGGATATAACGAGTTAGGTGTTAGCATGAAGTTTAAGAACCCAATGAATGGGTATGTAGAAGAAGCCGCTAATTGTTGGTTATGGTGTTTGTTATTTGGACCACTTTATTTTGCAGTAAAAGGGATTTGGACTCATGCTGTTATCAGTTTTTTTCTGGCGACGATGACGGCAGGTTTTTCATGGATCATCTATCCATTTTTTGCAACGGAGGTAGTGAGGGCGGGTTATCTGAAAAAGGGATGGATAGAAGTTGGGATATGACGTTTTTGTCACTCCCGCGAAAGCGGGAGAATTGTTTAATCAAGTAAGGCTCCTGCGTTCGCAGGAGTGACAAACGATGAGAAAGCATAAGTACTATGTTTATATTTTGGTAAGTGAAAAATACGGAGCAATTTATATAGGTGTAACAAACGATATCGGGCGGCGTGTACTGGAACATAGGAATGGATTGGTCGAAGGGTACACAAAGAAGTATGGAATTAAGCGGTTGGTATATGTAGAGGTCTTTGATTATATCGATCAAGCGATCCAGCGTGAAAAGCAGCTAAAAAAATGGAAGCGTGAATGGAAAATAGATTTAATTGTTAAGGCGAATCCAGAATGGAACGATTTGTATGATGATATCCAAAATTGGATGTAAATGGATAAAAAGCAAGTCTCCTGCGTTCGCAGGAGTGACAATGTTATTATTGCTCTCCGCCTGCGGTTGCATGCTGGAGGATGGCGATAGCGCAAAAATTGGTGATTACTGGCGCGGCTGTTGGGCTGAAGCCAAAGGAAATGATAGAGGGAAGTAAGAGGAATATATGCCAAAACAAACTGTACGTGAAGCACTGCGCGACGCCATGGCCGAGGAAATGCGCCGTGACGAAGAAGTATTCGTGATGGGCGAAGAAGTCGCTGAGTATCAGGGTGCGTATAAAGTAACGCAAGGGCTGTTGCAGGAATTTGGTGACCGCCGCGTGGTGGATACGCCGATCACCGAGCATGGGTTCGCTGGTCTTGGTGTGGGTGCAGCCATGGTTGGGCTGAAACCCATCGTGGAGTTCATGACATTCAACTTCGCCATGCAGGCCATCGACCAGATCATCAACTCTGCTGCAAAAACACGTTATATGTCTGGCGGCCAGATAACGTGCCCTATCGTGTTCCGTGGGCCAAACGGTGCGGCATCACGCGTGGGTGCGCAGCATTCGCAGTGCTATGCCAGCTGGTATGCGCATGTGCCGGGCTTGAAAGTAGTGGCGCCGTATGACGCGGCATCAGCGAAGGGTCTTCTGAAAGCCGCGATTCGTGATTCCAACCCTGTTATTTTCCTCGAAAATGAAATTATGTATGGCCAGAGTTTTGATGTGCCGGATAATGATGATTTCGTGCTGGAGATCGGCAAGGCGCATGTGGTGCGCGAGGGTACGGATGTTACCATCACGGCCTTTTCCATCATGGTGGGTAAGGCGCTGGAAGCCGCAGAAAAGCTTGCAGAGGAAGGCATCAGCGCAGAAGTTATCGACCTGCGCACCATCCGCCCGCTGGACGTAGAAACCATTTTAGAATCGGTGAAGAAAACCAACCGTTGTGTATCCGTGGAAGAAGGCTGGCCGACGGCAGGTGTGGGCTCTGAAATTGCAGCACAAATCATGGAGCAGGCATTTGATTACCTTGATGCGCCGGTGGCGCGTGTGGCGGGTGCAGAAGTGCCGCTGCCGTATGCGGCAAACCTTGAGAAACTGGCGCTACCACAAGCGAATCATATTATCGAAGCGGTGAAAGCTGTCTGCTATAAATCCTAAGATGGGAGTATTTATGCGTAGTGTGGTTTTATTTCTTGCTCTTGCCAGTACGGTATCCCAACCTGCATTCGCTACGAAGACAGTTGCTAATCGTGCAGCATCTGGCGGTGATTGCGTAATGAAGGAAAATGTTACCGTTGGTATTAATTTCAACATGAATGCTGCAACCATGATGGAAGCCAAAGCCAAGTTTGATAAAGCCATGAACCAGATCGCAGACTATGCGGCTGATCAGAAGATAGAGAATCTTGAGCCGCAATCCATGAACTATAACATCTACAACCAGAATAATGGCGGCGAGAACAACTATCAGGTAACCGGTAACGTGCAATACAAGATGCAGTCATCTGACATTGCGTTCAAATTCGCGGCCTTTCTGGAAAAACAGAACATGAAGATAAATATCAATTCCAATTCCTACCGTCAGGGTAATTGTAACAACTAATCGCTAATAACAGGACCTTCCAATGCCTATTGAAATTCTAATGCCTGCGCTTTCTCCTACCATGACCGAGGGTAACCTCGCGAAATGGACAGTAAAGGAAGGCGACAAGATCAAGTCCGGTCAGGTCATCGCCGAGATCGAAACTGACAAAGCCACCATGGAAGTCGAAGCGGTGGATGAAGGCACTATCGGTAAGATCATGGTTTCTGCCGGTACAGAGGGTGTGAAGGTAAACCAGCTTATTGCACTGCTCCTTGAAGAAGGCGAAGACAAGAAGGTGCTTGATGGGTATCAGCCAAAAGCGGATGCCTCTGCCAAAGCCGCAGAGAAGCCAGCGGAGGCCAAAACAGAGCAGGCAGCTGCACAGCCGCAGGTGGGTGTATCCCAGATGGTGTCGGCTATGCCGATGGCTGCCTCAGGCGGTGGTCGTGTGTTTGCATCACCACTGGCCAAGCGCATTGCCGCTAATGAAGGCGTACAGCTTGAACTGGTGCAGGGCAGTGGTCCGCATGGCCGTGTGGTGAAAGATGACGTGCTCAAGGCACTCGCAGGTGGCGGTACGAAGGGCCGTGTTATGCGCAACCCGAATGAATTCACCAAACTGCCGAACAACAACATGCGTAAGGTAATTGCGCGCAGGCTGCTCGAATCCAAGCAGACCGTGCCGCATTTCTACCTCACCATCGAGTGTGAGCTGGATGCATTGCTCGACATCCGCAAACAGATCAATTTTGATGCGGAAAGCACCGCAGGTAAGGACAAGAAGCCTGCCTATAAATTATCAGTGAATGATTTCATTATTAAAGCATCAGCCATGGCGTTGAAGAAAATTCCGGCGGCCAACGCTTCATGGACGGATGAAGCGATACTGCAATATAACAACGTGGATATTTCTGTGGCGGTGGCCATTGATGGTGGCCTCATCACACCCATAGTTAAGAATGCCGACCAGAAATCTGTGGTACAAATTTCAAATGAAATGAAAGATCTTGCATCGCGTGCGCGTGCGAACAAACTAGCACCGGAAGAATTTCAAGGCGGCAGTTTCTCTATTTCAAACCTTGGCATGTATGGCATCAAACATTTTGCTGCCATTGTGAATCCACCGCAGGGCTGTATCCTTGCCGTGGGTGCGGGCGGTGACCGCGTGGTGGTGCGTCATGGCAAAATGGAAGTACGCAACATGGTGGAACTCACACTCTCTGTCGATCATCGTGTGGTGGATGGTGCGGTGGGCGCAGAATTCCTTGCGGCCTTCAAGCATTACATCGAAAGCCCGGCGCTGTTATTATTATAGGAGCTATTATGAAAAAATTACTGGTAGTTTTACTCTGCGTGTTTCCAACCTTTGCATTTGCTGCAGACAAAACTGCAGATGTTAGAGCAGCACTCACTGAGTGGGTGCAGGCAGTTGAAAAGCACGATGCTGAGAAAGTGGTTTCACTTTATGATGCCGATTCTGTTATGCTTTCAGCATTCGCGGTTGATCCTATCACCACACATGCAGGCCTGATGGAATATTACAAAAAAGTGGTGAATGAGCCGGGGATCAGCATTGATGTCACCGCGCAGGATATACGGACGTTTGGTAATGTGGCAGTAAATACCGGTCTATACACATTCCATTGGGTGCAGGATGGTGAAACCATGGATGTGCCTGCTCGATTCTCTTTTGTTTATGTGCTGAAAAATGGCAAGTGGTCCATCATCAGCCATCACTCGTCACGCGTTCCAGGAAAATAACGCTTTAGGAGGTTCTTATGAGTCGTTTATTTAAATATGCTGCAATTGCTGTACTTACGATAGGTGTTGCATCTTACGCAACAACCGAAGCCTACGCCAAGCCAGATAAAGAGCATGGCAAAAGCCACGGCAAATCAAAAGGCAAAGATAAAGGCAAGCATGGTAGCCACCATGACTTTGATGATGACAAGGTACGTATCTCCCTTGGTAGTGATGTGCGCGTGCGTATCGAGCAGTTGATGGGTACGCATTACAGGCGTCATTGCCCTCCTGGCCTTGCAAAGAAACATAATGGTTGCAGACCTCCGGGGCAGGTTAAGAGATATGTGATCGGCCAGCCTCTGCCAGGCTATCTCAGCTATTGGCCAGTGCCAGGCGATGTATTGGATCTGCTACCTGTTGCACCATACGGCAGCCGTTATATCTGGGTGGATCGCGATATTCTGCTCATATCTGAAGCAACCAAAAAGATATTGGATGCTACAGTGATATTGTCTGCACTATAAGGAGTCGTTATGAAACCAGAACTGAAACGCGGGCTTACCCGCCTGTGCATGCTGCTTGCTGTGGTTTGGATCGCTGGTATGGGCTGGTATCAGTATAGCAGTGCCAAAAAGCAGGATGACCAGAGTGTCAGCATCAGCTTCGGTGAAGACAAATCTTTCCGTATCGATGCCACGGGCGTGAAGCAGGAAAATACGCAGGAAGTACAGGCACAGCGCATTGCACTTGTTGTGCTTCCAGCATTGCTATTGCTTCTGGTCGTGCCAATTGGCGGCTGGGTAACTACAGGTTTTAGGTCAGAAGGAAAATAATAATGAGTGATATGAATTTCGACGTGGTGATCATCGGCGGTGGGCCGGGTGGGTATGTGGCAGCGATTCGCGCTGCGCAGCTTGGCATGAAGACCGCCGTTGTTGAGAAACAGCACATGGGTGGTATCTGCCTGAACTGGGGCTGTATACCTACCAAAGCACTGCTCAGAACCTCGGAGATCTATCATCTGATGCATAACCTTGATGCTTATGGCCTGTCTGCGAAGGACATAAAATTTGATCTGGCAAAAGTGGTGGCGCGTTCACGCGGTGTGGCAGATAAACTTTCGAAGGGTATTTCCGGCCTGATGAAAAAGAACAAGGTAACCATGGTGGATGGCCACGGAAAGCTGGCCGGTAAGAGTAAAGTGATGGTGGAGAAGGATGGCAAGAAAGTGTCAGAACTTTCTGCAAAGCATATCATCCTTGCTACCGGTGCGCGTGCCCGCACGTTGCCGAACCTTGAGCCAGATGGCAAGCTGGTGTGGACATACAGGGAAGCGATGGTGCCTGAATCCATGCCGAAATCATTACTCGTAGTGGGCAGTGGTGCGATCGGTATCGAGTTCGCGAGCTTCTATCGCTCTATGGGCGCAGAAGTGACCGTGGTGGAAGTGATGGATCGTATCCTTCCGGTGGAAGATGAAGAGATCTCAAAATTTGCGCACAAGGCGTTTGAGAAGCAGGGCATGAAACTGCACACATCAACCACAGTGAAGGCGCTCAAAAAAGGCAAAGACAGCGTCACCGCCACACTTGAGGCAGGTGGCAAATCCAGTGAGCTGACGGTTGACCGTGTGATACTGGCGGTCGGTATCGTTGGCAACGTCGAGAATCTGGGACTTGAAGGCACGAAGGTGAAGGTTGATAAAACCCACGTCATCACTGACCAGTGGTGTGCGACCGGCGAGCCGGGCGTATATGCGATCGGCGACCTGACAGGTGCACCATGGCTTGCGCACAAGGCCAGCCATGAAGGCGTGATCTGTGTGGAAAAGATCGCGGGCGTTAAAGGCGTGCATCCGATGAAAAAAGAAAATATCCCGGGCTGTACTTATTGTCATCCGCAGGTTGCAAGTGTTGGCCTGACAGAGAAAGCCGCAAAAGAAAAGTACAAGGATGTAAAAGTCGGCCGTTTCCAGTTCATGGGCAATGGTAAGGCCATTGCCCTCGGCGAGCCAGAAGGCCTGATAAAGACCATCTTTGATGCCAAGACCGGTGAGCTTTTGGGGGCACACATGATCGGTGCAGAAGTGACCGAGATGATCCAGGGCTATGCCATCGCCAAGACAGGCGAGCTCACCGAAGGCGAACTGATGCACACCATTTTCCCGCATCCGACACTGTCAGAAATGATGCATGAATCGGTGCTGGACGCCTATGGTAAGGTCTTGCATATGTAATGGGAATTCCCATTAACATAGCCTTAAAGTATTCCGTGTTATACTTATTACCCAGATAGTTGGGTAATCAGACGCCTATGCGTGTAACAAACACAAAAACAGCCGGTTTTTCACTCCTCGAGATGAGCGTGGTGCTCGTTATCATTTCCACTGTGATAGGGGTGGGGGTTGCCTATATCGGGATGTCTATTGAAAAGAAACAGCGCGATACCACCATCTTGCGTATGAATGCCATACAGAAGGCACTACTGGATTATCGTCGTGCATATGAGATCATTCCCTGTCCGTCAGATATTACACTTGCTGAAACCAACACGAACTTTGGGCGAGGTAATATCATAGCGCCATGCGACGGTGTAGCCCCAGCCCCTAATTTTATATATGATCTGGGGGTGGATACATTTGGAGGTGGCGTTCCGGTGCGTACGCTGAAACTACCAGATGAATATGCCTTTGATGGCTGGGGCAGGCGCTTCACCTATTTTGTCGATGGGAATGTTACGGGATACAGGCAGTCCGGCTTTAATTTCCAGGCCTTCACGATAGACTCAGGAGTGGGCTGGATCTCTGTCAGCGATGGAAATGGCACTACTCTCACCAGCATTGCCCTTTACGCATTGATCAGCCATGGGCCTAATGGTCATGGGGCATATACCCGTTATGGGACCAGTCGTATCAATGCTGGGTCATCCAACGCCTATGAACTCCAGAATTGCGGGTGTAATGCAGGCGCCGTCTACACCAGCTACGGCGGATCACTTGTACAAGGGCCTTATAAGACTAACCCGGCAACGGGTGATACGTTCGATGATATTGTGGTGTATGGCACACGCGCCAGCTTACGCCACGTGACTGAATAGCCCGCGCATTTTCTGTTTTAGTTTTTCGATCACCATGACATCAGCGATGCGCCGATCAAGGAACTGCCATGTCTGCTCATGGCCGGGGGATTTATCATCCAGCCAGCAGAGCAGGGTGGAGGCGTACACACCAGCCAGTGTCATGCGCTTGGTATAGAAATTAAAATCGGTGGAAGCATCGCCGATGGCATACCAGATGGCATCCACTGTCCGATACAAAGCCCGCATACTAAGCCACGCATAATGCGGAAGGCTAAGGAAGGCGATGGTCTTACGCACAGCCTCGCGGTGCGCGGCATGTACCTCGATGCGTAATTTGACTGCGAGTGTGATCTTCTCGCGTATCTTCATGCCGTCCAGATGATAATGTGAAAGCGCTTCTGTCATGGCGTCATCACTTAAGCGCAGGAATGTATCTACGGCATCGGCTGCGCCTTGCGGGAATACGCGAATAACATCGGTTTTTTTATAACCGGCATCCTGCGCGGCTTTATGCAAAGTGGCCTGACTCCAGCCGTCGAATACAACATGCGGCAGGGCGGCGGCTATAATATCTTTGGCGGCTGTTTGTTTGTCCATGCCGCTATCATAGCGGGTGGGCTGTTAACCTGCAACCTGTGCGTAAAATGGCTGTTTTCTCTGGGTTTCGCGTACACAGCTCTCTGGCAGCCGGATCTCTACGGTTGTGCCATCGCCTGTCGCGCTCTGCAGCGATATCTCGCCGCCGTGAAGGGCAACGAATTCACGCGTTAGCGCCAGGCCAAGGCCAATATTGCCGGTATTACCAATGCTCCAGCAATTACTTTCCTTCAGGGCCTCAATAATATCGCCGAGCTTGCTTTTACTCATGCCGATACCATGGTCACAGACCCGAAGCACAAACTGGCCTTCTGCATCGACCTCTGCCTCTATAGTGACCTTGCCACCACGATGACTGAATTTCAGAGCATTGGCGATAAGATGCCCCATGATGTGCTGGAGCTTCGTGCGGTCGACATGTAATGCAATATCACCACTCGGGGGCGGGGCATACTCGATAAATACTTCCGCCGTTGCTGCGTGGTGCGCCTGTGTTGCTATGGCATGTTTGAGCAATTCATTGAGCTGCACATCTACTTTATCTACGCGCACGCGGCCTGAGTCGATATTTGCTATCTCAAGCAGATCTTCGATCTTTGCCAGCAGGTCATAACCACTTTCCTGAATGTGTTTTGCATATTCAAGATATTGTGAATTCACTTCACCGAACATTTCGGTCTCGATGATCTGTGCAAAGCCGATCACTGCATTAAGCGGCGTGCGCAGATCATGGCTCATATTATTCAGGAACTCGGAGCGTGCGCTAAGAGCCAGTTCTGCTTCCATTTTAGCTTTTTGTAATGTGGCCTGCGCTTGCACGCTTTCATGGATATTTTCAAGAATGCACACGCAGCTTCCCGCATCTTTTTGTTTGGCTGGATGAATGGTGAATGAGTACCACTGATACTCGCCATTATCATGCTTCAGCTTGCAATGCAGTGTTTGCGCTTTGTTCTCATGCGTTGCCAGTTCCAGCAATTCATGCAGGCGTTCATGATAATCTTTCTGCATGATGTCATAGAAACCAAGATTCACGCAGTCTTCAGGAAGGTTGCCGGTGATGGTTTCAAAATTTTTGGAAAGGTAGGTGCAGCCATTGCCAACACTCAGCATGGCAAGGATCTGCGTGCCGTATTCACTGAGATATTCGTATTTTTCCTTAGGCGAGAGGAAGTCATTCGTTGCATCATCTTCGATGCGAACTTCCTGTACAGGTGCTGCCTCTTGTAGTGGCGGCTTTACGGTTTCCTTTATCCTGGAAACACTACCTGTTGATTTTGATGAAGCACTGCCGATCGCGATGTCGGACATGCTTTTACAATAGTCAGCCCAGAATTGCCAATAATACACCCTTTAATTCCCCATTTCCAGTGTGTTACTAGAAACCCGTGCGGTGGATATAAATTTTTTCTTAAAAGTTTTACTACTGTTTACAGAAAATTCATCTTTTTGCACTAACTATATGTGGTGCATTTTCATCTGAATGGTAGAAAGCCTAGTATCGTTGCAAAAATGCAACGGAATTTTTTCTGCACTTCACACACTACATCTTGAGTAGTGCATCCAGCTTTCCAGATTTATCAAGTGCAGCCAGATCATCGAATCCGCCCACATGTGTATCGCCGATAAAAATCTGCGGCACGGTTCTCCGCCCGCCTGAACGTGTTACCACTTCCTGCTGCAATTTCTCATCATGCGTGACGTCCAGCTCACGAAAAGACAGGCCTTTTTGTTTGAGTAAGTTTTTTGCCTTCACGCAGTACGGGCAGTAATCTTTGCTATAAATTACGATCTCAACCATATAACCATCCTATCCAGTATATATAAATATTCTATGCGGTTTTGGCCAATTCGCCAAGTGCCCATGCAGCCATTTCTGCAACCAATGGGGAATTATCCTGAAGTAATGGCTTTGCATCATCCATCAGTGATGCATCATTACTATTGCCAATAGCAATCAGCACATTCCTTACAAACCGGTCGCGCCCGATGCGTTTTATTGGTGAGCCGGAGAACATCTGGCGAAATGCGGCATCATCCAGTGCTGCCAGTTCTTTAAGCCGTGGTGTTATCAGTGCCTCGCGTGGGTGATAGGCGGCTTCACTGGCTGCCTGTGCAAATTTATTCCACGGGCAGACAGCAAGGCAATCATCACAACCATAGATGCGGTTGCCGATGGCTTTGCGGAATTCCAGCGGTATCTGACCTTTATGTTCAATGGTGAGGTATGAGATGCAGCGGCGTGCATCCAGCTCACGCGGTGCAGTGAAAGCATTGGTCGGGCAAATATCAAGGCATTTGCTGCATGTGCCACAATGGTCGGTTTCGCTGTTATCTGTTGGCAATTCTAATGTGGTGAAGATGCTGCCGATGAAAAGCCACGAACCGAACTCACGGCTGACCAGACATGTATGCTTTCCCTGCCAACCAATACCTGCAGCTTGCGCTAATGGTTTTTCCATCACCGGTGCGGTATCAACGAACAGCTTCACATCGCAGTTATGTTTTGTTGCGATCTCTCGTGCGAGCTGGCGAAGCTTCTTTTTCATCACATCGTGATAGTCTTTGTTCTGCGCGTAGCATGAAATGTTACCGATGGATTTTTGCTCAAGGCGGGGCAGGGGATCTTCCGCCGGGGCATAATTATGCCCTACCACAATCACACTTTTTGCTTCCGGCCACAGCACGGCAGGGTCGCTACGCCGATCGACATTCTCTGAGAGCCAGTACATATCGCCATGATGGCCGCGCGCCAGAAACTCATGCAGATCGCGCCCGGCAGCCGCAGTGGCTTGGGGATTGGTTATTCCCACGGCATCAAAGCCCAGCGACAGGGCCTGTTCAATTATTAATTTTTTTAAAGACATTCTGATCCCAGAATGCTACTAACTTGGGCAATAGGCAAGCATATCAAACATATCAGGAGTATTTATATGGCTAATCAAGAGGGGGCATCCTGGCTGCAAAAAATAGGTGGCCGTATTAAACGTCCCATAATAGGGAATTTCAATGATGATCAAAAAGAGCGTCTGGCTGCCGTGCGTCACGGTCTGCAATGGCTGGAACGAAACCCAGATATTGACCTTAAGAGCGAAGAAGGCATGAAGGCGCTAACAGAAGCGCTGTTAGCAAACAACCCTCAATTACATCATGTTGATGATGTCGCAAAGGATGTGTTTTTTGCACAGGGAAACGGCTGGCAGTCCATGCTGAGTCATGTTAACACTTGGGCTTCTGGCCGCAGCAAGATGGGCCGCTAGAAATCAGGATTATCGTAATAGACAGGCGGGCGCACGCCGCGTACGCGGTCTTCCAGTATGCAGCGCATGCTGGGGCGTGATTTCACAAGTGCATACCAGCGCGCCGCAGCGGGATTATGTTCCCACGGCACATCACCCAGATAATCAAGTGCGGATAAATGCGAAGCCGCGGCAAGGTCTGCCAGCGAGATGTTCTCTCCGGTCAGGAAATAGCGCTCACTGGAAAGATGGCCGATATAATCAAGGTGATAATGCATGTTCTGTTTGCCACAACGGATGGCCGCAGAATTTGGTTCGCCGCACTGGAAATAATGTTTGAATACTTTCTCGAACAGTACGTTTTGTGTGACTTCAAAATCGAACTTGTGATCGAACCAGTCGATCAGGCGGCGCACCTCAGCGCGCTCCAGCGAGGTTCTGCCGATCATAGGCGTATCAGGGTAGATATCTTCCAGATATTCGCAGATGGCATAGCTACCTGAAATGACGACGCCATTGGCCTCGATGAGTACCGGTACTTCGCCCGCCGGATTCATGGCGAACAGGTCGAGGCTTCTGTCCCACGGATTTTCCTGCACCAGCTCGAACTCAAGGTTCTTTTCCTTGAGCAGCATACGCACCTTGCGGCAGAAGGGAGAAAGTGGCGTGTGGTACAGTTTTCTCATTATTTACCTACGCGTGCAGAACGTTTGCGGGTTGGTAACCATGTCCGGTATGAAGACTATAGCATAAGCAGTTTCAGGATTATTCCAATATTTTTTAACGAGTGCCAGCTGCTCACGTTCAAACCGGCTGCAGGCTTTGGTTTCGGTGTATGGTGTGTCCTCAGCGCTGAAGATGCATTCGGTTGCGCCGTCTACACTGGACTGTGCGTCTTGTGGCAGCCGACGGAAACTATCGCAGGCTTTATTCCTCATATCATCCATGCAAGATGTCATAGCGGCAAGATGTGAAGAATGCACTAACGGGCGATGATCTTGTGAACAGTAACTATCCATGAAGTAGCGGTAGGTGGGTTGGTTCTGGCCATATTGAGTGTTGCCAGTATAGGGCGTTCCTTCACGGGTCTGGCCAAAATCATTGGACCAGTTATTGCCTCCGGGCTGGTTCTGTGAATGAGTGATGTCGGGCTGGCGCATGGTTTCTTGCGGAGAGAGCGAAAGGTCGCGTATGCGCTGGGCATGGGCTGTGCCTGCACACATGATCGCTGCCAGCACGAGCATATATCTCATGCAGCGACCTTTGGGCTGAAGCGGCTGAGATATTCCGGTGCGACCACATCCATGGCAACCGGGCTGATACCCAGTGCAGCAAATCCCTTCGTACTTGGGCTCACCACATTATCATGTTTGAGGAGTTGCACCTGATCACGCGTGAGTGGTGGGCGGGGCAATAACTCGCCGAATGTGCCGGCAATACCTGCCATGCCGAACGGCACATTCACCAGGCGGCGATGCTTACCGGTGATGCGCATGATCATTTCCAGTATCTCTTTGAAGGTATAGGTTTGCGGGCCACCGAGCTCGAATATCTGCCCCATGGCATCTGGTCGCTTCAGGCAGGCATCCACTGCGCTGGCCACATCTGCCACATACACTGGCTGGAAGCGCGTCTGTCCGCCGCCGATAAGGGGCAGGGCAGGTGAAATATTGGCCATGCAGGCGAACTGGTTGAGGAAATTATCCTCCGGCCCGAAAATGACGCTGGGGCGCAATATAGTGGCTGTTGGCAAGGCGGCAAGCACCGCTTTTTCACCCAGCACTTTGGAGCGTGCGTATTTCGAGCCCGTTGCCTTATCGACGCCGAGTGCCGACACATGCACAAAATGTTTGATGCCAAAAGAAGCAGCCATCTGAGCCAGCTTCTCTGGTGCTTGTGCATGGATGGTGGTGAATTTTTGTTTGCCGGATTCATATAATATGCCGGTAAGGTTAACAACAGCATCAGACTGCACCAATGCGGGTTTCAGGCTATCAATATCCCTGACATTGCCGCGCACGGGGATCACCTGCCCAACATCCCCTGCAGTTTTAAGTGCAGCCGCAGCAGCGGGTTTACGGCAGACGACCAATACACGATAACCGGTGCGTGCCAGCTGGCGTACCACATACTTCCCGAGGAAACCTGCACCCCCAATAACGGTGACGGTCTTTTGCTGTGCCATGTGTGCCCTCTATGTGTAGTGTATAATATGTATGCGTATTTAAGACGTATTGGTTTTGGAATTCAATTTTTTAGTGAATTTGGAAATAATATTTATTCTAAATTCGTCTTACTCTGGATCTCACAGCTTTTGTTGGATTATCGACAAATATTACCAATGCCGCAGATATTATCAACGACAGAGATATACCTGGGAAAAACACCTCATACCCGTATAATTTATTAATACCAAGGATGTTTGTTGCCAATACTGCAAGTGGTAAATG
This sequence comes from uncultured Rickettsiales bacterium, assembly GCA_964535825.1. Lineage (GTDB taxonomy): Bacteria > Pseudomonadota > Alphaproteobacteria > Rickettsiales > SXRF01 > CAZAQK01. Next base: position 52,779 of record CAZHUC010000001.1, read on the forward strand.
CAGGAGGAAAAGGGGATATGACATATCTGCAAAGAAGTGGTTTGTTTTGTTAGGTGTGGCAGAGGATTGCCTTGTAAAGATATTGCTAAGCAATACCGCAAAGCAAACCACACTGAAGTGCATATAAGGCATCTGTAGTGCCTTGTTGTTGAAGCCTGCCACATCTGGCAAATAGATTAAGATGTTTGTAGCGCCGATAAAATACCAAGAAGATATGTGGTGTAGAATTTGTAACTTTTCCCTGTAATGATACGCCAAGCTCCCCAGATAGAATACCACTCCTGTTCCCAAAGCAGTTCGATACATCTGCATATGACCTGCATTGGTATAATACCCCCATAATGTACAGCAGAGAAACAGGCAGAATACAACAATGGTTAGCTTTCTTGAGTAAGCAGTTACGAGGCCAATTAATAAATAAAAGCAAACCTCAATTCCCAAGCTCCATGCCGGGGGTATCAGGCGAGGCGATGTATATGGTGCTGAGATTCCCGCAAGTCCAAATATGCTAAATTGTTCCAGTATCTGTGTTGATGTTTTAGGGATCTGCATAGAGAAGAACTTGGCAGATTCCGTCGGCGCGATGCTAATGCATATATAGGCAATGATAAGACTTGAGATGTAGATTGGATATATTCGTAAGAAGCGATTGAGTAGATAATGTTTTTTGCCCTTGAGAGTATTACCGTAGGTACGGTTGATGACAGCGGTAACTAAGAATCCGGATAACACAAAAAAGAAGAACACAGCTATGCGCTGTTGCCAGAATGCGTTTAGAGCAACAAGATGACCGTGGACAACGGCGAAAGCTAAGCTGAAACGTAAATAACCCATCAGATTACGGAGAAGGAGATCATAGTGGGGAGCAGGCTACCTTATCAGTACAGGTAATGTCACTGTAATTCAGTGCCGCTGGTAACAAAAACCCTGCTGCAGGCTACAGCAGGGTTTTTATCAACGTATTACAATAAGTAATTATAGAATTAGAATTATAGCCCACCGAATGCATCAAGGGTGTTCTCATCATATTCTATCATTATCGCATCTTGTTTTGTCTTATCAGTAGTAGATGCTGCAGCTTTAGGTTTACATTCTTCAGGTAATGGTTCTTTGGCAATGTAGTCACCGTTAGAATTCCGGATACAGCACTTATCAAGTCGTACCTTCTGATCCCATTTTGCCACCGATCCAGGACCCGTAGTGCCGGGTGCGTGGTATCCACCTAGCTCAACCTGTTGGTCAGGCTTAATGGGCTCTCCTGGTTTTTTATCAAAATCTGGGTTATTTGCACCCTTATCTGAACAAATTTTTGCCCAGATATCCTTGGCATCATTGTTTGCTGAAATTGGCCCGGAAACCCGTTCACCATTCGTGACATTGATTTCCACGGTTTTGCCGTCTGCTGAGGGCTTCACAGTGATGCGTGGGGTGCCTGCATATGCTGCAGAACTAAAGCTGAAAGCAAGGGCACACGCTAATCCCATAGCACTGTAAGATTTATAATTACTCATAACATCTCCTAAACTATAACTATTTAACTATGCTTTTCCCGGTTTAGGCGTACATCAAATGTACGCCTATTTGCCGTGAGACCTTACTCAGAAATCAAATCAAGCTGCCCATCAAACTCTGTGGGTGCTTCCTCATACATACCATCACTTTTGGCATCGCTTTTGTAAGCAGCGATAGCTTTATCACACTTAGCCTTATTATATTTATAAGCTGGGCCAGGAGGGCTATGTGGGCCGTCGCAGCAATCACTAAGTTTCATAGTAGCGCCTACATATGAGCCGTCTGCTCGGTAACCACTCGCAACTTTCACCGGTGTGTCAGGGCGAAGGCTGATATCCCGACTTCCTGCCAATTCACAAACGTCTCTCCACAGGTTACCACCACCCCATGATTCCCCTTTTACACATTTCGTATCGCCGTTCTCATCACAGGCATGAATGTCAACTTTGCTTCTTGTGCCTATGCCGGGATTTTGTGGAATACAGTTAACAAATCCAGTTGGGCCAGTAGCGTAAGATGAGCTTGCGGAAAGAATGAACGTACTAGCCACTGTGACAACAATCGCTGCCAAATTAGCTGGATTCTTTTTATTTAGTATACTCATAACAAATCCTCTCCAAGGTTATTAGTTATTTCAAATCACGTTAAACTTATTAATTCACGTTAGACTCATTATTAAATAAGATTGTTACAGTTCGATGACAGTTCGGTGAACAATGTGTGACAATTTCTGTAATATTTAGAATTATTGTTATATATCATGATGTTCTAAGGGCCTCGATAGGTTGCATTCTTGCGGCCTTGCGGGCAGGGTACAGGCCACTTGCGATACCCACTACGATCGCCACCACGAAGGCCATAATGGCCGACCACGCACTATAAGCGATAGGCACATTGAACCATTTTTCTGCCCCGATACTGAGGCCAATACCGATCAAAAGACCGATCAAACTGCCCATGGCAGAGATGATGATGGCTTCAAGAAGAAACTGCACCAGTATCATTATCCTGCTTGCGCCGATCGCTTTACGGATACCTATTTCGCGCGTGCGCTCCGTGACGGTGACCAGCATGATGTTCATGATACCGATGCCGCCAACGACCAGTGAAATTGAGGCGATTGCACCAAGCAGGAGCGAAAGCGCCTTAGACGTATCTGTAGCGATCTTGGTGATGGCACTGATATTGCGGATGGTAAAATCATCTTCTTGTGTATCTTTTAGCTTGTGTCGCTGACGCAGCAGTGCAGTGATCTCATCGGTGGTTTGTTGAAGATGCTTGTCTGAAATAGATTTCACAAATGTCAGGTCAACACTGTCATAATTATAGGTGACGCTATTTAGTTTTAGTTTTGCAGTAGAGAAGGGGATAAAGATGGCGTCATCCTGATCGCGTCCGTCAAATCCCTGACCCTTTGATGAAAGGATGCCAATAACACGAAACGCCATCTGTTTTATTTTCAATGTCTGGCCAACGGCAGATTGTCCGGGAAATAATTTTTCAGCCACCGTCTTGCCAATCACGGCAACGCGGGTTGCCTTAGCCATGTCTTCATCGTTGAATACTTCGCCGTCTTCCAAAGGCCAGTCACGCACGACAAAATATTCTGGATTCGTGCCGCTGATGCGTGTTTTCCAGTTCAGATTCCCAACAGATAATGATTCTTCTGAGCCATAGGTGAAGGGTGCGGTTGCCACCACAGAGGGTAATGATGCCATTGCTTCAACATCTTTTAAGGAGATAAAATCAAACTTACGGGACGTATTCGAAGAGCCCATCGAATAGCTCACGAGCAACATGTTCGTTCCAAGTTTTGCGATACGATCTTCAACCGCCTTGCGGCTACCTGTACCGATAGACATCATCAGAACTACAGAGCCCACGCCGATCACGATACCGAGCACAGCAAGGAATGTCCGCAGGCGGCTCATGCCTATGGATATGGCAGCTTCGTGGAGCATGGCAGAGAACATCATTGCGATCGTTCTCCTCTAATACATAGGGCCATCATAAATGATCTCCCCGTCTTTGATCTGTACCAGGCGCTTACCATAACGTGCGACATCCTGTTCGTGCGTAACCAGTATGATGGTGATGCCTTCTTTATTCAGGTCGTTGAATAGTTTCATGATGTCTTTGCTGGTCTGGCTGTCGAGGTTACCGGTCGGCTCGTCGGCCATGATGATCTTGGGTTCACCGGCAAGCGCGCGTGCAATAGCGATACGTTGCTGCTGGCCGCCGGAAAGTTGTGTAGGGTAGTAGTCGCGGTGTGTGGATAGCCCAACCACATTAAGATAGTGTTCGGCGCGCTTAATGCGTTCTTCAGCAGATTCATTCGCATATATCAATGGCAGTGCGATGTTATCGATAATGGTGCGGCGTGGGAGCAGATTGAAGCCCTGAAATACGAAACCAATGGTGCGGTTACGAATAGCCGCAAGCTCTGCATCATCAAGTGTGCTTACATCAATGTCATCCAGCCAATATGTGCCCGAGCTGGCACTATCGAGTGCGCCCAGAATGTTCATCAAGGTGGATTTGCCTGAACCTGATGGGCCCATGATAGATACAAATTCACCCGGTTCTATCATCAGATCCAAAGATTTCAGCACAGGCACAATGATACCGGGGCTCGGCTCATAGTGCTTTTTGATGTTGTCCATGGATATGACATGATACGTCATAAGTTACTCACCAAGTGTAGGCATGATGCCTGTAATAACCGTATCGCCTTCTTTCAGGTTGCCCTGTGTCACTTCAACAAATACTTCGTCGGTTGCTTCCGTGCGCACATCAACAGCCTCGGGCTTGCCATCCTTCAATATATATACCCTGCCATTGATATTTTTGTCGGTGGATTGTTTTTCATCATTGCGCGGACGGAAGCGCATAGGTGTGCCTTGCAGCAGTTGTGTCAGGCCACCTGATTGTTCAACGGGTGGTGTAAAACGTAGCGATGCAGCCGGTATACGCAGCACATCTTTTTTCTCGGAGAGGATAACACTTACATAGGCGGTCATGCCGGGCAGGAGTTGCTTGTCCTCGTTATCTACGTCTACCACTACACTGTAGGTTACGGCAGAACCGCCGGCTGAATTCGGATGCAGATTGACTAGTCTCACTGTGCCAGTGAATTCACGGTCAGGGAAAGCATCTACGTTGAATTTTACAGGTAATCCAATTTTAACCTGGCTGATATCCGCTTCTGAGAAGTTCACATCGATCTTCATTTTAGTCATGTCACCGGCGATCTTGAACAGGTTAGGAGTCTGGAAGTTCGCGGCGAGTGTCTGCCCTTGCGTTACTTCCTGCGCGATCACCGTGCCATCGATAGGCGAGGTGATCTTGGTATAACTCAGATTTACCTCGTCACGCTCCACCTGGATCTGGGCACTCTCATAACTATTCTCTGCGGAGATATAAGATTGTTCCGCGCGTTCCAGATCAACTTTTGGCACATATTCTTTCTTGACCAGCGTCTTGATGCGCTCGAGGTCGCGTCCTGCCTGCTCAAAGGAAATGCGTGCGGTCAATAGGTTGCTTTTGCTTTGCTTCAGCTGTGTTTCAGCGATAGATGGGTCCATCTCAGCGAGTAGCTGGTCCTTCTTTACATTATCAGCAACGTTCACGAATATATTAGTGATCTTGCCGGATACTTGTGTACCGATGCTAAGCAGTTCGATCGGATTAAGTGTACCTACAGCTGTTACCACGTGTGAGATATCACCGCGTGTTACCTGCGCCGTACGGAAGCGCTCTGCCTTTTTATCATCACCTGAAAATATGGTGAAAGAAGCTACAACGGCAGCAAGGATCATTAGAAAGGAAATATATTTTATGTATTTCATAGCGGTTGCTCTTTCCCGGCAGGCGTATCCTGCTCTTTAGCTGGTGTCTCCGTAGTTTCGGCAACAGGTGCGTTGGTCGGATTGGTGACGGCAGTACCTGGTTTCATGGTTTCCAGATCCAGCACACCAACAGCACGCACCAGATTGATGCGTGAGGTGAGCAAATTCAAGCGTGTTTGTAGCTGAGTTTGGAGGGCACTGCGGTATTGTGTTTGAGCACTCAGAACGTCAAGTATAGTGCCGAGGCCTTCCTGATAACGACCAAGTGCTACATCCTTTAGCAGGCGAGCGCTGGCAAGTTGATCCCAGCTAATGTCCCAGGACTGTTTTGCTGTCTGGTAATTATTCCACGAGTTCCAGACATCCTGCTCAACACCTAGCTCGGTAGTTATCAGACTTTCTCTCTGTGCTTCTAAAGATTTACGGCTTGCTGTTTCAGCATAGGTCTGGCTGAAGCCGCTAAAGATAGGAATGCTTACAGAAACGCCTATTGAGCTACTGCGAGTTGTTTTGGTGTTTGCAATGTCAATATCGTTTGTGCCTGCGCTCGTGCCTACGCTAATGCTTGCAAGATTGCTACGTTTCAGTTGCTCATAGCTGATCTCTGAACTTTTTAGGCCAAGGCGGGCAGATTCAAGATCCACACGCTTTGCTTTTGCTAATTCCATCAGTGATTTCGCTTGTTCACCAAATGGATCTTTTACCAGCTCACTGTCGTCAATTTCAGATACGTTGATCGCGGTATCAGCGGAGAGCCCCATAAGTAATGCAAGGGCGGACTGTGCTGACTTTAAAGAATTATCAGCCTGCTGAGTAGCAAGCTGTGCCTGATTATATGAGTTTTTAGCCTGCAACTGATCGGCCAGCGGTGCAAGACCTATTTCGTAACGAAGATTGGCCGCATCAAAACTCTCTTTGGCAAAGCGCTCTGATTCCTTGGTGATCTCGAGCGAGTTCTGAGCGATCAGGAGTGAATAATAAGAGCTGAGTGCAGTGGCAATGAAGCCTTGCAAGGTGGAATCATAACTATAACCTGCAGCGATGAGGCCGAGTTCGGCAGATTCGATTGAAAGTTCACGTTGCCCAAAGTCATAAAGTGTCATGCTGGCACTGATAGAAGAAGATTCGCTGATATCGCTTGATTTGCCATTGCCCGAGATAGAGCTGCTACGCGATTTCCCCAGTGAAGCAGAAACAGAAGGCAGGTATGAGGCAAAGCCGCCGCCATAACTTGCCGCACTGGCAAGCAAGCTCAGATATGCGGATTTTGCATTAGGGTTGTGACAGATCACAGCAACCACCACCTGTTCGATATTCAGCATTTGGCTGGTGTCAGGTAACGGTGGGCAGATAGCTGGTTTGCTGCGTGCGCCAAAACCAGAGATCTTTTCTTCGGTTTTCCATGGGTCGTTCAGCCACGGCAACACAACGGCCGATGCGCTGGCCGAGGAGAACGCATACGCAGCGGCAGCGAGCAATAATGCCCGTTTGTGCCTTGTAAAATTTTTAGCGTCTGTGCTCATAGGTTTTAGTCAACTAACTACGATATAAGTATCTGAATGTTAAGATTCTAGCGGGTTGGCCATTAAAGTTTGGTTATGATTATATTAGTGAATTATGAAGAGAAACTGCGGCTGTCAGCGAAAAATTCGGTGCTAACACCATGCAATGTTGGGCTTTTTGCTAGGAAAGTAATATTAAGTAAATAATTATTAATAAAATTTTCTTCGCAAAAATGGCTATAATTCGGCCATTGTGGTAAGTAATTCATGATTCACACCTACTGGATAGAACGATGCGTTACGCAATAGCGGCACTGGTAATTTTAGCCCTGATACTCTTGTTGAAATGGCAATTCCCCTATGCTGCGAACAATGAGCAGGACAGGATGCACATGTTGTATCTGGTGACGTTGCTAGCCTTGGTGGGTAGCGGCATCTTGCATAGCAAACGTCATGAACTTTCGCAAAACATAAAATATGCATGCGTGTGGTTTGGCATCATCCTGCTGCTGGTTGTGGGTTATAGCTTCCGCGATACGCTGACAAATAATCGTGTGATGGCAGAGCTTATTCCTCAGCGGGCGAATGTGTCCGAAGATGGATCAATGACATTCCGCAGCAGGGAAGATGGGCATTTTTACATTGAGGCGAAGGTCAATAACATGCCGGTGTTATTCATGGTGGATACAGGTGCTAGCGATATTGTGCTTGCACCAGAAGATGCAAAACGGGCAGGCATCTCTATTGATACGTTGAGTTTTAATCGCCAGTTCCAGACTGCGAACGGGGTAGTGAAAGGGGCATCTGTGACGCTTGCCTCGCTGCGTGTGGGGGGTATCCATATGTCTGATATTTCGGCATCAGTGAATGGTGCGAACATGGAGCACTCGTTGCTTGGCATGCGCTTCCTGCGTGAGCTTACCTCCTATAAGGTGGAGGGCGGCACACTTACACTCGTTCCATAGACAAAAAACACTTGCTGCATCAGGAGGATGCGCTACAACCAAGGAAAATGAACCAAGGAGACGTGTTATTACAAATTATCTACATAAGGGCGACCTGCCTGCTAATGTGAAACTCAGCGGCGATCTGGCCATTGATACGGAAGCGATGGGGCTTAACAATAAGCGTGACCGTCTGTGTCTTGTTCAGCTCTCGGACGGTAGCGGTGATGCGCATCTCGTACAGTTCGAGAAGGATGTATATAAGGCGCCTAACCTTGCGAAATTACTCACCGATAAGAACCGTGTGAAGATATTCCACTTCGCGAGGTTCGATCTTGCGGTGATCAGGGAATATATGGGCATCCGCATGGAGAATATCTATTGCACGCGTACGGCCTCCCGCCTCGTTCGCACCTACACAGACAAACATGGCTACAAAGACATCTGCCGTGAATTGCTCGGTGTTGAAGTGTCCAAGCAGCAGCAAAGCTCCGACTGGGGGTCTTCAAGCCTCTCGCCAGAGCAGATAGAGTATGCTGCTTCCGATGTGTTACACCTGCATAAACTGAGAAATAAACTCGATGAAATGTTGGCGCGTGAGGGCAGGGGTGAGCTTCTGGAATCGTGCTGCCGCTTCTTGCCATATCGCGCCGAACTTGATCTGGCAGGTTTCGAGAATGCTGACATTTTTGCACATTCATAACCCATGACCTCTGCTTCTAAAAAACATAACAAGCCCGCCGATGATATTAGCTCCGGCAGGGCAGTGCTTGCCCAGGAGATAAAAGGTCTTGAGGATCTGTCGGCGTGTTTGGATGAAAAGTTCGCCAAGGCTGTCGATTGTATCGCTGCGGTAAAAGGCAGGCTGATCGTAACCGGTATGGGCAAGAGTGGCCATGTGGCGCGCAAGATCGCCGCGACCATGGCTTCAACAGGCACACCAGCGCATTTCGTTCATCCGGGTGAGGCCAGTCATGGTGATCTTGGTATGATCACCGGTGATGATGCCGTGCTCGCACTTTCAAATTCCGGTGAAACAGCGGAGCTTTCTGATGTGATCGCCTATTGCAAACGTTTCTCTATACCGCTGATCGGTGTGGCGCGCCGTGCGGAATCTATGTTGGTAAAGCATGCCGATATTCCGCTGGTTCTGCCGGAAACACCGGAAGCCTGCCCAACCAATGCTCCCACCACCTCAACCACGATGATGATGGCGCTTGGTGATGCGCTGGCAGTAGCGCTGGTGCAGAGGCGCGGCTTCACGCGTGATGATTTTTTTGTATTCCATCCTGGTGGAAAACTGGGCAAGGCATTCATACGCGTGGAAGACCTGATGCATGCGGGTGCTGAGCTGCCGCTTGTGGCTGCTGATGCCGTGATGAAGGATGTGCTGCTGGTAATAACAGCCAAACGTTTTGGTTGTGCCGGTGTGGTGCAAAAAGATGGTACGTTGGTTGGCATCGTGACCGATGGTGACCTGCGCCGCCATATGCAACCGCAACTGCTCGAGAAAAAAGCTTCAGAGGTCATGACCGCGAATCCTAAATTCATTCGCCCGGATGCACTGGCCGTTGAGGCACTTTCCATCATGAACGAAAAATCCATCACCAGCCTGTTCGTTGTAGATGGCGGCAAGCCGGTCGGCATATTGCATATCCATGATTGCCTGCGGGCAGGAATTGCCTGATGCGTGGCCTGCCTTCGGCGTTCTATACACAATTTGTCATTATAAGCCGGTGGTCGCTCTGGGTTCTTATCGGCGTGGTGGTGATAGCCGTCGTTTGGGTGGCTTCATCCAATAACGGCAAAGACGGCACACGATTGGTGTTTTCCAGCGTGACCAAGAACGAAGCCATGCAAAATGTCATGGAAAAACCGCGTTATCAGGGCATGGATCAGAAGAACCAGCCATTCACGGTGATCGCAGAACGTGCCATCCAAAAAGATAAGGATACCATTGAATTACACGATATTCATGCCGATATGAACCAGCAGGATGGTAGCTGGCTCGCGCTGAATTCTGGCGTGGGGGAGCTTAATCTGGAAACCAAGAAGATTAAGCTGGAGCGCGATGTGAACATGTTTTACGATGGTGGGTATGAGTTTCGCACCAGCGAGGCACAGGTAGATATCAATAAGGGGAGCGCACAGGGCAGCAGCCATATAGAAGGCCAAGGGCCAGCTGGTATATTGCAGGCAGATAGTTTTATAGTTGAAAATCGTGGTCAGGTGATAAAATTTAATGGTTCGGTAAGGATGACGTTGTATCCATGATAGGTATGATGATTCGTTTAGTATCTACAATAGTGTTGATATGTGCTGCATCTGCAGCGGCGGCAGCCGATAAGGCTGCACCTAAATTACCCACCGGGAACAGCAAAGCGCCCATAGAGATCAATGCGGACGCACTTGAGGTGCAGCAGGAAAAGAATATTGCGGTGTTCTCGGGCCATGTGGTGGCGATCCAAGATAAGATGCGCCTGAAAGCTGAGAAAATGACCGTATATTACCGCAGCCCCGATGGTGAAAATAAGAAATCCGGGCAGGATGCCATCCGCAAGATCGAGGTGGAGGGCAATGTGTTCATGAGCACACCGGATGAAACGGCAAGTGGCCTGACCGGTGTGTATGATGTTGAGAACAACCATATCACACTGAATAACAAGGTTGTGCTGACCAAAGGAAAGAACACGCTTAAAGGTGATAAGCTGGTGTATGATATGGCCACTGGCAAAAGCGTGGTAAGCGCCGCTGGCGCGGCGGCAGGTGAAAAAGGTAAGCCTAAGGAAAGGGTGCGTGCCTTATTCGTGCCAGATGAAAAAGATAAGAAATAACGACATGGATAAATCGGAATCCTCGCAAGGCAATACATCAAAACCAAAGCTGGTGCAGGCCACCGGTGGGCTGGAAGTGACACATATCGGTAAGCGCTATGGTGGCAGGCCGGTGGTGCGTGATGTATCGCTTAAGGTGCGTCGTGGTGAGGCGGTGGGATTGTTAGGGCCAAACGGCGCGGGTAAAACCACCTGTTTTTATATGATCACCGGTCTTATCCGGCCGGATATCGGCGAGATCCATCTGGATGAGCAGGATATTACGCGCCTTCCAATGTATCGCCGCGCGCGTCTGGGTATCGGCTACCTGCCGCAGGAAGCATCGATCTTCCGTGGTCTGACGGTAGAACAGAATATCATGTCGGTGCTTGAGATCGCAGAGACCGATCCTTCGGTGCGCAGTGCCATGCTGGAAGAATTACTTGCGGAGTTTTCTATCACCCATCTGCGTATGGCGGTTGGTATCACACTCTCTGGCGGTGAACGTCGTCGCGTGGAAATTGCCCGTGCGCTGGCTTCAAAGCCATACTTCATCCTGCTGGATGAACCTCTTGCAGGTATCGACCCCATCGCGGTGGATGAAGTGCGCAAGCTGGTGAAGCATTTAAAAGATCGCGGCATCGGCGTGCTCATCACCGACCACAACGTGCGCGAAACCCTCGACATCATCGACCGTGCCTATATCATGCATGATGGCGAAGTGCTGACCGAAGGCACACCGGCGGAAATCGTCAATAACGTGGATGTCCGCCGCGTGTATCTGGGTGAGCGCTTCAGCCTGTAATAAAAATGGCGACACAACGGGGAGTAATCGTGTGCCGCCAGTTTTAGTAGGAGAACGGGCAGTGTTAGTGCCCTTATTGTTCTTGGCCTGAGATCGGTGTCAGGCTTTTCACCACTTTTTTGGCTCTAAAGAGCATGAGGTTCTAATGCCTCACACACTCATTCTGATATAGCTTCGTTACAATTTTATGACAGTTCTGTGAACTAACCATGACAAGTTCCTTAATATGAATTGCACAGACGCGTCGAAGGTGTAAAAATACGCTTATGAAACAAGGACCAAGATTAGAGCTACGAGCCGGCCAGTCGCTGGTGATGACCCAGCAGTTGCAGCAATCCATCAAGCTGTTGCAATGTAATGCGCTTGAACTGAAAGCCTTTGTTGAGGCAGAGCTGGAAAAGAACCCCTTCCTGGCTCAGGAAGAGCCGGATTCGCAGGAATCTGATGGCCTCGAAGAACCCACCAGAACCGATGATGGTGAGCCGCGCGAGGCGGATTTTACCGGTGACGAAGATTATCAGGGAGAGATGCAGGCGCAGGACTGGAGCGATGATAGCGAAGATATTGAAAAAGATTACCTGAGCAGTACCCAGCTTTCGCCTATGGGGAGCGGTGATTTCAGTGGTGATGAGGAAGGCAACAGCTTCGAGAACACCACCTCACAGGAAAAAACGCTGCGCGAGCATTTATTGGAACAACTGCAAATGGATATAACAGATCCTGTGCAGCGGTTGATCGGTGCGCATCTCATCGATATGACCGACGAAGCAGGTTACATCAAGGATGACCTCTCCAAACTGGCGGATTCCTTCGGTGTTACCGTGCCTGAGGTGGAAGAGGTGTTGTTGTTATTGCAGCGTTTTGAGCCTCCCGGCGTGTGCGCGCGCAACCTGCAGGAATGCTTGTCGTTGCAGCTTAAAGAAAAGAACCGCCTTGATCCGGCCATGCAGAAATTGCTGGATAATCTGAACATGGTCGCTGCCGCAAAATTCGATGAATTGCAGAAAATATGCGGTGTCGATAAGGAAGATATCCGCCAGATGATAGCAGAAATTCGTGAGTTAAACCCCAAACCGGGCAGTGGTTTCTCGCATGAGGTGGTGCAGGTGGCCGCACCCGATATATTTGTGCGCCGCCTGCCAGACGGGAATTGGCATGTTGAACTCAACATGGATAACTTCCCGAAGGTCATGGTCAATAAGCGCTATTACAAGAAGATCACGCAGGAATCGCGCAACGTGAAGGATAAGCAATATCTCACCGAGCAGTTCGGCTCAGCCAGCTGGCTGGTGCGCGCACTGGAGCAACGGGCACAAACCATGATCAAAGTATCAGGTGAGTTGGTAAAGCAGCAGGATGCCTTCTTCAGACTTGGTGTGCGCTACCTGAAACCCATGACACTCAAGCATATCGCCAACCAGACCGGTTATCATGAAAGTACCATCAGCCGTGTGACCAATGGGAAATTCCTTGTTTGTCCGCGTGGCACGTTCGAGCTGAAATATTTCTTTACGTCAGCGCTCAGCAGGGCAGAGGGCGGCGAGGATATTTCCAGCGAGTCGGTAAAACATTACATAGAAGAGCTTATCGGCAAAGAGACTGATGACCATATTCTCTCCGATGACGAGATCGCTGAACGCCTCAAGGAACGCAATATTTCTGTAGCTCGCCGCACGGTTGCAAAATATCGTGAGGCACTTGGCATTCCTTCTTCTGCCAAACGTAAAAGATTAAAATTGCAGTCCTTGTAGAGCTGGTATAACCTGCCCGTGAATAGATAACCTCAACGGAACTTCCTGATGTCTGCCACAGAAAAACCAATGCCTACCACGAACTGGAGCGCAATAAAGAATCTCGGACCAATTTTACCTCTTCTGAATGATGACTCTGTCAACGATATCCTTATCAATAACCATAAGGAGATATTCGTTGAACGTAAGGGTAAGCTCGAAAAAACAGACATAGAGTTCACAGATGAAGCGGCTCTGCTTGAAATGGCAAAGAGCGTTGTAAATGCAGTAGGTCGTGAACTTGATCCGAACCGCCCGCTGGTGGATGCAAGGTTGATCGACGGTAGCCGTGTGAACGTAATTTCGCCGCCACTTGCGGTAGATGGCACATCGATCTCCATCCGTAAGTTCTCACGCCGCAAGATCACTCTGGATGACATGGTGGCACAAGGCAACCTTTCATTCGCGATAGCAGAATTCCTCAAGATCGTAAGCCACTGTCGCATGAATATCATTATTTGCGGTGGTACGGGCTCTGGTAAGACCACGCTGATGAACGCACTTACCCGCCATATATCGGATTCGGAACGTATCGTGACCATCGAGGATGCTGCCGAGTTGCAGCTTCAACAGCCGCATGTGGTGCGTCTGGAAACCAAGCCGCTTACTATCGGTGCTGATCCGGCCGAGGAAGTATCCATCCGTGATCTGGTGAAGAACGCCCTGCGTATGCGTCCGGATCGTATCATTGTGGGTGAGGTGCGCGGTTCCGAGGCATTCGACATGATGCAGGCCATGAACACCGGCCATGAAGGCTCGCTTACCACCATTCACGCTAACCACCCGCGCGATGGTATGGCGCGTCTGGAGAACATGATCAGTATGGCGAACCTGCATATTCCTCCACGCTCTCTGCGTGCGCAGATCGTATCTGCTGTGCATCTGATGGTACAGATCAGCCGTATGCGTGACGGTATGCGCCGTATTACCTATATTTCTGAGATCATTGGTATGGAAGGTGATGTCATCACCATGAACGACCTGTTCCAGTATGTATCAGAAGGTGATGGCGAGGATGGCAAATTAAAAGGCCACTTCCAGTGGACAGGAATCCTCCCGCGCTGCCTGAAACGAGTGTCTTATTACGGCGAATTAGACAAGTTAGCCAAGGCGTTGGGCATTAAAATACCAAAACTGTAGAAAAATCAGAGGTTATTTGTTATAATCGGGCTATGGTTGACGCTATGCTCAATCCTTATTATCCTCATAGTTCCGAATCATTTTAGCGAATCCTATAATCATTATTATTTTAGAAGGCACGATATGCAGATTAATGTTTCTGGTAAAGGCGTTGAAGTCGGTGAATCTTTGCGCAAACACATAGAAGAACAAGTAGCAGAACATGTAACGAAATACATAGATCGAGTAAGCAATATGAGCACGGTGGTGTCGCGTGAGGCGCATCTGTTCCGTGTCGATATTACAGGCAATCTGGGCACGCATGCTGGCATGGTGATTCGCAGCCGTGGCGAGTCAGATGATGTATATGCCGCCTTTGACCTTTCCTTGGAAAAAATGAGCAAGCAGCTGCGTCGTTATAAGCGCAAGATCACCAACCATCATAAGCATGCGACCGATGATGTGGTGGTAGGCAGTGTGCGTGCTACCAAATATGTACTCCCACCTCAGGCAGGTGAAGAGGATGATGATAAATCAGCCGGACTTGTTATTGCAGAAAAACCAACTAATATTGAAACCATGACGGTCAGTCAGGCTGTGATGAAAATGGACCTGCAGGATCTGCCGGCCGTGATGTTCTTTAATTCGGCGCATGGCCGCCTGAATGTGGTGTATCGCCGTGCTGATGGCAATATCTCATGGTTAGACCCTGAAGGTAAAGCAGCGTAATAACAACGTAGTAGCATCATGAAACTCGATGCGATCTTATCAAAGGAATCAGTTTTCGCCGGTCTGCAGGTGCGTGACCGCAAGCAGGCGCTTAAGCAGCTTTCTGCCAATGCGTCGGCAATATGTGGTCTGGGCGAGAAGGAAGTCTATTCCACATTGATGGATCGTGAAGAGCGCGGCTCTACCTGCATGGGCGGAGGAGTATGTATCCCGCATGGAAGGTTCGATAATCTGGATAAATCGGTGGCGCTATTCGCAAAGCTGGATACGCCGATAGCCTATGATTCGCCGGATGGAAAACCCGTCGATCTCATGTTCATGTTGCTGACGCCGGTGGATGCCAATACCGAGCATCTTAAGTCGCTGGCGCTTATCTCGAAACTGCTGCGTAATAAATCGCTCTGTGAGAACCTTCGCCAGACCGACGATGCTCGCACACTCTACGCGCTGATCGATTCTGCAAGCCGTGAGGATGCTGCGTGAGGCCAGCCCTTCTTATTACAGGAGGCGCAATTCGCGTGGGCCGAGCCATTGCGTTGCATATGGCAAATGCGGGCTATGATATAGCCCTTCATTACAATAGCTCAGCAAAAGAAGCGGAAGAGACCGCCGGTGGCATCAGGAAACTCGGCGCTAAATGCCAGCTATTGCAGGCAGACCTTGCGGATAACA
Source organism: uncultured Rickettsiales bacterium (assembly GCA_964535825.1). Classification (GTDB taxonomy): domain Bacteria; phylum Pseudomonadota; class Alphaproteobacteria; order Rickettsiales; family SXRF01; genus CAZAQK01. Next base: position 68,513 of record CAZHUC010000001.1, read on the forward strand.
GCACGTATGACGATGTGATCGCTAAAGCACATCAGGCTTTTCCAAATCTTTCAGCACTTATCAATAATGCTTCTGTGTTCGATCGTGGCAGCTTCTTGGAAAGTGATGCTAAGCTGTACCAGAAAGAATTCCGCATTAATTTTGAAGCTCCGGTTTTTCTTACCCAAGCCTTTGCTAGGCATGTTAAAAAAGGTTCTGTGGTGAACATGCTGGATGCCGCGGTCACACGTCAGGTGGTATCGTATTTCTTTTATTCATTATCCAAAAAGAATCTTCTGGAATTCACCCGCATGGCTGCCTGTGAGTTAGGGCCGGATATACGCGTAAATGGCGTGTGCCCGGGGTATCTGCTGCCTGCGGAGGGCTGGGGCGATGATTACCGGCAGAAGCTGGAGCAGACCTTGCCATTAAAGAAGATCGCTTCACTGGAAGACGTTGCCACGGTGGTAAGAATGTTTATAACTACACCCTCGCTCACCGGTCAGGTGTTGTTTGTTGATGGAGGGGAATCACTCGCGTGATCATACATATTACGAATCTTAAGGCAGAAACGGTCATTGGTGCGTATCCTGCCGAGCGCAAGGCCAAGCGTCAGGTGACATTGGATCTTGCGATCGAATATGATGCCATGGTGGCAATGAGCAGTGATAAGCTGGAAGATGCGCTGGATTATGCCGCGATCGAAAAAGCTATAGTCACTACGCTGCCAAAGCAAAAGTTCCATCTCATCGAAGCGCTGGCATCCTATGTGGCGCATATGGTGCTGGCGATGGAGCGTGTGCGCGGTGTAACGGTGGTGTTGCACAAAAAAGGCGCGCTTGAGCATGCAGATTCCGTATCTGTGGAATACAGCCTCAAAAAATAGGCTAATTCTTTTTAGTGATACCCAGCGCTCTTAATGCCTCCACACTGGCTGGCTGTATGGAATAATCAACATCAATCGGTACATATGCAGACCCGCTGGTATTCATGAACACAAGGAACGTTGGCGATGTTAGATCGCGCGATTGCTTGTAATCATGCAGCACGGAATACAGCTTGTTAGGAAGACCTGCCAGTTTGATGCTGGTTGCTGTCACCGGAGAGTCTATCTTGATAAGGTTGGTGACTGTAAACTGCACCATCCTCTCGGCAGATTGCATTTCATTGATCTGCACCTCGGCCACTACAGCAGATTTTGCCGCAAGTGCTGCCGCATTGCTTTGTTTCATCTCATTTGCCCATTGCTCAATGCGTGCTGCGCGTGCCGCTTCTTCAATGATAGGTTTTTCATCAACAAAAACGCGGTTCTTAATATTATTCTGGATGATCCTGGTTAAGACCGTAAAAGCATCGCCAGATTCAGGAAAACGGGCGACCGGGCTTACATAGAAAAGCTTGCTGTTATTGTCCCATTTGCCTGTAAGCATCCAGCGGGAATCCCTACGCGGGGCTTGCAGCGGCAGAGCCTTCCATTCATCTGAAACTGTAGTTTCATCGGCTTCTGCCCAGGATGTGTCGTACGGCATCGGTTGCCATATGGCGATCATATTGCGTGGATAATCCCTGCCACGGAGCAGATTTATCATTCTGAGGGTCACTTTGGGCGGGTTACCATTGGTCCATGCTTGATTAGGTACACTGACCACCTCAGCGATCATGACAGGCAGATCTGTTTTGCTGATAAGATCGACATCATATTTCGTCATGGAAAAATTGGTTCTGTCTCTTTGCGCATACGCGCCAGAAGCGCAAGCCAGCAGCATTACCAGACAAATAACTAAATTTTTCATTGCCATACCGGATACATGGTTGTTAACTCATACTAGCAAAATTAATGTTAGCTGCCATGCAGAAACAATCATATCACCATGCTAGTTGTGTAAGCGTTGATGGCAAGGGGATTTTACTCCTTAGCGAATCCGGAGCGGGGAAGTCTGACCTTGCACTCAGGTTGATACATGCCGGGGCAGTGCTGGTTTCGGATGATCAGGTCATTCTGATGCAGAAAGGCAATACACTGCTTGCTTCACCACCCGAAAAGATCGCAGGTCTTATCGAAGCAAGAGGGATCGGTCTGTTGACCATGCCATACCAGCAGGATATTCCGCTTGCACTGGTTGTTCAGCTGGTTGAACGAAAAGCAGTTTCACGGCTTCCTGAGCCTGCGTTCTTTGATTGCTTTGGGGTGCAAGTGCCATTATTATCACTGCACGCGTTCGACGAATCGGTCTGCGCTAAAATATTTTTGTATCTGGTATCGAACAAGCCATGAAACTTATTCTTGTCACAGGCATGTCAGCCGCAGGTAAAAGCCTTGCGATCAAGAGCCTTGAAGGCATAGGACACGAGACGCTGGACAGTATCCCGCTGGATTTCCTGCAGGCGATCGCGGGCTCGGCTGCCCAGAAACGCAGCCTTGCCGTCGGTGTGGATACCAGCAGCGATGAGTTCTCGGTAGAAAAATTCATCAGGGTCATTGAGCCTATCCGCAAAAACCCTGCGATCGATTTCAAGCTGGTATTCCTTGATTGTGATGACCATGTACTGAGCCGCCGTCTGTCGGCGGAGGGGCGCGGCCATCCTCTGTTGCCTGACCGCGCTATCATGGATGGTATCAGGCATGAACGTGAAATGATAACGCCGCTGCGCGATATGGCCGATCTGGTCATAGACAGTAGCGAACATGAGGGTATGGAATTCCGCCATTTCTTTGCGTCGCATTTCGGCAGGGAGAAGCAGAAGCGTTCGGTGGTGGTTACTTCCTTCTCATTCAGGCGTGGTGTGCCGCGTGAGGCGGATTTCCTGTTCGATGTGCGCTTCCTGAAGAACCCGCACTATGATGCAGATCTCACCGCACTCACTGGTAAGGATGAAAGGGTAGGCAATTACATCGAGACCGATGCAGACTATCAGGAGTTCTTTGCGCGACTTACCGCATTCCTGCAATCGGTGATGCCGCGGCATATCAACCGTGAGCGTGCCAACCGGCATATCATCACGGTGGCTGTTGGCTGCACAGGTGGCCGCCATCGTTCAGTGTTCGTCACCGAAAGACTTGGTGATTTTATGAATAAACAAGGTTACGAAGTGACCGTGCGTCACAGGGATGTCATATGATAGGTCTGGTGGTTGTATCTCATGGAAAACTGGCTGAAGCGTTCGTAACGGTGACCGAACATGTGGTCGGGAAACAGGAGCGCATCAAGGCCGTTGGTATCGAGCCGGAGGATGACGCTGAAAAAGCTCGCCAGCGTATTCTGGAAGCCATCAAGGAAGTAGATGCAGGGAAAGGCGTCGTGGTGCTTACCGACATGTTCGGTGGTACGCCGTCGAATCTTGCTATCTCTGTAATGAAAGAAGGTGGTGTTGAAGTGATCGCCGGTGTGAACCTGCCAATGATGATAAAACTCGCCAGCGTGCGTTCCTCAATGAATCTGCAGGATGCCGTCAACCAGGCACAGGATGCTGCGCGCAAATATATCAACGTGGCAGGAAATTTCCTTGCTGGTAAAGGTGCGGCGTGAGCCACACGGTCACGGTTACAATAAGTAATAAAAAAGGGCTGCATGCCCGTCCGGCGGCAAAATTTGTACGCACGGTGGAAAGTTTCGATGCTGAGGTCAGAGTGGCGAAATCGGGTGATCCCGAGTTGCCGCAGGTGATAGGCACATCCATTCTGGGGCTTATGATGCTTGGCGCTGATAAGGGCACAGAGCTTGTATTGTCAGCACAGGGTGCGCAGGCGGCCGATGTGCTTTCTGCATTGGAAGAATTGATTACGAACAGGTTTGGTGAATCAGAATAGCTGGAGGTTTTTATGACGAATGAAAACATATTCCCCATATCACCCGAATGGAAAAAGCATGCCCATATCACCAAAGAGAAATACGAGGCGATGTATAAGCAATCGCTCGAAAAACCCGAGGATTTCTGGGCCTCTCAGGCCGAGCACTTTACATGGCATAAAAAGTGGAGCAAGGTGAAGAACACAAGTTTTACTTCACCGGTTTCCATCAAATGGTTTGAGGATGCGAAGCTGAACATTACAGAAAATTGTCTGGACAGGCATCTGAAAGAGCGTGCAAACCAGACCGCTATTATCTGGGAAGGCGATAATCCGGACGAATCCAAACACATCACTTACAAAGAGCTGCATGAGCAGGTCTGCAAACTTGCCAATGTACTGAAGGATATTGGTATCAAGAAAGGTGACCGCGTCAGCATTTATTTGCCGATGATCCCAGAGGCGGCAATTTCCATGCTGGCTTGCGCGCGCATTGGTGCGGTGCATTCCGTGGTGTTCGGCGGATTCTCATCCGATGCGTTGAAAGGCCGCATTGAGGATTGCGGCAGTAAATTGCTTATCACGGCAGATGAAGGCTTGCGCGGTGGCAAGAAAGTACCGCTTAAGACCAATGCAGACGAAGCGGTGAAATCAACCAAATGCATTGAGCATGTGCTGGTGGTAAAACGCACCGGAACGCCGGTGGCGTGGGGCAAGCATGACCGCTGGTATCACGAGGAAATGGCGAAAGCATCCGCTGACTGCAAGCCGGAAAGCATTGATGCAGAAGATCCGCTGTTCATTCTTTATACCTCTGGCTCAACCGGAAAACCGAAAGGCGTATTGCACACCACAGCGGGTTACATGGTGTGGGCGCAGATGACGCATAAATACACGTTCGATTACCATGACGGCGATATTTTCTGGTGCACGGCAGATGTGGGCTGGGTGACGGGGCATACCTACATTGTGTATGGGCCTTTGCTGAATGGCGCTATCACGTTGATGTTCGAAGGTGTACCGAACTATCCGGATACGTCACGTTTCTGGCAGGTGGTGGATAAGCACAAGGTGAATATCTTCCATACTGCGCCAACGGCTATTCGCGCGTTGATGCGTGATGGTAATGCACCGGTACAGAAAACATCACGCAAATCACTGCGCCTGTTGGGTAGTGTGGGTGAGCCCATTAATCCTGAAGCATGGCTGTGGTATCACCGCGTGGTGGGTGAGGGGCGTTGCCCCATTGTGGATACATGGTGGCAGACGGAAACCGGTGGCCATATGATCGCGCCTATGCCGGGTGCTATGGCACTTAAGCCGGGCTCGGCGACATTGCCGTTCTTTGGCATCAAGCCGATGATAGTGGATAATGCAGGAAAAGAACTGACCGGTGCGTGTGAAGGCATTCTCTGCATCGCTGATTCATGGCCGGGACAGATGCGTACCGTGTTCGGTGACCATAAGCGTTTTGAGGAAACCTACTTCTCGCAATATAAAGGACTGTATTTCACGGGTGATGGTGCGAAGCGAGACGCGGATGGCTATTACTGGATAACTGGCCGCATTGATGACGTGCTCAATGTCTCTGGCCACCGTATCGGCACAGCTGAAGTAGAAAGCGCGCTGGTAGGGCATGACAACGTGACAGAAGCGGCAGTGGTCGGTTACCCGCACGATATTAAAGGGCAGGGGATTTATTGCTATGTCACGCTGGCGGCAGGTGTGCAGCATACACCAGAAATAGAAAAAGACTTGAAGAACTGGGTGCGCCGTGAGATAGGGCCGATAGCCACACCGGATGTGATACATTTCACACCAGCACTACCCAAGACGCGCTCCGGCAAGATCATGCGGCGTATCTTGCGCAAGATCGCAGAGAACGACACCTCGAACCTCGGGGATATTTCGACGTTGCTCAATCCTGAGATCGTCGACGAGCTCATCAAAAGCAGAAAAGCCGCATAAAAAAACCGCCCGTTCTAGCGGGCGGTTTTTGTAATGTACGGTGCTTCTAGCGGCCGCCCTTTTCCTTTGTTGGTGCAGGGCCAGTGCTGCCTGCAAGAGGTCCGCCCACATCAGTAGGCACTTTAGGACCTTCTGTCGCAGGTGGGAGCGTTACATAATCCCTAGGATTTACAAAATCCGCCAGAGGAGATTTCTTTGCAGGATCTTCCACATAGTTCACAGGATTTTCCCTGTTCTCTGTGGCTGAACGTGTACGTTCTGCGGCAACTTCGTCAGAAGCGCGTACACCATTGATAGCAATGTCCATATTCTTGGCAAAAACTTTCGCTTCCAGCTTATCAAGAGTTTCAGACTTGAGCGTACCAGTAACGGCCGAAATACGTTCCTCAGCAGACTTGTTGAGGAATTCCGGGTCTTTGTACTTATTGGCAATTTCATCTGCCATCACCGAAGCTTCGACCTCAGTTGCACCAAGTGCTTTGAGTTTATTGTTGAATTTGCCCCTGATGATAGCGGATTTATTGTCATTCACTGCTAATGTATCCGACATATCTTTGATCTCAGACATATCAGCCTGTGCACGGGCAGTGATTTTACGCGTAGCAGCTTCTACGATATCTTTCTTGCCGTTTTTCACATCGCCTGACATTGGGGCAACCGCGTTACCTTCCAATACCTGCAGGTTCTTCAGCCTGTCATCCGGCAGGGCGGTTTCGATCGGCTTTTCATTCGTGTCAAGTACATACTCATTCTTACTATCTTTGAAGAGAGCCTTTTCGAAAACAACATTCTTGCCATCGTCGCTCATACGTCCTTGCAATTCTATATTTGCATTAACGTCCTTATCGCCAACTTTGATGGTGGTTGCACCAAGATCTGCCGTTGCCGATTTATCTGCAGCAACTTGCAGCTTAAGAGGTTCAGGAGCTGCGTATGCATCTCTTGCTCGTACACCTGCATCACGCGCATTTTGAAGCGACTGTCCGCCCATCTCGACCGTTCCATCTTTAGTGATGGTCAGGCTTGTATAGGACTTTCCTGAGTCAGGCGACAAACGCCCATTCGGCAACATACTGGTGGTCTCAGAGATATTAAAGTTAGCACCGTCGGCAGAAGCTTTGCCTTTAACAAGGCCAGTGATCTTTCCTTCATTATCCTGCAGGCGGATGGTGATGTCCTGCGGTGAGTCACTGTATGTGAACTTGCCATCCTTATCCTGTCCGGAGAGGTATTTCTTTACACCGTTTTCTTCTTTTACCAGCTGTACTTTTTCGCCTTCTTTTACGTCGATGGCGTTTTCCGGGCCGGGTGCACCGTCTTTTTTCAGCGACTGGCCGCGACCTTTTTCCTGTTCTTGGCCTTCACCCTTACCCATCATTTTGTTGGCAGCACCGTTCTTATCCAGCATCGAGCCGATCAGCGCAAATGCGAGCAAGCCAAGGATCAGGCCAAGTATGCCACCGCCCATGGCAGCGCCGATAAGGCCAGCCATTAAACCAGCAGCAAGGCCACCCTGGTTATCGCCTAACCAGTTCATGAAGCCGCCGCCTTCACCACGACCAGCATCGGTCTTGCCACGGCCATCGCCTTCGCCACGACCAGCATCGGTTGGACCGCGTCCGTCATTGACAGGTGGAGTTTCACCGGCTCCTGCTGCAGCTGCGGCGGCAGGTTCTTGCGGAATGCCCAGGGCTTTCGCAAGTTGACTGCGCACTTTTTCATCTTTTGTCATGGCATCAAGGCTGTCGCCATCTGCCCATATGTTGCTCTCGCCAGACATTCTGCCCGTGATCGGCTTGCTAAGGCCGATGCTGTAGGATTTGCCATCTTTCTCAATAAGGAGTTTGTCCTGCTTGGTGTCATACTCCTTGTCAACACTACCCATCAGGTATGCTTTCGCATCGGCCGGGATACCGAGAACCTGTCTTTGTTCCGCAGGAAGTTGCGATTTTACCGTATCGCCTTCTTTTTTAGTGGATAAATGTTTCTCGCCCATATTAGTGCTCTCTGCTGATAATAAAGAGTTTCAATTAGTCCCAGTATGCCATAGGTTTAATGTGTACTGCGTGAAGCTTTTATGACATCGCGAAAAAATACTGTAATCCAAATATGTTAATTATGTTACAATGCCGTAACAGGTATCTAACATATTGTTTTTAATCTGAAAAGCCAATGTTTGGAGCGTTTATAATGTAGGGGCATTGCCCTTGCCGGGCACTTTTGGCGGCACGCCAACGGGTGGTTTATCACCGGTAGGCGGGTTCTGCAGCGCATCGCGTGCCTGTTCTTTGACTTCGGGTGTCAGTGGCCCTTGCGGCTTTTCTTGCTGCTGTTCGGGTTTTTGTGTCTGTTCAGGTGCGCGCGCAGGGGTGTTTTCAGGCGTTTCCGAGTGTGTGGTAACGAGGTTCGAGACGCCATCCACCGCCTTATTACCAAGCCATGCGCCGAGGAAAGCAGCGCCAATCGTCATGAGGGCAGGCATCAGACCATTAAATAATCCGGCACCAAGCTGTGTGGCCATGAAGCCACCGACCAGCAGGCCAACAAGTCCGCCCCACTGCATGCCGCCTTTGTTCTTGTCATAGATCTGGCTGGCGGCTGCGCTGAATATGCTTGGGCCCTGCATTTTCTTATGCAGTGCGCTCCACGCTTCTTTGCCTTCCGCACCATATTTTGGCAGTTTATTGTGCACAAACCCCTTCATGAATTCGCGGTGTTCTTTTGCTGTCTCGCGCTCAAGCTCACTACGATTCGGGGTATAGCCATCTGCTTTTGCAGCAGCCAATATTTTCTTTACTTCAGCCTCGCGTTTGGTTGCGGCGTTCAGGTAGTCCTGCATGTATTCTGTGTATACGCGCGTATCAAGATCAGGGCGTTCCTTCGCCACTTCAAACATGCTCTCTTTCAGTCTCATGTAATTGTGCTGATTTACGCGCGACAAACCATTAACCAGATTCTCGTTCGCTGGTCTTTGAACCGTACCGCTTAGTGGTTTGTTGTCGTCAGGAGGCATAGGCCCTAACTTATCCCAAAATAGTTTACTCTAAGGTAAAGAATAGGGCATTTGCTGGCACTTCAACAAGTTAAGATTACATGACAGCTAGAAAATCGCTGTCAGGCCGGAGGTGCTTTTAACACGCAGGAACACCACTGGCTGGTGTTAAATTCTTCAATAATTTCAAACCCTAAAGAGGTATATGACCGTTTTGTGTCAGTGACTAGCCAGGGCAGCATACCACTTAAAATAGCATATCCTTCTGGTTTTACATGTTTTTTTATATCTACAGCCATCTCGATCAGCCATTGGTCGAGCATATTGGCAATGATAAGGCCGTAAGGCGCATGTTTGGCTATGGCAGGGTGCGCAAATCGGTCACTTCTATGAATATGTATTTTCTCCTGCAACTTATGATCGATAGCGTTTTCGGTGGCATCCTTCACTGCGGCATCGGAAATATCGATGGCTACTACCTCGGCGTCCCATATTTGCGCACAAACGATGGATAGGAGGCCATTTCCGCAGCCAATATCCAGTACTTTATCGCATTGAGCCTTGCCATGCAGTGCGTGCAGGCAGTCCAGGGCTAATTCTGTACTGGGGTGGAGATTCTCGGGGTTGATCGCAAAATGCATGGCCGCAGGGTAACATATTAATTTTGCTAGGGGTAAATACTATTTTAAGAATTGCCCCGTTAAAATGCCTGCACAGTAAGAATCTACAAAAACAACCGCACGGCGCATGAAAAAACGCATTCTCATTGTTGAAGACAACGACCTGAATTTGAAGTTGTTTCGCGATCTGCTAAACGCGCACGGCTACGAAACCATCGAGACCAAGGAAGGTATGGAGGCAATAACGCTTACGCGTTCTGAACGGCCGGATCTTATCCTCATGGATATCCAGCTGCCGGAAATTTCCGGCCTTGATGTAACGCGCCGTATCAAATCAGATGAAACGGTGCGTGCCATTCCGATCGTTGCGGTGACGGCGTTTGCTATGAAAGACGATGAAGAAAAGATTCTCGCGGCTGGCTGCGAGGCCTATATTTCCAAGCCGATCTCGATCATGCCATTCCTGAATACAGTGCGTCGTTTCTTAGGTGAAGAAGAGGTGGCGCAATGACAGCACAAATACTCGTGGTAGATGATGTGGTCGCAAACATCAAACTACTGGAAGCAAAGCTTGCCAGCGAATATTACGACGTGCTCACTGCCAAAGATGGTTTCGAAGCACTGGAAGCTGCAAAGCACAGCAAGCCTGACCTTATCCTGCTGGATGTGATGATGCCGGGCATGGATGGGTTTGAGGCGTGTAAAAAGCTCAAGGAAGATAATGAACTCGCCCATATTCCTGTGGTGATGGTGACGGCACTGTCTGAAAAATCAGACCGCCTGAAAGGGCTGGAAGCTGGCGCGGATGATTTCATCACCAAGCCGATCAATGATATGGCGCTGTTTGCGCGTGTGAAGTCGCTTATCCGTATCAAAATGTTGCTTGATGAATTGCGCCTGCGTGACAAAACCGGCGCACAGATGGGTATTAAACCTATCGAATCCAATACCAGCGTAGATGGCGCGAACATTCTGCTGGTGGATGATGATGAAGTGCAGGGCAAGCAAGTGGTATCGCGTCTGGGTGAGATCTTCAAGGTCGACTGGATCAGCGAACCTGATGCAGCGGTGCAGAAAGCGACCGCGGGTGATTATGATGCGATCATTATCAGCACACTACTGACGGATACCGATGGTCTGCGTCTTGCCTCACAGATCAAGGGGCATGAACAGACCCGCAATATTCCACTGCTTGTATTTGTTGATGAAGATGATCAGGCGTTGATGTTCAAAGCGCTTGAGCTTGGTATCAATGATTATCTTACCGTGCCGGTGGATAAGAATGAAATGACCGTGCGTTTGCGTACGCAGATACGCAGGAAGAAATATCAGGAAGCGCTCAAGGCGCAATACCAGCAAAGCATTTCCATGGCTGTTACCGACGGTCTCACAGGCCTGTATAACCGCCATTACCTGAACACCCACTTGGATAACATGGTGCGTCAGGCGCTGGCGAACCGCAAGAATCTTGCGCTGATGATCATGGATATGGATCACTTCAAATCAGTGAATGATACGCACGGGCACGATGCAGGCGATATGGTGCTCAAGCAACTTGCCGGACTCATCACCCATGAAGCGCGTTCGACCGATCTGGTGGCACGTTTCGGTGGTGAAGAGTTCGTGGTGCTTATGCCGGAGACCGACCCTCAGGCGGCGCTGGGTGCGGCTAATCGTCTGCGTGAGAAAGTAGAAGCCTTGCCATTCACGATAAGTAATGGGCAGGAGATAAAACGCACGGTATCCATTGGTATCGCAAGCCTGCATCCGGATGGCGACTCACCGGAAGCATTGCTCAAGCGTGCCGATGAAGCACTGTATTCTGCCAAGCATAGCGGCAGGAATACGGTGAAAGTTGCTGCTGGCCCTGTGCCAAAGGGCTGGTGATCAGGCGGCGAGTGTCACGATCACCGGTGTGTGATCGGAAGGTTTTTCAAGAGAACGCAGGTTTTTATTGATAGTGCAGCGCTGCACTTTATCTGCTGCCTGTGGCGACAATAAAAGATGGTCGATCAGTAACCCGTCATCGCGTTCGAATGCGCCCGCGCGGTAATCCCACCATGAGAAGTGTGTATCGCCCACAGGTTTAACGCTGAGCGCGTTATACATCCCAAGATGCTCCATCCGCCGCCATGATGCGCGCACATCATCACAGGTCAGCACGCTGCCTTGCCATGCTTTGGGGTTGTGCACATCTGCATCGGTGGGGGCGATATTGTAATCACCGCCTACGACCAAGGCCTCATCATAACTAAGCAATGTGCTGAAATGTTTTTTCAGCCGCTCGAGGAAGCGCAGCTTGTATTGAAATTTATCTGAATCGGTGGTCTGTCCGTTCGGAACATATACGGATGCCACGCGAATCGCCTTGCCATTGATACTTGCTATTGCCTCGATGTAGCGCGATTGGATATCGCTGTCATCACCCGGCAGGCCTTTTTGAATATCGCTCAGCGGGAATTTGGAAAGTATCGCCACGCCATTATAGGTTTTCTCGCCATGCACTGCGAGATTGTAACCAAGGTCTTCAATTTCCATGGCAGGGAAATTCTCATTCGTGCATTTTAGTTCCTGCAGCAGCACAACGTCTGGCGCATCGGTGCGTAACCAATCGAGCAGATGGGCAAGGCGGGATTTTATGGAGTTTACGTTCCAGGTGGCGATCGTGGTCATTACAACGATACAGAGAAACTATTGCCACATCCACAACGTGCGGTGGCGTTCGGATTCTTGATCTCAAATCCGGCGTGGCTCAGATCTTCTACGAAATCAAGGCTTGAGCCTTTGAGGATACCGAGCGAGGTCTCATCGATGATCACTTCCGCGCCATTCTTTTCATGGATCGTGTCATCGGCCGCGGGGGTGCTGTCATCTAATGAGAATTCATACTGAAAGCCAGAGCAGCCGCCACCTTTAACGGTTATCCTGAAGCGCACAGGTTTGCCTTCATCGGCCCTGATCTTGTTGATGCGGGCGGCGGCAGAATCGGTAAAATCGAATGTTTGTTCCATATATATAATAGTATGGTACAGGCGGGCCGCATTTGCAAGATGTGGTAATGATATATTTTACAGTTGGTTATGTATGCGCTTGCCTTAAGCGGCACAAAGCATTATTCCTTCATTCCTTATGACAGAATCAAAACTTACTCTTGCAACCTATGCCTGCCATCCCGATAAGAGCAGGGGAAGGCTATATCCGGAAACGGAAAGTGACACGCGTACCGCTTTTCAGCGCGACCGTGATCGTATCATTCACTCATCTGCGTTCCGCCGCCTGGAATATAAAACACAGGTGTTCGTAAACCATGAGGGCGATCATTACCGCACGCGCCTGACGCACAGTCTTGAAGTGTCGCAGCTGGCGCGTTCTACCTGCCGCAAGCTGGGACTCAATGAAGATCTGGCAGAAGCGCTGGCGCTTGCGCATGATCTCGGCCACACACCGTTCGGTCACACTGGAGAAGATGCGTTGTCGGAATCTATGGAAGGCTTTGGCGGCTTTGACCACAATGCCCACACCATCCGCATCCTCACCGGGCTTGAACAGCGTTATGCCGAGTTCGATGGATTGAACCTCACATGGGAAACACTGGAAGGTGTGGCGAAGCATAATGGTCCGCTGCAGAAGCAAGGTCCTCGCTCGATCCTGAATTTCTTTAAGGCGTTCACCAGCACCAAAACACTCTCCAAGACCACCAGCAAGGAAGAGACCTATGGCGGGCCTCCTTCGCAGGGGCAGTCAGAGGTAGGTGTGCGTGCTACGCGCAAACAAAAGGACGAGGGCGGCCTTGCATCGCTTCAGCATAAGGGCGGCGGTATTCCCCGTGCGGTGGCCGAGTATAATGAGCGGCACAATCTTGAGCTGGAATCATACGCCAGCGGTGAAGCGCAGGTGGCAGCACTCTGCGATGATATTGCTTACAACAACCACGATATCGATGATGGCCTGCGCGCCGGCCTGTTCACTATCGAGCAGCTGGATGAGGTGGAATCTGTTGCCCGTATTTTCCGTGAAGTGCGCATGCAGTATCCTGATATCTCAGATCAGCGCCTGATCCATGAAGCCATCCGCCGCCTTATCAACCGTATGGTAGTGGACCTGCTGAACCAGACGCGCTCCAATATCGAACTGTTTGGCGTTGAAACGGTGGATGACATCCGTAATCTTGGTAAACCGCTGGTCGGGTTCTCGCCTGAGATGCAGGAGGCTAATCTGCGCCTGAAAGAGTTCCTGATGTACAACATGTATCGTCACTATAAAGTGAACCGCATGGCGAGCAAAGCCAAGCGTGTTGTTAAGGAATTGTTCGAGTTTTTCCTGGCGAATCCTGACTGCCTGCCGAATGGCTGGCGCGAGCAGGCGAGTGCTCCAAATTCTGCCCGCACTGCGACCGTGGTGAGCGACTTTATTGCCGGAATGACGGATCGTTTCGCGCTGGAAGAATATCGCCGCATCTTTGATGTGCAAGCGAAGTCCTGGCTTGGAAAATAATGAATATATTCAAGCAAATAGAAAAAGAACTTCATGCAATAATTGAAGGTCTGAAAAAGCAGAATGCGTTACCGGAAACGGTTACTTCTGCCAAGGTGGAGGCAACGCCTCCCAAGGATGCCTCGCACGGTGATGTCGCCACCAATGCTGCGATGGTAATTGCAGCGCAGATCGGAAAAAATCCACGCGAGATCGCAGCGCTGCTGGTCGAAAAAATTAACCAGTTGACTATGGTGGCATCGGTTGAAATAGCAGGCCCGGGCTTCATCAATATGACGATGAAACCGACCGTGTGGCAAAACGCTGTTTTAGATATTCTGAAGCACGGACGTGCATACGGTGATTCCGACACTGGCAAAGGCAAGAAAGTGAATGTCGAGTATGTATCGGTCAACCCGACCGGCCCGATGCATGTGGGGCATGGTCGTGGTGCGGTATTTGGTGATGCACTTGCCACCTTGCTGCAAAAAGCCGGATATGCCGTTACCAAGGAATATTACATCAATGATGCCGGCGCACAGGTGGATAAGCTCGCGGATTCTGCCTATCTGCGTTACCGTGAGGCATGCGGCGAGACCATTGCTGAGATACCGGAAGGGCTTTACCCGGGTGAATATCTGGTAGATGTGGGGCAGGCGCTGAAAGCCCAGCATGGCGATAAGCTGATGAGCATGGAGCGCGATGCATGGCTTCCCATCGTGCGGGATTACTCGATCGATGCCATGATGAGTCTTATTAAAGGCGATCTGGCCGCACTTGGCGTGGTGCATGATGTGTTTACTTCCGAACGTGCCATCACCAAGGCAGGCAAAGTGGATGAGGCCTTAAAGGTATTGGAAAGCAAAAAGCTGATCTATACCGGTGTGCTTGAGCCGCCAAAAGGCAAAACCCCGGATGATTGGGAACCGCGTCCGCAAACTCTTTTCAAATCCACTGAATTTGGTGATGATGTGGATAGGGCCATCAAGAAATCTGACGGCAGCTGGACCTATTTTGCGCCGGACATCGCGTATCATTTCGATAAATGTCAGCGTGGGTTCGATCTGCTTATTGATATTTTCGGGGCAGACCATGGCGGCTATGTAAAGCGTATCAAGTCAGCGGTGAATGCACTCACCGGCGGTAAGGTGGCCGTTGAGGTCAAGCTGATGCAGATGATCAAGCTCATGCGCGGTGGTGCGCCTGCAAAAATGTCGAAGCGTGCCGGTAATTTTATCATCCTGCGCGATGTCATTGATGAAGTAGGTAAGGGCGTGTTCCGTTTCATCATGCTCACCCGCAAGAATGATGCACCGCTGGATTTCGATTTTGACACGGTGATGGAACAATCGCGCGATAATCCGGTGTTCTATGTGCAATATGCCCATGCCCGCGCCCGCTCGGTCATTCGTAATGCGACGGCTGAGTTCCCAGAGATCGCAAAGACCATCAAAGACCCATCACAGAACCTGCAAAACCTGTTAAAACACTCGGCTGAGCTGGCGCTCATCCGCCAGATGTGCTCATGGCCTCGCACGGTGGAATCATCGGCGGCGGCGCTTGAACCACACCGAATAGCTTTTTATCTTCAGGAGCTTGCGGCCAGCTTCCATGGCCTATGGAATTTGGGTAATGATGACTTAGGACTTCGCTTTATCATAAAACATGATATACAGCTTACGGCTGCACGCGTCATGCTGGCTGATGCCATATCGACCGTAATTGCATCCGGCTTGCTAGTTCTCGGTGTAGAACCTGTTGAGGAAATGCGTTGATGAGTGATGAAGGCGACGACATAAACATTGTAAGACCCGATAGCGCGCACAGTGCCAGCGGAGTTACACGCTGGATTCCTGCGGTGGTGGTGCTTGCTGCGGTTGGTGGGTTCGTGTCACTGGCGTGGTACGCCTATAATGTTGGTACGCAGTCGATCAGTGAAGATTCCATACTGGTGGTCGAAGCCGATCCCACACCCATGAAAGAAAAACCTGAAGATCCAGGTGGAATGCAGTTCCCAAATCAGGACAAGGTTATTTTTGAAACCATTTCCGGTGATGGTGGTGAGCCGCCGAGGGTGGAAAGGATTCTTCCTGCTCCAGAAGAGCCGATCGCAGCATCGGCTAATAATGAAACAACCACATGGGTGAATGATAAGATTACGCAGAACGCTGATGAACCAGAAAGCAAAACGGGTGATAAAGCAGATGATAAAGCTGCAGCAGAACGGAAGGTAGATGTAGCGCAGGAATTCGTGCGCGAAGCTGCGGTGGATAAAAAGCCTGCTCCTGTAAAAGCTGCCGCTGAAGAGATCGCTTCCTTCAAACAGGATAAGAAGCCGGTAGAAGTGCAGGAAAAACCGGCAGAAGTACTAGATAAAGCGGTTAAGGCCGCGCCTAAACCAACAGGTGATGCCAAGGCACAGCTTGGCGCATATGGCTCAGATAAAGAAGCCAGAGCAGCGTGGGATTCCATAAAAAGCAAATTCAGCAGTGTACTTTCTGGCCATGATTATGTGGTGGTAAAAGCAGATCTTGGGGCAAAAGGTATTTTTTATCGTCTGCGCGTTACCGGGTTTGCTGACAGTGCCGATGTGAAAAGTTTCTGCAGCAAATTATCAGCCAAGGGGCAGGCGTGCATTCTTGCCGCGCAGTAATATTGTGTCATTAACCGCAGCAATATATGGATTTGAAAGTACAGCACTGACAGATGCTGAGAAGCGTTTCTTTGCCGAGCAAAAGCCATTCGGTTACATACTTTTTGCGCGTAACTGCGAATCGCCCGAGCAGCTGAAACGTCTGGTTACCTCGTTGCATGAAATTGATGGCCGTACGACCATTCCTATCCTGATCGATCAGGAAGGTGGACGTGTAGCACGCCTGAAGCCGCCGCACTGGCCGGCCTATCCACCAGCAAAAACCTTTGCTGATGTTGCATGTCATGACATGGAAAAAGCGAAACAGGCTGTGTATATGAATGCGCGGCTTATTGCTTCTGACCTTGCATCCATGGGCATCACTGTAAACTGTGCGCCACTGGCGGACCTGCCGGTGAAGGGCGCGCATGACATTATTGGTGACCGTGCGTTCGGTACGGAATGTGAGCAGGTGGTGTCACTTGCACGCGCGCAGGCCGAAGGGCTGATGGATGGTGGTGTTGTGCCGGTGCTTAAGCATATTCCGGGGCATGGCCGTGCCTTTGCTGATAGTCATGAAGAACTGCCGGTGGTGCGTGAGCCGCTGGATGTTCTGCGTAAAACAGATTTTGAACCCTTCCGCCAACTGGCAGATCTTCCAATGGGGATGACCGCGCATGTGTTATACACCGCGATCGATGATAAGCATCTCGCTACCGTATCACCCGCAGCGATACGTTTGATACGCGAAGACATTGGGTTTGATGGCCTGCTGATGTCAGATGATCTTTCGATGAAAGCCATGGAAGGTGATTTCACCAAACGTGCGCAGGATGTGCTTTCTGCCGGATGTGACGTGGTGCTTCACTGCAATGGCAAGATGAAGGAAATGCAGGCGGTGGCCAAAGGTGTCAGGCCGCTTTCAGGAAAAGCGCTGGAGCGCTCTGAGAAAGCCATGCGCGTGGCAGGCAAAGCCAAGCAGTTCGATGTGGCGACCGCGCGCGCAGAATTAAAAACCATACTCGCAGCCTGATATGGATTGGTTCATTGATGCATCGGCCTGGGTGATCCCCGTGTTGCTGGCCATCACATTGCATGAAGCCGCACATGGCTGGATGGCAAACAGATTCGGCGACGACACAGCGAAACAACTGGGGCGCATCACCGCAAACCCTTTCAAGCATATTGACCGTTATGGCACGATCATTGTGCCGGGCCTGCTGTTGCTGGCCAAAGCCCCGTTCTTATTTGGCTATGCCAAGCCTGTGCCGGTGAATTTTTCACGACTCCAGCCTTTCCGTAAAGGGATGTTCTGGGTTGCGGTGGCGGGTGTCATCGTCAATTTTGCATTGGCGCTCATCACCGGTTTGTTATTGCATGTTGATAGGTGGGTAACGCCAGAAGATGCGCCTTGGCTCTTCCTGAATTTATACCGCAGTATGCAGATCAACTGTGTGCTTATCGTGTTCAACCTGATCCCGATATTGCCGTTGGATGGGGGCAGGGCGGTATATGCGCTGATGCCAGAGTCATTGCAGCGGCATTTCAAGAAGCTGGAACGCTATGGCATATGGCTGGTGGTGCTTGTTTTCCTTGTGCCTATGGCCTTTGGCATCACCGAGGTGGCGGAAATGGCCATCGCCACGCCTGCTTTCTGGCTCATTGAGCAGGTTTTATGGCTTACGGGGAATATCCAGTAAAAGCCCTTCACGCCCGCGGCGTGCTGTGGTAGTTTCTGCATAATTCAGAGAATTCAGGAGAATAGTATGGGTTTAAGCTTTTCACATTTGTTAGTGCTGTTACTTATCATCCTCATCGTATTCGGTGCTGGTAAACTGCCTAAGGTCATGGGTGATCTTGGCAAAGGCATTCGCTCCATGCGTGATGGCATGAAAGAGGACGAGAAGTCCGAGAATAAGTAACCATGTTCGATCTTTCACTGGGTGAAATACTGTTGGTGGTCATCGTGGGCGCGGTGTTCATAGGCCCAAAGGAAATGCCTGTGGTCATTCGCGGCATCGCCAAGCTGATGAAATCAGTACGGTCACTGGCAGGTGAGATACGCGCAGCCTTCGATGACCTTGCCAAGGAATCTGGCGTGAAAGATGCCGCCGATGAGATCAACCAGAACATCCGCCTTATCGAAGGCGACGATGGGCAGATGTACGAGAGTTATGACATGCCTGTGAACCTGACTAAGAAATCCCATGGCAGCTAATGTTGAACTCCCCAGCCAGTCACTGATGGAACACCTGATAGAGCTCAGGCGGCGATTCATGTTCGCTGTCATCTCGTTCATCATCGCGGTGTGCGTGTGTTACGGATTTGCTGACAAGATATACGCATTCCTCGTGCATCCGCTTTCGGATGCATTCCCTGATCCATCAAGCAGGCGGCTTATTTACACTGGCCTTACCGAGGCCTTCATGACCTATCTGCGGCTTGCGCTATTTGCAGGGTTTTTACTGTCATTCCCATTTATTGCGGCGCAGCTGTATCTGTTCCTTGCGCCGGGGCTTTACAAGCAGGAACGCAAGGCATTTTTGCCGTATTTGGTGGCTGCTCCCATCATGTTCGCAGTGGGTGCAGCGTTCGTGTATTACGGTATTTTTCCTGCCGCATGGAAATTCTTTCTGGGGTTTGAAACGGCGGATGCAGGTGGCCTGCCCATACAACTTGAAACTCGCATGGGGGATTATCTGAGCCTCTCGATGCATCTTATCATTGCGTTCGGGCTGTCTTTCCAGTTGCCGGTGGTGCTGGTACTGCTGGTTAGAGGTGGGCTTATGACACTGGAAACGCTCAAGCGCGGCAGGCGTTATGCCATTGTTATCATTGTGGCGATCGCGGCGGTCATCACCCCGCCGGACGTGTTCAGCCAGATAGCGCTTTCCGTGCCGCTTTATATGCTTTATGAAGTGTCGATTTTACTCTGTAGGAATGTGAAGAAAGAAGACGCCAATGCATGATATAAAATTCATCCGCCAGAATCCTGATGCTTTTGATGCCGCACTGAAACGTCGTGGCTTACCCGCGCAGTCAGCTGAGCTATTGAAGCTGGACGAAAAGAAACGCGCACAGCAAACGGAATTGCAGGCATTGCTGAAACAGCGCAATGAGGTGGCGGCAAGTATCGGCAAAGCAAAATCCAAGGGTGAAGATGTTGCACCTATCATGGAACAAGCTGCAAAGCTGAAAGAAACCATCGCTTCTATGGAAGCGCAGCTGGAAGGCCGCGGCGAGCTGGAAGCAGCGCTTGAAATTATCCCGAACCTACCCGCTGATGATGTGCCGCAGGGTGCAGATGAACACGGCAACGTGAAAGTACGCGAGTGGGGCACACCCAAACAATTTTCCTTCAAACCCAAAGAGCATTTTGATCTGGGTGAAGCACTTGGCCAGATGGATTTTGAAGCCGCAGCCAAACTCTCGGGTGCGCGTTTTGTGATTCTGAAAGGTGCGCTGGCGAGAATGGAACGTGCGCTGGCATCCTTCTTCCTCGATAATAATATTGCGGCTGGTTACACCGAAATTGTGCCGCCATTCATGGTGCGCGATAACG
This sequence comes from uncultured Rickettsiales bacterium, assembly GCA_964535825.1. Taxonomy (GTDB): domain Bacteria; phylum Pseudomonadota; class Alphaproteobacteria; order Rickettsiales; family SXRF01; genus CAZAQK01. The sequence continues at coordinate 88,526 of CAZHUC010000001.1, forward strand.
CGATGTATGGCACAGGGCAGCTGCCAAAATTTGGCGAAGATCTGTTCAAAACCACCAATGATTTCTGGCTCATTCCCACCGCCGAAGTGCCGCTCACCAATATGGTGTCTGATTCCATCATTGATGAAGAAAAGCTGCCGATACGCCTGACCGCCTACACGCCGTGCTTCCGCTCTGAAGCGGGTTCTGCAGGTAAGGATACACGCGGCATGATCCGCCAGCACCAGTTCTCCAAGGTGGAGCTGGTGAGCATTGTGCATCCTGATAAATCCAAAGATGAACATGAGCGCATGACACAGCAGGCGGAATCGCTGCTGCAAAAACTCGGCCTGCCATACCGCACCATGCTGCTTTGCACCGGTGATATGGGCTTTGGTTCAGAAAAAACCTACGACATTGAGGTGTGGTTGCCCGGCCAGGATAGCTTCCGCGAAATTTCCAGCTGCTCCAATTGCGGGGCATTCCAGGCGCGCCGTATGAAAGCGCGCTACAAGCCAAAAGAAGGCAAAGGCAATGAGCCTGTGCATACGCTGAATGGCTCAGGCCTGCCGATTGGCCGCACAATGGTCGCCATTCTTGAAAATTACCAGAATGAAGATGGCAGCATCAATGTGCCGGAAGCGTTGCAGCCGTACATGGGTGGTATGAAGGTCATCAAGGCATGAGGATTCTCGTCTCCAATGACGACGGTATCCATGCCCCCGGGCTTGAAGTGCTGGAGCGCATCGCGCATTCACTCTCCGATGATGTGTGGGTGGTAGCACCCGAGCAGGAGCAAAGCGGTGCGGCGCATTCACTGACGCTGCATCTGCCGATACGCGTGCGCAAGATCACTGCGCGGAAGTTTGCCGTGAGTGGCACGCCGACCGATTGCGTGCTGATGGCGCTGCGTCATATCATCATGGATAAATCGGTGGATCTTGTACTGTCTGGTATCAATCGTGGCTCGAACATTGGCGATGATATTACTTATTCCGGCACAGTGGCGGCTGCCATGGAAGGAACGAATCTTGATGTGCCATCCATTGCGCTTAGCCAGTCCTGCGAGGATGGCGGCGATGTACGCTGGGATACGGCAGAACATCACGCCGCGAAAGTGATACAGCAACTGGTTGAGGCTGGCTGGCCTAAACAGACGCTTATTAATGTGAACTTCCCTGAATGTGCGCCGGATGAAGTGCAGGGGGTGCGTTTCTGCCCGCAAGGCAAGCGGCTGGTGAATGTGGCTCTGGCGGAACGTTTTGATCTCAAGAAGCGCCCCTATTACTGGCTGGGTGGCGACCGTGATAACAGGGCAGACAAGCCGGGTGTTGATCTGGAAGTACTGGCAGAGAACTTCATTACCATCACCCCGCTGGGCATGGACCTGACAGACTATAAGACGATGGAAGAGCTCCGCGGTAAGTGCAAGTTCGCATAATTAAACGTATATTAATCATTGACGTTTAGTAATAATGCGAACCAACCAGCAGGTATTGTGAGCCCAGCTAAACGCACCAGAGCACCTTTCCATTCCACGCCGCGTCCGGTGGCGTCAGAGGAAGGTATTTCCAATATTCTGCGTCTGCTGATGAAACTGCGCACCAGCGGTATCGTGGATACGCATGTGCTCAACGCATTCGAATACACACCGCGCGAACTTTTTGTTGAAGATACCTTCCTTGAACATGCCTATGATGACACCGCACTCCCCATCGCCTGCGGCCAGACCATTAGCCAGCCTAGCATCGTGGCGTGGATGACCAGTGCACTGGAGATCGGCCCGTCCATGCGCGTGCTGGAAATTGGTACAGGTTCTGGTTATCAGGCCGCTATCCTTGCCCGCCTTGCAAGGCGTGTATACACCATCGAGCGGCACAGGGAGTTGTTGCTTGCCGCAGAAGAGCGGTTTAAGACTCTGAAACTTAGTAATATTGTGGCAAAGACAGGCGATGGTTCGAAAGGCTGGAAAGAAGCAGCGCCGTATGACCGAATCATTGTGACAGCCGCGGCTGCCGGAGTGCCAGCCACGCTGCTTGAGCAGCTTGCGCCGGGTGGTGTCATGGTTGTGCCGGTGGGGGGCAATGTGGCAGAGCAGATATTACTGCGCATCCGAAAGGCAGAAGATGGCCAGATAACGACAGAACACCTGATGAATGTGCGTTTTGTGCCATTGGTCGAGGGCTGATTTACTTATAATTTACGTTCTTTTAATCCTTTTTTGATATTCCAGAGACTGCAAATCGAGAATAAAAGGGGAATTTATGCTGCGGAAATCAGTTCGCCGGGCGCTCTTGGCGTCACTGCTAGTTACCACCGCCTGCACACAGCCAGCTGCCACCGTGCAGTTGAAGGGTCATAATATTTACGGCAAGAATGGTGCGCGTGAAGATAACTCACGTTCTTATGCTGCATACTCAGGTAATAGCTCGCGCAGTTATAGTCCGTCTGCACCTGTATATAGTAGTAACACATCGAATTATGCAAATCAGGCTGTGGCCACTGGGCCAACAGAGAATAGCGCTGCCATCCAGTCTATTGGCGTATCTGACCTAGCGCCGCCTTCGCAATCTGCACCTGCCGTGAAGCAGGTAGCGAAGCCGCAGAGCGTCAATCAGTGGACAGGCAAAGCGCGTGAGTCAGAAAAAGCCGTTTCTTCGCTAGATGATGTGATCAATGAATCAGATACAAAAGCAAAACCGGTAAGACTCATCACCGAGAATAAAAGCTCAGGCTATATCTGGCCAGTGAACAGCCGCAAGGTTACTTCATCCTTTGGTCCTAAGGGTTCTGGCAAAAGCAATGATGGCATCACAATCGCATCCTCTGAAGGTGAGCCTGTATGGGCCTCGGCAGATGGCGAAGTAGTAAGCGTGCAGGATGGCTTCTCAGGTTACGGCAATATGGTGATTATCAAACATGCCGGTGACAAGAGCACGACCTATGCGCATCTCAGCCAGTCCACCGTGGATAAATATGACCGTGTGAAGCAGGGCGATATCATTGGATATGTTGGCAGCACAGGCAATACCAAGAAGCCACAGCTCTTCTTCGCCGTGCGTGATGGCAAAGATGCCATTGATCCCAAAAAGGTCGTAAACAGTAGCGTGGCAGGCCTGTAATCCATGAAGCATTTACCTTTTATTGCAGCACTCGTTTTGCTGGCAGGCGTCGCTTATGCTTCGGGTGATATTCCGTCCAAGAAGATGCTACTGGATAAAACCGTTACCGGTGAGGAATCAAAACATGGCGTGACACTGGTGATCGATTGGCCGGTGGGTTCTTCGGTGGAAGATCATACGCATCCGGGCGATGAATATGCAGTGGTGCTTGAAGGTGCTATCGAAGTAACCACCAAGGGTGAAGGCTCAAAGATATATAACGCGGGTGATGCCTATCATAATGCGAAGGATGTTGTGCACTCAGCGCGTGCGGTGGGAGATAAACCTGCCAAGACCGTTGCTACTATCATTGCTGAAAAAGGCAAGCCGCTCAGCGTACCGGTGAAATAATCAGGCGACGCGTTTGCCTTGTTTACCGGCCAGATCCTGAATGAATTGCCACGCCACGCGGCCTGAACGTGCACCACGTGCGGATGCCCACAGGAATGCCTGCTGCTTCAGGTCTTCCGGTGGCATAGAGATGCCATAATGCTTTGCATAGACCAGAACGATATCGAGATATGTTTCCAGTGTGCAAGGATGGAAACCAAGCCACAGGCCGAAGCGGTCGGAGAGTGATATTTTTTCCTCAAGCACATCACCGCCATGCACGGCAGTTGCTTTTTCATTTTCCATCATCTCGCGCGGCACTAAGTGACGGCGGTTAGAGGTGGCATAAAATAATATGTGGTCAGGCTTTGCTTCAATGCCGCCTTCCAGTACGGCCTTGAGTGATTTGTATGAGGTGTCATCGCCATCAAAGGAAAGATCATCACAGAAAATGATGAAACGGCGGATCACCCAGCCGCGCAGGGCACGGATGAGGTATGGCAGTGAGCTCAGATCCTCACGATGGATCTCGATAAGCACTAAACTTCCCGGATTCTGTTTGTTGATATGTGCGTGAATAGCTTTTACGAGGGAGCTTTTACCCATGCCGCGCGCACCCCAGAGCAGTGCGTTATTAGCAGAGTAGCCCTTGGTGAATTGCATGGTGTTGGCAAGCAGTGTGTCGCGTACCTGATCGACCCCAAGCAGCAGCGAAAGATCGAGATATTGTGTATCATTTACCGGATGCAGCATTTTGCTTTCGGCATCCCATGTGTAGGCATCTGCGCTTTTGATTTCAATTTCAGGCGGTGGCGCGGGCGAGAGCTTCTCGATGCCCTGCGCGATGCGTTGTAATAAGCGTATGGCATCCTGTGTGGTCATCGTCTGAAACTTCCTCTGCCGCTGCCAGCTGCCGGTGCTAATGCATCTCTCTGCTCTTCTAATACGCCTGCGAGTGGTATCTTCAGTTCTGCAGCTAATGCGATCAGCAATGCTGGTCTCTTGAATACGATATTTATATCCGTTGATGTGATGCTGCCAGACCTCATGGGATAAATATCCATACCGATATCCAAATGTGTCAGAATGTTGCCGGCAAAGGTGCTCAGGCTACTTTTATCCAAAAGATCTTTTGTGGTAGCGAGTGCCCTGAATTGTGCATTTATAGCTGAATTAGATTTTATGTTCGCGATCTCTTCACCCGAGTTGCCGCGCACAGACAGGTGTTGCATCAGGGTGGTCAAAAACTCAGGATGCTTCTTGAGAAAGGCTTTGGCTTGCAATTCTTTAGTGTTACTACTTTTCATAATTACCTGTAATGGTTATAGATTCAGCTATACTGTATCAGTCTATGGTTAAAATATCGCAATATTGTGTAAGCTATGGAAAATAAAGAAATTTATCTGGTCTGGTTGCGCCGGGATCTGCGGCTTTATGACCATGCGGCCCTAAGCCAGGCCCTAGCGCAGGGTGGGGTGGTGCAGCCCATTTTTGTGCTGGATACGGATATTTTGTCGCGTTTTTCTAATCCGAAGGATCGCAGGCTTGGTTTCATCGCGCGCGCACTGTGCCAGATGGATACAGAGCTTAAAAAACGCGGTGGCGGATTACTCGTGCTGCATGGCAGTGCCAGTACCGTCATTCCAAAAGTTTTTTCCGCACTTGGTGCAAAGCAGATATGTGCCAATGAAGACTACGAACCTTCGGCGCGCGCGCGTGATGCAGCCGTTGCAAAGAAGGCGACGTTGAACCTTTCCAAAGACCATGTGATCTTTGCGCCATCAGAAATTTTGAAAGACGATGGCAACCCATACAAAGTGTTCACGCCGTATTCCAAAGCGTGGCTTTCAAAACTCACACCACTTTCATACGCGCCGTGTGATGTGAAAGACAAAGGCAGGTACGCCGAGTTCGAGGTGGTGAAAAAAGCAGCCTCTGCTGCAGGTGTTACCGTGGTGGATGCAGGCAAAGGTGCAAGCGCGATGCTGGCGCAGATCGGTTACGAATATGCAGAAGATGCACTTTGGCCGGTGGAGAATGCCAGCACCCGGCTTAAAGAATTTGCGGCAAAAAAAATCAAATCCTATGCAACCGCGCGCGACATGGTGGCAGAGGAGGGCACAAGCCAGCTTTCGCCATACCTGCGCTTTGGGCTGGTCTCGGTGCGTGAGTGCATGCGTGAGGCATTGGCGGCAGGAAACGGCGTAGGCGCAAGCACATGGGTAAAAGAACTCATCTGGCGCGAGTTCTATGCGATGATCCTTTATTACTATCCTGATTCGGCGGAGTGGGAATGGAATGAAACCTACCGCGGTACGCTCAGATGGTCAGGCAACCAGAAACATTTTGCAGCATGGTGCGAAGGAAAAACCGGTTATCCTATCGTTGATGCGGCTATGCGCCAGCTGCTGGAAACAGGCTGGATGCATAATCGCGCGCGCATGATCGTGGCGAGTTTCCTGACCAAGGATATGCATATCGACTGGCGCAAGGGCGAAGAGCATTTTGCACAATACCTGATGGATTACGAGCAGGCCTCGAACGTGGGGGGGTGGCAATGGGCAGCCAGCACAGGCACTGATGCGCAGCCTTGGTTTCGTATCTTCAACCCCACACTGCAAAGCAAGAAATTTGACCCCAAGGGTGATTATATCCGCCGCTATGTGACAGAACTGCGCGATGTGAAGGGTAACGATATTCATGAGCCGTGGAAACTTGGGCTGCTTTCCGGCTATGTGCAGCCTGTGGTCGATCACGCCAAAGCGCGCGAGCAGGCACTGGCGATGTTCAAGGCAGCTTCCGCTTAGTGATGCACAGGTGCGCCGCTTACCGTATCGCCCAGTTCACGCATGATGCGCTTTGCTTCCTCCGATACCTGAATATTCGCATCGAACGCTAACTCGCCACGCAGCATGGCATCGATCTTCTGCTGATGTGGTGACAATGAACCAGCGGATGCATTGGCGCGCTTCAGTGAAGGCGAGATGAACTCAACGATATCTTCCGTGGAGGGGAGAGCAAGATTCGGCACATGCTCAAGCAGTTCATCGCACAGTTTCACCGTCGTTGAAACGCATGACTCAAGCATCGCCTCATGCGAAGTGAACACTTTCGGAAGATGATGTGTGTGACGAATGATGCCCACCGCGTGATATTCCCACAATGCTAATCCGTATGCTGTCGGCATGGCATTCCTGAGTTCCAGCGAGCGCGCGATCTCCAGAGGGTTGCGTGAGGTGATGACCGCAACAGGTGATGCCAAATGCGGCAGCCAGCAGGGAAGGGTGATGCACAGGCGTGGGTCTTTGAGCACCCATGGTTTATGAGCATTCAGCTCCTGCAAGGTAGCCTTCATGCCATTGGCCAGTGGGGCGGGGATATTAACCCTCGCATCATCCCACTGATCCACCCGATACCACAAACAGCCGCCAGCCTGCATCAGGCCACGGTTAATGGCCAGCACATCGGTGCGTTCCCAGAAGCCCTTGGGGTTATCGGCATTGGCCTCTAACCATAGGTTTTTTGGGGCAAAATACGCCCCCATCATATTAATGAGCCGGGTGGTGAGCGATGTTCCCGAGCGGTGCATACCTAGAACTATGATTTGCATGGTGTTTTTTGTGGTTTTTGAGTATCCTATTCCTCCACCTTTACTAAATAATCGGCACAACGGAAATAGCAAACCGCACATATCATGCATCACGACCATTCAAAAAAACGCATTTTTGTGCAGATCGCCAGCTACCGTGACCCGGAGTGTCACCCGACCATTCGTGACCTGTTCGAGAAAGCGGCGCATCCGGAGCGTGTATCCGTAGGCATCTGCTGGCAGTATGATCCCAAGACCGATATGGCGTGCTTTGCCGAAGAGTATCCGCGCAAAGATCAGGTGCAGGTGCTGCAGTATCATATCAATGATGCGCAAGGGGCGGGCTGGGCTCGCTGTGAAGCACAGTCGCTCTGGCGCGGGGAAGAGTATACATTACAGATCCAGGCGCATATGCGCTTTGAACAGGGGTGGGATGAAACGCTCATCGATATGCTCGAGAACCTGCCGAGCGAAAAAGCGATCCTGACCGCGTGGCTGCCGGGCTATATGCCACCTGATAATCGGCAGAAGCTGGGTAACCAGTTCCCTGTGTCGGTGGTGAACCGGCTGGGGCAGGCGGGTGATGCGCAAATGGTGCATCTCATCAAGCGGATGCTGCCAATGAGTGACGTGCCAGAGCAGCCTATGCTCACCTGCTCGTGGGTCGGTAATTTCATGTTTGCCCGCTCATCAGTGCTGAAGGAAGTGCCGTTCGATCCGTATATCTATTTCTGGGGCGAGGAACTCAATTACTCGGCAAGGCTGTGGACGCATGGTTATGATATCTATCATCTGAACAAGGTGGTTTTGTATCACTACTGGGACAGGGAAGATGTGAAGGATGCGGGTGAATACCGCAATCATGCATCGCGCCGCAACCAGTTGTCGCTGATGCGTAACCTGCATGTGCTTGGCCTGAAAGCGGCAACTAATGAAGAGGCCATACGGGATATCCATAAATACACACTCGGTTCAGCACGCTCGCTCGCGGCATACTGGCAGTTCGCCGGTGTGAACCTCATCGCTGGCAGCATCGCGCCACATGCACGGGAAGGGAAGTGGGGTGCTAATAAGAAAACACCAGCCGGTGCACCGCGTATCTTTGTTGCTATCGCTGCCTATCGTGATCCGGAATGCACCCATACGCTGGCCGATATGTTCACGAAGGCCACCTATCCTGACCGGCTTACCATTGGCCTGTGCCTGCAATATGACCCGAAGGAAGATGCCCACTGTGCCGTGAGAACCCCGCGAGAGAACCAGCTACGGCGCATTGAGCTGAATTACCGTGACAGTAAGGGGGCGAACTGGGCACGGTCTCAGGCCATCAGCCTGCTTAAAGATGAGGAATACCTGCTGCAGATAGACAGCCACATGCGCTTTGAACCGGGCTGGGACGAGGATCTGATCGAGATGCTTGCGCGTGCGCCATCGGAAAAACCTGTGCTTAGCACCTATCTGCCTAATTATGACCCGCCGGACCAGAGGGCTTACCACCCCAACCAGCTCCTACGCATCCGGGTGCGGAAATTTGGCGGGGAGTCTGATCCCCAACTGGTGCATATTACTGGTGCGTTCGTTTCAGTGGATGAAAAAGAGCGCTCAGGCCTCTATCCATGCCCCTTTTTCGCGGCAAATTTCATGTTTACCCGCGCAAAAACCCTAAAAGAAGTGCCTGTAGACCCCTATATTCACTTTTATGGCGATGAAGTTAGCTATGCCGCTCGACTTTGGACGCATGGATATGATATTTTCCAGCCCGATAAAACGCTGATGTACCATTACTGGGTACGTAAGGAAAGCCTGCACCAGCACCATTACCGTAACACGGCAACCGCGGTAAGCAGGCGCTCTTCGCTGCGGGTGCGGCATCTGCTTGGCTTTGGCGAAACAGGTGATGCACAGGCACTGGCGGAGCTTGATACATATGGCCTTGGCAGGGCACGTTCGCTGGAAAGCTTATGGGCATTTGCCGGAATTGATTGGGAAAAGCGCGAGATAGCGCAGGATGCAAAGGAAGGTCGCTGGAATATGGCAGCGCGTGAAAAGGGAATGAAAACAAAGCCGCCGGCAAAGAAAGCCAGCAGCAAGAAGCAAGCGGAGAAGCCTGCTTCTTCACTGCCGCGCATCTTTGTGCAGATCGCGGCGTATCGTGACCCTGACTGTCAGTGGACGGTCAAGGACATGTATGAAAAAGCGACCCACCCTGAGCGCATCTTCACAGGTATCTGCTGGCAGTATGTGAAGGAAGAAGATGGCATTTGCTTTGAAGTGCCATACCCGCGGCCTGACCAGGTGCGTGTGCATGAGGTGGATGCACGCAAAGGCAAGGGCGTGTGCTGGGCGCGTAACCTGACCCAGAAATTATGGGACGGTGAAGAATTCACCCTGCAAATAGACAGCCACATGCGATTCGAGCAAGGCTGGGATGAGATCATGCTCGGTATGTGGAAAGACTGCGAGCATGAAAAAGCGATACTCACCTGCTACCCGGGTGGATTTACACCGCCGAACGATGTGCAGCGCGGCTGGGTGTTCGGTATGTGTGCAGAGCGTTTCAACGAGCAGGGTATCCTGCTGATGAAGGGCAGGCCAGGATTCCCAACCAGCAAGCCACTGCCTGAAAAACCGATCAAAGGTGCTTTCGCAAGTGCCTGTGTGCTGTTCGGCCCAAGCAGCATGATCGACGATATGCCGTATGACCCCAACCTGTATTTCTTTGGTGAAGAAATTACATTGGCGGTGCGGTTGTGGACCAAAGGGTATGAATTGTTCCATCCCAACAAGCTCGCTATTTATCACGATTGGGACAGGGGCAAACGCAAGACGCATTTCTCAGACCATAAAGACTGGTCGGTTCAGAATAAGAAATCCTATGCCCGCGTGCGGCACATACTGGGTATCGAATACTCAAGAGATCCGGAGATCACCAAGGATCTGGATATTTACGGGCTGGGCACAGTGCGCAGCTTTGAGGAGTATCAGGAATATAGCGGCGTGAATTTCGCCACGCAGACCATCGCGGATTTTGCGCATCAGGGTTTATATCCCGGCAACACAAAGCAAGAGCTTAAAACAAACAGCAGCTTTGCCATCGGTCGTGCCAGCAAGAATGACCAGATATTCGTGCAGATCGCAAGCTACCGCGACCGTGAGTGTCAGTGGACGATCAAGGACCTGTTCGAGAAAGCCAAGAATCCCGATCGCCTGCAGGTGGGGGTGTGCTGGCAATACGATCCTGTGAAGGATGAGGATTGTTTCCAGGTGTCCACGCGTCCTGAGCAGGTGAAGATGCTGCCTTATGACTGGCGCGAAGGTGAAGGCGTGTGCTGGGCACGCAACCAGACGCAACAGCTCTGGGACGGCGAGGAATATACCCTGCAGATCGACAGCCACATGCGCTTTGTTCCCGGCTGGGATGAGATGATGATAAACGAACTCGCAGCCTGTGAAGCGGATAAGCCAGTTATCTCATGCAATCCTGCATCCTACACGCCGCCGAATCATTTGCAGCTGAATCCATTGCCGACCGTTCGTCGCGTGCAGCCATTCTTCCCGGATGGTAATATTCGTGGCAAAGGTGAATATATCGACCGTGTGCCGGAAAAACCGCTGAATGGTGCGTTCATCGCCGCTGGTTTCGTGTTCTCACGCGGGGACATCATTCCTGAAGTGCCTTATGATCCGTATCTGTATTTTGATCAGGAAGAGATCACTTATGCGGCGCGGCTTTACACGCATGGCTGGGATATTTTCAGCAGCCGTACGCCGATGCTGTACCATTTTTATAATGCTGATCCGCGCGGTAGTGTGCGCCCGTTGCATTGGCGCGATGTGCAGGCAGCCGACAGCAAGCGCCTGCAGTTCATGAAGAACCGCGGCATGCAGCGGTTCAATCATATGGTCGGGCATAAATGGTCAGATGACCCTGAGGTAACGAAAGAACTGGCGAATTATGGTATGGGTCGTGTGCGCACACTCAAGCAATATGAGGAATATTCAGGGATCGACTTCAAGCGAAAGATCGCAACCGACAAGGCGCTTCGCTGTGAATTCATCAAGGATCTGGATAAGTACCGTGATGCTCCAATTTTCATACCGGAGCTTGATGGTGCACCACCGCAAAGGAAGCAGCCTAACGGTACACAAGCACAGGCCTCTGCGGCTACAAAAAATGTGGCATTGGCCAAACGCATGTTAGAGCCGGGCGATTTTGTACCGTTCTTTGAACTGATGGATACTAACGGCATGATGCGTGGCATGGAAGTGCAGGGCGGCAGGCATTGCATGCTCACATTCCTGCCAGCAAAGAATCCGGATTATGTCCTCCAGTTCTTTACGCATCTGAGCCAGCAACTCCTGCAGAACAGGCGCATGGATATCTGGCAGCTCTTTGTGCTGGATGATACGGTCGAGAACCTGAACAAACTGCGTGAACGTTTCAAATTGCCAATGCCTTTCTGGGCAGATCCAGAACGTAAGGTGATCGAAGCGTTTGGCCTGTGCAAGCCCGGTGAACCAATGTTCCCGCCGGCGGGCTTCCTGCTGAATAACAATCTGAAGATCATTGGCCGCCATGTGAATCTTGCACCTGCGCAGATGGCCACTGCACTGGTGAATAACTGCCTTGCTGAGCTGGATCGCTTTGCGCTGAAGTATCAGCAGGTAAAAGTTATCACGGAAACTGCACCGGTACTCATTGTGCCTGATGTATTCTCGCCAGAATTCTGCGACCATTGTGTGAATGCGTTCCGCACAGGTGAGACATTCCAGGGCACAGTGGGCGCTGAAGATAAAATGGCACTGCGTACCAATGCGAAGTTGCGCAAAGATTACATTGTGCACGGCCAACTATTGAAAGAAATTGACGAGAAGCTCTCCCGCAGCTTATTCCCGGAGATCCAGAAGGTCTTTGGTTTCGAGGTCACCAACCGCGAGCTCTACAAGATCGGATTATATTCCGGCGAGGATGGTGGGTTCTTCAAACCGCACCGCGATAATTTTGATGCGCCGCTGGGATATCGCCGCGTCGCCATGACATTGCATCTAAGTGATGATTATGAAGGTGGCGGGCTCACATTCCCTGAGTATGACCGCAGCACGGTATATCGCCCGGCTAAAGGCAGCGCGATCGCATTCTCATGTGCAACCATGCATGAAGCTCTGCCAGTCACGAAGGGCGAGCGTTTCGTAGTGGTTGGTTTCTTCCACGGTGAAGAGGAAGAGGCGTACCGCAGGCACTATCTGACTAGTAAGAACATGCCGCTGAAGCTGGAAGATTACACGCCAACCTTGAGAGCTGCGCCGGATGTATCAATGAGTCGCGGGTTCTTCAATGACTGGCACGACAAGAACGTTAGCTATACCGGTATCAAACCAACACAAATTACCATTAACGAGGTATCTATGTCACCAAAACCAACGAACACGGGCGTGCAGCTTGTTACCACCCATGGTGGGCATCAGCCTAAGAAAGTGTTCGAATCCAAGCAGGCGATCATTTTTGACGATTTCCTTGCACCGGATGTGTACGAAAAGATCCAGCAATTCGCTATTAAAACGGATTACGAATATATCAACACCAAGGGCAAGGTATCACGCGCGTGGCATGTGCATGATGGTTTCCCGATGCGCAGCATACTCAATGGTTTCTATTACTCCAAGGATGTCACTGATAAGCCAACCGGCGATCATGTATACCCAACCAAAACCGATATGGATCTGTTCATGGATAATCTGCTTTCCGTGCAGCCTCATGTCGCACATCTCACCGGTAAGGAAGGCAAAGATGGCTGGATGCATGTATCATCCACTTGCTGGGTATACCCGCATGGCACGGCACTTTCCATGCATGACGATGGTTCAGGCGTGTATACCGGCGCGTATGTGTACTTCCTGAATCCGACATGGCGTCCGCATTGGGGCGGCCTGCTTGTCATGATGGATGAAGAAGCGAACAAGATCATCTATGACCATCGCGAGAAGATCGATCAGCTGGATTATTACAAAAAGAAATTCTTCCATGCGAACGGTCTGGATGAAATGCTGGTAGATCATGGCTTCGGCAAATGTATCTTCCCGAAAGGAAACCGCATTGTATTCATTGCGAATGATGCGTATCACATGGTAACGAGAGTAAACGAAGCGGCGGGCGACAATCTGCGCATGTCCATCGCAGGATTTTTTAACAGGAAAAAATAATGACTAAAATAGACAAACAACTGGCGCTGGCGTGCAGCGCGTGGCCGATGCAGGAAGCACTTGCTCTGGTGGAGCGTTATAAGAATGCACCCCCAGCCAAAGGTTATGTGTTGTTTGAAACGGGATATGGCCCATCTGGGTTGCCGCATATCGGCACGTTCGGTGAGGTGGCTCGCACCACCATGGTACGTCGTGCGTTCGAAGCCATCAGCGATATTCCAACCAAGCTCATTTGTTTCTCTGATGATATGGACGGCCTGCGCAAAGTGCCGGATAACCTGCCTAATCCTGAGATGATAAAGGCCAATCTCGGCAAACCGCTGACATCCGTGCCAGACCCGTTTGGTACGCATGAGAGCTTCGGGCACAATATGAATGCCCGCCTGCGCGCGTTCCTTGACCATTTCGGTTTTGAGTATGAATTCAAAAGTTCAACCGCCACTTATAAATCCGGCGAATTTGATAAAACGCTGTTGTTACTCCTTGAGCGTTACAAGCAGGTGATGGATGTGATGTTGCCAACACTTGGTACTGAGCGACAGGAAACCTACAGCCCGTTCCTGCCTGTATCCCCGCGTTCCGGAAAAGTGCTGCTTGCAAAAGTTTTTGAGACGAATGTGAGCAAAGGCACGATCGTTTATGAAGAAGAAGATGGCAGCAAAGAAGAAGTGCCAGTAACTGGCGGCCATTGCAAACTACAGTGGAAGCCGGATATGGGCATGCGCTGGGCGGCTCTGGGTGTGGATTATGAGATGTATGGCAAAGACCATCTGGCATCGGCCGAGCTCTATGATGCAATTTGTAAAATAGCAGGTGGTACACCGCCGAACCAGTTCATGTTCGAGCTGTTCCTTGATGACAAGGGGCAGAAAATTTCCAAGTCAAAGGGCAATGGCCTCACCATTGATGAATGGCTGCGCTATGCACCGGCGGAATCACTTTCTTATTACATGTATCAGTCGCCGCGTAAGGCGAAGAAGCTGTATTTCGATGTCATCCCGCGCGCGGTCGATGAATACCAGACCTACATCGAAAAATTCGCCAAGATGGAAGATAAGGACAAGCTGAATAATCCTGTGTGGCATATTCACGGCGGCAACCCGCCTGCTGCGGAAGGTATCCCGTCATTCAACCTGCTGCTCAATCTGGCAGGGTGTGTGGGTACGGAAGATCCATCAGTACTGTGGGGGTTCGTTGGGCAATACACGCAAGGTGCGACACCAGAAAGCCACCCATTCCTGGATGCTTTGGTGAAGGGCGCGATCAATTATTATCACGATTTCGTGAAGCCCACGAAGAAATACCGCCTGCCGAATGATGTGGAAGAAAAGGCGCTGGCTGAGCTTGCAAAATATCTCGAAAGCGTACCGGCCGATGCAACGGCAGAGGTTATTCAGACGGAGATCTACGAGATCGGCAAACGCCACCCATTCCCTGAGCTAAAGGCATGGTTCGCTACGCTGTACGAAACTCTGCTTGGCATGCCACAAGGCCCGCGCATGGGTTCGTTCGCATTGCTTTTCGGGCCTAAGGAAACCGCACAGCTCATCCGCCGTGTACTGGCTAAAGAGAATCTAGCGGCATGAACTGATGCTGACGGTCAATAACCTTTCCATAGTTATCCATCGCTACGATGCACTCATCCTCGATCTGTGGGGGGTGGTGCATGATGGCACGCATCTCTATGAAGGCGTGCATGATGCATTGGTGAAATTAAAAGAAGTCGGGAAAAAAGTTATCTTTCTCTCCAATGCGCCGCGCCGCGATCACAAGGTTATGGCGGTGTTGGAGCATTTGGGCGTTAGCCGTGATCTTTATGTTGAGGCGATGTCTTCCGGTGAAATGGGGTATCGCTGGTTACAAGGCGGCTATTCACCGTGGGGTAAAAAATATTTCTATATCGGGCCGCCTAAGGATGAAGACATTCTGGATGGGCTAGATTTTTCGCGTGCGCAGGAATTGTATGACGCAGATTTCCTGCTGAATGTAGGCTTCGGCAGTGAATCACAGGATTCCGAGAATTGGCTGCCGATACTCAGTGTGGCGCAGGCGCAGGGACTTCCGATGCTTTGCCTGAACCCAGACCTTGAGGTGGTGAAGCAAACCGGCGAGCGTTTTGAATGTGCTGGTGTGCTGGCGCAAATGTATGAAGGGCTGGGTGGTAAGGTCACATGGTTCGGCAAGCCGTATCCTGCGGTGTATGAGCATTGTTTCGATGTGCTGCGCCCAACACCCAAGCAGCGCATACTGGCGATAGGTGACAGCCTGGAAACAGATATTCCCGGTGCGCAGAATGCAGGCATTGATTCGATACTGGTAACCGGCGGAATACTGAAAACGTCTACCGATGCAGAGATACAGAAACTATGTGATGACCGCGGGCTGACACCCACGTACATCATGCCAAAACTGATCTGGTGATTTTCTAATGCGCCCATAAAAATCTACTGATTTTTACATGGCGCGCCTCTTCGCGGGCTGATGGCTCGCTCGCCTGCTGGCTTTACTATTTCTTTTCGAGCAATGCCTTTACGTCAGTGCTTTGCCAGTCTGCCGGGCCATCGATACGCGCCACTTCTCTGCCATTCTTTATAAATATAGTAGCAGGCAGGCCGCTAACCTTGAGGGCGCGGTAAGCCTGCATCTTGGTGTCGAAATAGGCCGGCAGGCTGCGGATATTGTGCGCGGTGTAGAAATCGGTCACCTTCTTGGTGTTCTTGCCATCCAGTGACATGGCGATAACCACCACATCTTTATCCTTATATGCAGCGGCCACACTGTCCAGTATAGGCAGCTCATCAATGCAGGGTGCACACCATGTGGCCCACAGATGCAGGATGGTAAGCTGCGGATTGTTCGTAAGCTCATGCGCAGTGCCTGAGGTGTCCAGATACACTATTTTGGGCAGCTGTTTTGAGGGGGTATGGGTTTCCATCGGCACGGTTTTGGAAAAAGCCGGAAAAGAAAGTAGCAGGACACTTGCCAAGATATTGAAAAACCATGTATGAATAAGCGTGTTTTTGTGCGGCATAAAGGACATGAAATGACAAAAAAGAAACCAACCAAGAAAGCAAATCCGATGTGGGGCGGGCAGTTTGCGCACGCACCGGCAGAATTGCTGGCCAAAATTAACGCATCTATTGGTTTTGACAAGAAGTTATATCGTCAGGATATCGCGGGTTCGATCGCGCATGCAAAGATGCTCGCAAAACAAAATATCATTGCCGAGAAGGATGCCAAGGCGATCGTGGCTGGGCTTGAGCTGCTTAAAAAAGAAATGATCGCGGGCAAATTCGAATTCCGTGAAGAGCTTGAAGATATTCACATGAATATTGAAGCAGCGCTCGCAAAGAAAATTGGTGCTGCGGCGGGCAGGCTGCATACGGCGCGCTCACGCAACGATCAGGTGGCGACCAGCTTCAGGCTTTATGTACGCGATGCGATGGATGCAGTAGAAGCCGCACTTGCTGATCTGCAGAAAGCATTGGTTGCGCGGGCAGAGGAGCATGCGACCAACCTGATGCCGGGATTCACACATCTGCAAACCGCGCAGCCGGTGACGCTTGGACATCATTTGCTGGCGTATGTGGAAATGTTCGGGCGTGACCGTGAGCGTATGTTTGATGCGCGCGTGCGTATGAATGAATGCCCGCTGGGGGCAGCCGCTCTGGCTGGCACATCTTTCCCGATAGACCGTGAATTTACTGCCGCAGAGCTTGGGTTTGATGAGCCTATGGCTAATTCGCTCGATGCGGTATCTGACCGCGATTTCGCACTGGAATTCTTATCTGCATCATCCATTTGTGCGGTGCATCTTTCTCGCCTTGCGGAAGAAATGGTGAACTGGTCGAGCGCTCAGTTCGGATTCATCCGTTTCTCCGATGCGTATTCTACAGGCAGTTCCATCATGCCGCAGAAGCGCAACCCTGATGCGGCTGAGCTGGTGCGTGGCAAATCTGGCCGCATGTTCGGCAATCTCACCAGTTTGCTTGCCACCATGAAAGGTTTGCCGTTGGCCTACAACAAGGACATGCAGGAAGATAAAGAGCCAGTGTTCGACACCGCAGAGAATCTGATGGTGTGCATACAGGCGATGACCGGCATGGTGAAAGATTTCTCCATTGATGCTAAACGCATGGCCGCCGCAGCAGAGCATGGTTATGCTACAGCGACCGACCTTGCCGACTGGCTGGTGCGTGAGCTGAAAATGCCATTCCGCGATGCACACCATATCACCGCAAAGATCGTTGGGATCGCTGCGTCGCGCGGCAAAAAGCTGGAAGAGCTTTCACTGGCAGATATGCAAAAGGTTGAAAAACGCATCACCAAGGCAGCCTTCGAAGTGCTGTCGGTGAGCAGTTCGGTCAAGAGCCGCACCAGCTTCGGGGGCACAGCGCCTGCCAATGTGAAAAGATCTGCTGGTGTTGCCAGAAAGAGGTTCGGTCTATGAAATATCTTGTGCATGTGATGGTATTTGCTGCGCTGGCGACAGGTGTTTCTGCCTGCGGTCATAAAGGTAAGCTCAAGACCCCATCGCAAGTAGAACTGGAAGAGCAAAAGAAAGCACGCAAAGAAGCTAAGAAAGAAGCGGAAGCTAAAAAGGCTGCAGAGAATAAAGAGCAACAGACTCCAGAAAATGGGCAAAAGGAATAATGGACCATTTCCACTATAAGCACGGTATTTATCATGCTGAGGATGTTTCGCTTGCGCGCATAGCGGAAGATGTTGGCACGCCTTTTTATTGCTACTCCACTGCCACGCTCGTGCGGCATTACAATGTATTTGCCGCGCATTTTGCCGGCATGGATACCAAGATATGTTACGCTACCAAAGCGAACAGCAACCTTGCTGTCATCAAAACACTGGCGAAGCTGGGAGCAGGGGCGGATGTGGTTTCTGAAGGTGAGATACGTCTGGCACTGGCAGCAGGTGTGAAGCCACAGGATGTGGTGTTCTCCGGTGTTGGTAAAACGGCGATGGAAATGGCTTACGCATTGGATGCAGGCATCTTCCAGTTCAATGTGGAATCTGAGTCAGAGTTATTGTTACTCAATGAGGTTGCACTTTCTAAACACACCAAAGCGCGCATCGCCATCCGTGTGAATCCGGATGTTGACCCAAAGACGCACGCAAAAATTTCGACTGGCCAGAAGGAAAGTAAATTTGGTGTGCCAATGAAAGATGCGCTGGCACTGTATGAGAAGGCAGCAAAATTAAAAGGCATTGATGTGCAGGGCGTGTCCATGCATATCGGCTCACAACTTACAAAAGTTGAGCCATTCGCGCAGGCATTTGCACGGCTTCGGGCATTTGTGGAAGAGCTGCGCGCAAAGAATATTCAGGTGCGCACGGTGGATGTGGGCGGTGGGCTTGGTATTCCATATGGTGATGATGAGCCGCTTTCACCCGATAATTATGCTGAAGTTGCAAAGCGTGAAATGCATGGGCTTGGTTGTCAGTTGATATTCGAACCTGGTCGTATGCTGGTGGGTAATGCCGGTATTTTGGTAACGCGCGTGATCTATGTGAAGAAAAGTGAAACGCGTAATTTCGTGATCGTTGATGCGGGGATGAATGATCTCATTCGCCCGACGCTCTATGATGCGTATCATGCGGTCGTGCCGGTGCGCGAAAGCAAAGTAAAACCTGAACCGGTTGATCTGGTCGGGCCGGTCTGCGAGACGGGCGATATTTTTGCAGAACAGCGCAGCATGCCACTGCCTAAAGCTGACGATTTACTCGCGTTCCGCTCGGCGGGTGCATATGGTGCATCCATGGCCAGCACCTATAATGCAAGGCCGCTGGTGGCGGAGGTCATGGTGAATGGTGAGCAATATGCGGTGGTGCGCCCACGGCAGAATTATGAAGATCTGATTAAACGCGATAAATTGCCGATGTGGTTCTAGGGGTGTTATGCAAGACGAACAATCTAGCACAAACAGATTGTCTGACATAACGCTTTCCAAGGCTGATGAAAGGGCTTTGGCCATATTGCGCGCGAGCGGATATGAGTTAATTGGCAGGAAAGCCTCTGCATCACCAACGCCTTCCGACCTATTTTTATGCAGGATACGTTCAGGCGGCGATGCTGCGCATGCATTGATTGTCAAACTCGTAGAGCAGGGTGTGATATCGCATGCTTACCACGGGTTCATGAATCAGGCTGATCCGCAGATGCGTGATGAAAATGGAAGGCATATACCAGATTCATATATTTTTGGCATTAAGCGTCAGGATCTGGAAGCCATTGGTGTAGAATTGCCGCTACCAGCAAAACCAAAAGGCAAAAGTAAGCACTGACTATTCCGTAGGGATCACGCCAATGAACGGTAGTTCACGGTAGAAATTGGCAAAGTCCAGGCCGTATCCCACAACAAAATAATCATCTACATCGAACCCAACAAAATCTGCCTGAATATCTACCACACGCTTGCCGGGCTTTTCCAGAAGTGCAGCGATCTTTATAGAACGTGCTCCACGGTTTTTTATAAGATCCCTTGCGAATGCCAGTGTGCGGCCTGATTCCAGAATGTCATCAACGATGAGTACATCCTTTCCTTCCACGGATTCGGTGATATCCTTGATAAGTTCCACTTGTCCGCTGGAAGTTTTTTCTTTGCCATAACTCTGGAGGGTCATGAAATCCATTTGTGGCTGGCGGCCTTCCCAGTGCAGCGCGCGTATCAGGTCTGACGTAAAAATAAAACTGCCGCGCAGCAGGCAGATGATCATCATATCGTCGGGAAAGGCTTGTGCTATCTGCCGTGCCATGGTGCGCACGCGTGCGTTAATATCTATGGCCGGTATCAATATTTCGATATCTTTAAGGTCAACGGGAGGAATGACCATCAGGGCTTATCCCTTAGTGCAAGCTCAAGTGGGCTGCCGATCTCTACTACGAATTTACGCGCCAGTTTGAATTTCACCTCGATCTCACCGGTGGTGAAAGGTATGGATTCATAGGCTTTGACCACTTTGTTCTCATCACCAAAGTCCCAGTACTGCATCGGCGAGCCGGTGCTATCGACCAGTGATACACGCAGTATAGGAGCGGTGATCTCTTTGTCGGATGAATTGTATATCTTGCCGGATATTTCATACAGAGGAGGCAGGCCTTCCTTCTCTGTTTTGTTGAACACCACGTCGGTGAGTACCAACCCCTTACTTGGCGGGCTGCCGATAAGTGAGGGGAACATCATGATAAGCAACAAGGTGAGGGCGGTCACCGCGAAGCTGAATACGCCACCCATCAGCATGAACGATGGCTTGGGAGCTTTGGCAACCGGAAGGTTAGAGCCTTTAGGGATCGGGCGTGGCTTGACGTTTATCTCTTCCACCATGTCAGCGACCGCACTCATGGCTGGTTGGGTAACTCCTGCCACCTGCCACATATGCTTACATTTGGCGCAACGCACCGTGCGACCTGCTGCGCCGATGGAGGTATCGGGAACAAGATAACGGGTATTACATGCGGGACACTGTAAAATCATAAAGCGGTATCACGATGTAGTTGTAATTATCTATGGTCTGTAGCATATCTGGTGGTGGTGTACAACAACGCAAAACAATATGATCAAACTTGAACATGTAAGCATGGAGTATATTCCCGGAGAGGAGATACTCAGCGATATATCAGTGGAGCTGAAAAAAGGCTCGTTCCATTTCCTCACAGGCAAGAGCGGCTCAGGCAAGAGTACGTTACTGTCATTGCTGTGGATGCAGCGTCGCGCAGCACATGGACGTATCTATATGTTCGGGCAGGACGTATCAGATCTCCCACGTGAGAATCTGCCGCATCTGCGCCGCAAGGTAGGCATCGTGCTTCAGGATTATCGTTTACTGGAACATCTCACTATCGGTGAGAATGTAGGCCTGCCATTAAAAGTGATCGGTGAATCACCGAAAGATATTGAAGCTAAGGTGCGTGAGCTAATGGCGTGGATGGAGATCGCCGATTACTATGATGCGTATCCGCGCACGCTATCGGGTGGGCAGAAGCAAAGGGCGGCTATTGCTCGTGCGGTGGTCACCAATCCTGACATTTTGCTTGCCGATGAGCCGACCGGAAATCTGGATTCTGAGCTGGCTATAAAATTTATGTATTTATTTGAGCAACTTAACAAGATGGGTACGACAATTTTATTTGCCACGCACGACCAACATCTTGTTTCATCCTTTGATTATCCTGTGCTAAGGTTAAAAAACGGTCATTTAACATAAGAAACATGCATTACAATGAATAAGAAAAAGCCTTTTAAGGTCTTTGCTACAGACATCCTGACCATTGACCACAGTGTAAAACTTTCAGAGAGTAAAGACTTACAGGAGCTGGCCGCACGGCTTGGTGCAAGTCCTGGCAGTAAAAAATCTTTGGATGATGCACAGTTCAACCAGTTGATCGATGCGGTTGGTGGGCTGAATGAGCGCAAGCACGCAGGCGGTTCATCGGCCAACACACTCACTACCTTATCTAAATTGATGGAAGGCGCTGCTAAGATCGATTTTCTGGGCAGCATTGGTAGCGGTGAATATAGCCGCATGGTGCAGCAAGCGATGGATCAGGCGGGTGTGAATCTTATCCGTGCAAAAATACCGGAAGGCTTGCAGCCACAGCTTGCACACTCTTATGTGTTGCTCAGGGATGATGGCGACCGTTCAATCTTCACGCACCCAGGCAATATCCGTCAGGTGATGAAAAAAGCAAATCTGAAGCCGAACACCATAGAAAAATATGATGCGGTGATGGTGCAGGGCAAACTCTGGGAGCGGATGGATTGGGATTTCGTTGACCAGTTGCTTATCGACCGCTGGAATGCCCGGAAAGAGCTGTGGCTGACCCTGCCGGAAGTAACCAAGTTCGGCAAACATAAGGACGATGAGAAAATAGACAATAAAGATTTCTACAAATGGCTGACCATGAGTGCCAACCTTGTGCTGGCGAATGTGAAAGAATTGGCGTGTGTTGAAGGCGTGGTGGATTCTAAAGTAAAAGAATCCGACATGACGCGTGAGCAAAAAAATGAAGCGGCACAGCGTCTGGCTGACGCCTTCGCTTATGAAGGTGAAAGATTCCCGAATAAGAATTTAATGCCTAACGCACAGCGTCAGGTCGGGTTCATTACAGATGGCGAACATGGTTCTTACGTTGTAACCAAGGATGGCTACAAATTTTATAAAACAGAGCCACTCGCTGAGCATGAAATTATGAATAAGGCTGGTACAGGCGATACGTCCTTTGCTGGGTTTATTTATGGATACCTGCATGATCTGTCATACGAGAATTGCGCAAAGATCGGCATGACATTGGCAACGGCAAAGATGCGTGAAGATGGCCCACGCCTGAAAGACCCTGCAAAAACGCTTGATGAGGTGATGCCACATTTAGGGCATATGCTTGATGCAAGTCAGGAGCCGATATACCTCAGTAAATAATCCAAAATTTCTAATGGATTATTATGGTAATAACGCTATAAAGAACCGCATCTTAGTCTAACTCTTCATTTGTGGTTCATTATGTCAGTTCATTCGCGTCCCACGTCCCCGCATTTAACCATTTATCGTTGGCAGAACAGCATGGTTCTGTCCATTGCCCACCGTATCACCGGTGTTGGGCTGTATGCCGGGCTTGTCCTGTTTGCATACTGGTTGTGGACAGCCGCCTATCATCCCACAGGTTATGCATCGCTGCATGAATGTCTCTCGTCTTTTTTAGGTAAACTGTTCCTGTTCGGTTGGACGCTGGCGTTCTACTACCACTTCGCTAATGGCATCCGCCATCTGTTCTGGGATATAGGCAAGGGTTTTGCGCTGCCAGCCATGGCTAAGTCCGGTTGGACAGTTGTGTTCTTTGCCATACTCATGACCGGTTTTACCTGGGGCTTTATTTTCGCGGGAGGTAAATAGCATGGCGACATCTTCTTCAGAGTTTCGCAGTAAAATGGCGCGTGTGAAAGGCCTTGGCTCTGCGCATCATGGCGTGTCCCACTGGTGGTGGCAGCGTCTTACAGCGGTTGCCATGATCCCGCTTAGCATCTGGTTCGTGTATGCACTGGTAACGGTGATGCTTGCTCCGGATGTTATCAAAGTGGCGGAGTGGTTCGCATCTCCGATCAACACCATCATGGTGGTGATCCTCATCATAGCCACATTCTTCCATGCGAAACTTGGCATGCAGGTCGTGATCGAAGATTATGTTAAACCGCCTGTTGCCAAATATGTGCTGCTTATCGGAAATATGGCACTTTGCCTGTTCCTTGGGGTGGTCAGCATCATGGCCATTCTCAAAATGCATTTACTCGATATTATTTCCGGAGGCGTTCTCTAATGACTGCGTATAAGATCATTGACCATTACCATGACGTAGTTGTTGTTGGCGCGGGCGGCGCAGGTTTGCGCGCTACCTTCGGCATGGCAGCTGCTGGCTTGAACACGGCCTGTATCTCAAAAGTATTCCCGACACGCTCGCATACGGTGGCAGCGCAAGGCGGTATCTCTGCGGCACTTGCCAATATGGGCGAGGATGACTGGCGCTGGCATTTTTATGACACTATCAAAGGGTCTGACTGGTTAGGGGATCAGGATGCTATTGAATATATGTGCAAGAACGCCGCCGATGCCATCATCGAGCTGGAGCATTACGGCGTACCGTTCTCGCGCACACCGGAAGGCAAGATATACCAGCGTCCTTTCGGCGGTATGACCACGCATTACGGTAAAGGCACAGCGCAACGCACCTGCGCAGCTGCGGATCGTACGGGTCACGCCATCCTGCACACGCTCTACACGCAGGCACTGCGTCATAAGGCACAGTTCTTCATTGAATATTTTGCACTCGATCTGCTCATGGATGAGCAGGGCGTCTGCCGCGGTGTGATGGCATGGAACTTAGATGATGGCACGATGCACCGTTTCAACGCCCATATGGTGGTGCTCGCCACCGGCGGCTATGGCCGTGCCTATTTCTCTTGTACCTCGGCACATACCTGCACCGGTGATGGTGGCGGTATGGTGGTGCGTGCTGGGCTGCCACTGCAGGATATGGAGTTCGTGCAATTCCACCCGACCGGTATTTATGGTTCAGGCTGCCTTATCACCGAAGGTTCACGCGGTGAGGGTGGTTATCTGGTGAATTCTGAGGGTGAGCGCTTCATGGAGCGTTATGCGCCAAGTGCCAAAGACCTTGCGTCCCGCGATGTGGTGTCCCGCGCGATGACCATCGAGATCCGCGAAGGTCGCGGTGTTGGTCCGAACAAGGATCATATCTTCCTGCATCTTGACCATCTTGATCCAGAGATATTGCACACACGCCTGCCGGGCATTTCCGAGACCGCGAAGATATTTGCCGGTGTGGATGTAACCAGGCAGCCGATCCCGGTATTGCCGACAGTGCATTATAATATGGGTGGTATCCCAACTAACTACCACGGTGAAGTGGTGACATTGCAGAATGGCAACCCAGATGCAGTCGTGCCGGGCCTCATGGCCATTGGTGAAGCCGCCTGCGTTTCCGTGCATGGTGCGAACCGTCTGGGTTCGAACTCATTACTCGATCTGGTGGTGTTCGGCCGTGCCGCGGCACACAGGGCGGCCGAAGTTATCAAACCGGGAACACCACATGGTGTGCCGGTTTCGGCAGAATATGCGCTGGCTCGCTTTGATGCGATCCGTAATGCGAATGGTGCACTGCGTACGGCAGAGATCCGCCGCAATATGCAGCGCACGATGCAGAATCACGCAGCCGTATTCCGTGAACAGAAAGTGCTTTCCGAAGGTGCGCAGCAAATGGCGCAGGTCTGGCAGAGTTTTGATCAGCTTTCCGTTGCCGACCGCACACTGGTGTGGAACTCAGACCTCGTGGAAGCGCTAGAGCTGGATAACCTCCGTTCACAGGCACTCATTACCATCACCAGTGCGCTGAACCGCAAAGAAAGCCGCGGCGCGCATGCGCGTGAGGATTATCCGGATCGTGATGATAAGCACTGGATGAAACACACATTGGCATGGCTGGATGATAGCGGTCGCATGACCATGGATTACAGGCCGGTACATCTGAATACGCTTTCAAACGAAGTGCAGGCCGTGCCACCAAAAGCAAGGGTATATTAAGATGTCGGATCAAAAACCTATTTTATTACTGGTTGAAGACGATGCGATCATCGCTGAGGATCTACAGCAGAAATTTTCAAAAGATTTTGATGTGCGCGCTTTTTACAAAGGTGAGGATGCACTGGAGGCACTTAAAGATATAGGGCAACCTGTGGTGATGCTGACCGATAATGGGTTGGCAGGCAATATGACCGGCTTTGGGTTGATCAAAAGCGCGCGTGAGATCCATCCAGCTATGCCTATCGTGATGCTAAGTGGCTGGGTTGGAGGTCGCGACCAGGAAAGATTGCAGGCATGGGATATCCCATTTTTGCGTAAGCCTGTTATTTTAAGAGAAGTAGAACAAGCAGTGATGGCAGCCCAGAAAAAGCTGGAGGGTGGCAAGTCGCCGATGGATCATGCAAAACGCCCACCACAATCTGGCGGTCTTGGGGGATTAGGTTAGACGGTATGGTGCGCGCAACACTTCTTCTTATTACATCGCTGCTGTTACTTACTGCCTGTCAGAAGCCGACCACATATCGCCCTGCACTGACCCCTGAAGAAGTACGCGCCGAAGAAGCGGCACAGCAGCAGATGGTTGATGAAGTAAATGCAAAGGGCGGCTCAAAGAAGAATTGGAAAGGCAAACCGGACATGCGCAAGCAATTCGAACGCGTGGCTTCTAAAATTGAAGAAGCAGGTGCGGATGTATGCCGGGAGTTGGGGCTGCCGGATAAAGGTCGCAAATGTTATTATTATTTTGATATCAAGCAGGAAGATATTCCCAATGCCTATGCAGATGGTGAGAATGTGGTTGTCACCAGTGGCATGATGCGCTTCCTTGAGAATGATGATGAACTCGCCGTGATCATTGGTCATGAGCTTGCTCATAATTTCATGGAGCATCTGGAAGCCAACAACACGAACCGTATGGCAGGCGCACTGGTTGGCTTGATCCTTGATGCAGCGGCGGCCTCGCAGGGGATCAATACTCAAGGCGGTTTTACCCAAAGTGGTGCAGATATGGGGCATCTGACCTACTCAGCGGAGTTTGAATCGGAGGCGGATTATATCGGCCTCTATATCGCGGCACGTGGGGGATATAACATAAAATCCGCACCGGGCCTGTGGCGTCGTATGTCGCTCGAAAATCCGGATGCTATTTATAATGCGCGTACTCATCCTTCCAATGCGTCGCGTTATGTTGCATTAAAGAAAACTATCGATGAAATTGACTATAAACGTAAACACCGCGTGGCATTGCTGCCGGATGTAATAACCCAAGCAGAGAATTGATATGGCAGAGCTAAGACTTCCCCCGAATTCCAAAGTTGGCAAAGGCAGCAATTATGTTGCTCCGCATGGGTCAACCAAAGTGAAGAAATTTAACATCTACCGCTGGGATCCAGAGGATGTGGATGAGAACGGCAAACCTAAAAATCCGCGCATGGATACCTATGAGCTGGATATGGATGCTTGCGCGCCCATGGTGCTGGATGCGCTGATAAAAATTAAAGATGAAGTGGATTCCACACTCACATTCCGTCGCTCATGCCGTGAAGGTATCTGCGGTTCATGTGCTATGAATATCGACGGTACGAACACACTCGCCTGCATCAAACCGATCGAAGATGTAAAGGGCGATGTAAATATCTATCCGCTGCCACACATGCAGGTGGTAAAAGACCTCGTGCCGGATATGACGCATTTTTATGCGCAATATGAATCGATCAAGCCTTGGCTGCAGACCACGACACCGCAACCTGCGAATAAAGAACGCCTGCAATCACCGGAAGATCGTGCAAAGCTCGATGGTCTGTATGAATGTATCTTGTGCGCATGCTGCTCAACCTCCTGCCCAAGCTACTGGTGGAATTCAGACCGTTTCTTAGGCCCTGCGATTCTGCTGCAGGCCTATCGCTGGATCATCGACAGTCGCGATGAATTCACGGGTGAGCGCCTCGATAACCTCGAAGATCCGTTCCGCCTGTATCGCTGTCACACCATCATGAACTGCGCGAAGACCTGCCCGAAAGGCTTGAATCCTGCCAAGGCGATCGCTGAGATCAAGAAGCTGATGGTGGAACGCGCTATCTGATATGGCGGTTTACACCCCACTTACCCATGATGAGATCGCGGAATTCCTGTCGCGGTATGATGTCGGTGATCTGGTAGCGGCCAAAGGCATTACAGAAGGAGTGGAGAACACCAATTATCTGGTGGAGACCACCAAAGATAAATACATCCTCACCTTGTTCGAACAGCGTTCACGCGTGGAAGACCTGCCGTATTTTGCCAAGCTGATGCAGCATTTCTCAGAACGCGGAATCCCTTGCCCGCTGCCGGTTACAAAGAAAGATGGCAGTGTGCTGGGAGCACTCAAGGAAAAGCCTGCCATGATGGTGAGTTTTCTTGAAGGCAGCGGTGTTGGCAGTATTCGTATGGAGCATATGCCGCAGTTCGGTGCGCTGGTTGCGAATATGCATATCGCTGGTATGGATTTTCCACACAAGCGCGAAAACCAGCTTTCGGTGGATGGTTGGGAGGAGCTGCGCCACAAAATTGGTGACCGCGCTGATGAAATTGAGGCAGGCCTTGCAGATATTTTGAAAGAGGAATGCATCTTCCTCACGGAACATTGGCCGAGCACGTTGCCGGAAGGCGCGGTGCATGCAGACCTGTTTCCCGATAATGTTTTTTTCCTGCGTGATCGTGGCTCGTTCAAGCTTTCCGGTGTGATCGATTTTTATTTCTCGTGTCATGATATGTGGGCGTATGATCTTGCGATATGCGTGAACTCCTGGTGCTTTGACGACAGGCATAGATTCATACCCGAGCGCGCGCAGGCATTGATGGCCGCATATAACGATGTGCGCCCGATGACCGACGAAGAAGGTCAGGCCATGCCGATCCTGTTGCGCGGTGCAGCGCTGCGTTTCCTGCTCACCCGTGCGTATGACTGGATCAATACACCAGCCGATGCGCAGGTGGTGAAGAAAGACCCCATGGAATATCTGGCGAAGCTTCGCTTCTTCCAGAAGCAGGGCCTATGAAAAAACACGTCGAGATCTATACCGATGGCGCGTGTTCCGGTAATCCCGGCCCGGGGGGATGGGGGGCGATACTGGTGTATGGTTCGGTTGAGAAGGAGATCTCAGGTGCAGAGGATGTGACCACCAATAACCGGATGGAGATGCTTGCAGCCATCCACGCACTTGAGACACTGAAATCACCCTGCCGTGTAGATCTGTATACGGACAGCACCTATGTGAAGGACGGTATTACCAAATGGCTGCCCGACTGGAAGAAACGTGGCTGGAAAACAGCCGATAAGAAGCCTGTTAAGAATGATGACCTGTGGAAACGGCTGGAAGAGGCGGCATCACGCCATGAGATGAGCTGGCACTGGGTGCGTGGCCATGACGGCCATGAATATAATGAACGGGCCGATGTTCTCGCCAGAAATGCCATCAACACATTGTTATAGATAACAAAAAAAAGCCCACCTTTCGGTGGGCTTTTTAGTCAGTAGGAGAATAATAGTTACGCAGCTACTTTATCGTCTTTGGTCTGACGAGCGCGTGGAGCTGATGGATATGCACCAGATGCAGCAGATGCATTGGTCTTGATCTCACCGGTCATTTCACCACCGCGTTCGATCTCAATTTCACCATAGGTGATCTTGCCGCGTACTTTGCCGGTAGCATAAATGATCAGGCGGTTACGAACGACCAGATCGCCTTCGAACAGGCCACGGATCTCAGCGTCTTCAATGTTCGCAGAACCTTTGAAAGAGCCGTTCTCAGCAATCTCAACGGTGTGAACATCATTCAGGGTAGCTTCAACTTTACCTTCGATCACCAGGCGGTCGCAGGTTGCGATCTCACCTTTGAGGAGGATGTCGTTACCAACTGTCAGCACACGGCGTGCAGAGGAAGCACCAGCCGCAGATTTAGCGCTTTTGTCTGCTGACTGAGCAGATGGAGAAGAGATTCCAGCAGATGCCGGGCTTGAAGATTTGTTTGGTGCTTCTGGCATACGATTACGACCTAGATCAGAGTTGATGGGAGCAGAAGGAATTGGACGGAAAGACGCCGCTGGCTGTGCACCGGCTGGCTGTGATGGCGCAACTGGTGGACGTGGCATAGATTGCGCGTATGACGGCGCAGAAGATGCAGGTGCAGCTGGCTGTGCAGGAGAAGCTGCGCTTGGGCTTACCACCGTCGCGGATTCAGCAGCTTCCTGCTTTGAATCTGGTTCATTATCAAATAGGCTGTCTTCTCTACGGCGGAACATACGCTTTCTCCCTGACGACTTGTATGTGAAAAACTACTGTGTGACTTGACGCACAATCAGCATTACTACAATCACACTAATAGATTTGAATGACTTGCGCTAGAGAAATTTTTGTTATTTTTGCGGGTGGCAAGGTCACAATTATTTCAGCTGCTTTTTCATAAAAAAGACACTCGATGCGAACCAGGAGAACAGCGGATTACCGATCGCAAGATTCAATACACCATTAGGTGTTCTCTCAAAACCTTTGCGCAGCATTTGTTTGAAAATAAAACGTGGATAAATGCGCTCCATGCGTGCGGCCGGGTGCTCTCCGCCTTGCTTTGCGTAAGATGCGATGGTTTCACCCAACACTTTGCCATAATGCAGTGCGGTATGAATGCCACCTGCCGTAAGTGGGGAAACAATGCCTGCAGAATCACCAAGCAAAATCACATTGCCACGGTAAAACGGTGCAACAAGACCGCCGACAGGGATAAGGCCGCCGCGCCTTGCAACGACCTTGGCCTTTGAAAAGTCAAATTCACTGCGCATATTATTCACGAACGCATCAATATCCGGTTTTGCTGGCATACGGCAGGCAAGGCCAACCTGAGCCACACCAACCCCCGGTATCACCCAGCCCAGATAGCCATGCGCCAGTTTCTGGTCGAGGAAACAGTAGAATGCATTGAGATTCTCAAGCGGCAGGCCTTCATACTCGGCTTCTGCACCCAGCAGGAACTCTGTGTTCTGGCCGAGTGAGAAATCATCCGCCACTTTCGAGCGCGGCCCGTCCGCCCCGATGAGAAAACGGCAGGAATATTCATTGTTTACAATAATGTTATCGCCCAGTTGCTGGCCCGAGCTGTAGGGCGTGTCGTACAATATGGTAGCCCCGGCCTTGATGGCTTCATCGGACAGGTGGCGCATGAGATTCGGTGTATCGGTAGTGAGGAAGAAATAGTCTGAGGACTGAAGGTCCGTGTGCTTCAGGGAGGGGGCATATAGGCGCACATCGGTTACTTTGCGGGTCAGGTGTGGAGGAATGGCGAATTCGTCGGCACATTCCTTCACTATGATACCTGTGGTGTGCATACCCATGCCCGGCGTGTGCTTGCGTTCAAGAAGCGTCACCGCAATGCCTGCCTCAGCCAATGATTTGGCGCAGGCAAGCCCTGCAAAACCGCCACCAGCGATGATCACATCCGTATGTTTCATTTTAGCATTTCCAGAATTTTCTTTTCTGCCATGGAGAAGGGCAATTGTTTCAGTTTTGCAAGTGGATACCAGCCTTTGCCAGAAGTTTTCGCAACACGCAAGCTATACACATCGGCCTCCAGTGTGAAGTGACTATATTGCTGGCGGATCTTGCTGAGATATATACCTCTTTTGGTTGCGGGCAGTGCATCATATTCCTCAAAATGGTATAGGCCATTCAGGAATTTTGTGGTGCGAGGCCGGGCGTAATATTCACCTTTGTTGTTTTGTTTGATCACAATGATCTTGTTGCGCACCGGTACAGCCTTTTTTTGTTTTGTTGCCGGGTACTGCTCCGGTGCAGACTGTCCTTCACAAATCTTGCTGGCAGGGCACTGGCCACATTTAGGCGAATGTTTGGTGCATATCATCGCACCGATATCCATCATCGCCTGATTGTGATCGAACGGATGCCTGGTATCGAGCAGCTCGGTTGCGTATGTCCATAACTCTGCATCTTTTGGTTTTCTAAGTGCAAAGATACGGGAGACCACACGTTTCACATTGGCTTCCATGACTGCCACCGACTGATGATGTGCAAATGCTGCAATGGCGTGTGCCGTGTTGCGGCCAATGCCTGGCAGGGCAACCAGCTCCTCTACATTTGTAGGGAGCTTGCCTTTAACATGCTTGGCGGCGGCATGCAGGTTTCTTGCGCGGCTGTAATAACCCAACCCCTGCCACGCAGAGAGCACGTCCTGTTCCTTTGCCATGGCAAGTGAATGAAGTGTCGGGAAACGCTTAAGGAACTGGAAATAGAAACGCTCCAGTACGGTCTTCACCTGTGTTTGTTGAAGCATCACCTCGCTGAGGTAAATGGCATATGCATCATCCGTATTGCGCCATGGCAGGTCTTTACGGCCATACTGTTCATACCAGTGATGCAGTTGCGTATGAAAATTCTTGTATCTACTCATTGCGAAGCAGTGATAACGGGCGCACACCCAGCGTGAAATGTGTGGCAACCAGCCCCAGCGCGATGGCAAGTGCAAGGCTGCCGCCGATAGAATATATAACCACATCCGGCATTAATATGAATTCCGAGAATACCATCAACTGCATGATGCCCCATGCGCCGGCTGACCCAATGATGACGGCGATGACTGCAACGGAAACAGCGATGACCGCGAACTCTGTAAGATATATCTTGAGTATCCTGCCGCGCGTTGCACCCAGCACCTTCAGCATCACCGTATCGAACACGCGCTTGTGCAGTGAGGCATGGATCGCACCGGCCATTACCAGAATGCTGCACAGAACGGTAAGCAATGCGCTTATCATAACAGCGGATGAAACATCCTCCAAGATACCCGACACACGGTTCAGTACTTCGCGAACGCGTACGATCGCCACGCTTGGATAATTATCAGCGAGCATCTGCTGTATCTCCTTTTCAGCCTGTAATGGTGCAGCAACAGTAGCGATGTAAGTGGTGGGCAGGTCTTTTAATGTGCCGGGTGAAAGCACGATGGCGAAGTTCATTTCCAGAGAACCCCACTGAATGTCGCGCAGGTTGGCGATGGTGGCAGTGATCTTCTTGTCCAAAGAGGCAATGGTGATGGTATCGCCTACTGAAAGCCCCATGCCGCGTGCCAGATTCGCATCAAATGACACAAGTGGTGGGCCATCATAATCCTTTGGCCACCAGTCACCTTTGATGATGGTGCTGTTCTCCGGTGGCAGAGCCGATTCGGTCAGCCCACGCTCTCCTCGTACACCCCAGCGTGCATTATCCGCAATGTCTACACTGTCGGGGTCTTTATCATTTAATTTGATGATGCGCCCGCGCACTATGGGAAGATTAAACACTTTGCCGACGCCTTGAATGGCGCGGATCTTGTCTTGAATGGCTTCCAACTGGCTTGGCTGAATATCTGCAAGGAAGAAGGCCGGTGCTTTTTCCGGCAAGCCTTGTTCTATCTGCGTGCGCAGGTTCGCGCCAACGAGTGTGAGTGTAACCATAAGTGAAATGCCAATGCCTAAGGCGATCACCATGCCTTTGGTGGCAGCTCCGGGCCTTGCAAGATTGGCCAGTGCCAGCGACAAGGTGAGGGGCAGGCGGCCGGAATGCGCGGATTTTTTAGATTTATGCTGAAGGTCTACACCCAGTGCATAAAGCACCAGAAGGGCAAAAGCGGCGCTGGCAGAGAAGAATAAAGTGATCTTGGTGGCGTTAGTGAAAATGATAGCGATACCGATGAGTAATGCGGTGAGCAATGCCATGCCAACAAGCAGCAGGGGATTTTTCAGCGAAATTTTTATATTCTCAATATGGCCACGGAATAATGCGGCAGGCTTGATGCTGCGTGTGCTGATAAGTGGCAGGGCTGCAAAGAGCAGCACGATAATGAAACCCATCAGTGCAGAAAGTATCAATGGTTTTGCATAGATGCCTTTCTGTGCCTGCGCTGGCAGCAAGTTCGACAGCATATCGACCAATGCCATCTCTGCAAATGTACCGACCATACATCCGATCAGAATAGAAAATGCTGCAACGATAAGTATCTGGATGAGATACATGCGGTAAATATGTGTACTGGATGCACCAAGGCATTTGAGTGCCGCGATGGTGTGACGCTTGCTCCACAGATATACGCTTGTTGCATTGGCAATGCCGATCCCTGCGACCATCAATGCAGTGATGCCAGTGAGTGCAAAGAACAGCGACAGCCTATCTATCAACGATACAAGGCCCGGCGCGCTTTCTGTCCAGTCACGCAGATTCCATGTGGCGTTCGGGAACGTTTCCTTCATCTTTGCTTTGAATATTTCCGGTGTCAGCCCATTGGCAAGTGTGATGCGGTATCGGAAATTGACCATGCTGCCATATGCCACGAGGCCTGTGTCATGAAAGGCGCGGCGCGTCACCAGAACGCGCGGTCCAAGCGACATGGCGCTGAAACCTCTGTCCGGCTCGGAGGCAATGATCGCAGTTACAACGAACCTTGCCGAGCCGATACGGAACACTCCACCAAGCTGGATATTCAACATATCCAGCAGGCTTTGATCCACACTTGCTTCGTGCGGCATGTTCTGATGTGTAAATTTTGCGAACGCAGCTGCGCGTTCTTCCGGAAGTAATTTCTTCGTGTAGATCATTTCTCCGAACAGCGGGTAGAAAATATCTACACCTTTCATTTCCACCAGAGAGCGGCGCTCCGGAGTTTCTGCCATTGCGCGTACATCCAGTGTGCGGGAAATGGCTTTGCTGTTGAAGGTAAGGAATGCTTCTGCGGCGAGTGAAAGTGGCTGGTAAAGCTGGCGTATCTCAATATCGCCACCGAGTAGTGCCTTGGCGTCGCGGTCGATACCGGCCTTGATGCTGGCTACCAGAGAACCCACGGTGCTGATAACTGCAACACCAAGGATCAGCACCAACGAGAACAGGCGCAGATGTCGTATGCTTGCCCGCAGATCCAGCCATGCGTGACGCAGGCTTAAGCCGATCATACGATCTTTCCGTCTTCAAGGCGGATGATCTTTGAGCAGTGCCGTGCCACATTCATATCATGCGTGATGATGACCAGTGATGTGCCCTGTGCCCGGTTCAAAGTGGTGAGAAGCTGGATGATCTGTTCACCTGTGTCTTTATCAAGGTTACCGGTGGGTTCATCAGCCAGAAGTAATTTTGGTTTTGTTACGCATGCCCGCGCGATGGCCACACGTTGCTGCTCGCCTCCGGAAAGTTGCGAGGGATAATGATGCATGCGCTCGGCAAGGCCAACAGAGGCGAGGGCTTCTTTTGCTACATCGCGTGCTTGCGGCGTGTTGATGAATTCAAGCGGTATGATGACATTTTCCAGCGCGGTCATGGTGGGTATCAGATGGAATGACTGGAAGACCACACCAATATTTTTTGCACGAAATAGCGCAAGCTGATCTTCCGTTTTGCTTCCAAGGTCTTCACCGCAAACTTCAATCTGGCCTGCTGTAGGTGCTTCCAGACCCGCCATAAGCATCATAAGCGAGGTTTTTCCTGAGCCGGAAGGGCCCATAATGGCCACAGTTTCTTGTTTATTAATTGTTAATTCGATATCATGTAAAATATGGACCTGGCTTGTAGAAGTGCCTAGGGTCAGATTGATATTTGATAAATTGATAATGGGGCTGGTTGCGGCGTCTGTGCTGTTCATCAGTGGAATATAGGCAAGATGAAAAGATTTTTCGAGACATTTTTTATTACCTTGCTACTTAGCGTGTTTGCGACAGCGGCATTAGCGCAAGGCACGATCCGTGTAGTGGTGTATGGCGACAGTCTTACCTCGGGTTACCAGCTCTCGGAAGGCGATAGCTACCCCGCAAAAATGTCAAAGAAGATCCAGGAGGTCGGGTTCACCAATGTTGAGGTGACGAATATGAGCGTGGCCGGCGAGACGACCGCCGGTGGCGTCGAGCGCCTGAACAGCCTGATATCCAAGCAACCGGATATCGTGGTGGTGGAGCTGGGTGGCAATGATATCATTCGTGGCGTTGATCCGAATGTGATCTATCAGAATCTGATGCACATCGTTGGCCGGTTGAAAGAGAATAATGTGTATATCGTACTTATCGGCATGAAAGCACCCCCTAACATGGGCGATACATACGCGCAGCAGGTGGAAGCGGTGTATCACCGCATTGCTACATTTTACAGCACCGCCTTCTACCCGTTCGCACTGGAAGGCATTTTCGGCAATCCTGAGATGAATCTGGCAGATGGTTACCATCCGAATGGTAAGGGCACGGACGTAATGGTGGAGCAGACCTATGCGCTTGTTGATGCCGGCTTGCGCTGGAAATGGGAGTACATGCAATATCAGGAATATTACCAGCGCCAGTGGCAGAAAGAGACCTCTGGCAAAAGCGGACCAAGCGTGCCTACGCCGCCCCAAGGCGGTGGCTCATTGCAATTCAAGCCAGAGCCACAGCCTGCCGATCCGTCTTTGCCTTCTGCTCCGCAGTAAACCTGTTGTCTAAACAGCCTGGGCTTTGTATGCTCGCCGTCTTAATTAACTATTCAGACGGAACAGGGCATGACCAAAGCCAACGCAGCAAAATCACCAACTCAGGCATTTAACGTAACCACCGGCGCACTTCCTGCATCAAAGAAGGTCTATGTGGGCGAGCAGCGCGTGGCAATGCGTGAAGTAGCGCTGTCGAACGGTCAGCCATCGCTGGCGGTATATGATACCTCCGGCATTTACACTGATGAACAGGCGAAGATCGATATTTACAAAGGCCTGCCAAAGATACGCCAATCATGGATCGAAGGTCGTGGTGATGTAGAAAGTTACGATGGCCGTGAAGTAAAACCGGAAGATAACGGCCTGCATGGCGCAGCCAAAGGTGCAGCGGTGGAAGAATTCCCGAATGTGAATTTGCGCCCACTGCGTGCGAAGCCGGGCAAATCGGTAACGCAGCTTACCTATGCGCGCGCTGGCATCATCACTAAAGAAATGGAATATATCGCGGTGCGTGAGAATGAAGGCCGCAAGCTGACAGAGGCGCGCAGCAAGCCATATCAAAAAGGCGAGGGCTTTGGCGCAAAGATACCAGAGATCATCACCCCTGAATTCGTGCGTGATGAAATTGCCGCCGGCCGTGCGATCATTCCTTCAAACATCAACCACCCTGAATCCGAGCCGATGATTATTGGCCGTAATTTCAAGGTGAAGATCAATGCCAACATCGGCAACTCTGCGGTGACCAGCTCGGTAGCAGAAGAAGTGGAAAAGATGGTGTGGGCCATTCGCTGGGGTGCGGATAACGTGATGGATCTTTCCACAGGCCGCAACATTCACAACATCCGCGAATGGATCATCCGCAATTCGCCTGTGCCTATCGGCACGGTGCCGATCTATCAGGCGCTGGAAAAAGTGGGCGGTATTGCAGAAGAACTCACTTATGAGATTTACCGCGACACGCTCATCGAGCAGTGCGAGCAAGGCGTGGATTATTTCACCATCCATGCGGGCGTGCGCTTGCCGTATGTACCAATGACGGCGAACCGTAAGACCGGCATTGTGTCGCGCGGTGGTTCTATCATGGCGAAATGGTGTCTTGCGCATCACAAGGAAAGTTTCCTCTATGAGAATTTTGAGGACATCTGCGACATTATGCGCAGTTACGACGTGAGCTTTTCACTGGGCGATGGCCTGCGTCCGGGCAGCCAGCACGATGCGAATGATGAAGCGCAATTTAGCGAGCTTAAAACACTGGGCGAACTCACCAAGGTGGCATGGAAGCATGACTGTCAGGTGATGATCGAAGGGCCGGGGCATGTGCCGATGCACCTTATTAAAGAGAATATGGAAAAGCAGCTGGAGCTGTGCCACGAAGCGCCGTTCTACACGCTTGGGCCACTCACTACCGATATCGCACCAGGTTATGACCACATCACCAGCGGCATCGGTGCGGCGATGATCGGTTGGTTCGGCACGGCGATGCTGTGTTATGTTACCCCGAAAGAACATTTGGGTCTGCCAGACCGTGATGATGTGAAGACCGGCGTAATCACCTACAAAATTGCGGCACACGCGGCTGACCTCGCCAAGGGGCATCCATCGGCATACCGGCGTGATGACGCGGTGTCGGATGCGCGCTTCGATTTCCGCTGGCAGGATCAGTTCAACCTGTCGCTTGATCCGGAAACTGCGCAGAAATTCCACGATGAAACACTGCCGGCCGACGGCGCGAAAGTGGCGCATTTCTGCTCCATGTGCGGGCCTAAATTCTGCAGCATGAAAATATCGCAGGAAGTGCGCGACTATGCTAATTCGTCATTGCGAGCCGAAGGCGAAGCAATCCAGCTTGATAAAAAGGAAACTGGATCGCCGCGCTCGCAAGGGCTCGCTCGCGATGACGTGGAAAAGGGAATGCAGGAAATGAGCGAAAAATTCAAAGCTGCCGGAAGCGAGATATATGTGGAGCAGAAAAAAGCAGTTTAGTTTTAATTTGCTCTACACAACGACAAAGCTATTTTCCAAATTTAGCTGTAGGGCTCCACTTGCCGCTCTTAAGTAGGGTATTCATTTCTTCAATATCTAAGTTCGAGAGAGCTTCCTTGCCAGAAGCTAAAATTTTATTTTGAATGTGTGGCATAAGAATTTCTAGAACTCCAGTTATATCAACTCTTCCGCCAACATCTTGTACGAGCTTATTACTTACGTTTTCATTGTTAAAATCCCATTTTTTGAACTCAGCTGTAGGTGACGATAAAGAACTAACTATACAGCCTGGGCTAACTTGTGAATCAAGGTGGGACACTCTCTTGTTAAGACGTGCTAATGATGAAGCGACATGTGCTCCTAATGAGGACTTTCCAGCTAACCGCTGAATTTTTCTAATTGCTGCAGAATCCAGCCATTGCCGTTCAATATGGTATGCTCCACTACCTTCGGAATTAATACGAACACTTCGTTCTGCTGATAAAACATATTTTGCTATACTGAAATTATCATTTATCTCACTATTTTCTTGGTTTTTGCGATTAGTAATAATTATCATTACAGGCTGTTCTGCTATGTAAGCAACCAATGAAAAAGTGTGTGGGCAGACCGCTGGATTTTTCTGGCATATTTCAGTCAGGTGTTTATTGGATGCTGCTAGCAATAGGTGCATATGTTCTTCAATATTTCTCTCTTCTCCTCGAAGCAATTTTCTGACCCATTTAGAAATATCTTGTCCTTCAACACTTCCTATTCCTGAATAAGTTAAAAGCCCTTTTCCATCTTTTGCATGAAAGCGAACATGTTTAAGCGAATCATCATTTGTATTTGATGATAAGCGATGGTCGCACATTTGCCAGAGGCCGTAGCGAGATATAATTGAAATGTTAAATGTCATAGTATTATTGTATTAAATACTCGTATTCTTAATTTCAATCATCAAAATGATACTATATTTTTCAGTATATTAAAGCTCTTCACACACTTGTCACACTGTGGGCGGGGTGGGGTGGTATAATTGGCTCGTTATGACCCATGAGGAATACAACCCAGAGACGCTCATGAACCGGCAGAAGATCCTGCTGCATCATGTGCTTGCGGCGAACCAGAAGGATGTTGAGCAGATCGGCTATCGCGGCACGATCGCGCTGAATCGTGAAGACCATTGGAATTTTCTAGTGCGGGCGGATGGTTCGCTTATACTGGCCAACAGATTCGGCGCGGGCGAAGATGAGTGGGTGAGGGTGTTCGTGCCATATGATGCGCCGTATCTTAAAACGTTGGGCACGCACCCGCCCGACCGCTGTCGAGGATTAAAGAATATAATGGATGCCAAGGATCTGGAACCGGGGACGGATTATGAAGTGCTCGTTGTGTATCCCGATAAATTGAAGGATACCACGAAGATATGGATGTTCGGCGAAAAACCGACGGGGTTCAATGTGTTCATGCGTAAGGGTGCATTCCAGGACCAGTCGCTTAAGTTGCTTGCAGAACTGGCCGATTATCAAAGCGGCAAATATCTGGCTGGTTGGCGTGGCGCTGAAGATACCTATGCCAAATCATTCGCCGATAATGCATCAGCACCAGCAAAGCTGGTTGCCAACATGGTCAGGAACTCTGAGTTCGAACCGCATAACCTTTCAAGGACAGCTGCTCTGGCACAGAAGCATTCGATGTATGAATTTTCAACGCTACTGAATCGAATTAAAACTAACGGTGTTGACCAAGAACCTCCTGTGCAAGGCGGTGGCCAGGCGATGAGCTTTTAACGCTTTCTTTACCCATATTTGTTAGGTCGGACTTATGGGGAGGTTATGCGTATGATCAATATCATTGAAATCGTAAAAACCATTTTCTTGGAATTATCCGACACTCAAGAGTAGTGTATTAGGTTATTTTATCTTTTGTAAAACAACATGTTGATGTTGTTGTACGATTGTCATTATTCTTTAACATTCCTTTACGCTTCAGCATGTTACCATAACTCAAAATAAGGCAGGGTTATGGCAATATATTCACAAGAAGAAAGTCATGAGTTCGATCGCGCATTGCTCGCGGTGGTAACAACACAGCCGGAAGTCTATTCCAAAGGGAAGCTGGCGGCTGACTATCGTGGACACAAGATATATCCGGCTATTGAAGGGCATACTAGAGATCCACTTATCCATTTGCCAGAGGCAACGATTTGCGATGAAGAGAGATTGCTTGTTTCCGTGCCGACAAATCATCCGCTGATGGAAGCGCGTCATAAGGACAAATTACATCCCAAGACACTGACCATCGCGCGTTTCAATACGGCACTGAGAAATAAATATGGCCTTGGGAGTAATGCAGTTTCTGTTTTGTCCGCGAATGGCGTGGCCGATAAGAACAGCGAGGCCAGCGAATATAAAAAACCGCCCATGATGCTTCTGCTCATCAAGCAGGATGACCTGCAGAGGCTTGCCGTGCAGGCGTTGGAGAAATTGGCGGATCCTGCCAAGGCAACCAGTATATTGGAACTGGAGTATGGTTATCAGACACTCCCATACGCAGAGCAGATAACAGACCCTGATTCAAATCTGGTCGCGATGATAAAGGCCATTTACCACAATGGCGAATTCGCAAAAGGCGACAGGGATATCGCCCGTATCATGCAGGACGCAAGCAAGAAGGGCATCGGTAATTTTGACTTTGCCATTCTGCTAAGGGATCTGGATGATCCATCAAAGGCAAAGAAAACTCCTCTGCAACATGCTGAGCGTGATGATACACCACCGTATCTTGGATAAAAAATGTCAGCACCAGTAAATTTTTCACCCGCAGCAGATGACCATTTTCCGGAGTTGGATAGTGTGGTGCTCAAGCTGATACTGGGTGGTAAGCCCCCGGAAGAAGCATCGCATGCTAACTGGGCGTTTCGTCATTTTCATAACACGGTGGAAATGCGTGCGGTCACACGTTCCAGCACGGGCAAGCATCGTCAGAATATGCGTATTCATCAGTTGCCTCTCGACGTGATAAATTACGCAAGTAATTATGTGATGCTTCATGTGCCGGTAGATGCGCCGGAGCTCGAAGGCCTCAAGCCATTCAGGAAAGATGTGGGTGAGCTATTCACCGAGCAGCTGCAAAAACGATATGGTCTTGCAGAGCGTCATAACTACACCGTGTACCATGTGGCCCATCCCCAGAGCAAACTCAAGGAGCTTGGGAAGAAATTGATAATGATGGACCCGACCAATGAGTACACGTTGGTCTTTTCCAGAGCTGCGTATAAGAGACTGGCGATAGGTATGCTGGAAAAATTAGCGTCTGGGAATGCAGACAAATTATGGAACTCTGAAGCAAGAGGGCAAGCCGCTTCCGAATATAAAGATCCCAATAGCCCAACCTATGCACATCTTAAGGCAATCGTTGAGAATGCACGGCTTGATGCAGATGATGTGCGCACCGTGATAGAAGCTGCATTGAAACAAAATAATTATGAATTTGCTGCGGCCATGCGGGAAATTGCAGCAGAGTTATTTCCTAAAGCAGGCTTCAAGCACCGCGCTGCTATTCTGGCAGAGAATAGAGAGAAGGGGATAGGTGGCCAATCCCCGGCCTAATGCCAGCCCGCCATCCATATATTTGCGTTTGTGGGTTTCCCTGGCCTTATTCCAGCTGCGTTCATGCAGGTTGAAGAACACGGTCTGCACCAGCGGCTCAATGATCCCGATGGAAAGGGCGATCGCCCAGTTGCCAGTGAGTATAAAAGCCACGGCGATAGCAACGGTGAAGTGCATCAGGCAGTAGGTGATTGTTTTTGCCAGAGTTTCATGGCTGAATATCAATTTTCCCATAAAGAACCTCGATCCTTAATATATTAACCATTATACAGCAAATAAGAATCATTCTCAATATAAATGCATCCATTAAGCTAATTGTAATAGAATTGTCATACACTTCTTGAATAAATGGCCTAAAATCAGCTAAATACACGGGTCAAACCGTGGAGTATTTTGTTGTGAGCAGAAAAATGTCACAGGTTAAAGAATATACTGTTGAGGAACTCGAGCAGAAATATCAGGCGATCACCTCGCTTTTTGATAGTGCCGAGGCATTGGTGGTAACGGTTGAGAGCGAGCTGGTGAAAGACCCGGAAGTACAGCTTTCAGCAGTTGAGCCGCTTATCAACGATATGAGCGATGCTGCCGATGTGCTTACCGAGGAATTCGTGCTTATCGCTGAAAGCCAGAAGAAAAAGATCCAGTCCCGCGCCAATAAGAAGCGTGTGGAAGCTGCTATTCGCAAACTTTATGTTGCCATTCATGATTACGAGATGCGCGTAAAGGATTCTGCGAAGAAGGCGCATGGTGCGATCATGAATATCGCTGATCCTATCGTGACCAAGATCAAACGTCAGGTAGAAGAGATCGTGATTATTTTCCTGGAATTCATGCAGCTTTCATTACATAGCCTCATGACCACGGCCGATCTTGATGCGCTAAAGGTGCGTGATGCCCGCGTAGCACTGATGATGCACCAGCAGGCACTCAGCCAGCAGCAATAATATTCCCGTGGCACGTTACAAAGGGGATGATGAAGAGTCGAACCGCCCAAGACGTTCCTTGAAACTTTCAGAAGAAGAAAAATCATTCGTAGCAGATTTGCAGACTGTTGCCATGCTACGGGCGCGCCCTTACTTCAAAATGGATTCGGGTGATGGCGAACCTCATGACCTGCCACCCGATGATCCGGCGGTGCTAGCTCCCTTGCAAAAGCAGTTAGAAGCCCTGCAGAAGAAGGAAGGGCCGCGCATGATCATGGTTATTAACCCAGAAAAATTTATTGGCGCAGACTATCAGCAATTTGATGTAGCGCTGCTGCGTGATGCCTTACAGCGTCGGGGTGTTGATTTTGAAATGCTGGATGAGCCGTTCGCCCGTTCCCGCGACGGCAGGCAACCACCTTTATACCTTGCGGCGGTCAATCCTTTGCAATTAAGGACGCTGCTTACTGCGGCAGAGCCTCTGATAGAAAAGATCAGGGCACATGAAAAGACCGTGCCCATGAAAACGGATAGTTCAGGCAGCAACATGGAAGCACGCGAACCGCTGGACCAAAGAGATCGCTCAAAGCTTGGTGACCTGGAGTATTCGATCAACCAGTTGTTTCCACTAAGTCATGTGGACCGTCAGGATGCCCGGGGTGCGGATGGCAAGGGGCAGGGCAGGGTATAGCTCGCCGTACGATAATAGTTAAGAGCCGCATCAAGCGGCTTTTTTTATGTATAGGCATTAGATACAATGGCTTAACAAGTTAAATGTAATAAAACTGTAACGTTTTAACGCAATAAAACAGGCTATAATTGTCCTTAATAATACGGAGGATACAATGAGCATACATGATGAAAAAAATGATGACGAATATGACGCGATACCTGGTCGCGGTCACCCTGAAAAATTAATAGGTGGCAGAGCAAGCAGTCCAGCAAGGCTTCACTATATGGAGGATATTGCTGCGCCTGGCCCAAAATCAATATTGGATCAGGTCATTGCTCGTGAACAGGCTGAACGCAAAAGAGCTGAAAAAGCAGAATATTACGCAGCAGACAGTGATCGTGGCGCAGCTGGTCATGAAACTAGGGGAAGAGATGCCGCTGAGCCGCCACTTGATGTAGAGCTTGGCAAATATGATAGTAGGGGTGGCAGATCGGCAGAGGATGATTTTCAGCTACCAGGAAAGTTGGAACATCGGCTTCGCAAGGCTAATGGTGGCAAGCAAAAACTTACAGCTGAAGAGCGACGCAAACAGCATCTCAATATGCCGGATGGCAACCATCACAGCCGCTAATATAATTCGGTGAATAAAAAAAAGGGAGTCCGGATGGACTCCCTTTTCTCGTCATTGCGAGCGTAGCGAAGCAATCCAACTTAAAAAAGCGTCTTGCTAAGATCATCCCAATTCGGGTTCATGTTTTGAATCAATGCAATTTTCTTTTTACGAGAACCGCCTTTTAACTGCTTCTCTCGCAGGATGGCTTCTTCCATCGTGTCACAGGATTCGTAATAAACCAGCAGAGTACAGCCGTATTTCTTTGTAAAGCCATCCAGAATTTTTTCCTTATGCAGCCAGTCTCTTTGTACAAGATTACTGGTAACACCTGTATACAGTGTGCCATTAGGCTTATTGGCCATTATATAAACAGCAGGTTGCCGTAAGCGCATAAAGATGGATTGCTTCGTCGCCTACGGCTCCTCGCAATGACGATTAAACGCTGTAATAAAGCTCGAACTCACCAGCTGTTGGGGTGTGTTCCCAGCGGTAGACTTCCTGCATCTTCAGGTCGATGTAGGCGTCGATCATGTCATCGGTCATTACATCGCCTTTTTTCAGGAACGCACGGTCTGCATCCAGCGATGCCAATGCCT
This sequence comes from uncultured Rickettsiales bacterium, assembly GCA_964535825.1. Lineage (GTDB taxonomy): Bacteria > Pseudomonadota > Alphaproteobacteria > Rickettsiales > SXRF01 > CAZAQK01. Next base: position 132,732 of record CAZHUC010000001.1, read on the forward strand.
CACGCAGTGAACCGCACACGGTTGGAACGTTCTTCAGTTCATCTGGTGGCAGGTCATACAGGTTCTTATCCATCGCTTCACCCGGATGTATCTTGTTCTCGATACCATCAAGGCCAGCCATAAGCATCGCAGTAAATGCGAGATATGGGTTAGCGGTTGGATCAGGGAAGCGCACCTCGATGCGCTTGCCTTTCGGAGAAGCTACATATGGGATGCGGATAGACGCTGAACGGTTACGCGCAGAATATGCCAAGAGTACCGGAGCTTCAAAGCCTGGTATCAGGCGTTTGTAGCTGTTGGTAGATGCGTTGGTGAACGCATTCAGTGCTTTGGCATGCTTAATGATGCCGCCGATATAATACAGGCAGGTTTCAGAAAGATCGGCATAGCCATTACCCGCGAATAGCGGCTTGCCCGCTTTCCAGATCGACTGGTGGCAATGCATACCAGAACCGTTATCGCCAGAGATCGGCTTTGGCATGAAGGTCGCTGTTTTACCGTATGAATGCGCTACGTTATGCACCACATATTTATATTTCTGTACGTTATCTGCGGTTGCTGTCAGCGTAGAGAAAACAGTGCCCAGCTCGCATTGTGCCGGTGCTACTTCATGGTGATGCAGCACGGGCTCAACACCAACGGTGCGCAGCGTTGAAAGCATTTCACCACGCAGGTCCGCCAGTGAATCAACCGGCTGCACAGGGAAATAACCACCTTTGGTTGGTGGGCGGTGGCCGGTATTGCCGGCAGGGTAGGTGCGGTCAGAGTTGCAAGGCAGTTCTTCGGAATCAAGCTGGTGGAAGCTGTAATTGCCTGCGGTTTTGAAGCGCACATCATCGAATACGAAGAATTCCAGCTCAGGGCCAAAATAGGCGGTGTCACCGAGGCCGGTATATTGCAGGTAGGCTTCGGCGCGTTTTGCAACAGAGCGCGGGTCGCGGCCATAAGGCTGGCCGGTAGAAGGCTCGATCACATCGCAGAAGATAACCAGTGTTGGCTGCGCCGCGAATGGATCAACAAATGCGGTGTCAGCATCTGGCATCAGGATCATGTCTGATTCGTTGATGGATTTCCATCCGGCGATAGAAGAACCGTCGAACATGATACCATCTTCGAAGCTGCTTTCATTTACCTGTGATGAAATATAGCAGGTATGCTGCCATTTACCCTTCGGGTCGGTGAAACGGAAATCAACGAACTGTATGTCGTTGTCCTTTATCATTGATAAAACGTCTTTAGCACTCATAATGATTCCCCAATCTATGTGTTGTTTTAAATAGTTTTGTGTGCGCCGCACAAATTAACCATTTGGCTGGCGTTATAACAATGTCCCCGCGAATGTAAAGGGGGTGAATTTTCAAAAAATGCAAATAAATGACGTGCATTTTTGCATGGTTGGGATAGATTGAACCTCCCGGTACAAAAACCCCTTATTTATATCGCTTCATTACCGCGTTCGCCGGTGCGTATGCGTATGGCATCATCTACCGGTAATATAAATATTTTTCCGTCCCCGATCTTGCCTGTGCGGGCGGCTTTTATGATCGCTTCTACGGTGCGTTCTACCATTTTATCCTCGACGACGACCTCCACTTTGATCTTGGGCAGGAAATCCACCACATATTCCGTGCCGCGATAGAGCTCGTTATGGCCTTTTTGTTTGCCAAAACCGCGTGCCTCGGTGATGGTGATGCCATTCAGGCCCACTTCCTGCAGGGCTTCTTTCACATCATCCAGCTTGAATGGTTTTATCAGGGCTTCGATCTTTTTCATAATACATAACTTCGGTGAGGGGCGGAGTATGCGCCAACTTCCTTTGTTATTGCAATCAAAAATACCACTTGCAACTGCGAATGATTCGCATTATGTATAGAGGACTATGTATATTTGCCTGTGTAATGGAATCAAGGATAAGCAGATCGAGTCCGCTGTAGCGGGGGGCGCGTGTACGGTTGCGGACACGTTTCTCAAACTCGGATGCCAGCCCATGTGCGGCCAGTGTGTGCCGATGATCCGTGACACAGTTGAAGAACGCACACAGATCACACCATAAAGATCTACATTTTTGTCGGGGATTGATCCCTTGACTTTTTGTGTGCGCTGATTCATCACTCTAGCACACACAAATAGCCATGGAATTGCAATGTCTTCAAATGTCCAGGGTGTTGTTAAACACCTGAACGTCATCCTTAAAAATGAACTTACCAGCATCAACCAGTATTTTCTGCATGCGCGCATGCTAAAGCATATGGGGTTCATGAAACTCGCTGATTACGAATACAAAGAATCTATCGATGAGATGAAGCACGCTGATCTTCTGGTGAACCGCGTACTGTTTTTGCAGGGAATTCCGAACCTGCAGGATCTTGGCAAGCTGATGATCGGTGAAACCGTGAAAGAGATCCTCGAATGCGATATGAAACTCGAGGAAAATGGCAAAAAAGACCTGAAGGCTGCTATCGTATTCTGTGAAGAGAATCAGGATTTCACCAGCGCGGATATCCTGCACCGTATTCTGGAAAGCGAAGAGGAGCATGTACTTTTTATACGCTCCCAGCTTAGTCTTATTGAAACCATGGGACTTTCCGCATATCTTCAAACCCAAGTGTAACCTATAGAGAGAACATTATGTTTCGCACATTCATCATTACACTTATTACATTCTTAGGAGTTACTACTATGGCCAAGGCCGCTGATCTTGAAAACACATTATATCTTGACCTGAAGGATGGTCGTGTGGTTATCGAAATGCGTCCTGACCTTGCGCCAAAACATGTTAAACGTATCAAAGAACTGGTGCGCAGCGGCTTTTATGACGGGGTGGTATTCCACCGCGTGATCGAAGGTTTCATGGCGCAGACGGGTGACCCGACCGGTACTGGCATGGGCGGTTCTGGCCAGAAGCTCAAGGCAGAATTCAGTGCTGAGCCACATAGCCGCGGTGCGGTGTCTATGGCGCGCGCTGCTGATGTGAACAGTGCCGACAGCCAGTTCTTCATCGTGTTCTCTGAAGCACCAAGCCTGAATAAAAAATACACGGTGTGGGGCAGGGTGACCTCTGGTATGGAATTCGTTGATAAGATCAAAAAAGGCGACGAAGACAATAACGGCGCAGTGGAAAATCCTGATAAAATTATAAAACTACAAATAGCCGCTGACGTAAAAGAATAGATTAAGATCCCCGCTCAAAGCGGGGATTATCTTATGAAGACCTCGCTATTCGATTTTGAACTTCCCGAATCATTGATCGCCACGCATCCGGCAAACCCGCGCGATGCTGCGCGTATGCTGGTGGTTGATGGCCTGCGCGATATGGGCGTGCGTGACCTGCCGTCATTCCTGAAACCCGGCGATGTGATGGTGTTCAACGATACGAAAGTGATACCCGCCCGCTTGTTTGGCAAACGCGGCGAGGCCTCGATCGAAATTCTGCTGCACAAGAATATTGGCGAAAGCACATGGATGTGCTTTGCCCGCCCGGCTAAAAAACTCAAGGTGGCTGACAGAGTTATCTTCGCTGATGATCTCAGCGCGGAAGTTATGGAAAAACGTGACGACGGGCAGGTGGTTCTTCGTTTCGATCAATCGGGAAGTGTATTTCATAAGAAGCTTGCAGAATGTGGGCATATGCCACTGCCACCCTATATTGAGCGTGCTGATAATTCTGATGATAAAGAGCGTTACCAGACGATATATGCGAAGCATGAAGGTTCGGTGGCCGCCCCGACTGCTGGTTTGCATTTTACACCAGAATTGCTTGTGGCGATTGATGCTATCGGCGTAAAGCGCGTGCATGTGACACTGCATGTCGGCGGCGGAACATTCCTGCCAGTGAAAGTGGAAGATACCAAAGACCATGTGATGCATAGTGAATATGCAGAGATTTCTGTTGAAGTTGCCGCAGCGATTAATGCAGCAAAGAAAGGCGGGGGTAGGGTGATTGCGGTGGGAACGACTGCGCTGCGCACACTGGAATCAGCTGCCGATGAAGATGGGGTGCTGCGTCCCATGCAGCGTGAGACGGATATCTTCATTACACCCGGCTACCGGTTCAGGGTCGTGGATATATTGCTTACCAATTTCCACCTGCCGAGATCCACCCTGTTCATGCTGGTGTCGGCATTCGCAGGCCTCGAGCGTATGCAGGAGGCTTACCGGCATGCTATATCGGGCAAATATCGTTTCTACTCCTATGGAGATGCGTGTTTGTTAAACAGATATTAAATATACTCCTGTAGCATCGACCCCTCATAGGACGATGTAATTGATATGAAAAGAGGATTTACCCTAATCGAACTATCTGTGGTGCTTGTTATCATCGGCTTGTTGGTCGCCGGCATCATGACGGGGCATCTCTTGCTGGAAAGTGCCAGGCTGCAACGCGCTGTAAGAGACTTCGAGGAGGTGAATACCTCGCTGATGACCTTCATCATAAAATATAACGCACTGCCGGGTGATATGGCCAATGCCACCGGATTATGGGGACAGTATGGGTTCGGTGGTGAAACCGAAAATGGCGACGGTAATGGGCAAATGGATGACTGTAGCGCAGAAACAAGACGCGTATTCAATCACCTGTCGCTGGCCGGGCTGACCAAGGGAGATTACAGCCCCAACGGGCTTTCGAACCCGAATTATGACATTATCGGTCAATCTTTCCCCTTGTCGGCACTGAATGATAGCTATGGGCTTAAAGTTAGCACGCTGGTTGGCCTGGCGGGTGGTTCTGCTGCCTGGGCGGCACTGGATGGACTCCACGTGATCAAGGTGCACCAGCGGGGGGCAAACTGCCTCGGTGGCAACGTGCCACTTTATTCGGGCAACCAGATGTGGCAGTTCGACCTTAAATTTGACGACGGGAAGCCGGGCAAAGGCAAGATCATCGGGCGCGGTTCGCCGATCACCTGTATTGTATCATCGATCGATGCCAATACGGATTATGCCACCAGCAGCAGCACGCAGGGCTGTTCGCCGTGGTACAGGCTGTCGCTCAAATAGTCTGGTTTCTTGCCACCAAACCGCTGTATCCTGTGGCGTTTTACCCTAAAACAGGGTAGAATGGTAAGCTCAACGGGGGAAGGTTTATGACAGAAACTAATCAAAAAACATGTGGTACACATACTGGTTTTGACTACTGCTTCTGGGCAAAATTGCTGGTTGCGATACCAACACTGCCGTTTGTCGGGATAATGGCAGCTGCGCAATTTGAAAGTGAAATGGGCAGGGGGCTCGCTGCCGCGGTCGCGGTAATAGCCGTGGTGTTACTTGCGCGCTGGGTAGACAGGGTGCCTGCATTCCAGAAAATGATACACATCAAGAGAACAGATCGTTAGAACGACCAGCATTTAATGAGCGTTCTGGCGTCTGCATAGCGGCAGAAGCGCAGGCTTAACAGTTTGTTAAGCCTAAAGAAGGTATGCTCTTTTCATGAAGATTTTACCTCTTAGAAAAACCGAATGCCAGAGAGTAAAATCCGGTTTTACGCTCATTGAGCTGGCAGTGGTAATGGTTATCATTGGCCTGCTGGTGGCCGGTATTATGACGGGTGCAACCCTCATTGATAGTGCAGATAAGCGCGATACCATAAGAACCTTCGAAGAGATCAAGTTATCCATCAAGGCATTTCGGCTGAAATATAATACTTTGCCCGGCGATATGGCAAACGCCACAACGATCTGGGGACAGATACATATTGATGGTGTAACCAACAATGGAAATGGCGATGGTTTTATAGACATGTGCGGTGCTGAAACACGGCGTGTATTTGAGCATTTAACCTTGGCCGGCCTCATCAAGGGGGAGTATGATACTGATGGTGCTCCCACCCAGGATGCCATTGGTCGCGTCTTCCCCGCTACCAAATATGCCAATCATGGTATCAAGGTGGGATATCATGATCTCAATGCGCCGTACCAACAATTCAACAGGGTACACACCGCCGGTTTTGGACAGGCAGGCTTCACTTGTCTGGGGACAGCGCCCATAGTACATTCCGCCAGTTCATTATGGGAAATCGACAGGAAATTCGACGATGGTCTTCCGACCCGTGGCCAAATCGGCGGGTATTTCTGTCTGGATTCATGGGTGACTGAAATTCCTAATTACAATAACGCCGCCACCTGCGGAATGGCTTATAAAGTTGACTGAAATAACACCTAAATCTGGCGCTGACATGAAAAGAGGTTTTACATTAATCGAATTGGCGGTGGTACTGGTCATTATCGGCCTGCTGGTGGCCGGTATCATGACGGGTGCAAACCTCATTGATAGCGCAGAGAAACGCGACACTATTAAAACCTTTGAAGATGTTAAATTATCAGTACATGCCTTCCGGCTTAAGTACAACGCCATACCTGGCGATATGCCCAACGCACAGGATATCTGGGGCTGGGCTGGCTCTGGCCCATCAGGCACTATCAATGGCAACGGCGACGGGCTGGTTGCAGGCTGTGGCAGTGAAACCCTGCGTTTTTTTGAGATGTTGAGTCTGGCTGGTATGACTAAAGGCGAATATCAGGCGGATGATGCGCCCACATTAGATGCAATAGGCATTGTGTTCCCAGCCACGAAATATGCGAACCACGGCATAAGGGTGGGCTATTCTGATTTTACTGCGCCATACCATCATTTTGACAAGAAGAATACAGTCAGTTTTGCTCAGCCCGGAGCCAGCTGCCTTCTCGCGGCCGCCACAATATACACAGGCAGGACACTCTGGGAGATGGACAAGAAATTTGATGACGGACTTCCAACCCGCGGCAGGATCGGAGGGTTCTTTTGTCCGGACGGCTGGATGACAGAAATACCCAATTATGATCTTAGTGCTGCTAACTGTGAAATTGTGTATAAGATCGATTAAGTAATGTATGGTTAACTATAAAATAATCTGCGTGTTGTGCTACGGATCATTATGCATTCTAAATACAAGATAATTGACCAGAAGGTATAAGATTTGCGAATAGAACAAGGCTTTACATTGATCGAGCTGGCGGTGGTGCTGGTCATCGTTGGCCTGCTGGTAGCCGGTATCATGACGGGTGCTGCCCTCATTGATAATGCCGACAAGCGGGACACCATTAAAACCTTCGAAGAGATCAAATTATCGATAAAAGCCTTTAGATTGAAATATAATGCCATGCCCGGTGATATGGCGAATGCCGAGTCCATATGGGGGGCGGCGTGGATGGATCCGGCAGGAACCATTAATGGCAATGGTGATGGGTTTGTATCCTTATGCGAAGCCGAGACGAGGCGTTTATTCGAGCAATTAAGCCTGGCCGGTCTTACCAAAAGCACATATCAAACAGATAATACTCCCACGCAGGATGCCATAGGTATCGTATTCCCCGCCACCAAATATGCCAGTCATGGTATCAAGGTGGGCTATAATGATCTCAATGCACCATATCAACAATTCCACAGGGTTCATACCGCTGGTTTCGGGCAGCCAGGATTCAGCTGCCTTGGCACAGGGGCTACTGTATACAGTGCCCGATCACTGTGGGAAATGGACAGGAAATTTGATGACGGACTTCCGACCCGTGGCCAGATCGGCGGGTATTTCTGTCTGGATTCATGGGTAACCGAGATACCTAATTACAATAGTGCTGCCACCTGCGAGATGTGGTACAAAGTAGATTAATTACTAAGTTAAACAGGACGCGTATGCTGGTGAAAAATGGTTTTACATTGATCGAACTGGCGGTGGTGTTGGTTATTATCGGCTTGCTGGTGGCCGGTATCATGACGGGTGCTGCTCTCATCGATAATGCAGACAAACGCGACACCATTAAAACCTTCGAAGAGATCAGATTATCGATAAAAGCCTTTAGATTGAAATATAATGCCATGCCCGGTGATATGCCAAATGCACAGGATATTTGGGGATGGGCAGGTCTTGGTCCATCCGGCACTATCAATGGCAATGGCGATGGGCTTGTGGGTACATGTGAAGCTGAGACGAGGCGTTTATTCGAGCAATTAAGCCTGGCCGGTCTTACCAAGAGTGAGTATCAAACGGACAATACTCCCACGCAGGATGCCATAGGTATCGTATTCCCGGCCTCAAAATACGCTAATCACGGTATCAAAGTGGGGTATGTAGATCTCAACGCGCCATACCAGCAATTCAACAGGGTTCATCTTGCTGGTTTCGGGCAGGCGGGATTCACCTGCCTTGGCACAGCGGCTACTGTATACAGCGCCAGGTCGTTGTGGGAGTTGGACAGGAAATTTGATGACGGACTTCCCAGTCGCGGCAGGATCGGAGGCTTTTTCTGTCTGGATTCCTGGGTAACCGAGATACCGAATTACAATAGCGCTGCCACCTGTGATATTGCGTATAACGTAGACTAGGTGGGTTGCCTTCTTTGTTTACTCATACTATACGGGGTGAAACAAACACCCGACACTCATGAGCACACGATTTACTATTTCCGCTAAAGACGGCACTGCCCGCACCGGACTACTCAAAACTGCACATGGTGACATCCGCACACCTGCCTTCATGCCGGTGGGTACAGCGGCAACCGTGAAGGCCATGCTGCCGGAATCGGTGGCACAGACGGGCGCGGATATTTTGCTGGGCAACACCTATCACCTGATGCTGCGGCCAACGGCAGAGCGCGTCGCAAGACTTGGCGGCCTGCATACATTCATGAACTGGAATAAACCGATACTGACCGACTCCGGCGGATTTCAGGTCATGTCACTTTCCAAATTGCGCAAGATCAATGAGCAAGGAGTTACGTTCCAGTCGCATCTCGATGGCACGACCTATGAACTCACACCGGAACGCTCGATAGAGATACAGCATTTGCTGGGCAGTGATATCACGATGGCATTTGATGAGTGCACACCGTTTCCTGCAACCGAGAAAGAGGCCGCCGATTCCATGCGACTTTCCATGCGCTGGGCGATACGCAGCAAGGACGCGTTCAAGGAACGTGATGGTTACGGATTATTCGGTATCGTGCAGGGCAGTGTGTATAAAGACCTGCGTGAGGAATCCTGTAATGCGCTAAGGGAGATCGGATTTGATGGTTATGCCATCGGCGGATTGGCGGTAGGCGAAGGGCAGGAGCTGATGTTCTCTACACTCGATGTGACTATGGGGCATATGCCGACGGAACAGCCACGCTACCTGATGGGTGTTGGCAAACCCGATGACATCATTGGCGCGGTGATGCGTGGGGTGGATATGTTCGATTGCGTGATACCTACGCGCGCGGGCAGGTTTGCCCGTGCCTACACCAGGTGGGGCGAGTGGAACATCAAGAATGCCCGCTTTGCAGATGATGCCGAGCCACTGGAAGCGGACTGCCCATGCCCGGCATGTAAGAGCTACAGCCGTGCCTACCTGCATCACCTGTTCAAAGCGGATGAGATGTTGGGGGCGATGCTGCTCACCTGGCACAACCTGACTTTCTACCAGCGGCTGATGCAAGGGCTTCGTGATGCTATCACCCATGGAAATTTAACGAATTTTGTGCAATCCTTCCTGCAAATATACCGGAAGGAAGAAGCACCGGATGAGGCTGCTTAAAGTACTCGTTGTTATCATTACCATTCTTGTTGTGGTCGTGCTGCTTGCACCATGGAAGCAGTGGGTGGAGCATGGCCTTAAATCATTGCTGGTCCGGCAGGGGATTCAAGGTGTGGAATTCAATGTATCTATGCTTACTCCTGAGGGCATTACACTGAGTGATATTCGATTCGGTGATGCACTGACGCTGAGTGAAGTTACGGTAGCCTATTCCATTATGGAACTTGCCAAAGGGCAGGTGAAAGAGCTTAAGGCAAGCAATCTGGTGCTTAAATCAGGCCAGCAGGACATTATATTCAATGATGCAACGATACTGTTTGAGGTCGGCAAAGCCACGCAAACATGGCAAGGTAGATGGGATGTTTCCGAGATAGTCATAGAGAACTCATCCTATCCGCTGCCACCTGTTGAAGGCCGAGGGTATTTTACGGCAACTACAGAAAAGCTGGATGCTGATGGAACACTGGAAAGCGCTGATAAAACTCATTACGCCGCATTCAAACTTGATTATGACCTGAAAGACTCATCGCGATCGAATGCGATCATCAGCATGGCCGAGCTGCCATGGAATGGCGGCTTGGTACAGGTGAAAGACGGGCAGGTGTATTTTTCAGGAAAGGATATTTTTAAAGGAGTACTGACGATAAAAAAAGTCCAGCTTGATACATTGATGCGCACGCTGACTGCAAATAAAACCACCGCAACAGGTGAAGTGTCTGGTCGTATTCCATTGGTGGTGACGGCAGATGGCACACCGCTTATCAAAGACGCAACCCTTTCCGCCGGTAGTGATGGAAAGATCGTGATGAGTGGCGATGCGCTGCCCGGAGATAACGAACAAATCAATATCGTGCGGAATGTACTTTCTAATTTCCAATACGACACACTTGCGATCACCATGCAAAGTGATGCACAGAAAAAACTCTCCGCGAAATTATTGCTGGAGGGGAAGAACCCTGATCTGTATGAAAGCAGGCCGGTGAAATTGAACGTGCAATTAAACGGTGATGTGCTAAGTTTATTGCGACAAAGCCTGCCTGCGCTTTCAGACCCGACACAACTTTTGAAACAAGGTGAACATGCCAAACCGTAACTGGATCTTACTGATGTTGTTTCCGCTTGTTGCCTGCACGCCTACCGTTCAGGTGCAAGCCCCGGACAAGCCGATCGAGATCAACCTGAATGTCAATATCGAGCACCGTATCAAGGTAGAGATCGAGAAAGACGTAAAGGATTCCATTGCTAAGAATAAGGATATTTTCTGATGAGAACGCCCATAAAAACCTTCGTTTTAATGCTGGTTGCCACCCTTTTTGCTTTGCCTGCGGCGGCACTTGAGCTTTCAGATGCCCGTAAACAGGGGGTGATAGGTGAAAAGACCGATGGGTACGTGGCTGCTATCAAGGCTTCCGGCGACGTCAATAAGCTGGTTTCCGAGGTGAATGCCAAAAGAAAGGCCGAATATACCCGTATTTCCAAGGAAAATGGCCAGCCTGTGGATGTGGTGGCGAAGCTCGCTGCCCCGCAGATTATCTCGGGTTTGCCAGCCGGTTCGCTTTATCAGGCGAATGACGGCACGTGGAAAACGCGTTGAGTGTTGACAAACGCTCCTAAAACCGTATTGTCCCATTCTCTTTATTTTTAAAGAGTTCGTTTAGAGCCTAATTATAAGCACTTAGGCTCTTGGTTGATCTGGTAGCTCAGTCGGTAGAGCACCTGACTTTTAATCAGGTTGTCGCGGGTTCGATTCCCGCCCAGATCACCACTTCCCTTAAAGTTAAGCATTATTTCTCGGGCGGGATTTTATTTATCATTTGGCAAATCCCACATGTGGATTTGCCGCGCCCAGATCACCACTTTTTCCCCCTTCCGGTACAGTCAGGTTTGCCATTAGCTTTGTGGGTTATTTATCACAAGGAGACAGTATGGCAGCACAAAAGGGTTCACTCGTTCTACTCAAGGTCGGCGATGGCGGAAGCCCAACCGAAACATTCACCACCATCGGCGGGCTGCGTACCAACAGCTTCACGCATAATAACCAGACAGTGGATACCACCAATAAGGATTCCGGTGCGTGGCGGCAATTGCTCGACGGGGCAGGGATGCGCTCTGTGACATTGTCCGGTACGGGCGTATTCACCGATTCAGCGGCAGAAGAAACCGTGCGCGGCTTTGCCATGAACAACCAGATCAGGAATTACCAGATGACGTTCGGCAATGGCGACAGCATGGCCGGCGCGTTCCAGATCACATCCTATCAACGCGCGGGCAGTTATAATAACGAAGAAACCTATTCACTGACACTCGCATCGGCGGGTGTAGTGACGTTCACGGCTGCGTAGCCTTTAGTTCTTCATCAGTGATCGGATAGACGTGTTCAACCTGCCGTGCTTTGGCTTCGGCGATCATGCGCCTGCCATCAGCCTCAAAGGCTGGATCGGTGATGAAGATATTGCCAAGTAACCAGAGCGCACTTCTGTGCTCTGGGTATATGGCCAGAATATTGCCCAGTATCTCAACCTGCTTGCCGGCATTGTTCTGCGTATAATCGCCCAGATTAGCAAGGAAGGTGGCGGCCAGGTCTTCACGCTCTGGTGCAATGCGCGTTAGCCTGTAAACGGAGGCCTCTAAGGTGCTGGTGGCCTGTTTGCGCAGGCTGGTGTGTGCATCATCGGTAAAATCCATCAGTAATTTATATTTAAGCCACAGGGCCAGCATGTTATACCGCGCACCAAGTGTGGGGCTGTTTTCTATCGCCTGCGCGACTTCAAGGTAATTCTTCAGCCATTCCTGATCGTAGCCGACACCATGTTTGCGGAAATGCGCATCCCATGCCCATACGGCAAAATTCTCTGCTGATACATTGAACCGGCTGGCATCACGGAATATATCCCGCGCGAGCCATTCCTTGTCGTATTTTGCTGCCTTTTCCTCGCGCGGGATGTAATGCAGCTCATCCGCGTAGCGAATGGCGGCATATTGCTGGGTGGCACTCCATGCCATTAATCCGGCAAATCCAAGGAATACATAAATATAATGTTTGGGGGTGTTGGTTTGTCCGTTGGCAGCGGACATCAGGCCACACAGTGCACACAACATGATGGCCTGATATGCCAATACCTGCGGCAGGTAGAACCAGAAATATTGCAGCATCATGATGGCAGCAAGCATCGGGGCGATACCCCAGAACATAGCATCCGGCAGGTTGCGTATGGCAATGAACGGCAAGGCGAACCATATCAGTAAACCAACGAGTCCAAGGGCCAGTATTACTTCCAGTGGCTCGCTGTGACTGTGGAAACTCGCACCGGTGACATTGTTCGAGTTAGGGCGCATCACACCATTCTCAAATACATGCACACCTTCCACTAACGCATATTTGAAGGAATCCTGTGTGAAATGTCCCCAACCTTTGCCGAGCAGCAGGCGAGATGGTTCATGCAGCAGGGTGCTGATGGCAACCTGATTGATCTCTGCCCGTGCGCCCATGCTCTCGCCACGCGCCGCCAGACCGGTGATAACGCCCACGTCATCCTGCGGTAGTTGCTGGACAAGCGGGCTACCGATGATCCACACCAGCGGTATCAGGCATGAGATAATGACCAGCATTCTCCATGTTCTTGATGGCAAGAATAGATTCTTGAGTAGCTGCGAGTAGCGAGGGTAAGTGGCAATGGTAGTGGCCAGCATAGCCAGCGCGAACAGTGCCATGGCCGCAAGGTTCTGCGACACGAACAACACACCATACATCAGTATGATGATGCCGCAGAGAATGGCGGGCTTACGGGCATGGCCACTGGCGTGAGCCGCTATCCACAGATAGCCAACCATAAAGGCCATATAGTCTGGCCATAAGGCAGGCCGCCACGGAGACCATTCCTCAATGAATTCCCCGGCATGCAGGTAATGCATGGTGCATTCTGCGAGCAGCGAGGCACAGGCAACCAGCAATATCCTGATGCGGTATTGAGGCATGTGCCAGAACGGGTAACACAGCAGCGCGCAAAGAAGCACAGACATGTGCCACGCTGTGCCGATGCCTATCTCCGGCGCGCCGAACCATGAGCGCCAGCCAGAGGGCGCAACAATAGTGACGGCATACTGCACAAGCAACCACAGTATCATCACCTTCCAGAGCAAATGCAAAGGCTGGAGTGAAAGTAATTTCTTAAAGCAGCCAATGAATAGCCATAATGCGTTGCAGGCAGCGATGACGAATACCGCAAGCAGGGTGGGCTCTGTTTGCATCCAGATACCTGCCTGAAACGGCTTAAGGCCAAAAATGAAGAGAAAGAGATAGGCGCTGAGGATGAGGAATCCAGCAACTTCAAAAGCGCGATGCCTGTCAGCAAAGATGAACATGCGGGCAGTTTATACAGTTTTTTTGTAAAAGAAACTAATACCCAAACAGTTCGGCGGTATCTTTACAGATATCCTGAATGGATTTCTTGTCTTCGGGGCTTAGGTTCGAGGTGTAATAATCAGGCTGTTTGATATTGGCTGCTCTGGTATTGAGCCATGCGTCATCCGCCTTCATATCGCAATGTTCCAGCATATGCGTCAATGCTTCTTGTGGAGACGTGCAGAGATTCTCGAACGGGATCACCAGACAGGCTTTGCCAAGCGTTTTATTGGTAAGCATCTGATTGTAGATGAAACGGTAGGTCATGTCCCATTGCAGGGCAAAGCCGCGTATGTCATCGCCGTCATTCCATGCTGATCTTATGGCCTTGAGCTTCGCTTCATCACCCATATGCACTGCCTTGCGATTCAGGCCGAATTCAAAATGTCCTGCAATGGACATATGCCGTACTACGCGAGGATCAGCTTTTCCTGCTTCAGTAAAACGTTTGTGTTGCCTGAGCAGCGATTCCACATGCGTCACGGGGTCACGAATCGGGATGATAAAACGCGCATCCGGGAACATGCGCTGGATATAAGCCATACGGGAAATGTTGTAATTTCCCTTGCTCACATAACATGGCTTTTTATGCGCATGCAGCAATTTGCGGATATGATCCTTATAAAATGCCTCGAAGTCAGGGTTGCTGATGTTCTCATCCAGAATTTCAGAGGTCAGTTCCTTGTGTAAGTAGCGGAAGAATGCCATCCACAGCATCTCCTCCATGGCTTCAGGGCTTTGTGGACTCACCAGAATACCATCGCCGTGCGCACGTTCTGTTTTTTCGACTGATCTGTTAAATGGCAGCGTAAGCAAGAGATGCCACCAGTAGGGCGTAAAAAGAAAAGGAAAATCCTGATAACGGTGGGTTACAGTATCCGGAAGGGATGCCAGCGTTTCAAGCAATATGGTGCTGCCACTGCGCGCCAGCCCGCAGATATAAATGGGGTTGCGTACCTCAACGCCAGCCATGTCATATTTAAGTAATGCGGTCTCAAAATTGCCAAGCTTTATCCAGAGGTCTCGGTTATTTGCGACCATATTACCTAGCCAGTGTGTGGAAGTAGCTAGTTTCATATGATCCTGAAGCGCATTTTGATGAACAGAGACATTACAAGCAGGCTTACTATATACCAGAACTCAAAGCCACGCATCCAGCTTGCGCCAAGGGTTGAATATTCGCGCACGGGCAGGTCGATATGCACCCGATCAACTGCAGATCGCTCAGGAAGAACTCCCAATGGATTTGGGAAGAGTGTGGTAAGCCAGTCATTCCTGGTGATCTCTGGTATGGCTACAGGAAGCGGCAAGGAGAAAAGAGGCGTACCTTGCTGGTCATTGATCACCAGAGAGGAGGAGGCATCAGGCCATGTAATGCTTTGCGTGGTCTCTTCAGGGTAAAAGGTTATGTTGATCTGGTCGCCTGTGTTGGGCAGCGTATACCCATAACGCACAATAAGGCAGAACATCAGCGCGACCACCGGCAGAACGGTGAGCAGGAATGCCGGGAAAATAAGCCCTATTTGCTTGAGTGATAAGCCGATATCCTTTGTTATAAGGTGCTGCAGCTCTGCAAAATCGCCATCATGCTTTATTAAGGCAGCTCTGGCTTCCTTCTGGCTCTGTTTCAGTGTTTGCAAACGCTTCTGCGGTGAGATGACCTTGTACAGGAACATGCTGAACGTGGCGCTAAATACACCCCACAGCAAAATACAAACAAAAGGCGGCAGAAACATTTGCAGCGATGCATCTATCTGTGTGACAATGCCCAGCACAACTACTCGGTGGCAGAGTCAGAGGTTTTTTTGCGTTTCTTAAGTAACAGGCGGATAGGATACAAAAGCAGAAAGAACAATGCGATCACAATACCAGCTACAAGCGTGAAGAATGAGCCGACCATGCTAAGCCCCGGTCCCGGGCCGATATATGCCTGCGCAGCGGTACTGGTCAGTGCTGCGATAGCGAGAGCTATGGAGATTACGGGATGCATCAGTGAATCCTATTCTTTGTTCAGGAAGGGCAGTTCAGTTTTATTATAACGTATGGCGCTTACTATAATACCTGTCACTAACGGTTCAAAGAGTAAAGGTTCTTCTACATAATAAGGCATAAGATCTGTTCTTTTTGCAGATCGTGGCGTGTGTTTCGTTTTCATGATCTCTGCCTGCGGGATACGGTATTCCCAGACCATTTTATGCTCTGGGGTGATCTCAAATATGTGTGATCTGAGTGATTCAACAATGAGAGTATTCCCATTTGGAAGGCGCTGGGCGCGGCCATAAGAATCGGTAAAGAACAGGTTGTCTTTACCACCGGCATATTTCCACGACACACCTAAAGTTGCCGGATTTATCTCTACAATACGCGAATAAATATATTTGCCCATGGCATGCCCCTTATTATCAAAGACCATGATATTGCCATTATCAAGAAAACGTGCGGAATGCTGGGCACGCCACAGGCCATTATAAGCCCATACGATAGTTTTTTTATTGATATCCAGTACTGCAACTGTATCCATATTGCGTATAGAGATCAGCACTTGCCCGGCTGAGAACATCGGGAATTTTTCTACCATTTCCGGCTGCAACACATCTACCGAGTTGGTATGGAATCTATCCCACTGGGCCGAATTCTTCTGATAATCATTAAGTAGCAGGTCATAAGGTGAATTCTCAAAGGCGTCGCCAATGGAAACGCGCTTGATCTCCCTGCCTTTTGACGACAGCACCACCAACTCATCAGCCAAAACTGTTGGTGAATTAGAAGCATAATGTTTGCTGCTATTGCTCTTCATACTCTGTACGAGAACAGTAATATTGCCTGTGTGTGAATCTACATGGAAATCATGATGGGTGTTCTCATCATAGGTCCATAATATATTCGAGTTCTTATCCAGCTTTACCATGCCGTAGCCATAGGGTGTGTCACCGATACCGGTATAGATCGCAAGCAGGTCGCCATTTGGATAAGCATAAGCCTTCTCCATGTATATCCATTCTTCATCGACAGGATCGGAGACGTGCTGCGCTCTCGGCCATACGGCGTGGAAGGGCATTTTCCATTTGTGAACAATGTTCCCTAGCATATCCAGCAGATAAGCATTGGTTGAGTAACGGTATGTCACCAACGTATAGCCATTAAAGGCTTGTGCATTGTTCCAGCGTACTCTTTTCTTATCGTTGAGCTGTTCTATCTCTGTTACCAGTTCAGGTTTTTTAGATTTTTCCCGGTAATGTGCTACCCAGCCGCCCACGGCTTCATAGGCCTCTGTGAAAGCCTGTGTACCTTCAAACTCGAAATGACGAGCAGCAAATCCTGTTGCAAACATGATGAACAGCAGGCTGATTATGAATAGGCAACGAAAGAATTTATCTGTCATATGGTCACTGGAGGAATTTCACTTGGTCTTTAGCGTATCGTTCGGCAGAAATGATCCCGCCGCGTGCGTTCACAGGCCTGTTATATTGCCATACTGCTTTTCGATATTTATCTATTTCAACGATATATTCCTGTACTGAAGAAACAATAAGAAGATTCCCATTCGGCAAGGGCTGGATGCGCCCGTGAAAAGTTGAATATAATGGTTTTTTCTCTATACCGTCATAGTACCACAGGGGTTTTCCATTGGCAGGGTCGATGGCTAGTGCGCGGCTGTATCGTCTGTTGTTATAATATAGTCCCTGATTGTCGAACATGGCAATACTTCCATCAGGGAGGAATTTTGCATCATGCTGCATCTTCCAAGAACCCTTCATTGCCCAGATCACTTTTTTCTCATTCAGGTCAATGATCGCAAGGATACCGGAATTTCTCAGCGAGATCAGGACTTGTCCTGCCTTAAATAAGGGAAAGGCCGCGCTGATATCAGGTTCAAGTTTCATGATGGAATTCGTATGAAAATGATTCCAGTTAGCACGTTTCTTGCCAAACTTTTCATAATAAAGCAGGGAGGCATACTCTGAATTCATGAAGGCATCCAGCACGGAAAGACGCGATAACTCCTTACCGTTCTGATCCAGGCGCACCACAAAATCTACCAGCATGGGGAAATCAAGGCCATGCATCAGCGGCGGTGCTTTCTTTATCATTTTATGGATGAGGGCGTAAATATCGCCATTATGCTGGTCAATATAGAAATCATGATGTGCATTCTGGCTGTATGTCCAGATGACATCTGAATTTTTATCTATTTTAACAATTCCATAGCCGTATGGTGTATCTCCAAGGCCAATAAACTGAACCAGCAGGTCACCGTTGGGAAACATATGACACTTATCTAAGAATATCCTGGCTTTTGCAAAATTATGAACATGCTGAGGCCGTGGCCACGCTTTTCTGAACGGGATATTCCATGTGTGAACGACTGCCCCCTTCATATCTATGAGTATTGGTGCTGTAGTATGCTCATTGCATAGCAGCGTATAACCATCCAGTGCCAGCTTGGTATTCCATACAGGTTTTTTATCACGGTAGACCGCTGCTCTCCTTTTAAGCTTACCAGAGCCGGCCTTTTGGGGAGCATCATCATTTGCACGCAAAGTTTCGAGCCATGCCTCTCCGCCCTGAATAGCCTCAGATATAAAACGGTATGGCGGTAATTTGTAATAAAGAACCACTGCACCAGCGCAGAACGAAACAGCTATGACCGCAACCAGCGCGAGGTATTTTAGCATTGAATCCAGCATGTAACATATGTAGGCAATGCCAGGCAATGCTGTCAATATTTAACGACGGTAATGTTATGCTATCTTGACTTGTATAGCCGCGCAACTATAGTGCGGCCATGTCTGGTTTGTTGTATATGCTGCTTGGGGCGGCGCTTTTCACAAGTGCTGTAGTGGCTGCATTATTTTGTCAACGCACGGAAAAAGAATAAGGCCACAACATGCTCTACGCGGTGATGGGATTGCTGGCAGCTGCGTTGTTTGTTTACTTGCTTGTTGCGTTGCTCAGGCCTGATTATTTCCCCTAAGCCATGGACAGTTTCTTTCACACACTGACCTTTGTTTTACTCGTGCTTGCGATCAGCAGGCCTGTAGGGGCTTATATGGCGCGGGTCTACATGGGCAAGAAGGTGTGGTTGCATCCGGCGCTGAGCTGGCTGGAGAATGGAATTTACCGCGTGTGCGCGATCGATCCGAAGCAGGAAATGTCATGGTTCGTGTATTTCATATCGCTCATTTGCCTTGGCATGTTCGGATTCTTTTTGCTCTTCGCTATTTTGATACTGCAAGGTGTATTGCCGCTTAACCCGCAGGGTTATCCTGGGCTAGCGCCAGATATGGCATTTAACGCTGCGATGAGCTTTGTCACCAACACCAACTGGCAATCTTACAGTGGAGAGGCGCAACTCAGCTATTTCTCACAGTCGATCGGCCTGACCGTGCAGAATTTTTTATCTGCTGCCACGGGAATGGCGGTCGGGATTGCTTTGTTCCGCGGTCTCAAGCGCCGGCAGATGCAGACCATCGGTAATGCATGGGCAGATATTGTGCGCAGTGTTGTATATATATTGTTACCGTTGGCAGCTTTATTTGCGCTGCTATTCGTATCTCAGGGAGTGATCCAGAATTATGGTGAATATGTCAGTTACACGCCTTTGGAAACATTGGGCCAGCAGAACAATCTGATCGCCCAGGGGCCGGCAGCATCACAAATTGCTATTAAAATGGTCGGTAGTAATGGCGGCGGTTTCTTCAACACGAATTCTGCACATCCTTTTGAAAATCCTACGCCATTATCAAATCTTTTGAACATGGTGGCGATATTGTTATTGCCCGTTTCCCTCATTTTCTGTTTTGGCATCATGGTGGGTGATCGCAGGCAGGGATGGGTGCTGCTTGTGGCGATGACGGCGATCTTCCTGCCACTTATCCTTATTGCAGGGAATATCGAGGCGCAGGGCAATCCGCTTCTGGATGACAAGATCATCAATAAAGCCTCCGGCAACATGGAAGGTAAGGAAATGCGCTTTGGTGCAGTGGATTCTGCGCTCTGGGCGGTTGCGACCACGGCTACCTCCAACGGTTCGGTCAACTCCATGCACGATTCATTCATGCCGCTTTCCGGTATGATCCCCATGCTTCTTATTCAGTTCGGTGAAGTGATCTATGGTGGCGTGGGCAGCGGTGCGTTCGGTATGATCGTGTATGTGATAATCACCGTGTTCATCGGTGGATTGATGGTAGGGCGAACGCCTGAATATCTTGGCAAGAAGCTCGGACCATTTGAGATCAAGATGGCATCGCTGGTCATTATCATACCTGCGTGTTTTGTGCTAACCGGTACGGCCTTTGCCGTAAGTATCCATGCAGGCATGTTGGCGGCAGGCAACGAGGGGTCGCAGGCATTCAGCGAGATATTATATGCATTTTCCTCCGCCACCAACAACAACGGCAGCGCGTTTGCAGGGATAGGTGCGAACAGTCCATTCTATAATATCGTGCTTGGAATATGCATGTTCATTGGCCGTTACTGGGTATTTGTGCCGGTGCTTGCCATCGCAGGCTCGCTTGCATCAAAGAATTGTGTGCCGCCCAGTCCCGGCACACTGCCAACGCACACGCCTTTATTTGTAGTGATGCTCATCGGAGTGGTTATCCTGCTGGATGTGTTGACCTATGTTCCGGCTCTTGCCCTTGGGCCGATCGCTGAACACATGCAGATCATTGAACCGAAGGTAACGCCGTGATGACACCTTCACGCCATATGAGTTTTAAGACTGCGGTAGCTGATTCGCTGAAAAAATTATCGCCTGCAGCGCAGCTCAGGAATCCTGTGTTATTTATAGTATATATCGCAGCGCTGGCGGTCACGTTCATTTTTATTTGCGGTCTGTTATCAGATGAACCCGTGACCAATGACTCTGGCTGGTTCGTGATCTGGATAGGCCTGTGGCTCTGGTTTACGGTGCTTTTTGCCAATTTTGCAGAAAGCGTGGCTGAAGGGCGCGGCAAAGCGCAAGCAGAAAGCCTGCGTGCCCTGCGCAAGGATGTGCAGGCTCGCAAACTGAAACATAAGGAGAGCAGCGATGAATACCAGATCGTGCCAGCGTCATCGCTGCAACGGGGTGATCTGGTATTGATCGTGGCAGGAGATTTTGTGCCGGCAGACGGGCAGGTGGTCGAAGGTATCGCTTCGGTGGATGAAAGCGCCATTACCGGAGAGAGCGCGCCGGTGATTCGTGAAAGTGGCGGTGATTCTGACGCAGTGACCGGTGGTACACGCGTGCTTTCTGACTGGCTGATCGTAAAGGTAACGGCAAGTGCCGGAGAATCATTCATTGAGCGTATGGTATCACTGGTGGAAGGTGCAAAACGCCAGAAAACACCGAATGAGGTCGCGCTGTCCATTTTGCTGTCTGCACTTACTCTGGTGTTTTTGCTTACCATCGTCACCTTGCTGCCATTCTCTATCTATGCGGCCAGCAATATTGAAAGTGCAACTCCGGTGAGTATGGTGGTGTTGATCGCATTGTTGGTATGCCTTTCTCCGACCACCATCGGTGGGTTGCTTTCTGCCATCGGTATCGCAGGGATGAACCGCCTGCTTAAGGCCAATGTGATCGCATCGTCTGGCCGCGCGGTAGAAGCAGCGGGCGACGTGAATGTACTGCTTCTTGATAAGACCGGCACGATCACACATGGTAACCGTCAGGCAGAGGAGTTCTTCCCGGCCAGCGATATTTCCATACAGGAGATTGCAGAGGCGGCTCAGTTATCATCGCTTGCAGACCATACACCGGAAGGTAAAAGCATTGTGCAGCTTGCCCGCCGTAAATATAACATGCCAGGCGTTGACTCAGCACCAGCCGACAGTACATTCATAGAATTCTCGGCGGAAACACGTTTTTCCGGCATCCGTATCGGTAGCCGTGAAGTGCTGAAAGGTGCGGCAGATGCGATTGAGACCTATCTGGCCAAGATAGGTGGGCATATCCCTTCAGAAGTGCAGCAGCAGGTGCAGAATATTGCACGCATGGGTGGCACGCCATTGGTGGTGACGGATGGAGCAAAAGTACTCGGCGCAGTTTATCTCAAAGATATCGTGAAGGTCGGCATCAAAGAACGCCTGGCCGATCTGCGGCGCATGGGCATTAAAAGCATCATGATCACTGGTGATAACCACCTAACAGCGGCGGCTATTGCGGCTGAGGCTGGTGTGGATGATTATCTCGCGCAGGCTACCCCGGAAGCCAAGCTCAAGCTCATCCGCAAGATGCAGGCGGGCGGCGAACTGGTCGCTATGGTGGGGGATGGTACGAATGATGCACCGGCACTGGCGCAGTCAGATGTGGCGGTGGTGATGAACAGCGGTACGCAGGCTGCCAAAGAAGCTGGCAATATGGTGGATCTGGATTCAGATCCGACCAAACTCATCGAGATCGTGAAGATCGGCAAACAGCTGCTGATGACGCGCGGCGCGCTCACCACATTCTCTATTGCCAATGATGTCGCCAAATATTTTGCTATTATCCCAGCTGCCTTCGTTAGCACCTATCCGCAGCTTGGTGCGCTTAACATCATGAATCTTACATCACCGGAATCTGCCATGATGTCTGCAGTCATCTTTAACGCACTCATCATCATCGCACTCATTCCATTGGCATTACGCGGCGTAGCGTACCGGCCTGCGGCTGCTATCGCCCTGTTGCGTCATAACCTTCTGATGTACGGGCTTGGTGGCGTTATTGTACCGTTCATTGGTATCAAGATCATTGATCTTATCCTTGTTATGCTGGGGGCGTTCTGATGGTCTCGCGTTTGATATCGCTGGTGAGGGCTTCGGCCGGGATACTATTATGCATCACGTTACTTGTTGGTGTTGCATATCCGTTGGTCATTACGGCAGTGGCGCAGATCGTATTTCCGCATAATGCCGGTGGCAGCCTTATCGAGAAAGATGGCAAGGTCATTGGTTCGGAACTGCTGGGGCAGAATTTTATCAAGCCGCATTATTTCTGGGGCAGGCCTTCTGCCACGATACCTCCATATAATGCGGCGGCATCAGCTGCATCTAATTTGAGTCCTGCCAACACGAAACTGCAAGCCATCATCAATGACCGTGTGGCATTGCTGAAAAAATCCGACCCTGAGAACATCCTGCCCATTCCTGTGGATCTTGTCACTGCATCTGCCAGCGGCCTTGATCCACATATCAGTGTGAATGCCGCACTCTGGCAACTGCCGCGTGTTGCAAGGCATCGCCGGATGAAAGAGGAAGATGTGGCAAATCTCATTACGGCACACACCGAGAAGGACTTCATTGGCCTGATCGGCCAGGCGCGTGTGAACGTGCTCAGGCTTAACATGGCGCTGGATGAAGCGGCAAAAAAAGCTGCTGAAAAATAGACTTTTTAACTCGCCCGCGTCGGTATATATTGCTGCCCATGGATGATTCACGCCCCGATCCCGACGAGCTGCTAAGCCGTATCAATGCTGAGGAAAATGAAGCCCAGCAACAAAGCTCGCGTGGTAAACTCAAGATATTCTTTGGTGCATGTGCCGGTGTGGGTAAGACCTACGCCATGCTATCTGCCGGCAAGCAAGCCCTTGCAGAGAATGTGGATGTGATGATCGGGCTGGTGGAAACACACGGCCGTGATGAGACCAAGAAATTGATGGAAGGCCTGCCGATCCTTCCGTATCAGGAAATAAAATATCGCGGCACAACCATCAAGGAATTCGATATCGATGCGGCACTGGCCCGCAAGCCAAAGCTTATCCTGCTTGATGAGCTGGCACACACGAATGCTCCCGGCTCACGGCATCCAAAACGCTGGCAGGATGTGATGGAGCTTCTGGATTCCGGCATTGATGTGTTTACCACCATCAACGTGCAGCATCTGGAAAGTCTGAACGATGTTGTAGCCCGCATCACCGGTATATGGGTGAAAGAAACAGTTCCAGATGATGTGTTTGATAAGGCGGACGAGATCTCGCTGGTGGATATTCCATCAGAAGAGCTGTTAAAGCGCCTCAAAGAAGGCAAGGTATATATCGCGCCGGATGCCAAGAAGCGTGCGGCTCAGAATTTCTTCAAGAAAAGTAACCTGATCGCGCTTCGCGAGTTGGCATTGAGGCGTACGGCCGAGCGCGTTGATGCCATGATGGATGTATACAAGACACCGGGTGGCAAATCGCCTGGCTGGAGTGGTGCAGATCGTATTCTGGTATGTATCGGGCCGGATCAGCTTTCATCCAAGCTTGTGCGTGTGGCAAAGCGCATGGCGGGTGGGCTGAAAGCGCCATGGACTGCGGTGTATGTCGAGAACGAACGGCATTTCCGCCTGAGTAAAGAAGGTCAGGATTCTGTGCAGCGCACGATGCGCCTTGCCGAGCGCATGGGTGCAAAGACCGAGATCATCAACGGACAGAAAGCACAGGAAGAAATTCTTTCCTATGCGCGTGCGAATAATATTACCAAGATCATTGTTGGAAAAATTGCACGTCCTCGCTGGCGTGAACTTATCTCCGGTACATTGGCCGATGAGATCATGCGTGGCTCTGGCGATATCGACGTTTATGTAGTGACCGGCGAGGCGGAAGAGAACCAGCAGCAGATAAAATCATCTCTGATACCTAATATGACATCGTGGCATGATTATGTTGTGCCGTTGTCCAGCGTACTGGCCATCAGTCTGGTGTTGCTGCCTATCCGGCCATTCCTGGAAACTATCCATATGGTGATGGCGTATCTCATTGTGATCGTGGCCGTCACGATCCGTTATGGCCGCGTACCATCACTGGTGACCACACTTGCGGCAGCGCTCAGCCTCAATTTCTTCTACGTTCCGGAATATTATTCCTTCAAGATGTCGCAGGAGCATCATTTCCTTACATTCCTGGTGCTGACATTGACCGGTATCGTGATCGGCACACAAACTTCACGGTTGCGTATGCAGGTGCTGTTGGCGCGCCGGCATGAGAAAAACACCGATACATTATTCGCGATGAGCAGGGAGCTCAACGCTACGCGTGATAAAGTGGCGCTGGCGCAGATCGCTGTGCAGCACATGGCGGACGTTTTTGACAGCGATGTGTTCCTGTGGTTGCCGGATGGCAAGGGGCATTTGCAAACGGTGGTCGCAGAAAGCGATATGGATGAAGATTCCGTTGATCCTGTGCGTGAGGAAAGCGTTGCGGTCTGGTCGTTCAGCCATAAGCAAAATGCAGGGTTCGGTACGGATACACTGCCATCTGCAAAAGCACTCTATGTTCCATTGGTGGCATCCAGTGGCGTGGTGGGGGTGGTTGGTGTTATGCCGCATGATACTGACCTTACAGGCTTTTCAAATGATGATGTTGACCTGATGGAGACCTTTGCGACCATCGCCGCTACGGCACTGGATCGTGCGCAGGCGGCAGAATTAGTGGAAAAGACACTTGTTGAGGCAGAAAGTGAAAAACTGCGTAATATCCTGCTTTCTTCCGTATCTCACGATCTGCGCACGCCATTGGCGGCGATCACCAGTGCAGCCAGTACTTTGTTGCTTGAGGGTGAGAAGATCACACCGGAATACAAGAATGAACTGTTGCACTCTGTGCATGAGGAAGGCGCGCGTCTTGCCAAGATCGTGACCAACCTGCTCGATGTATCAAGCCTTGAATCCGGTGCAGTGAAATTGAACCGCGAGCTTTATTTCATTGAAGAACTCATCGGTTCTGCGCTGATGCGTGTGGAAGCTAAATTCACGCGTCACAAAGTGGTCACCAATATTGAGAATGGGCTGCCACTGCTTCGGATCGATGGACTGCTCATAGAGCAGGTGCTTATCAACCTGCTTGAGAATGCCGCAGAATTCACACCATCAGGTACAACGGTGACGGTTTCGGCAACCACTGTCAAACCGGATATACACGTTGTGGTCTCTGATAACGGGCCGGGTATTGCGCGCGGCGATGAAGAGAAGATCTTTGATAAATTCTATGCGGGTGAACGCTCCGGACAAAAGACCGGCGGGCTTGGCCTTGCCATCTGCCGTGGTATCGTGCGGGCGCATGGCGGCAAGATCTGGGCGCAGAACGCACCAGACGGGGGTGCAATGTTCACACTCACCCTACCGATCAAACCTCAAAACGATTCTGAGTAAGACTTAGTCTTCAGCCTGTACGTCTTCACCATCGAAGGACATACCTTCGCCGGCATCATCTTCAGATGCAGAAGGCTTAACGCTGATATTCTGGGCAGCATCTTTGAATGCTTCTTCGATCTCAGCTGGGATCTCTTCACCGGTGGTGAGGAGCTTTTTGTCCGCGATATCAGAGATAGGACGCTTGAAGAAGCTCTGGATAAGGGTTTCATTCAGGTCATCCAGGCTCACGGTGCGGTCAGCGATCTCACGCAGGGCCACCACGCTGTCTTTGTCGTTATCACGGTCAATGGTCAATGGGTTACCAGAGGTGATCTGCTTGGCACGCTGGGAAGCGAGCAATACCAGCTCAAAACGGTTAGGAACGTGGAGGATACAATCTTCAACGGTTACGCGTGCCATAAGTCATTTGCTCCTTGCAATTGGGCGGATTTTCTGGAAAATCAGCTTCTAAAGCATTTTCTTCAGGAAAACAAGCAGAATCATCCTATGGCCGAAGTCCATAACATGTTGGAAAAGAATAACAAGCGGTTGCCAAAACCAGACTGGATACGAGTAAAAGTACCTGCATCCAAGGTATTTAAGGAAACTCAGGAGGTTATCCATAAGCTGAAACTCAACACCGTGTGTGAAGAAGCGGCTTGCCCAAATATCGGCGAGTGCTGGTCTCAGAAGCACGCCACCGTGATGATCATGGGCGATACCTGCACACGCGCCTGCGCATTCTGCAACGTAAAAACCGGTGTGCCGGGTGCATTAAATCCGCATGAACCAGAGAATCTGGCACAAGCAGTGGCGGAACTGAATCTGCACCATGTGGTGATCACCTCGGTAGACCGTGATGATCTTGACGATGGCGGGGCGAATCATTTTGCTGAGTGTATCGCAGCCATGCGCAAGCGCGCACCGAATACCACCATTGAAGTGCTGACGCCGGATTTCCTGCGTAAGCCGAACGGCACTGAGATCGTCACCAAGGCGCGGCCAGATGTGTATAATCACAATATTGAAACCGTGCCGAGGCTGTATAAAACCATTCGTCCGGGTGCGCGTTATTTCAATTCACTGCACCTGCTAAAAACAGTGAAAGAAATCGATCCGAGCATCTTCACCAAATCCGGCATCATGGTTGGGCTTGGTGAAACCAAGGAAGAGGTGTTGCAAGTGATGGATGACCTGCGCTCTGCGGATGTGGATTTCATGACAATCGGGCAATACTTACAACCTACACCAGCGCATGCCGCCGTGGAACGTTATGTGACACCGGATGAGTTCGAATATTATGCACGTCAGGCAAAGGTGAGGGGATTCCTGATGGTTTCTTCCACGCCGCTTACCCGCTCCAGTTATCATGCGGGTGATGATTTCGAGAAAATGCGTGAGGCACGCAACAAGCAGCTAAAAGGCTAAAGGCGATGCTGGATACTACCCAGCTTTACCCGCAGCATCAGCAACAGGATCTCTCGGAACTGCGCAAAGAATTGCGGGCGAATGAGACCATTCAATGGTCTGGAAAGCCGGTTGCCGTACAAAGCCTGAAAGACAGCTTAAGTATTTATTTCTTTGCCATACCGTGGACAGGGTTTGCCCTATTCTGGGAATACGCCGTATTTACGGATGGTCTTTCGATCGAAGGCAAAAGTCTTTGGGAATCTGATATGTGGTTGCAGATAGCACTTCCGTTGTTCGGCCTACCTTTTGTGCTGATAGGATTTGGTATGATGGTTGCGCCGTTCGTCGCGTACATGCGTGCGAAGCACACGATCTTTGCGATCACCACCCAACGTGCCATCACGCTTATGTATGGCCGCAGGCGTGTAGTAAAATCATTTAATCTTGAGAATCTGAGTGACCAACTGGAACGTACGGAGAACAGCAAGGGTATTGGTCATTTATATTTCAGCTTCTCGAAAAAATCTGATGGGGAAGGCGGTACATATACAGACAAGGTCGGATTTGGCCCAATAACCCATGTGCCTCAGGTAGAAGCAAAATTACGGCAGTCCATCAATAATATCCGGGAAAGTTAAGCGCCACGCATTTTGCGTGCAGGGCACACTTTGGCAATTTCAGACGCATCGAATGTGATGATCGTGCTTTTTACTTCAAGGCGTTCGTTGTTATAGTCAACATATCTTGTTTCAGGATGCCTTACTTTGTAGGAAGCACCGCTGTCCTCGAGCATCTGCTCGAACTCGGCAACCTTTGAGTGCTGGATCTCAACAGTGCCAAGGGTTTCGGGCCTGCTGGGTGAATCGCTGCCGATAAATTCTACCTCTATAGTATCATTCTTTGCCATGTGTTCGATACGCGCTGGTGTGAGGAATTTTTTGCGCAAATAATCCTTAAGAGCGGTGATCTGAGAGGTGACAGCTTGTCTTTTTTCTATTTTCATGGGTATCCTTATTTTTCTGAAGATTAATAAACATAAACCATTTTAGCAAACATTGATTTAACAAATAATCCCAGTTGCTTTTTGCATTTAATTACAATAGGATAATGACATGTCATTGCACCATCATGAACACCATAACGCTTCTCCCGCAGGATTGCGGGATTTTGTTATTGGCATGTCGGATGGGCTTACTGTGCCATTCGCACTGGCTGCCGGCCTTGCTGGCGCTGTAGATACCACCACGCTTATTGTCACGGCCGGTGTGGCGGAGATCGCCGCCGGTGCTATCGCCATGGGTTTGGGCGGGTATCTTGGTGCTAAAACCGAGAAAGAACATTATGAAGCCGAGCGCAAACGCGAGTTCCGCGAGGTAGAGTGCGTACCTCATGTGGAGGCAAAGGAATGCGCCGATATTCTCATTGAGTTCGGTGTGCCGGAAGACAAGGTGGGTGCGGTAGTGGAAGGCATTCAGCGTAACCCCACCAAATGGGTAGATTTCATGATGCGGTTTGAGCTGGGGCTGGAAAGGCCTGATCCGAGCAGGCTGTATAAAAGTCCGGTCATCATCGGCGGTGCGTATATTCTCGGCGGCACGCTGCCCTTGATACCCTATATCCTGATCTCGAACCCGATGGAGGCACTGTTTATTTCATCGTTGGTCAGTCTGGTTGCACTCTTTGCCTTTGGTGCATTCAAAGGATATTTCACTGGCCAGAAAATGTTCAGATCCGGTTTGCAGACCACAGCAATAGGCGCAGCTGCGGCCCTTGCTGCTTTTGGTATTGCAGGATTGGTGGGATAGGGCGCATGCCAAGCAACTGGATATATTATATTGCGCTGATACTGTGTCTTGTATTCGTCGTGGTGTTCGCCCATACCGATTATTTTGCCCAGTGGCTTTGGTATAAAGGGCAGGAAATTGCCTATTACAAATTCATGGAAATGCGACAAACCGCAGAGTTCAAGGAATTCATCGGCAGTCTTGCACTCCCGGTATTCCTGCTGACAGCCTATATGTATTGGCTGAGCGATGACGATGAAAAGGACATCGAGAAGCAGTTTATGCTGTTGCCGCTTGCCTATATACCGTTCTCTATCATTGGACAGGTGCTGCTGAGTGGCGGAGAGTTTCATTCATCCATGTTGTATACGCACCCGCTGGTCATCATTCCTGCCGGGTATTTATATATATTCCCGTGGCTTATCTTTGTACGTGTGTTCTGCAAGCTCAGGTTGGTGATCGAATCGTGAGCCTGAGACGCTGGTATCTTATCATGTTGTTCATACCTTTAATTATGCCGGCGATCATTTTTGCGGCAGCTGCAATACTGGGCTATGAGACGGTGATGCAGCATGTAGATGTATTGGTACGGTTTATGATCATCTGCTCCATGATAGGATGTGTACCATATTTCTTCTTTGCCAGCGCCGTGAGTTGGTGGAGCAGGAAGAGAACAGTGGCGCAGATAAGAAAAGCAAGCTGGTGGTTGCCGTGGATATTTACACCCGTATGTGCGCTGTTCTTTCTGATCGCATTTTCTATCACCTATCCCGAAGGCGATGCGATACAGGGCGCATTGCTTATGGCTGTATTTTGTGTGCCTGTAGGGTTTATATATGTGATCTTTGTACATATTCTGACACGACTTGCTCAATCAATTAATCTGATAAAAACATAACGTGCCTACACACAACGATTCACAGACCTCACCTTATACGCCGCTGCAACTCTATGAACTGGTTGCCGATGTAGACCGTTATCCTGAATTTCTGCCGTGGTGCAGGGCAGCGCGCGTGCTGGAACGTGAGGGGAACACGATGCTTGCCGAGCTGATGATCTCTTTTAATCATCTAAGCGAACGCTATACCTCGCGCGTGATATTGCATCCGCCGGGAGAGAATGGATTAGCATCCATTGATGTGACCATGACCAAAGGCCCATTCGAGCATCTTATCAATCGTTGGCGGTTCATGCCTTTGCCATCGGGCGGCACGCAGATAGATTTTTATCTCGATTTTAAATTTCGCTCCAGAATACTGGAAAAACTCATAGGTTCTGTGTTCACCAAAGCGTCAGAGAAGATGGTATCTGCCTTCAAGCAGCGGGCGGATGCATTATACGGTAAGCCGTTATGATGCTGTTTCTTGTTGGTATCATTCTGATCTCTATTCTTTCCGCCGGTTCATATTGGTTCTGCTGGCAGGATATTAAGCGCGGTAGGCCAAGCATCCTATCCATGCGTCAGGTCACACTCATCATGGATAGAAAAAGGCTGGATGCTATTTTCGGCCGTCATCAATCTGATTATACCTATCAGCTTTCACCGGAAGTACTGGCGGCACTTATGCGTATGCGCAGTTTTTTTGTGTATAGCGAAATAGCGGCAGAGGTTGTTTGCTTTGTTGGCGCGTACCGCTACCTCACCGGTATGGCCTCACCGGATTATGCCGGCATATTCATCATGCTGGCGTGCTGCTGCCAGTTTATTGATATATGGATGTCGGTATCGCTGATCCGAAAATACTGGCATCAGGTTGAAGAAGAAATGAATGGCAGGCTGGATTAGGCAAGCTTAGCGATTTTGGCGAATGTGCCGTGTGTATCAACCATCACTTTGTCTTTGAGCTGTTGTGCGCCAATGCCTTTAAAGGCATTATGGGCGGTAAGATGCACAATAATGTTAGCGCGGCGTACACCTTCTTCTAATGACACCAGCGTATATTTATCACTGGCCTGCAGGAAAGGCTCAACTACAAGCAGTTCGCCTGCGTTCGCGGCCATCAGCTTATCTGCCACAGTAACAGAAGGGGATTCCCTGAAATCGCCAACATTTTCCTTATAGGCAAGGCCAAGCAGGCAGATAACAGGCGCTTTAAATGACTGTGCGGCCTGTTGTACCTGTTGCACCACCCAATCTGGTTTGTTGTCATTGATCTGGCGTGCGGTGCGCATGAGCGTGCTTTTCTCCGGCGCAGCATTGATGATGAACCACGGGTCTATCGCTATGCAGTGCCCACCCACACCCGGGCCGGGCTTTAGGATGTTCACGCGTGGATGATGGTTCGCGAGTGCGATAACATCCTGCACATCCAGCCCCATTTCATCACAGATGAGAGAGAGCTCGTTGGCAAAAGCTATCTGCACATCGCGGCAGGCATTTTCAGTCAGCTTTACCATTTCAGCCGTGGCGGCATCGGTGGGCAGGAGTTTGCCTGATACGATCTTCCTGTAGAATTTCATGCCACGTTCTGTGGCGTTTGGTGTCAGGCCGCCAATGGCGCGGTCATTATGCTGCATTTCATGCAGTGTGCTGCCGGGAATGGCGCGCTCCGGGCAATAGACATAATCCAGCTTATCTTTGAGTTCTGGCCTGAGGGATTCTATTATAGACCGCACATGCTTATCCGTTGAGCCTACAGGTGAGGTGGATTGTAATATCACCAGATTTCCGGCGGCCAGCACAGGCACAGTGGCGCGCACGGCATCTTCCACCATCTGCATGTCGGGTTTGCGTGTGGCGTGGTCGACCGGAGTGGGCACAGCGATCATGAACACATCAGATGGCGCTGGCGAAGCTGCAGCTTTAAGCGTGCCACTTGCCACTACTTTCTTTACCAGCGGTGCTAGTTCAGGCTCTTCAATATGTGAGCGGCCATTATTGACCGTATCGATCACCTGTGGAACGATATCTACGCCCAACACGCGCAATCCGGCCTGAGCAGAAAGCGCAGCCATAGGCAGGCCGATCGTGCCAAGGCCAATGACGTTGAGATTGTAAGGAGCGTCAGGCTGCATGGCGAATATCTGCGGGTAATATCTGTTCAATGGTCTGGCGATAATGCCTGATGATAGACTCACGCCGGATGCTGTTTAGCTCGCCATCCTGCTGCATGGTGGAAATGTTGGCTTTAAGAGCATCTTCATTGGAAAGTATGTGGTCAATGCCAGCGGCAATATCCTTGGCGGAGTGCGGATTGCAGGCATAGCCTATCTTTGCGGTATCAAAATAGCCATCGATCGCGCGGCCTTTGGAGAATAGCACAGGAACACCACATATCAATGCCTCGGCGAATACCAGCCCGTATGTTTCAGTGAAAGAAGGAGTGATCTGTGCGGCATAATCACCCAGAAAATTCTGGAAGGTGTGGTTAGGCACAGCGCCTTTGAGAGTAATGCGTTTCTTCACGCCGGAGCGTTTGACCAGCGATCTTAGCTTCTGCATGTCCTCTAAACTGTCACCGCCGTAAATATCCAGTGAAAGTGTAGGATATTTCTTTGCCAGTAGCTTCATGGCACTGAGGATGCCGACCAGATTCTTATTCTTGCGGGTTTTCCAATGCAGGCAGGTGATAAGTTTCATGCCGCCACGGTTTGTGGATGGTTTGAGCGTATCAAAGCCGGGCAGGGCAGGCAGCAAGGAGCATTTTTGTTCATTAAGCCTTGCGTGCTTCACAAAGGGCGCAATGGCCCAAGGCGCGAAGGCAAATACATGCGATGCATAATCCGCAATATCCGCATAGGTATCATGCAGGCCAGGTTTGTATTTCAGTACGCGTACATCCGTACCTCCCTGTATGCTGCATATCAGTTTGCAGCCAAAGCGGCGGGCGAGTGCATGAGCGATGATACCTTCCACCGTGAATTTGTGGGCATGGATAAGCGATGGCACGATATTTCTTCTGGTGAGGTCGGCATAGATATATTCGGCCACTTCCAGCAGGCGCGGCAACCAGAACAGACCTTTAGGCAGTGCGGCATAGGTAACACATGTGTGATGCTTGCCGAATGGTGAGGAGCTAATATGTTTCCACCCATTGATACGATTGAGTGAGTAAACGACATTCGTATAATCCGGGATGCTTGCCACCAGATTATAGATCGCCCGGGTTTTGTCCGGTTTTACGCCATCAGGATAATCACTACTTATATGAAGGATAACGGGTTTGAGAGCCATGGTTATGCCTGTAATTCAGTGCAAGCAGGGTTGCAAGTGCCAATGTGGTGGTGCTTGCCGGACCATAGAATGCGATGGGTTCGGTTAATCCGCCTATAAATAAGAATGAAATAAGGGCGAAAGCAACCAGTTCACGCGAGATAAAAGAAAAATATATCTTTATCAACAGGATGGCTGCGAACAAAGCGAGCCCTATATAGCCAACGGACAGTATTATCTGGAGGAATGCGTTGTGCGCATGACCGGCGGTGAAGCCAATATCAACAGCGGCTTCAGGGATAAGAATATTGCTGGAGGCATAACCCCAGCCCCAAAGTGGCCGCTGGTGGATCAGATCAACAACCACGGCCCAGATGGCAGTGCGTCCTGTGCCAGTGCTGATCTCATAAATATCACCCGAGCGCGAGAGCATCTGGAATACACTGTCCATATCGAGCGTAGCAAGACTAACAAGAGCGATACAAATAAACAGGCAGAACGCTGCAAGCCGTGCTTTGGAGGTGGTGATAGCACTGGTGATTAAAAGGCTGAAGATGAGGGCGGCCATGGATGTGCGGCTGTCGCTCATGATCAGGCCAGCTACGTTTATCCCGATGCACAGCCAGTAGATGATGCCCGTGTGTGTGGGGAGCTTGCGGTAATAACACAGTACCAGCAATGCCATGGCGGCAATATAACCACAGGCATTGGCAGCACCGGTAATACCCGACAGGCGTGTGGATGTGGTGAGCACGCCGTTCACCCATTCTTTCATGCGGCCAAATTCAGGGTCGATGAAATAGACCGCGATGGAAGCTGCAACCACCGTGGTACAACCACGGATGATCTGCTGGAGAAATTCCTGGGTGGTAAGTACAGCAGATGCCATAAAGAACATGAACAGCACGGCGACCAGCGAGAAGGCGGATGCAAGGCTATATGCCCGGTCCAGCGAATAGAAGCAGGACGCAATGATGAGCATGAGCAGGGGTATCAGTAATACATTATCTATCTGAAAAAGTTTTTTTACCCAGAGGCGGTAACAGAACAGGCAAAAGATCAGCGATATGCCCCAGATGCCCAGTTTCAGCATCACTTGCAGATCGATCGATTTATCCGCGTAGTCACGGATACGGAACACAGCGGCTGTCATGAACACGTTAAGAAACAGCAGCCATTTCGTGGTGTTGTAAACAAATCCTCTATTCAGAGTATTGATCATGTCATATTACGCGTTGTTACCTTTGTTACTTCCGTGAAGGGAGTAATTTTGAACGCACCGGCACAATAATTGACAAAAGTACTTAGCTGTATAATGCCTTAAGTACGCCAGGAACGCTGGAAGGAATATCTTCAGCGATCAACCCCGGGCCAAAAAGAGCAGCGGCACGGCTATGAATCCATACACCGGCACAAGCGGCTTCGAATGCAGGCATGCCCTGAGCGAGCAGGCCGGTGATGATGCCGGAAAGCACATCGCCACTGCCAGCGGTCGCAAGCCATACCGGTGCTTCCGCGTTGATGGCGATACGGCCATCCGGTGCGGCGATCACGGTGTCATTACCCTTATACACCACCACAGCGTTGCTGACCTCTGCGGCATCACGCGCACGTTCATGCTTCGGACCTTCAAAAGCGAACAGGCGTGTGAACTCGCCTTCATGCGGTGTGAGCACGACAGGGCCTTCCACCGCGGTGAAAAGGGTTTTAGGGGTAGATTTGAATGCGCTGAGT
Source organism: uncultured Rickettsiales bacterium (assembly GCA_964535825.1). Taxonomy (GTDB): domain Bacteria; phylum Pseudomonadota; class Alphaproteobacteria; order Rickettsiales; family SXRF01; genus CAZAQK01. Next base: position 167,835 of record CAZHUC010000001.1, read on the forward strand.
GCGTCGGCATCGATCACACAAGGTTTCTTGGAGGCAAGGATACGCAGTGTTTTTTCGCGCGTCACTTCATTTGCACCACAACCCGGGCCGATGAGAACAGCACTGGTGTTCTTATCTTCCAGTAATGCATCCAGCTGCTTGAGGTCTGAAGCTGGTTTGGTCATCACAGAGGTGAGGGACGCAGCATAAACCGGCAGCACATCAGGTGCGCAGACCACGCTTACCAGACCAGAACCGGCACGCAGCGCGCCAAGCGCTCCGAGTTTGGTTGCACCCGTATAACCAAGACCTGCACCGATCACCAGCGCGTGTCCGCGTGAGTATTTGTGGCTTTCCGGTGTCGGGGTCGTGAAATTATGTGCCCACAGCACAGGAGAATTCAGGAAATAATCCGCCTGAACATTCTCACCTGCGATACCAATATCAAATACATGCAGGCCGCCTGTGTAGGCTTTGCCTGGTAACAACACATGGCCAAGCTTCGGACGTACGAAGGTAACCGTGTGGGTAGCACGCACGGCAGCGCCCATGACCTCGCCCGTGCTGGCATTAATACCACTTGGGATATCAACAGAAATGATCGGAAGGCCAGATGCATTCAGTGCTTCAATGGCATCGCGCGTTGCGCCAGCGATACTGCGGCTCAGGCCAGTGCCATAGATGGCATCAACAATCAGTTCCTGACCATGCAGCATGCTTTCATCGAACAGCAATGTGCGGCCATAATGTTCTTCATATTTATGCAAGGCGAGGATGGCAGCCCCTTCAATGGCATTATCATTGCCAATAACTGTTACGGTCACAGGCCAGCCACGTTCCCGCAGGATGCGCGCCACCACGAAACCATCGCCGCCATTGTTACCAACGCCACAAACGATCAGGGCAGGACACTGGTGATAGGTCTCACAGATCAGGTCTGCGACGGCGCGGCCGGCATTTTCCATGAGTGATTCGGTGCTTACACCTTGTGTGATGGCAGCACGGTCAGCGGCGCGGGATTGGTCGGCATCAAGTAATGCAGCAGCATGTAGCATAGGAGGTCGCCTCGTGGGTTTGTTGTTCATGGATGCCACTTATTTAGCATGTTCGCAACACCTGCTTCAATAAGTTTGAGCACATAATCAAAATCTTCCTGATCGCCATAGTATGGATCCGGGACTTCTTGGACTTGTGGATGCCCTGCATAGCGCAGGAACAGGGCGATCTCTGCCGTATGTGATTTGGGAGCGAAGTGTCTTAGCTCACGCTCATGCCCTTTATCCATGGCAAGTATCAGGTCAAAATCATTATAATCAGCGGCTTGTACCTGACGCGCCCGCAGGTCATCCATGATAATGCCATGTTTTTTGGCAGTGGCTATTGTGCGCCTGTCGGGTGCTTCGCCGATGTGATAGCCATGCATGCCTGCGGAATCACAAGTGATATGCTTTAATGCGGGATTCTGCTGCACCCTATGTCGCAACACGACCTCTGCCGTGGGTGATCGGCAGATGTTTCCAGTGCAGACAAAAAGGATTTTCTTCATAGGGATTGTGTTATAGATTGCCTGACTAATAAAGCAATAGTCAGGGGAAATATGTTGTTTTGCAGGCGGATGCTGGTCGGAATACTCGGCCTGTTTTTTTCACATGCTGCTGTGGCCGCACCTGTCGAATTGCTTAATGTTTCTTATGACCCGACACGCGCTTTCTATGAAGACTATAATGCCCTGTTCGCAAAACACTGGAAGCGAAAGATGGGGCAGGAGATGGTCATTGCCCAGTCGCACGGCGGGTCTGGTAAACAGGCACGCTCGGTAATGGAAGGCCTCAGGGCGGATGTGGTAACACTGGCACTTGCTTATGATATTGATGTTCTGGCCAGTAGAAGAAATTTGCTGCCAAAGGACTGGCAACAGAAATTCCCAAACAACAGCTCACCCTATACCTCTACCATTGTGTTTCTGGTGCGCACCGGTAATCCGAAGAATATCCGTGACTGGGATGATCTGATCCGTCCGGATGTACAGGTGATAACACCAAACCCTAAGACATCCGGTGGTGCGCGCTGGAACTATCTGGCGGCGTGGGCCTACGCCAATGAAAAATTCACTGGTGATGAAGACAAGATAAAAGAATTCGTCGGTGCTATCTTTAAGAACGTACCGGTGCTGGATGCGGGTGCACGCGGTTCAACAACGACATTCATTCAGCGCGGTATCGGTGATGTGCTGGTGACATGGGAAAATGAAGCATTCCTCGCCCGCGAAGAGATCGGTAAAGGCAAGTTCGATATGGTTGCACCATCGATCAGCATCAAGACCGAGCCGCCTGTTGCGGTCGTAGAAAAATATACCGCCAAGCATAACACGACAAAAGTTGCAAAAGCGTATCTCGACTATTTATATTCGCCGCAAGCACAGGAAATTGTCGCGAAGCATTATTTTCGTCCGACCGATCCGGCGGTGGCAGAAAAATATGCAGCGAGATACGCACAAATCCGCATGGTCAACATAAATGATCTGGGTGGATGGCAGAATGTGCAAAAAAAACACTTTGACGACGACGGAATATTCGATCAAATATATTTCAAGTAACCGATATAGGTTATGACAGGGGGAAGGCCGGAAGCAACGTTAAGTTGCTCCGGCCTTTTTATTGGTATAGTATGGGTTTCCAATAGTTCCGGAGGATCGGTTATGCGCACAGATACATTTTACACCAAGGTCATGGATTCACCGGTTGGCCAGTTGCAACTGGTGGCATCGGGTAAAGGTTTATGTGGTGTGTTGTTCGCCAAGGGCAAACATAATGATGTGATGTTCAGGACAGAGCTGGTGACATCAGAAGATCACCCTGTGCTGCAAAAAGCTGAGAAGCAGCTGAATGAATATTTCGCAGGTAAGCGCACAGCATTTGACCTGCCGCTGGATATGCATGGCACAATATTTCAGATCAAGGCGTGGCGTGAGCTGCAAAAAATTCCATACGGCCAGACCGTTTCCTACGGCCAGCAGGCGAAAGGCATGGGAGATGCGAACAAGGCGCGTGCGGTCGGCATGGCCAATGGTCGCAACCCGATCGCCATTATTGTACCGTGTCATCGGGTGATCGGCGCGAATGGTTCACTCACCGGCTTTGGTGGCGGGCTGAATATCAAGCAGCAACTGCTGGATATGGAACAGGCCGTAGCGGCAAAGGCCCAGAAATTCGCTGCGTAAGTGATGGCAAGTGGTGGGCGATAATGGACGAACGAGTGCTATGGAAACTCTTTAACTCTAAAGATGCCTTTTATGCACTTTGGATTTCTTACGCTAATTTGAATATGAGTTTTTCCCATAAATCTTGAATTGTCATAAATAGGCTCTCCTTCAATAAATGCGCCTTTGACAGTATCAAATGGAAATTGGCCTTCGGATTCTCTCATTATATGTAGATAGTTAATTACTGCACAATCTAGATTATTACGTCCATCTTCCTGATTCTTAGGTAATTCATATCCCGCCTTATTAACCACATCTACAAATGCTTTATAAGCAATCTTAAGATGCTCTACTCCTGCCTTAGTAGTTAAATCTAAACAGTGTCCAAGATCAATTGCAGATCCGATTACCCATGGTTTAAATTGTTTTCTGGTTTTATTTCTTTTTGCTTGTTCGTTTGCAAATTCTAATCCCCTGGCGGGATTAGCTTCCCAGAAATAAATACCTGCTCCTAGCCAATCCCAAGAATTAGTGCTGGGTTTAAAGTCCTTACCTTTAATCAAGTCCTCACCCACTGACCTATCACATCCATGATAGCCCAAAATAAACGCTGTATTTAGCGAGCTCAATTTTTGTATTTTGAAGTAAGATTACCAGAAGCAGTATAAATACCGCTGCTTGATAAAGCAGATGCTGCACTAGCTGATGTAGAGAGAACTACCGTATTGTATTGTCTAACGGCAGTTCTAAAAGCAGGTAACTCTTTCTCAAGAGAAGCCTCCGTGGAACCCACGAAGATGCTACCGCCATTATTTGTAGGAAATTTTATGGGACGACCTTTACTCATAGCTACCATAATATCAAATTCTATCTATGTCAGGAACTGGTATTTTTACACAAAATAACCCATTGATTATAAAAACATCGCTAGCAGATATTATGGCTAAACAGCATCATTATGCCATATGCGGTGGTGGGCGATAGAGGACTCGAACCTCCGACCTCTACCATGTCAAGGTAGCGCTCTAACCAGCTGAGCTAATCGCCCTTTCCGTGTAAACGGAGGGCTTTGATAGCAGCAAGATCCTGCATTTTGCAAGTTAAATAGCAAAAACAGCACTATAGTATTGCAAAACTATGGCTGGTTGCTATTGATGCATCTATGTGCCCGTAGCTCAGGGGATAGAGCAACAGCCTTCTAAGCTGTGGGTCGCAGGTTCGATTCCTGCCGGGCACGCCAACTATTTCTATTCAATAACTTAAAGCGCGTTCTTTATCTTATCCCATTAAAAAGTACACGCTACATCGAATAGAACTGAGCTATGACATACTGATACTCAGGTTGTGCCCTTTTCCTGCAAGCCACGGGCTTTGGTCTATAGAATCTAGGCGCTTGCTAACCTCATCCACGATTTTAGGGGCTTTGATTGCACCGTCTTTTACATCTTCCTGTGCAGAAAGATAGGTCGCAATTTGCGTCAATGCATTTTGCCTGTCTTCCTTAGGAAGCATGGCTACGGTTTGTGTTGCCATAGCATACATGGGTTCATACTCTTTATCGCTCTCATAAGAAGCATCTCGGTTGCGCGATGAAGAAGCTGCTAGCAACGAAGCTGCAATATAGGCAACAGCGGTAAACGTAGAAAGATACGGGCTAACTACCCCGCCAAATTTTGTTTTGGCAATCCTTTCCCTGCGCTCAAGCTCGAATATGCCTTTTTGCAGCTCACTTGCCTTGCTAATAGCAGTTGCTTCTTTATTACGCATGGCACTACTATTTACCAAGCTACCAAGCTCGCTAGTTAAGGCGCTATGGCTTTTACCATTATACAGGCCGCCCTTCTCGTTAGCCCATAACTTCATTTTCTTTTTTTCTTCTAACGTGTCCGTGAAGTAGAGCATGCTATATATGCTGCTGATGATCCCCTTAAAGCGCATGGGAGAGGCAAATACCAAATTACTTATACCACTTGGAATTTCAGATGGGTGCGTGGCATAATGCTTAAATGATTTGGGGACTGGTTTTTCCTTTTTCTCTGGCACAAATATAACAGCTGCTGAACCGCCTGCACCCAATATCCCTTTAGTCATGCGGCTGATGCCTGCTCCAGAGCGCCGATAATCGCCAAGACCAGAGCTAAAATGACCTATGCCGCTGAGCATACCCAGCCCATAGTTCAGTTCAATCGGATGGGTGGCAATAAACTGATTGACCTTTTCCATTGAGCTTTTTCGAGCTTCCGGCGTTGCAATTTCGGGTAATTGAATACCGTTATGCTGAAAATGTTCATGCATATCACGAAATAAACGGTCAAAATCTATCGAGCCTTTACCGTTTCCGTATACAGCCACCACGCTGTCAGCAGCCATGAGCGTGATGCCGGTTTGTAAACGTTTCCAGTCTTTCTGGCCTAATCCGGCCAGTGCCACGGCTGCACTGCCTGCCATGGCAAGACGGCCAGACCATTTGAGTGAATCACGTTTGAGGTTATTGCCTGCTTCGTGAGAGTTTTTAGCTGAATCATCGCTTATACTGCCATCAGCGATAAGTTCCTTTGATTCCAACCATGCAATAAGATTATCTGCCTGTTTCTTTGAAAGGCCGTGTGATATCAGCACATGCTCGCCTTTTACCACATCAACAAACGTGTTTTTATACCCTTGGGCTTTAATGGCTGCGGGCAGGGCACTCAATTCACCTGCCTGACACTGGTTATTTGCAACAACTTTTACACGGTAGGTATCACCTGCTTCTTTCTCAATCACAGCCTGTTGCAAAGGAAACGATCTATCTGCCGGCGGCGAACCATCCATGCGCATTCCCCAGCTTGTTTGTGTGTTGCTTTCAGGTGTATCCATACGTTTCTATGATACCATATTCCGATGACAGTTATATGACACCAGAAATGAATAAATAATTATTCAATACAATGACTTAATTTCAATTCATCCATTCTTTTACCCATGGATCATTTACTTCCAGCATGAGTGATGCCTGATGCTCATGGCTATCAGTTTTACTTTGGTTGGTTGTGGCTTCGCTATGTTTGACGGTGATCAACCAGCGTGATGCTCTGTCGAACGGTATAACCGCTTTACCCTGAGCATCAGCCTGCACGGTCATCGGTTTTTCTCCGTGCTGTTTAGCCCGATACCCTTGAAATACCGCAGTCAACTCTGCACCCGCCAATGGTTTGCCCTGATAAAGCACCTGCACGGGCAAGCTACCACCCACATATAAATCATTAGGATGTGAAAGCGGTATAATTTCTAAGCTATGGCCTACGGGCTTTATCCAGCTATTCGTCATTTCATGCAGAGTAATATAGCTTTTACTATGTTGAAAATACCCACCATGTACTTTAGCACCCAGTCGTTCTTTTTCAGTCAGTTCATCTTTTGCCTTTGCTACCCAGCTATCATCTGCCAACTTAGAGTAATACATGGGTTTACCCGTGCGGCTTATTGCCAGTGTATACGTACCTTTTTGGTTGGCTTCTGCTTCTACGACATGGCGAGTTTTACCGTTAAATGTGTGTGTAGGTTTTAGAGTAGAACCATCCGGTAACAGGTAGGTAAAACTATATTCAGAGGCGTCATCACCAAAGCTGCGATTGGTATCCGCATTGAAATATACATCGCCGCCGGAAAACTCAAATGTCAGCGTTTCTGATACTTTATCATCCATTGCTTTGGTTTTGGCGTAGTAGTAAAACTCGGCAGGTTCTATCCAGTAAAGATGCGCTAATGCCTGCTGCGGTACTAAAAAAATAATAATCAATGCGTATACAATATTTTTCATAAATACCCTTTGCTGATTTATCGGGAAAGGCCCTGCGTAGCTTCGGTATACTGCCGGCCAATCTGCCTATACGCCTCAATTAATTCTTCTGAGGTTTTCGCGTCTTTTACCGTTTTGCCCTCTAAAAATCTGGTGTCCACATGAATACCTTTACTGGCCGCAAAACGCTCCAGCTCCTGTTTCATTTGCCGCAATAATGCGGGGCCATGCCGGGTTAAATGGCCGTAATCGACCGTTCCTCCGTGCTGCGCCAGTTCTTCTTGCAGTTTCAGATCAAAGCTGGAGTCAGGCAGAAATACGATTTGCGGGTTTAGCATAGGCAGCGGACTGCGGTAATATATATGCGCGGTATTGACGTTATCATCGCTCAATAATGCGGTAATGCTCACGGGGCTGGCGTGGCCTTCATCCTGCGCTGTATGTGGGTTACCATAGGGTATAGTATGACGTTTTGGCACAATGCTGCCATAATCATGGTAATGTGGACTTGAACCAATAATATCTTTATCTCCATCGTGGATCGGTTCATACAGCATGGAAGAAAGCCCACGAGCCGAACGCACCACCGCAACGGGTACGGGGTCTAGCTTATTTTCTTCCAAATTACGGATAATACTTTTCTTAATATCGTTAGGAATCAGGCTGGCAATATATAGGATATCAGTGGGGATATATTTTACATCTTCTTTCTCCCTTTCGGTGAGCTTATCTCCCACATAACGATAATGCGGTTTATTAGATATGAAGCGTTGTCCCCTATGAGTTACACGGTCAGCGTCATCACGTGGGCCGCCATAATGCACCTGATTTCCGTGCTCAATATAAACGCTGACCGTGTCTTTATCCAACACGCCTAAAAACTCTAAATGGGTACGCAGTTTTTGTGAAAGTTCAACGGCTTCGGGGTCTACGTCAATGAGATTGACCTTGCAGCCTGTAACAATCTGATTCACAAAGCCTGTAAGTGGTAATGCCCCGCTACCAACGAAGGTCATGTACTTATCGTGTAAATCTTCAACACCAAAAAGTTGGGGGTTTTTGGCTTTTATCTGTTTGCCCGCATTAGATGTGCCATCGGGGTCGTTAGGCGGTAATGCAATCTTCTGCGCCATGTTTTGCATGGATTTAGGGTAGTTTCCGTGCCCCGCAGGGTTTTCAATCAAGAACTTTTCCCCATGGGCCAAATGTTCATAATTATGCGTGTAAGGGAAAGGTTTGAGCGTTTCATCAAGACGGCATAATTTACGTGCCCTTTTAATATCTGCGGCCAAATCACTATCTTTAGTATCAGCAGGAACGGCAAGTTCCATTTTTTCATCATCGCTGCGGCGCATTTTATAGCGTTTACCGGTACTGGATAAGTATTCTGCTACGCGGGATTCCGCTTTTTGCTTAATTTCCGCTACGGCCTCTTCTGACATCATCACCGTGCCATTGTCACGCTTCTCGATGCGTGCCAGCGCCGCCCTTGCATAGTGTTTTTCCATTTCACTTTCTGAATAGGCACTAACTAACGGGAGCTTGGCTAGCTTGGTTTTAATTACCGGATCACGACCTGCAATTTCAAAAAATTCTTTGACTACGCCTTCTTTGTATGTGTCGATAGAAAGTCCTACCAGTTCAGACAATGCCTCATTGATTAGGGGGCACGGGTCTAACGCTCTTGCACCTGAAATATCTTCGCCCGTTTCTTCTTGTTTAAAAGTGGGTTCTGGCCCGCGTTTGGTCGTGCGCAAAAACTCCCCGCGCCATGCCTTATGTTTTTCGTATGCATCCCAACGTTTCTCGATACGATCATATATGCCGCCTTTGCCAAAGATTTTATCCACTAACTCCTGTGCGGTAAGGTTGCTTTTCTTACCGTGCTGGTATGGTTTTAGAACGGGATTTGTCTTATCTAACATGAGGTAAATAACTGTAAAAATATATTAATGTGAACGAATATAATAATCATTCGCAACTAATGCTGCAATCATTTGTTTTTGATAGTTTTGTTACAGGTAAGAAAGCACTGGATGGCTGTTTTTACCCTTTAAACGCACTAAATAGCGCATTGCAGGATACATTATTACAATCGTTACCATAGCCAACCCCCAAACAGTAAAAATACTATCCAGGCTGTATTTTGCCGGAAGCGCCTCATTTAATGGCTTTCCATGCCAATTATAGTCATTTGCCATTGCGGTCGTTCGATAGGCCAAATGCAGTACATATAGGTGTAGCACATAATAGAAAAACGGCACTTTTCCGAAAATAATAGTGAAATTGAACCACCATCCCTGCCATTTTTCACTTAGGGCCAGAATGATTAGGGCTGGCCCTAATGTCATAAGCAGAAACTGCAATGACGGTGGGTATTTTGTTACGTTGAAAAAAGACATTGCAGCCAGCATCCCACCTGTAGAATCATCATAAAGATTTGCTTCGCCATACATATTGCTAAAGCGTAAAACAATAAAAGCCAGAATAGACAGCATGCCCAGCCCGTAGAAAATGTTGGCTCGTATGTTTGGGTCAAAACTTTTTTGATATAACCTGCCAGCTGCATACCCCAGCGCAATAACGCCTACCCACGGCAGTGCAGGGTATGACGTTCTAAGCGATATGCTTTCGGTAATGGTCAACACCTTACGGTCATACAAAAAGGCCCAGACAATACCTACCGCCGTATTAGTATCTGCCTCGATTCCTTGCAGAAGATTATGTCCAAACACAATAACCAGCCCAATACTCAGCAATATGGGCACAGGTAACCAAAGCAAGCCACTAAGAGAAATCATGCTGAAGCCGATTGCCCAGATAACTTGAAAATACAGCATGGAAGGCGGAAAACTAAACGTCCATGCAAAATTGATGAGTGTAGCTTCCAACAAAATGAGCAAAAGTCCGCGCTTGAATAAATAGCGCGAGACATCGGCCTTGCTCCGCCCCGCTTTTTGGCCATAAAGATAAGCAGAAACACCCGTAAGTAACACAAACACAGGCGCACAGATATGCGTAAGCCAGCGGGAGAAAAACACTTCCGGCGGCAAACCATCCAGCTGCATTGGATCAGGCAGAGGTTGTGCCATAAAGAAAAATTCACGCACATGATCTAGCGTCATAATCAACATGACAAGACCACGAAGATAATCAATTGATTGGATACGGTACGATTCTGTAATTTGCTTACTCATGCAATTCACATAATTTCTCTTAAACTGAACTACAAGTAAATAAACAGATCATGCTACACAAAACTCTTTTTTGTAGATACTGCACAGATGATGACAGAGCTATGATTTCCTGATAATAGTTAGTTCACAACGTGTCTAATACATCACGCCACTATGCTGAAAAGAATTACTTGACTATACCCCAATGGGTATATACCCATGGGGGTATAATCATCAGGAGTAATGTCTTATGAAAAATACACATACAAATTGCTGCCCTTCAAAAGATGGTGCAGTTACGCATGAGGCACATGCAGAGCATAGCCTCACAAAAATTTCCGCGCAGGTGACCATGCATTGCTTAACGGGATGCGTGATAGGTGAGGCGGCAGGTCTTGCCATCGGTGTGCATTTCGGATTGGGCATGTGGCCAACCATGATATTGGCGACCGTGCTGGCATATATCGCAGGATTCAGCCTTGCCATTCCCCCTATCATGAAGCGGCAAGGACTTACATTAAAGCAAGCCTTTCGTGCCATCTGGCTGGGTGAGGCCATTTCTATAGGAGTTATGGAAGTGGTAATGAATGGTGTGGATTATTGGGCAGGTGGTGTTGGTGCTACATCTCTTGCCAGCCCGATATTTTATATCGGCCTGGCAGTGGCCATCCCTGCTGGCTTCCTTGCCGCATGGCCAGTGAATTACTGGTTGCTTACTAAAGAAATCAAAGGGAAATGCCACTGATAATCCCTTATTGGCGCAAGAAAAGCCGTGATAGCGCGTAATTACGTAGGTCTTCGTGCATGAAGTGATAGGTCTCGCCTATATTCGTATCTTGCGGCGTGGCCGGCATGGCAGAGAGGTCTTTGTGTTGTTTTAGTAGGTCGCAAAGTGCCTGCGCGCGTATCACCGGATCGATGAATGCAAACACAGCGCGGTATAGTATCTTGTTATCGTTTGAGGTGCGGTCAAAGGTGAGCATCTCCTGCTCTTTGGCAAATAATAGGTCGCCGGTATCGATACCTTTTTCCATATAGAATCCGCTAACGCCGAATTTTTTGCGCAGCAATACCGACCACAGCAAACCATCCGCCCCGCGCACATACGGTAAGTAGCCAGGATGAACATGGATAATGCGTATCCCGGGGATAGAAAGCAATGCAGCAGGCATGATGCCGCCGCCTGTATAGAGCACTGCGCCTTTCATGTTGCCTGCCACCCACTCGGCTAGCGCCGGGTCTTTCAGCGAGCCATTGAAAGGCAGAGTGATTACTTCCTGCGCCACACTACGCCAGTTAAAGGGGCGCAGCATATTTTTATAGAAACCATCCGGTAGGTTGTATGCGCGTGTCATGGTCTGTGTAATGCTCTCGAATAGCTGCGTATGGCGCATGGCGATCTGGTTCGGCCAGTGGTTCATGCGCATGCCCAGAAGTTTCAACCCTAACTTTGCACGCATGGATCTGGGAAGGAAGCCAGCAACCGGTTTGCCGCTGGCAACATCCATATAAGGAGCGAGCAGCACCAGACGGTTCACCGTGATGCCGCAATATTTCAACATCAGGAGATAGGCGCGAAGCTGTGGGCCTTCATAGCCAAGTACGCTTAGCATGGGCACACCATGGCGAAGGCTGCTTCAATGCGCTGACGCTGGGGTTCGCCAAGGGTGGGGCACAGATCGCGCAGGTTAAGCATGGTGTTGAGGTATTTGGCTTTCCTTTCGGCATCAGCGGCTTCGAACTGGCTATACAGCGTATCAAAAAAGTTATCTGCTTCGTTTACCGGAAAAGGCAATGTGCGCTTGATATCTATGTACCGGCAGAAGCTATGTAGGCTTTTGCTGTCCATCACGATGCCTTGCGCTCATTCACTAGCATTAATATCTCATCACAGGCAACTTTGGCGCTATTGCCAAGATTAAACACGGTTTGATCCAGTACCTGCTTGATCTGTTCTTCCCATGCGGCGCGGTTATCCATGAGATTCCTGATGGTATCCACTGCTTTCCTTGGTTCTTGCGTTGATATCACAATACCAATTTTATCGCGGATGCTGAGCATAATGGGCGTGCTGGCAATTTTTTCATAGTCTGGATTATTGACCTTGCGCGCTGTATCCATGAACACAACGGGCCGTTTTCTACAGAATGCATATTCCAGCGCAGCACCCGACCAGTCACTTATCATCACATCGGCTTTCATCAGGGATGCGTCTGAAACAATATCATTATCCATTACCAGTGTTGGGAATGCGTGCGTGAGAGCATGTATCTTTTCTACTGCCAGCTCATAAGTGCGTGGATGCGGGCGAAGTATGACCTGAAATCCTTGCTCCAACAGTGAAGCGATGAGAGGCTGGGCAAAGCCACCTTCGATCAATCCCTGATTGCCCCAGCTCGGCGCGACCAACACACATGGCGTTTTTTCTGAGTTATCGATCTTGGCTGCTTGTTTAAGCAGTGCATCCAGACGTGCGTAGCCATGGACTATCTTCTTGCGTGCTGGCAGGCTGTACACGCTTTCCTCATCTTTTAATTCATCGATATGATGTGGCCCTGCACAGAATATGGCATCGAATGCAGCAAAGGCATGCTGCCTGTAGACCATGTGATGAGAAACCAGCGAATGATGGATGTAAATATATAGAGGATTGAAACGTGACCTTTTGATCTCGGTGTAATTCAGCCCCGGAGTGGTGGTGATAAGTGCGCCGCAGCGCATGGCGGCAAACGTAAAAATACGGATAGAGCCCTTGCCGATATAAAAACGCAGCCAGTTAGGATTTTCTATCGCAAGCCCCGGATCATCTTTGCGCGAGCTCAGCCAGCAGATGGTATGGCCACGAGCAAGAAACTCCTGAGCGATCGGGCCAAGGTGCGGCCAGCCGGAAGGGCCTTCCGAGAAGAATACGATCCGCCGTTGCTCTTCCGGCAGCTTCTGGAAGCGCCGCATGTTCTTTGTTTGTAATAGTATATCACGCATGTAGGCCCAGGATCTTGGTAAGAGAACCATCCCTGATTGCTGCTTCATAACGAGTAATGTCTTCCAGTGTATCCACCTCCAGCCAGCCACCTGTGACCAGCACAGCTTTGATCGGATTCACATTATCTATGATATGCTGGAGAAAATCAGTCATGAAAATGTCTTTGCGGGCTTTGCCAGTATCCAGTACGGCTGGAAGGTTGCAGTATGCCTCAAGAAAGCGCGGCTGCGCCTGCTTCGATACGCGGGTGATGCCCATATACTGGCCTTCAATATCGCTCAGGCTTTTAGGCTTCTTGCCTAATTCAATAATAAAGCCCTTGCTGTCCAGCTTCATCGTTTCGGCATCCGACAGCGCGTTCTCCATGCGGAAATCCCAGAGAGCCTGCCAGTGCTTGTCAACGGTGGTGGAAATATCATCGGCGGCCTGCAAGATGGCGTTGATGATGGTTGGTTCATAAACAATATCACTGTAGCAAATGAGCATATCATCTGTGCCATCGAACTCTTTGGCGGCGCAGAACAGCGTTTCCACCATGTTGGAATTATCAAAATCCGGGTTGGTATAAAAACGTGTGCCTTTATCTTTCAACTGATCAGCACACCAGCCACCAATGATGACAATATCTTTGATACCGCAGCGCTTCAGCACTTCTATCTGCCGGTCGAGCAGCGTTCTGCCAGCCAGTTCTACCAGGCATTTAGGGCGGGTATCGGTGAGTGGACGCAGGCGTTTGCCTTGCCCTGCCGCGAGGATGATAGCTTTCATAATGCCTGCTTCAGGAAGTCCTTCAGGAATGGATCAGCGGGATGCTTATCAGTTGATTCGCGCTCAGGATGCCACATTATTCCCAGAATTGGCAAAGAGATATGCTTCATGGCCTCAATATGTCCTGATGCGTCAACTGCCAGCGGCTGCATTTCTTTTGATAGACCTTGAGGCTCTATGCCCCAGTTATGGTAGCTGTTCACTTCAATATGCTTACCCAGAGGACTGAAATCTACCATATGGCGCGTGCCAGCATGGTTCTCTACATGTGCGAGCGTGCCACCAAAATACATATTAAGCATTTGCATGCCCCGGCATATACCGAGTATCGGGCGTTTGTTCCGCACTGCCCAGTCGATCACCACACGCTCTCCGGCATCACGCTCTGGAGCTGCATTCTGTGCCTGCGGTAGAGAGGCGATATCATTGCCGCCAGATAATATCACTACATCAGGCTTCATGTCTGAAAGCTGCGTTTGCAATAAGGCAGGCGTGTAAGTGAGTGGCAGGAGTGATGTGTTCAGGTCTGCAAGCCAGCTGCCCCATTGCGAGGCAACGGCCTCGAACCGTTCTCCATGTTCGGATATATTGACGCGCGGGGTAATGGCGATGCTTTTCATACGACTATTTTTATCTCACGGGCGGCGCAATTCAAATAGAGTTCATCGGCCTGTGCATAATGATTCCAGCGGGTAACGCCTGTGCCGATAGCGGCGGGCAGGTCAAGTTCAGCGGCGCGGATGGCCATGTGTGAGTTCGCACCACCCCAGGCAGTGATAAGCCCTGCGATGGAATGACCAAATATCCAGTCCCAGCCGGGATCTGCCTGCAAAATAAGCACGATCTTTCCATTCAATTCATCATGCTTGATAGCATCATTATCCAGTACGGCGATCTTGGCTGTCACGGAGCGTGAACCAATGAAATTGGCAAGCACATTGCCGCCGCTAAAGGCATATATATCATCAACAGAGGTGATAAGTGACGGAAGCTCAACGCCAAGGCAGATGTCATATTCAAGCTGGTTATGTTCAATGACACCCTGCAAATAATCGTGTGCAGAAACAACATTATGTCCGGCGGCAAGGTTACGCAGGTCGGCAAGATCGAGATGTGTGAGTTCATCTGCCGTTAAACCAAGTGTTTCCCCATATGCTTTTATGGTTTTGAGGAACACATTCACATAACGCATGAAATTGAATTTAGCGCGTTCGCGGCCTTCAATGGAAATGCGAACAAACTCTTCCAGCTCTTGCGGGCCGACTTCAAAGCCTAACTTGGTGCATGCTGCTGCTAGCTTGTCCCATGGCTGAGCGGTTGCGTTCGGTGCTGGTTTGTTCACCGCATTCTTCACGAGCGGGCGCAGGTAATATTCCGGATCATCACCATAAGACGGAGTTGCAATATTGTAGCTGCCGGGCCGCAAATGCCCATAGGTCGCAACGAATACGTCCCACTCCATAGCGCCTTGCTGCACTTTGTAGGCATCTTGTCCGAGCTGGCTTGTGACGTTATGCAAGCTGGCCAGAAACACATTCATATCATTTTCCGTGATGAGTTTCTCGGCCACAGCAGATCTCAGAATCGTCATCGCAATGAAGGCCGATCTCGCCAGATGTGCAAATGGTAACACGCCCTTCCATTTGCATTCATCCAGCAGAGAGAACGCTTGTTGTAGTGAGATGGCTGCACCACCTGCAGGTATATGGGCATTGGCAAGACTTACAGACTGCGCCATGTCGCGCTTGTAGCGGCTCAGTGCATTATTATTGATGCTTATAAGCGAATCTCTCAGAGCCTCTGTCTCTGCGGCTGTGAAGCCATGCTCTTTTAGCTTGGCAGCGCGTTTATCATAATCCAGCGCCAGGCAAGTGTGCGCGATCTCGAACTCGATCTTATCATGCAGTTCTGGCTTTTGTTTGAGCTGCTGCAGGTAAATATTCGCCAGTTTGGCCTTGAGCTTGCCATCTAGCGTGGCAGGTATGAAGGAATTGAATGACGCACGCACATCGATATAAGGATGCCCGATAAAATTCCACATCAGTGGGTGCGGTCTTACATCGTGATAACCATATTCAGCGCGCTGTGTTGCCCATGTGTCATCAGTTACCAGATAGCGATACAGGCTTTCTGCAAGGCGGGTAGGGCGCGTGCCAATGATCTCGGCAGGATTCCAGTCAGGCATCATGCCAAATATCAGCGCATCGCCATGGATAGCTTTGGTAGAGGGTTTGCGCAGCGTATCATAATACTGTGCGGCGTGTTTTACACGCTCCTGCACATCGTGATAACTGCCGCGCCAGCGCTCTTCAATGGCGGTCAGCGGCCGTACCTGTAATATGTAAATGGTATCGTCAGGCGTGATGGCAAATTCGATATCCAGCGAGTTATGGTTGAGTACCTGTTCGATCTCCTGAATCGCGGCCAGCAGGCGTTTAATACTCTCTTTGCATGATGCAGGAGGCGGCTGGTCACGCAGCAATGTGTAGCACTCCAGCGGTGTGTCGCCGCCACCGGTGACGGTATCTGTTTTGGTGCTCTTATCATCGTAATTAATGACATAATAAGGCGCGCGATATTTCAAGGTGCGGGTGAATGCCACCCCACTCATGCTTACAGGCGACAAAAAATGTTCGACCAGTATCTGATGGTTTGGGTTCTCATCCTTATAGGCACTGGCAACGGTATGTATCGCATGCTCTAATGCCGCTGCGTCGCCCGCATCAATATCGGCCACAGAGGTATATTTACCAGCCAGTGATTCCTTCCAGCCATCTTCTCCTTGTGCACTCGAGCGGACGATCAGCTTACGGCCAGAAAATTTCTGCTGTATCTGCGAGATAATAGCCTGGCGGTTCTCCTGCCACTGGGAAACAGTTAGCCCCACATGGTCGCATACGCGGCTATGTTGCAGGATACCAGAAAGACGGCTTAAGGTTTCGAATTTCGTGCCGAGGAGGAATTGCGCCAGATCGGTCGGGGTGTTGAGCTCTGCCCAGTTGCCAGAGATATCCACCACCCGAATGGTAAGCTTCTGGAACAAGAACCATTCGGCGAGTTTGGCAAGATGCGCCCTGGCATATGTTTTTTCAAGCCATGCCCTGTTTTTTTCCAGAAGAGAGGCGGCCTTTGCCGAGAGCTTGATAATACCAGCGAATTCAACCTCAGCGGCATGTTCGTCCGGCGCAACCACCATGCCGTTTTGTACATGGAGCATTTCCATGCGCGCTGTATCTTCTCTTGTGCGGCCCATCACGCGATCACGCCAGGCGGAGTCAATGGCCATCACCACATCGCCATGCTGCTCAAGCAAGGCATCTGCTGCAGCAGGACGCACGACGATATCAGTATAGCTCACGATCGTTGGGCGATTATCATCTACTGCCAGCAACAACGATATAATACTGCCGGTATTCTGCCAGTTTGCGTTGATGTGTGTGTTGAGGTTCGGGTAGCGCTCAGCGATCTCGGAGAATGCGTAACCGCCAACGAATTGGGCTGGTATGTCTTTAAAGGCATCGAGTAGCCAATCCAGCACACGGCCTCCAACCGATACATGCTGCACGGCGGAAGGCAGATGGCCGCGCCATGGTCTGCCAGCACCCAATAATACCAATCTGTAATCGGAGCGGTTTACGCTTTGACGACTACTGGTATCTTTCATTTCTTTGAGTTATCGGGTTTGAACAGCGCGCGTAATTTTGCCCAATACAAGCGCACCGCCACGACAAGGCTCACTGCAGTTGCCGCAACTGCCTGCAGGATCATGCCGCCAGTACCCGGATCGATATATGCATAAGCGTTGCTGCCAGTGAACGCACAAAGCAATGACGCGCCTGAAACTATCCGTACCATCTTGAACTTGCTTTTAACTGTCATATACAATAGACCCAAAACTATGTTGATAGGGTAAAGCCCCTGAAGTGTATATATAACTATGTGGCAGAAAACTAAAGATTTTTTTGGTAGGCGTCAAGGCCTTTTGGCCTTGTGGATGCTGGCCTTCTGGCCATTCGCTAACTTCATAAATCATAATAAAAAATTATTACGCATGGATGAAGTTGGGCTGGTGCTTTGTACCTATGTGGCACTTGCAGTACTTGTTACATTAGTGGCCAATATTTTCTTTTGCATAGCGCGCATCAAGCAAAAAAAAATATGGTATGTTTTATTTGGCACAATGCTTCTGCTGTTCTTCAGCTATGATGGGGTGATCCGTGCTATCCATCTGGCGATCGAGAATTTTCCTTCGCTTCCTATCGGGGTCAATACCATATACGCGGGCTTATGCGTATTTCTGCTGGCTACAATGGTGGTGTTCGTTGGGAAATTACATCACGGCCTGACCATCGTTAAGGTATTTGCGGCAACAGCCATTCTGATTCCAATGACAGGCTTTGTTACATTCTCGCTAGAGCAGATGGCCATCATTGAGAAGCACAGTGTGGATGAAGCATCGGAACAGGGGGTGTTTACCACACGTCCTAACGTGTATTATTTCATGACTGACGAATATGCGCGTAACGACCAGATCATGCATGTTACGGGATATGATAATTCAGCCTATACCAACATGCTTGAAGCGAATGGCTTTTTTGTAAGTAAGCATTCCTATTCCAATTACCCTGTAACATTTCTGTCTCTTGCTGCGTCACTGAGCATGTCGTACCCATACCGCGATTCTGAGAATGTTACCAACCGTGAATATGCCCACCGTATCATCGGGGGCGATAATCCGGTGGTCAAACATTTCAGGAAGAACGGCTATTTTTATTTTCATGCGCCAGCGGTGCTCTGGAATGGTTCACGCTGCGCGGGATTTGAGGATGTTTGTATCCGGCCATCCTCATTCATCGGCAATGAGGTGACGACCAACCTGCTTCGCATGACGCCGCTTCTGAAAGTGCTTCAGAAATATTCACTGAATATTTCATATATCGCGACCTTTGATAATATGATGGCAGGGCTTGAACATGTGCGCAATCACACGCCATTCTTCCTGTTCTTTCACAATTTATCGCCACATCCGCCGCAGATATTCCGTCCTGATTGCAGCCTGAAGATAGATGCATCCATCAAACTTTCAGACACAACTACTCCCGGAGCGAAAGAAGAAACTCCAGCAGGATTCCTGGATAATCTCAAATGTGTGAACAACCAGGTTGAGCGCACGATCTCGAAGATCAGGCAAGTCGATCCCGAGTCTATCATTATCCTGCATGCCGATCATGGCACACCTTTTTCGATCGACTGGGAAAAAGATCCGCGCGAATGGACAACAGAGCAGCTACAGGAACGGTTTGCTATACAAATGGCAATTCATTTGCCCGAACGATGCAAGCAAGATGTCTATGATGGTATTTCGCCGGTCAATGTGTTTGAGGCTGTATTTGCCTGCCTTGAAGGTCGTAACCCTGATTTCAAACCAGATGAGAGTTATGGGTTCTTATATGAGCGTGTAACACAGGAAGAGCAAAAGGTGTGGAAGGTCAATATCCCGCGCAACTGACCTATAATTTGGCGATCGCTCTCTCCAGCGATTCTTCTGCTGCAGTAATATCTTTCTGAAGATTGGCGTGTGTTACATTCAGGTCTTTTAGCTGCTTTAGGTCATTGGCAGCACACGCATTGGCGATATCATTTTCCAGCTGGTCTTTACGCAGTGTGAGATCGGCGATCTTCTTTTCTATTTTTGCAGCTTCTTTTTCGGCAGAGGTAAGTTTCTTGCTTTCTTGCACAGCAGGTTCTGCTTTTTGGGCGCGCGCATTCTTCTTTTCATTCTCACGCTCTTTCTTGCGCTGCTGTACTACCAGTTTTTTATAAGCCTCAAGGTCATCGTCATATGGCTTGCATGTGCCATCTGCTACCAGCCATAGCCGGTCTGCTACACATTCTACAAGGTGTGGATCGTGGCTTACGATGATGACAGCACCTGAGTAACTATTAAGTGCCTGCGTGAGTGCTTCGCGCGCATCGATGTCCAGATGGTTGGTAGGTTCATCCAGCAGCATGATATGTGGTGCGTCATGACTCATCAGGCAGAATAGTAGGCGAGCCTTCTCGCCGCCTGAGAGATCACCAATTTTGGTGTCGGCCTTGAATTTATCGAAGCCGAATTTGCTGAGCGCAGCACGGATCTTTGCTTCAGGTGAGCCTTTCATTTCGCGCCGGAGAATTTCATACGGTGTTTGCGTTACATCCAGCTCATCTGTCTGAAACTGGGCAAAATAGCCAACACGCAGACGGCCTGATTTATGTATATCACCGGAAAGTTGGGGCAGGCGGCCTGAGATCAGTTTCATTAATGTAGATTTACCGTTACCATTTGCACCTAGCAGCGCGATGCGGTCATCGGCATCGATACGAAGGTTGAGTTTTTTGAGCACTGGTTTGGCGGTGTCGTAACCCGCATCCACGCTTTCCAGCACGATCATCGGTGATTTTTCTTCTTCTGGCTCAGGGAAGGTGAAGGATGTGACGCGATCGGCCATCACAGCATCCACGATGTCCATTTTTTCAATCATCTTAAGGCGACTTTGGGCCTGGCGGGCTTTGCTGGCCTTGGCGCGGAAACGGTCTACGAAAGCCATCATGCGGGCTTTCTGTGCCATTTGTTTTTCATGCAGGGCCTGTTGACCCATCATCTGCTCGGCGCGTTTGCGCTCAAAATTATCGTAATTACCGGTGTATAAATTCAACCTGCAATTTTCCAGATGTACGATATGACTCACAGTCTTGTTAAGAATATCACGATCATGGCTGATGATGACCAACGTGTGTTTGTAGTTGATGAGGAAGTTCTCGAGCCAGATGAGCGCTTCAAAATCCAGATGGTTTGTTGGCTCATCGAGCAATAACAGATTCGGTTCACGGAATAATGCAGCAGCCAGTGCCACGCGCGCCCGCCAGCCGCCCGAAAATGAGGAGATGGGGCTATTCTGTGCCTGCTCATTAAAGCCAAGGCCGGCAAGAATAGTGGCAGCGCGTGATGGTGCATCATACGCACCAATCTCATCAAGGCGTGTATAAATATAGCCGATACGGTCAGGGTCTTCGGTGGTTTCAGCTTCTTCCAGCAGGCTTGCGCGCTCTGTGTCGGCAGCGAGTACGATGTCTATAAGTGTAGTATCGTCATCGGGTAGATCCTGACGTACCATACCCATACTTGCGCCTTTTATTAGCGTAATGTCACCGCTATCCGCAGACAACTCACCGGAGATGAGCTTGAACAAAGTGGATTTACCCGTGCCATTCGGCCCGACCAGACCGATGCGCTGGCCGGCACCGATTGACACGGATGCTTTTTCCAGCAGCGTGCGGCCTGCAATTCGGTATGTTAAATCCTGAATGAAAAGCATATTTTCCTTTATAAAGAGCGGGCAAGCTAAAGGTTTGACGATGTTTCGTCAATTCTGTTTCTTCAGTGATTTAATCAATCCTTAATGATAATGGATTATTGTATATAGTCTCATAAGTTAGCAGGGTCGCTATATGACGAGAGATAATCATAACTCTGGCTTTACCATGCTGGAGCTTTCGATAGTCATTGTGATTATCGCGCTGGTTACCGGCATGGGCACGATGGCGACCTTAAGCATGGTGGAATCATCCAAGCAAGCGGCTACTCAAAGCAAGCTGGACGAAATTGAACGTGCCCTGATGGCATTTCGTAATAAAAATAATCGCCTGCCATGCCCTGCCAGTTTTACCCTTGCTGCGTCTGATTCGAACTTTGCCCTGGAAGGCCAGCCGTTGGGTGTGTGTTCCACAGGTACGCCGGCTGCAACTATGCCTCTTGATTCCTTCGGGATAGAGGGTGCTGTGCCGGTGCGTACCCTCGGGCTTCCTGACCATTTCATGTATGATGGTTGGGGTAGGAAATTTCGGTATATGGTGGATGCAAATGCTACATTTGCCGAAGCGTTCAATTTCATAAGGCCCGAGGAGTTCTGCACAATTACTATTTTCGATGGAACAGGTGCGGCCATAACGGGAAATGCTGATTATGATAACGGTGCTATTTATGCGCTGCTCAGTCATGGACCTAACGGCCATGGTGGCTACACAGAAACCGGTACGATAATTAATTCGGGGTCTGCGGATGCAAATGAACAGATAAATTGCCGTTGTGATGTAACAGGTGCGAATGTGGATGCACTCGAGCACACTCAGTACGTTTATAAAGAAGCGGATGCCACTTTTGATGATGTTGTGCGCTATAAAGAACGCTGGCAGATGCAGAACGAGGCAGATGCCAAAAGTTTCACCGGCTATAAAGGCCCTGAGTTGGCCATTGGGCTTGATCAGACTGATAGCAATAATACCAAATTCTTTGAACGGCAGTGTGGCCAATTTAAGACTTTTACGGGGACTTCGCCGGCAAATTACGCTTCTACAGAAGCGACAATGGGATTGTCGTTCGTTAAAGATAACGCAGCACTTGTGTATTACAATAACGGCACTTGCTATACTTATACCATTGGGCAAACTGGAAACCTTACTGACATTTCCGCTTCGGATGATCTTTCTTGTGCCTATGGCACAACTCCTGCCTTTGATATGTCATATAGCGGATTCCTGGCGATTGCACAGTCAAGCGGTGCGCCATATGTAAAGTTCTGGCAGTATGGTAATGGGAAGTTCGTGGCACAGGCAGATACATCACCTGCGGCTGTCCTGCTTTCGGCACTCTCCGGATACCCTACCAAGATCGCGATCTCGAAGAATGCAAAATATATCGCATTCACCAGAAACGTTGCAGTGGCATATACCTATGTATATTACAGGAATGAATTTGGCACATACACGCGTATGTCAAACCCTGCGTTATTGCCTTCCAATACTGCGATTGCAGCTATGGAATTTTCGCCGGATGAAAAATTTCTGGCGACAGCTGTTGCCTCAAGCACCACAGTGCGCATATGGACCATCAATGATGCCTCTTCCGGCGTAGCTACACCTGCTCTTTCGAGCGCACCTACGCGTACATTGACCGATGGGACGAGCAGTAAGACGATCCTTAAATTTTCCCCGGATGGTAAATATTTTCTTTCGTTAGGTGGCGGGCCAGTTGCCACAGTTGCTTACAGCACAGATATGAGTATCTATAATGTGAATGGCAATGTATTCACGGTGCAAGCTTCTCCATCACCTGGTTCTTATACCTACGGCGGCGGTAGTTTTGTGGATGCTGCTTTTTCAAATGATTCACATTTTCTGGTCATGATGTATCCCAGCGGTGCAGATAACAGGCGTGGCTTGATCTTCAGGCGTACCAGTGTGAATACCTTTCAGGAACAAAGAGCAACCTACACATCCACGCCACAGCTAACATTCGATTTTACACTGAATGCCGGCGAGCATCCTTATCGCATAAAATTTGCGCATTAAGTTAGGCGATGCGACGCTCTCCCGTTACTTCCGGGGGTAATTTGAAGCGGGTATTTTCCTTCATGGTTTGCAGAGCTTCTGTAGTGATCGGCCGAAGCAGGCCAATGGCCTGCACGATGCCCTGAACTAAGTGTTCTGGCGCAGATGCCCCGGCGGTGATACCTACGGATGCAATATCATTGAACCACTCGGGTTTAAGGGCTTTCTCATCATCGATCAAATGTGCCTTTACGCCAATCTCTTCTGAAAGGTCGCGCAGGCGATTTGAATTTGAGCTATTCGCAGAACCTACCACCAGCACCATATCCACCAGTTTTGCCAGGTCACGCACGGCATTCTGGCGATTTTGTGTGGCATAACAAATATCCCGCAGTTCTGGCCCTGCAATATTAGGGAAACGCAATTTGAGTGCTGCAATAATATCCTTGGTATCATCCACGCTCAGGGTGGTCTGCGTGACATAAGCCAGTTTATCAGTATTTTTTACCGTGAGTTTCGCAACATCACTGGCGGTCTGCACCAGATGCACACCATTCTTCACGCGTCCGCTTGTGCCTTCCACTTCCGGGTGGCCTTCATGCCCGATGAGGATGATCTCGCGGCCTTCGGCTTCGTAACGCTGGGCTTCTTTATGTACTTTGGTTACCAGAGGGCAGGTGGCATCAATGACCGGTAGTTCGCGAAGGCGTGCGGAGTTCTCTACTTTCTCGGATATGCCATGTGCAGAGAATACGGTGATTGCACCATCCGGTACTTCATCAACTTCATTTACAAAGACCACACCTTTGGCGCGCAGGTCATTTACCACCCACTTATTGTGCACGATCTCATGACGCACATACACTGGCGGGCCGTATAGCTGCAATGCGCGCTCTACAATTTCAATGGCACGATCCACACCGGCGCAAAAGCCGCGCGGTTCAGCCAGAATTATTTTCAGCGTATTACCCACTAGTTACCCCAGTTCTTCGATTGCATCTCAGCAAGGCGCGATACAGTTCGCTTGAATTCGAACGCACCATCTCCTTCGGCATATAGCTCGGAAGGCGCAGTAGCCGCCGTGCACAGCAAATCTACCTTGTGTTCATAGAGTGCGTCAATGAGTGTTACGAAGCGTTTTGCCTCATTACGCTTTTCGGGAGTAAGCCTTGGAATATCAGTAAGAATAATAGTGTCGCACCGCTTGGCGATAACCAGATAATCAGCTGGTCCAAGCGCAGTTTCACACAATTCCTTGAAGGTAAACCGACCTACTGAATCATCGTAGCAGGCGAAGGCTATTTTTCTGCCTTGTATGGAAAGCGCCTCTTTTTTAGGACGTGCAGATGCACACAGGTGGTTGATGGAATCTTCAATGAATTGATTGGCAGCAGTTCCTAATGGATAAAAGTAGCGCTTCTCTATGCCCTGGACCTGCATGTGCCGATAATCATGTGGGCTGGAAAGCGATACCACTTGCATACGCTCTTCTAACAATGCGATGAACCGGTTGAAACGTTCCTTCTGTATGCCTCCTGTGTACAGTGAGGCAGGAGGATGGTTCGAGGTGCTGACGAGCACCACACCTTGCTCGAACAGTGTATTGAATAGCCTGAATAGTAAAGTGGCATCAGCTACATCGGTGGCCTGTAATTCATCGAAACAAAGCAGTTTTGTTTCAGCAGCGATCTGGCGACCAAGGACAATGACAGGGTCTGCGCCGTCGCTGCGTTCTTTATCCTGACGAAGCTGGTGGATGCGAGCGTGAACCTCCTGCATAAAGGCATGGAAATGCACGCGACGTTTTTTTGGCAGGGAGGTGTTCTCAAAGAACAGATCCATCAGCATGGATTTTCCGCGCCCGACATTCCCCCAGATATATAATCCGGTCTGCGCGTGGCTTTTATTGCGGGAGAACCACTTCTCTATGAGGGATGGTTCAGCTGCGTCTGTTTTTCCAAGTTGCTGGCGCAGGGCCTCCAGTGCGGTAAGCACAGCGCGCTGGGCGGGGTCATCATGCAGGCCGCGCTGGGCAATACGCGCTTCGTACGCTAAAAGCAGGCCTTCAGGGTGGTTTTGGGGCGTATCTGCCGCTTCTGATGCCATGTTTTGCTTTGCTTTTTCCTGTGTGTTGCTTTAATTCGTAAAACCAGAGGAATAACATGCAATTACCCATTGCTCAAGACGTCACTACACTGCAAAAAATGCTGATCGCGGCTTCCGCTCAGGGCAAGCGTATCGCATTAGTGCCGACCATGGGGGCACTGCATGCCGGTCATGCCTCGCTGATCGAGGCGGCGCGCCAGTATGGCGATATGGTAGTGGTGAGTATCTTCGTCAATCCCACACAATTCGGCAAGAATGAAGATTTTAGCAAATATCCCCGCATGCTGGATGCGGATGTGCAGAAAGTGGCCGCTGCCGGCGGGGCGATCATCTATGCACCCACGGAGCAGGATATGTATCCGCAAGGCTTTAGTACCCGTATCAATGTGGGGCATTTGGGGCAGATACTGGACGGTGCACATCGCCCGGGGCATTTTGAGGGAGTGGCAACAGTGGTGGCCAAGCTCTTGCTAAGGATATTGCCAGCGGCGGCGCTGTTCGGTGAAAAGGATTATCAGCAGCTTTGTGTGATCCGCAAAGTGGTGATGGATATGGACATACCTATTAATATCGTTGGGATGCCTACGATCCGTGAGGCAGATGGGTTGGCCATGTCTTCGCGCAATATGTATTTAAGCAAAGAAGAGCGTGCCATAGCTCCGAGGATATATGAAACACTCCTGAAAATAGCGGATGGTATATCGCAGGGTAAAGACGTAAAACC
Source organism: uncultured Rickettsiales bacterium (assembly GCA_964535825.1). Classification (GTDB taxonomy): domain Bacteria; phylum Pseudomonadota; class Alphaproteobacteria; order Rickettsiales; family SXRF01; genus CAZAQK01. The sequence continues at coordinate 193,923 of CAZHUC010000001.1, forward strand.
AGCACTGGCAGAGGGTATCAATGCCCTTCAGGCCGCGGGCTTCAAGGTAGATTACCTTGAGTTGCGCAGGGCGCATACGCTTGAGCCCATGGAGACACTGAGCGGTGAGGGCAGGTTGCTGGTTGCCACATGGTTAGGAAATACAAGACTTATAGATAATATTGGAATTGGATAAAAAATAAAATTGTCATTCCTGCGAAGGCAGGAATCTCATTTTGATCCTCGTGAAGGGTTAGCTGAGATTCCTGCCTGCGCGGGGATGACAAAACTAAAGCACGGGGGTGACAAAAGAGGTTTTATGAACGACCAAGACATATTAAAAGAATTCAAAGCGGCAGAGGCCATACTTTCCGGCCATTTTATTTTATCCTCTGGCCTGCACAGCCCAACCTATCTGCAATGTGCCCGCGTGATGATGGATGCAGCGCGTGGCGAACGCCTGTGCAAAGCGCTGGCCGATAAGATCCGTGCCGGTGGCCATACATTCGATGCCATCGTTGCGCCTGCCATGGGCGGCGTGGTGGTTGGTTATGAAATGGGCAGGCAGCTCAAGATACCCACCATGTTCTGTGAGCGTGTGGATGGTGGTTTCCAGATACGCCGCGGCTTCTCGTTGAATCAGGGTGCAAAAGTACTGGTGGTAGAAGATGTGGTGACCACAGGTAAATCATCTATGGAAGCGGTGGCGTGCATTAAGGAAGCAGGTGGTGTGCCGCTTGCCGTATGCAGCCTGATCGACCGCCGCGGCAGTAATGATGCCAGCCTGACCTTGCCTCTCATCTCACTTTTGAAACTCGATGTGCCGACCTACAAGCCAGATGCGCTGCCAGAAGAGTTGAAGAATGTGCCCGCCATAAAACCCGGCAGCCGGTGGCTTAAGGCGAGTGCCTGATTTCTTTACGCCCCCGTGAAAACCTGATGCTTTTCACATGGGGCGCAGCTTCGCTGGCTAAAGGCTTGCGCAGTCTACTGACCGCGCTGCTTGTTACTCGCCACGATAAATGGCGATGTTATTTTCTGTCTCATGCAGGCGGATCTCGTAGAGTAATCCATCCAGATGCGGCGCAAGCCAGTTCCAGATGACGACCACAAGATTTTCCGTGGTGGGGTTCAGGGTTTTGAATTCTGCTACATCCAGATTCAGATGACGGTGATCCACCTTATCCAGCACATGCTGATGAATAAGTGCCTTGAGGTCGTTTAAGTTCATTACCAGCCCGGTTTTTTGGGCTATTTCGCCTTTTACCAGCACTTCCAACGTGTAGTTGTGCCCGTGACCATTTGCGTGATTGCATTTGCCAAACAGTGCACGATTTTCCTCATCGCTCAACTGCGCGCTATGCAGGCGATGTGAGGCAGAGAAAGTTTCGCGGCGAGAAAGGATGGCAGTGGGCATGTTATTCAAAATTGTTGTGGAACACTGGAATGGTAGTACCACTCAGTGCACCGGATTGTGATGAATCACAAAGATAATAAGCGATCTTCGCAATGTCCATAGGCTGGGTCTTCGGCTTCATGCCGGGGGCTACCTGCTGGAGCATTTGCGTATCGGTTGAGCCGGGGGCGATGCAATTGACGCGGATGCTATACGCCTTGCCTTCTACGGCCAATGCCTCGGATATGCCGGTGACTGCAAATTTACTGGCGGTATACCCCCAGAATCCATGGAATTTCTCTGTCCCCTGAATGCCGGCAAGCGAACTGATATTCACGATGCTTCCGCCATTATCTTTCATCATCTCGAATGCACGACGGCAGCAGCGGGCAAGCCCGGTGAGGTTGATGCGTATCATTTCGTCGAATTGTGCATCGCTCAGGTCAAAGATGCTTGCAGCGTGAATAATGCCTGCATTATTGACCAGCGCATCCAACCTGCCGAATTGTTTTTTTGTGGTTGTGAACAGGGCATCCACATCCGCCGCACTGCCAATATCAGCTTTAAGGCCAAGGATTCTGGCACTGGGCGATCGCATCTGGATTTGTTCTGCTGCGTTCTTCGCCTGCTTCTCATCACGGCTGCACAGCACAACATTCCAGCCGTGCTCTGCGAATAGTTCAGCAGTGGCGTAGCCAATACCACGGCTTCCGCCGGTGATGAGTACGGTTTTTGTCATGACAGTTTTATAGGATGCTTAAGGGCGAATTACAACCCTGCATGATTATTTCGGGCCGACCATCATGCCAATCTGCTTGCCTTCGAACTTAGGCGGTTGCTCGATCTTGCAATGTTCTCTGAGGGATTCCTGCACGCGGTCCAGTACCTGAATACCTAAGTCCTTGTGATCCATCTCGCGGCCACGGAAGCGCAGGGTGATGCGTACCTTGTCGCCTTCTTCGAGGAATTCACGGATATGTTTCAGCTTAATTTCAAGATCGTGTTTGTCGATCATGGGGCGCAGTTTGATTTCCTTGATCTGGATGACCTTTTGTTTCTTACGCGCTTCATGGGCTTTTTTCTGCGCTTCGTAGCGGTATTTACCATAATCCAATACTTTGCACACAGGTGGGCTTGCGCCTGGTGATATCTCCACCAGATCCAGACCAGCCTGATCTGCCATTCTTAAACCTTCTGCTACGGATACAACCCCTACCATATTGCCTTGGGCATCGATCAAACGGATTGAGGGGGAAACGATTTCGCGGTTTACGCGGGGTTCATCTTGCTTGCTCATATGCAAGCGTACTCCAGATTAGTCAAACAAAACTCCATTCGTAGTTGTAAAATATAAATATACCGCCAAAAAGTTAATAAACCTTCGACGAAGGGTTCTTAATGACCCTAAATGCCGTGGAAATCAAGTAAAATATGCTTTTTGCCATATTGGGCGTAATTGTAACAGTAACTTAATATGCCATTGGTAGTGTATAGGGTTAATATTCCTAAATAAATAGGAGATTGAAAAATGCAACTTACCGAACGGCTAAAAAATTCAGACAGACTCAAGCGTATGGTTGGGGCAATGCCATTGGTCACAGGCGATGAGACTATCGCGGTCCTTGGCGCTGGCGGCCAGATTGGTAGCAAAATTCTGCCTGAACTTGAGAGGCATTATCCCGGTCAGGTACTGGCCTGTGATTTTGGCAAGCCGGGCTACCATGACGTGAGTGTGACCAATAAGGATGACGTCAGGAAATTCATCAAGGAACATAACGTAAAAGTTATTATCAACCTTGCTGCCTTGCTTTCAGGGGCGGCTGAGAACAATCCTAAAAAAGCGCATGAGATAAATTACCTTGCACCGCGTGATATTATGGAGATCGCCAGTGAAGGGGGCGTGCGTAAAGTGATGACCATGAGTTCCATCGCTGCGCAGGAATTCGATAAACGTCTGTATGAATCCGAGGAAGCACAGGAAGCAAGAACGGAGCTGCAAAAAAAAGCCCCTACGGGTGCACATTTTGCTGCGCGTGCTTCTTACGGACAGTCCAAGACCGCGATAGAGGCAGATAGCCGTTATTATACCGCGCATCGCGGTATACAGGCGCATGCGCCGCGCCTTGCGGGTGTGCTTACCTGCCACCATAAAGACTTTGCAGATGGCACGACTGAGGAACTCGACGGTCTGATAATCGCCGCTGCAGTGCAGGAAGTGTATAAGGATAAGTGGCAGGAAAAGATGCGCAAGATACTTGGCAAGCAGCATCAGCAATCGCTCGATAAGGGGCATTATCTTGTGGATGATAAATATGTGCCGGAAGTAGGGGAGAAGGCTACCTTTGATATGATAGATGGCGGCTCACTCGCCAAAGTGGCCATGTTGATCCTGCATAAAGATATTTCACCGAATAAAGCTCCTGAAACGCCAGACCCGGTACAGAACGTATCAGAATATTCTGTAAGCATGGAAGATGCGGTATCAATCCTGAAGGAATTAAATCCTGATTTTGCCGTTCAGTTTGCTACCAGTGTAGATGATGGCCTGAATCCAGGAAAAGTAAAGCGCGCCAAAATTTGGCCAAAGGAACAGGACACGGCAGCAACGGAAGGCCTGATCGGTCCGTTCAAGGAATTTGATGCAAGACGCAGCATCACTGAGTCATATCGCCGCCTTGTGCGTGAGTTGCAGGCTGAGCGGTTGGCTGAAAGCGGTATTGCCATTGCACCTAAGGATGAAGGGAAGCAGGCGAGGGGTTAGGCAGGAATTATGCCGCAGGTAACCACGGAAGAGCACAAAGGTTTTACCAAGCGCATCAGCAGGAATGATATTGCGCCGAAGGATGGCTCTGCGCCGCTGACAGTCATTGAGTTTTCACTGACGAATGAGGTGCGGGATTCGCTGAAAGCAGCGATTGATGCTTATCGTAAAGACCCTGAAAATGAGCAAAAGCTGGCACAGATCATCAAAGACCATTTCCCGCCGGAAATACTTGAAGAATTAGGTGCTCTGGCAAAAGAAAAAGGTACGCCCGCCACGGTTTATATCGTGCATAATCTGCCAAAGGACAGAATAACCCAGAGACTTTTGCAAAGTGAAATGTCATTGGAAGTTAAGCAAGAATTGGAAAATTATATTGAGGGTAGTTATACAAATTTACTCAGCAGAGGCATCGGTAGTGCGTTGACGCTGGAACATATGGAAACCTTTCATTTTACCAAGAAAGTGGGAAGCCTCACCGCTGAAGAGGATACGGGAAAATTACATAAGCATGCAGAACCTATCACCATGCTTGGCGGGGTGTTAACCGGTGGTTCTCAGACCAGATTTGTAGATGTTGGAGCTTTAATAGAGGATGCTGAGGCGCAAGGCATACATGTACAAGTTGGTGAAGATATGGAGAAGCCTGTTTCGCCGTCATTATTGTCAGGGTTAAATAAAGATGCTCCGGGTTGGCAGGAGCTCAAGGGTTACGAGATCATTCCTGATGATACGATAAGTAGTAAAACTGCCAGTAAGGCTAATGCACGAAAATTTGAAGCACTGGTCGATAAGCACTCACAGAGAACAATTATCGGTTCTGGTGATCTGGCGCTGTGGGCAGAGGATGGTCGCCTGTACCATCAATCCTTGCCCGGCAAAGAAAAAGGCAAGATCAGGGGATGGCTTGGTCGCCTTGCGATCGGGCATGCTTTCAACCGATCAGAAAATGAACGCTGACGTATGCCAATAGTAACCACAGAAGAACATCAAGGTTTTACCAAGCGCATCAGCAGGAATGATATTGCGCCGAAGGATGGCTCTGCGCCGCTTACCGTTATTGAATTTTCGCTGACCAACGAAATCCGGAATTCGCTGAAAGCAGCACTTGATGCCTTTCGAGTTGGTTCAAGAGATGAAAAAAAGCTGGCGCAGATCATCAAAGATCATTTCCCGCCGGAAGTACTTGAGGAATTAGGCGCGCTTGCCAAAAGGGGCGGCGCGCAGTCAACGGTGTATGTGGTAAAGAATCTGCCTGAAAGTCAGGTCCCTAATAAACTGGCATATCCTGACCAGAAATTTGGAAAAACGTTAGGTCAAATAAGGGATAAGTTAAAGAAATGGAGAGAAGATCATAGTTACACCTATCTGGTTGGTCATGGGGTTGGGGCAGCGTTGGAACTGCAACATGGTAGGGATTTTGATCTACTCAGATTCGTAGGCAATAAAGAGATCATCGGGGATGATTTCCATAAACATGCAGAGTTGGTCACCATGCTAGGCTGCGTATTAACGAACAATGCGGCCACACGTTTTACTGACATGCAAACGCTCCTGGAAGATGAGAGCGAAAAAGGACCAATAAAAATGCGATTCTCTCATGATAATATTCCCGATGGGAGAAAAGTACATTTACATGACCTTCCAAATGAAACACCCCATTGGAAAAGTAGAAATGAGATGACTTTAACTCCCCGTTGGTCTCTTCTGGGTAAGCATAAGGCGGCATTCGAGAGGCTGGTTCGACGGCATTCGCAGGAAGTGGTGGGTCAACGCGGTGACCTGATACTGTGGTCTGAAGTGGGTGACGTCTTCCATCAAGCCATGCCAACAGACGATCGCGGAAAGACCAAAGGGGTTTTAAGCCGTCATGCGGTTTCGCAGAGTTTTTACCAACGTTGATTAAAGCGGCATTTTGCCTTCTTCGAGAAGGCCGCTGAGTGCCTCGCTGAAGCTCATCACCTTTTGGTGCTCCTGACCCAGGCGGCGCACGGAAACGCTGCCGCTTTCTGCTTCCTTCGCGCCCACTACGAACATGACCGGTACTTTCTTCAAGCTATGGTCACGCACCTTGTAATTGATCTTTTCGTTGCGCAGGTCAAGGCTGGCGCGGATGCCGGCATTCTTCAGGTCATCGCATACTTTCTGGGCGTAATCATTTGCCGCATCGGTAATGGTGGTGACCACCACCTGCGTTGGCGCAAGCCAGAGTGGGAATTTGCCGGAATGTTCTTCGATGAGGATACCAATGAAACGTTCCAATGAGCCAAGGATCGCGCGGTGAAGCATCACGGGGCGGTGCTTTGCACCATCAGCGCCGACATATTCAGCATCAAGACGCTCAGGAAGCACAAAATCTACCTGCAATGTGCCGCACTGCCAGTCACGGCCGATGGCATCACGCAGTACGAACTCCAGTTTAGGGCCGTAAAACGCGCCTTCACCGGGGTTCAGCGTCCATTCCAGACCGGTTGCATTCACCGCTTCTTTCAGGGCATTTTCTGCTTTGTCCCATGTAGCATCTTCACCGGCGCGCACGGGCGGACGGTCAGAGAACTTTACTTTCACATCGGTAAAGCCAAAGGCTTTATACACTTCCTGCAAGAGTGAGCAGAAGGCGATGGTTTCTGATGTAATTTGGTCTTCAGTACAGAAGATATGCGCGTCATCCTGCACGAAGCCGCGGATACGCATGATGCCGTGCAGCGAACCTGATGGCTCGTTACGGTGGCAAGAGCCGAACTCTGCCATACGCAGCGGCAATTCGCGGTATGATTTCAGGCCCTGACGGAAGATCTGCACATGGCAGGGGCAGTTCATGGGTTTTACGCAGAGGTGGCGGTCTTCATCCGATGGGGCGACGAACATGTTCTCGCGGAATTTTTCCCAGTGGCCGGAGGCTTCCCACAGCGCGCGATCAACCAGCGTTGGGGTGCGCACTTCGATGTAGCCATTCTTTTGCAGCTTGCTGCGGATATAATTCTCGATGGTACGATAGAGCGTCCAGCCCTTATCGTGCCAGAAGATCATGCCCGGTGAATGTTCTTCAATATGGAATAGCTCCAGCTCTTTGCCCAGCTTGCGGTGGTCGCGTTTTTCAGCTTCTTCCAGCTGCATCAGGTAATTCTTCAGGTCTTTTTCATTCGCCCACGCCGTGCCATACACGCGCTGGAGCATTTCATTGCGGTGGTCGCCGCGCCAGTATGCGCCGGCTACTTTCATCAGTTTGAACGCCGTACCCACTTTGCCTGTGCTTGGGGCGTGCGGGCCGCGGCAGAGATCGATGAATTCACCCTGGCGGTATAAGGAAATATCTTCGTTGGCAGGAATGGAGGCGATGATTTCCGCCTTATAGGCTTCGCCCATATCCTTGAAGAATTTTACTGCGTCGTCACGCTTCATCACTTCGCGGCGGATATTTTCATTGCGTGCCACGATCTCTTTCATGCGCGTTTCAATTTTTACCAGATCATCCGGCGTGAAGGGGGTTTTGCGTGCGAAGTCGTAATAAAAACCATTCTCGATAGCAGGGCCGATGGTCACCTGTGTTTCCGGGTAGAGCTCTTTTACCGCTTCGGCCAGAATATGTGCGCTGTCATGGCGAATAAGTTCCAGCCCATCGGCATCTTTACCGGTGATGATGGCAATTGAAGCATCCTGTTCGATCGGCAGGTAAAGGTCTTTAAGCTCGCCATTCACACGGATGGCAAGGGCAGCCTTGGCAAGGCCAGCGCCGATAGAGGCTGCGACTTGTTCACCGGTCACCGGCCCATCAAATTGCTTGGTGTTGCCGTCCGGGAGGGTGATCGTGACCATGGAGGTATTCTTTAGCGGTTGCATGTGTGATGGTTAAGAGTTTGAAAGCCAATATTTATAAGGCTTTTGGCGTTTCACGCAAGCAGGAATGTGATCAATACACACGTTCTTCCGGCGGGAATGTGCGTATTTCCTGCGTTTTAGGCTCGGTATAGGTCATGCGCACGTCATTGATCTCCAGGCGCACATTACCATTATCATCAACAAAGCCGATGCTGTGGGTAAGCCATTCCTTGTCATTGCGGGCAGGGTAATCCTGCCGCCAGTGTGCGCCGCGGCTTTCTGTGCGCTCTAGTGCACATGCGAGTGATACGGTGGCCTGCCTGAGCAAGTTATCGGTTTCCAGTGCGTGTACCATTTCATTGTTCCAGATACGCGAGGTGTCTGAAATGTGAAGGTCTTCCTGCAGGCGTCGCCAGAGCTGGCGCAGTTTCTGTAAGCCTTCATCCAACAGGTCATGCGTACGGAATATGCCCGCATGGGTCTGCATGATCTGCTGGAGTTCTTTACGAATGTCTGCGGGTTTAAACCCGCCACGAGCCTGCGAGTATATCTCTAATCGGGTAAAACATTGTTCCATCTGATGGGGCTGGATACGTTTATGAGACTTTGCATCAAGTGCCTGTGAGGCTGCATGGCTACCCACAGCACTGCCAAACACAATGAGCTCAAGCAGTGAATTGCAACCTAAGCGGTTCGCACCATGCACGGAAGCGCAGGCAGCTTCACCGATGGCATACAGGCCATGTGTTACCTGCCCATACAGATCGGTCGGGATGCCGCCCATGGTGTAATGTACGGTGGGGAGTACTGGTATACATTCTCGGCTGGGGTCAATGCGGGCGAAGGTGGTTGCAATATCGCGGATGCTTGGGAGCTTGGTATCAATAATATCCTTATCAAGATGGGTAAGACTCAGATATAAATGATCACCGTTCTTGCCAGCGCCGCGGCCTTCCTTGATCTCCTGCGCCATGGCGCGTGAGACCACATCGCGCGAGGCCAGCTCCATACCATGCGGCGCATAGCGTTCCATGAAGCGTTCGCCCTTTTTGTTGAGGAGTATCGCCCCTTCACCGCGTGCGCCTTCAGTGATGAGTAGTCCTGTGCCGTAAAGGCCGGTCGGGTGGAACTGCACGAATTCCATATCCTGAAGTGGCAGGCCAGCGCGTAGTGCCATGCCGCCACCGTCGCCTGTGCAGATACTGGAAGCGGTGGTAGAGGCATAGGCCTGACCGAATCCACCGGTGGCGATGATGGTACTGTGCGCCTGAAACAGGTGAAGTTCACCCGTTGCCAGTTCCCATGCTAATACGCCGCGGCAAATATTCTCATCATCGAACACCAGATCGAGTGCAAGAAATTCTGAGAAGAACTCGACCTGCCTGCGAACGGCTTGTCCATATAATGTATGTAGCAAGGAATGCCCTGTACGGTCTGCCACGGCACAAGCGCGATAGGCAGGGCCACCCTTGCCAAAATCGGTATGCTGGCCGCCATAGGCGCGCTGGTATATCTGCCCGTGTTCATCGCGGGTGAAGGGCATACCCATGGCTTCCATTTCTAATATTGCGGCGGGTGCATGTTCGCACATGAAGGCTACTGCATCCTGATCGGCCAGCCAGTCAGAACCGCGGATCGTATCATACATGTGCCACTGCCAGTTATCTTCCACACGGTTGCCTAGTGCAGCATTGATGCCGCCCTGCGCGGCGACGGTATGGCTACGGGTAGGGGGTACTTTAGAGATGCATGCCACGGATACTGCGCCTGCCTCACGCGCGCTGATAGCGGCTCTCAGCCCAGCACCACCTGCGCCGATAACCAGTACATCGTGTGTGTGGGACGTGTATGCGTATGTGCTCATAGAAGATGTTGTGTTACACGCAGGATAGTGACAAAGCAAGAATATGCGTTATGCTGCCCGCATGATAACAACAGTTGATGAAAAAATCCTGCAGCATCTTGTGACAGCTGTGCTTTCCGAAGATGTTGGAACAGGGGATATTACCTCAGCACTGACCATTCCACCGGATGCTACTGCTGAAATGAAGCTGGTGGCACGGCAGGATATGGTGGTGTGTGGCATAGCTATACCGCAGGCTGTGTTCACAACACTTGAAGCCTCGGTGGTTGTGACGAACCATGTTGATGATGGTGCATTGGTCAAGGCAGGCACAGTGCTTTGTACCGTTTCAGGAAATGCAAGGAAGCTACTTACAGGTGAGCGCACTGCCTTAAATATCATGCAGCGCATGAGTGGTGTCGCCACCCTTACCCGCGACTATGTAAATGCTGTGAAGGGAACAAAAGCGATCATTCTGGATACGCGCAAGACCATGCCTGGCCTGCGTACACTGGATAAATACGCCACACAGTGTGGTGGCGCGCAGAATCACCGCATGCGACTGGATGATATGGTGCTCATCAAGGATAACCATATTGCCGTTTGTGGAAATATCACTGCCGCTGTGCAGGCTGCACGGGCAGGGGCTTCTGTGCCAGTGGTGGTGGAGTGCGATACGATCGAACAGGTGGTAGAAGCACTTGCTGCCAAGCCAGACCGGATATTACTTGATAATATGGATAATGGTATGTTGCGTGAAGCCGTAAAATTGGCGGCAGGGAATATGCCCCTTGAGGCGTCGGGCAATGTGTCACTGCAAACGGTGCGTGCTATTGCAGAAACAGGTGTGAATTATATCTCGGTTGGCAAGATCACACATTCTGCCCCAGCAGTTGATATTGGTGCCGATATTAATATCGCGGCCTAGAGACCTGATTTAAATACCAATGTACAGCGTATATCGGTTACGGACAGATCATAGACCGTTGTGATCGCGTCACTGGCGTAACAGGAAATACCATTGTTTGGCGCTTGGGCTACAACTTTGCCGTTAACGGGCCTTCCATCATCCACTTTGCTGTCGATGGATTTTGCTTCTGCGGTTCTGAGTACAGGCTTCTGAAATGGCTTATCATTATCATCAAAATAGTTGCCGCCTAGTATCAGGATATTGTTCGGGGCAAAGTCGTTCTCGGTGTAGGCAATAACGGTAGAATTTAATTTTATATAATCGATCGGTAAGCCAACAATACCCCAGCCAGCACTGCTGAGTTTTGAAGATGGAATGTTATATCCAACTGTTTTGCGTTGAGCCTCACCCGGTGATGAAATTGGTGTCACTTCACTTTCGATCATTCCTGCAAGGCGTAGGTGTTGCCATGCGTGGAATTGTTCGTGGTATGCTGTAGCCTCAGTCTGATCAGCGATCATACCGCTACCATCACCATTGCAGGTCTTTTTTATGTCTGTGATGGTGGTGATACAGGTGGCTTGATCCGCGTGCGCAGCCTCCCATGTGCTGGTTGCCGTGCTGAAATCACCAGGTAATTCCCCATATTTGTCTTTGAACGTATTTAGTGCCCTTATATAATATTCAGACTCACTGATAGCAGAGCGCAGTTCTGAATTCCTAAGCATATCACGCGCGTATATAATACCACCCGTGGTGATGGCTATGACCACGAGTACAATGGCAATTTCGAGCAGTGTGAAACCTTGGTGTGATCTATACATGCTTCTAAAATCCTAAAATGAATAACAATGAGCAATCCTTGCCGGTACTTGAGGTTTTATATGTCTGGGCAGTTTTTGACGAATCATTCTCCGTACAATTTGCAAGGTAGCCCGTACGCCATGTGCGTACAGTGCCTGTACCCGGTTTACCATCATCTATTTTTTTCTCAATATCTAATGCATCGGAAGGTGTGATAAGTCCCACACGCGTATAAGTGCCGCTGCCTACCTTACCAAAGGATAACATATGGCCATATCCACCCGTTGCTTCTCCCCAGAGATTTGCGGAGTCAGCTATCTGCTGCATGTAGAACATGGTCCAGCCGCCGGTCGTTAATTTTGAACTGGGGACGTTGATCGTTAATTCTGCTTCTCCTGCCGTTGATGTAGAAGACACCCCTCCTGAATATTTCCCATCAATCAATCCGGCATTGGACAGATGCTGCCATGCCTGCCACCATTCATGAGTTGAACTCAATACGCCGGCATTAGTGGATGCACCGATGCGACCGTTGCCATCACCATTACAGGTATGTGTGTTATCCCATGCTTCGCTGCTTAATCCACCGCTCCAATAGCCCATAGGGCAACCGAGCCATCCTGGTGGCGCACCCCATAATGTCTGTGCGGTAGAAAAATCTCCCGGTAGCTGGTTATACTTCTCTGTAAATTCTTTGGTGGCCTTCAGGTAGGTGCTATACTCGCGCAACACTGCCTGCAATTCTGCCGAACGCACCATGGCACGGCCGGTCATGATCCCTCCGGCAATCAGTGCAATGATAATAAGCACAATAGTGAGTTCAAGTAATGTGAACCCCTGAGTTATGGTGTTTGGTCTGTACATACGATGTCGCATTTAAAAACCTGTAATAAATATGAGGGTGCAATATGGGAAATCTGTCTCGGTGTTGTATGTGGCGGTGATGTAGTCAGTAGAGGTGGCGCAATACCAATCTGTACCGGTATCCGTATCAATGACCACCGTACTTAATAATATACCCCTGCCGGGCTTGCCATCATCTATTTTGGTATCGATCGCCAGCGCATCTGCACCGCTAATGGCCATACCCACAGGTGGATTTTCTGTGCCATCATTATTTGTGGCCCTGCCAAACGTGATCACATGGCCGTAATTGGCAGGAAATGATACCCCAGTAACGTTTCCACCACCCGCTAAATAGGTAGAATCTGGGATGAAATATGCCAATGTGTCTGGCTCATTACCTATATAATAGAACGTATATCCACCTTTATTAATGCCCAAAGGAACATTAACACCCGGCTTCCATATCGTACTGCCCACAGCGTAACGCCCTGTATATGCACCACTTAAGAACTTGGAATTAGTCAGGTGTTGCCATAGATACATCGCTTCAGCAGGTTCTAGTAGACCCATTGGGTCTGAGGGGCCTTGATCGGCGACCAGGCCATCGCCATTGCCATTACAGGTAGCAGCTATAGGGGAGTCCGATGTTGCAGTGGTACAAGTGCCTGTGCCCCAGTAGCTGGTTGCGGTTGGCATGTCACCGGGCAGGTATTTGTATTTGTCCTTAAATTGCTTGATCGCATCTGTATACATGATGAAATTGGAAGCAGTCTTTTGCAGTTCTGCATTGCGTATCAGATCCCGGCCTAAAAGCGTGCCAGCGATCAATAGCGCGATGATCGCAAGTACTATGGCCAATTCAATAAGGGTGAATCCGCTGGTTCTGTTTTTCATAATCCGGTGATAAATACGAGTGAACACACTTTATCTGTGCGGGAGATCATATATACAGCAGTGGTATGATCGATGCTATCCACGCATAAAAAACTTAGCCCTCCTGTAGAGTTGGGAATAGCGAGAACATTGCCAAGTCCTGGCCTGCCATCATCGATTTTCTGGTCAATGGACTGGGCCTCCGCACCGCTGAGGGCAACGCCTGAAGCGGTTCTTCGATTCCCAAGGCTTCTTGGGTTGCCATAAACGATCACATGTCCGTAGTTTGATCTATATGTCGTGCCTGTGACTGATCCCAACCCGGGGTAAATGATGTTGTATGGCGTAGTACCTGCATTCGCGTATGAAAATGTGTAGGCGGCGTTATTATCCATACCTACTGGCAGGTTCTCACCTGGTTGCCACCATTCAATGCCACCTTCTGCATGACCAGAATATGCCCCCTCAAGGAAATTACCATTGGTAAGATGCTGCCAGAAATACAGCGCTTCCTCATATTCTGCACCTATCTCAAGCGGGTCACCCACAGGCCCGCCAACAAAACCGTCGCCATTACCATTGCAGGTTGCTTTTACCGGGTCTGCCGGATCGCCCCCGCCGCCACAATTATCTGCAAGATCCCAGAATGCACCAGCTCTGGGCATATCGCCGGGGAAATATTTATACTTGTCGTGGAATTGTTTAGTGGCATCACGGAATTTCAGAAAATTGGTAGCCACTTTTTGCAATTCTGAGCTGCGAATCATGCTGCGGCCTGTGAGAATACCTGCTGCAATCAATCCGATGACCACCAATACTACAGCTATTTCTATAAGTGTAAATGCGCCCTGATTTCTTGAGATAGCCCGCTGCATTGTGTCAAGATACCAACTGCCTAAATTATGATTCCACAAACGTTTAGGGACAGGTCAGCCAACGAACTTGCCTTCAGCCGATTTCTGTGTAGATTGCTTAAAGTCTAACACAGGAGCGTGTGCGTGCCAAGCAGTGTATCGCGAATCGAGGAAAAGTGCGTTGAGAAAGGTCTTAAAATGACCGGTCAGCGCCGTACTATTGCCAAGGTATTGTCTGAATCGCAGGATCACCCTGATGTTGAGATGTTATATAAGCGTGCCTATGCACTGGATGCACATATCAGTATCGCTACTGTGTATCGTACCGTGAAGCTCTTTGAAGAGGCAGGCATCACCCAACGGCATGATTTTGGTGATGGCAGGGCACGTTATGAAGAGGCTTCCGAAGAACACCACGATCATCTGATCGATCTTAAATCTGGTAAGGTCATAGAATTCAATAATGAAGAGATCGAGCGTTTACAAAAAGAGATCGCCCGCAAGCTTGGGTATAAATTAGTGGATCACCGGCTGGAATTATACGCAGTACCGCTGGATGATGATAAACAAAAAAAAGCATAGTGAGTGCATGCATTATAAATCGGACAGCCGTGACCCATTGCGCACTGACAAAATAATTCCATTATACGACATGAGCGAAATCAAGGCGGGTAGCCTCGAAGTTTTTGTTGCTGGCCGCAGCGAAGATATCATCGCGTCGCAAAAACTGCGCTACAAAGTGTTCTTTGAAGAAATGGGCGCGCCACTCACAGATGCTCTGTTAAAAACCAAGCTGGATGTGGATGCTTTTGATGATGTATGCGACCATTTGCTGGTGGTGGATCATCAGGCTGAAGGCTACAAAGTGGTCGGTACATACCGGCTCTTACGCCGCGAAGGCATGAAGAAGATCGGCCGGTTCTATACAGATGGCGAATACGATATTGGCAAGATACGCGAATTTCCGGGGGAAATACTGGAAGTAGGGCGCTCGTGCGTTGATGCGCAATACAGAAATCGTGCGGTGATGCAGCTTTTATGGCGTGGTATCGGCGAGTATGTGGCGCGGTTCAATGTTGCATTGATGTTCGGTTGTGCAAGTTTTCATGGCACAGACCCGGATGCCCACGCGATGGCACTTTCTTACCTGCATCACTACCATCTTGCACCGGAAGATCTTTGTCCTCGTGCCTTGAAAGAGCGTTATGTCGAGATGAACCGGTTGCCAAAAGAAGCAGTGGATGCCAAGCGTGCCTTTGCCTCATTGCCAGCGCTGATAAAAGGATATTTACGCTTAAGCGGTTATATCGGGGCGGGTGCGGTGATAGACCCTGAATACAATACGACCGATGTCAGTATCGTTGTAAAGACCGACCGAGTGACCGATAAATACGCGCAGCGTTATGGCAAGAGCTGGTAGCTAACGCATGATCGTTCCCGCACTCAAACTCTCACTTGTTTTCCTGCTGGCATTGATATTTTTCCTGCCTGTACTTATCGCTTATCTAATGAAGAAAAAAGAGCAGCGCGACAAGCTGGTGCAGATATATTGTAAATGGATGTTGGTGATCGTTGGTATCAAGTTGCGGGTACACGGTAAACTGAGCGAAAAGCGTCCTTTGCTGGTGGTGAGCAATCATCTTACTTACATGGATATTCCTGTGCTTGCCAGCCAGCTTCCAATGCGGTTCACACCGAAAAGCGAGATCGCAAAGTGGCCGATCATTGGCTTTCTGTGCAAAATTACCGACAGTGTTTTTGTTGACCGCCGGCCAGGAAAAGTAAAAGAGACTGCTGATGCCCTGCACGAAGTGTTGGCTAAAGGGGAGGTGTTATCATTCTTCCCGGAATCCACTACGGGTAACGGTGTTCATGTGCTTCCATTTAAATCGAGCTTTTTTAGCCTTGCGGAGAGTGAGTTTGCAGGTGGTAAGTTAATGGTGCAGCCGATCGCCATGACCTATACCCATGTACGCAACCTGCCTGTGGATTCAAGGCTCTGGCATCATATCGCGTGGTATGGGGATGCCGAGCTTGTACCGCACCTTCTGGAATTTCTGAAGCTAGGTACGATGCAGGTGGAACTACATTTTCTGCCGCCGGTTTCCATCGAGCAGCATCAAGGTAGGAAAGAACTGGCACAGCACTGCCAGCAGGTCATCGCAGATGTTATAGATGAAGTACGCGCCAACAGCCATTTGCGCGTTGGTTAGTACACATCCATAGCGTAACGATCCGGGTCTTCTATATCAAAATCATAACGCGATTTCAGCATAGCGCTTAATGTGTCATTCGGTTGTTCTGTATGGCCGTTATATATGATGTTGCCGTACTGCCCGGGATTGGAAAATCCTTTTTTCTGTCGTAATAGAACGCGGAGCTTCTTGAGCGTGCAGAGCATCACGCAGTGTGATTGTCGACCGCGCCTGTCCTGATAATAGATGAGGTATAGCGGCATTTCGCCGCAACGGACGCATCTGGTTATGTGGTATAGATTTTCTTTCATATTTATCAGCTGGTTATTCTTAGATTGTATCCTATCTATTATTAACAGGGGATTAATATTTCGATGGTATATTAATATTGGTAAATATAAGGAGGGGTTATGGTGAACGCTATCAATAGCGCTCTGTCTGGATTAAGCGCTGCAGCCCGCAGGCTGCATGTAAGTGCTAATAACATCGCTAATATACACAGCACTAAGACCGTGGTGGATGGCAATACGGTGAATGCCCCTTATGTGCCTAAAAGAGTCGATCAGGTATCGCAGGCGGGTGGTGGTGTAACCACGGTGGTAAAAGACATCAACCCTGCGTCAACCAAACTTTTTGATCCGGATGATCCGGATGCGGATACAGAAGGCTTTGTTGCGTATCCCAATGTAAATCTTGAGACCGAAATTGTGAACCAGAAGATCGCTTCCTATGATTACAAGGCGAATCTCAAGACGATTAAAGTACAGGACGAGCTCGAGCAGAGCTTGCTGGACATACTAAGCTAGAATCAGCCGATTATTTTTGTTTATTTATTGTTCCCGCCATCATTGGAAGGCCGGGATTGGGAGAGGCGTTTGTGTCATCAGAGTCGCTGAGTGCAACTTTACCACGGATCGTTCCCACGATCTCTTCTATGCCAGGTGGCAAGGAGGGGCTGTTCGGTCTGCGAACCGTTTCAAACAGTGCATCACTGTTCGCCCGGGAGCTTGCAATGCGTGCACGCAGGGCATCTACCCTTGTTGCAACACCTGCCTCAGCTAACGCAGTATCCATGAATACGATCCCCTACTTAACTATAGGTATATTTCTAGCATATATCGGCCTGCGGGTAAAACAAAACCAACGGCACGAATATTGCAGTTGTGTGAAAGTTGAATTCAGACATGTAAAAATAGGATAATTTCTGCCATGGCAACCGCAAAAACTTTTGAAGAATTACAGATACCGCAGAAGCAAACTGCTGAAATATCTGGCAAATATAAGATCTACAGCGCTTCTGGCGAATGTGTGGATATAGCTGCGAACACGGTGTTGGAGGCGCTTGAGCTCAGCGGCGTTAAAGACCCCGTTAAGGTAGAGCGGGCAATGCTTTCAGCCATGGGTATCATAGACCGTTCTGTGCTTGCCACGCCACCGGCAGCGGAAGCTGCTGCTGCGGCAGCGGCGGCTACAGTCACACCTCCAGCCACTCCAGCAGCTACTTAGCTTTAAAAGGCCATAATAGCTGGCCCAGGAAGCTTGAGGGGATATTGCTGCCAGGCACGCCATAACGCTCGGGAAGCCTGTTCTGTGGCATGTAGAATGTGCCAAATATCACATCCAGTAACGGAATGGTGGGGGCGAAATTCTTGTCCATGCCTTCTTCTTGTGCGGTGTGATGCCAGCGGTGAAATACGGGGCTTGCGAACAGGTATTTAAAAGGTCCAAATGTCCAGTTCAGGTTGGCGTGTACCATCGCTGAATAGATAGTATTGAATATTGCGAGTGCTCCTAAACAAGCAGGAGAGAAGCCCAGTAATAATATAATGGTATCCACCAGCGAGAATGCCAGCCATGCATTAATAGGGTGAAACCGGTATGTGGACAACCAGTCTATGGTTTCAGAAGAATGATGGATGGCGTGATATTTCCACGCACGGGCCGTGTGAAAGAACCGGTGAATCCAGTACAACAGGAAATCGGCAAGTATGAACATGATGGCTACCTGTAGCCATATAGGCAGGGTGGAGATCGGCCCAAAGCCGTTTATAAAATACGCAGCTATTTCTTCATCAGGCACACCATAAAAAATAAGGTTGCTGCTACCAACAAGGAACGCGAACCGCGCCATGTTGGTCAGCACGGGTGTAATAAAGTAATATATTAGGTCGGTAATGGTATCTTTGCGCCATAGTGGCTGCTTGGGGTTACACGGCATCCATAGAGCCAGTAACGGAAACAGCGCGAAGAAAACGATCGCCCACAGAAACAGGTCGGTCCATAATTCGATCAATCTATCAATAGACATATTGCCACTACCCGTAAGGTAAACACTTAACGTAGCCTGAGTTCGTTATGAATAGGTAAACTAGCTTGGTTTTTTTGCACCGGATCTTTTGCGCCGTGCCCTGCGTTTCGGAAACAGGTAATTATCAAGGATGTGTCGCTTCAACTGGCGCAGCATAAGCTCTGGCGGTGAGGATGTGAAATATCTGAGGGTGATATATTGTTCAGCGTCGATGATCTCCTGGAAGAAGAAACGCTCCTTGCGTGAGTGAAGGAGTATGCCGGTCTCTTTATTTTCCTGATACAGGATGCGTTTTAGAGCGCGTATTATCTGAAGTTCATCAGCGGGGGAAGAAAGAGCCAGCAGGTCCTCGTTGTCGTTGGAAGCTGCCGGAAATAACAGTAAGTTCTGAAAAGACCCTACATATTGCATAAGTGGAGTTTACAATAATCTACATATAGGGTCAATCTTGATGATACAAAAATAAAAAAACCCGCCCACATGGCATGGGCGGGTTTTTTTGTCGCTAATATATTAGCGGAGTGAATCAGCTACGCTCTGGAAGGTAGCGTTCAGGTTTTCACCCACGGTGGTTACAGCACCGATAATAACTACAGAAATAAGTGCAGCGATCAAACCGTATTCGATTGCGGTCGCGCCTTCTTCGTTTTTCAATAAGCGAATCATCGTTTTCATAAAATGCTCCTAAAAAGTTTACGCTGAAAAAATCAGCTGGTATCAATCTAGCAAAAACCAAAATCCATTTCAAGTATAATTTTTTTATTTGTTTATATAAATCAATAACTTTTGCAGAAAATGCAAATCAAATTTTATTATAAATATAATAAAATTTTATCTATTCGGATAATGGAATGACTGAAGTGTGTACTATCCTAGGAAGCCTGCGATTGCAGTGAACACATTGTTAGCTGTTGCTTCGCCGATAGTGGATATTGCGCCGATCGCTATGATAGAGATCAGGCTGGCTATCAGGCCATATTCGATGGATGTCGCCCCTGCGCTGTCGCGTAGAAATCTGGCGAAGCTTTTTATGAATACATTAGTCTTAAAACAATTCATGCAAGCCTCCAATACCTTCTATTTTAATATATAGCTAACCATTCTTCCATTAATAAATTAAATTAGAATTAACAAATTTGTGTCAAAATTAAAGCAATTACATTGCAATTCATGGAATTTAAGTACGTTCAATGCCTATATTTCCCGAGACACTGGAAAATTTAGAAAAAGGAACAGTGCATGAGCTCAATCTTGCACCGTATTCTATTACGCGTGAAGATATTCAGCTGTTGATAAAACTGCTTCCCGGCAATACGTCTTTACAAGCGATCATATTAGGCAGTTGTCAGTTCGACCGCGAATTAATTGAAGAATTTGCAGCAGTACTTAAAACGCATCCATCACTTATCGAATTATCGCTTGGGAATAATAATGAGATAGGTGACTCAGGCGCAAAGTCACTTGCTGGTGTGATCGAGAGTAGTAATATGCTTGCTTCCTTGCATATGCAGAAAGGTGGTATCGGTGACCATGGGGTCAGGGCGCTTGCGCGTGCGCTGAAGCAAAATAATGTGCTGAGCATATTGGACCTGACCGATAATAAGATTGGAGATGATGGAGCGATCGCGCTTGCCGAGATATTTAAGGATAACCGCACACTCACACGGCTCAGGCTCGATGGTAACCGTATCGGATATGCTGGTATCTCAGCACTTACCAAAGCACTGGATGGTAATCAGACACTTGTGGAATTCACCATGATGAATAATAAGGCGACCGATGCACTTACTGCAGGAATCGAAAAAGCATTTGAGTCCAGCAAGAACATCATCAACCTGAAAATAAGTGGTAGCCGGGTGAATGATGTGTGCCACAACAATAAGCAGATCGTGCTGCAAATGTTTGAAAAACTCCAGCGTCAGCCCATCAATACATTGCCGGCAGAAGACATACGGCTGATCAAGGATCGAGTATATTCACTGGCCTATGTGGCAGAGCAGGATCTGCGTGTGCCGCGTTACAAGGTACTTGATCTGCTGAGCAGTATACAAAAGACCGTATCACCGCAGGCAGCGGCTGCCCAAGCCTAACGGCTGTTGTTACTGCACCAGATGGATTTTAAAATATCTAGCCCTTCAGTAAAGTTCTCTGCCATTTTTATGACTTTGGATGCATGTAGATTTGCAGGTTTTAATAGGAACGCTGGCTTTTCATTGAAGATGCAGATGTTCATTACCAGTGCGGCATGGCCACTCCGTGATAGATGGGCGAGGGCAGATTGATATTCTTCCTCGCGGCTACTTGCCCATTTTTCATCGTGTGGCTTAGTTTCCATGCCGCCAAGATGTGCAGGATCGACAGCTCGCACACCGGGAGCACCGAACCTTAACGTATAAAGCCAGCGTAAGTGGACACCACACCAGTGCTGTGACTGATCTATGATGCCGCGTTCAAGGCACAGATCAAGAGCCTCTGTGGTTTCGCTATTCAGGCGTTTCATGATGAGTTCTGCCGTGCCACTATCACGCATGGGGCGCACTGTTCTTGGCCTGCCACGCTTACGGGGCAGGGGTGAACGTGGTGCAATGGTGGGGTCTAAAACTGTATTATGCATGATGATCCTTTTTTACTCCCAAAAGCCAGTGAGAATTGTGGGTTGCTTGATTTCTTGCCTGGTTTCGGTCTTGGCTTTTTGTGCCTTTAGTTTTTGCCGATATGCTTTGCGCGATTCGTATCTGCTACCTTTGCCGGCATCTGCGCGCCATTTGACAGGATTGGCAATGGCGCGTTTTGCCTTACGACGAATATAATCGGCATCAAACCCTGCCAGATGGCATACCATTACAAAATCCTTGTTGGGTTCGGTCAGCCAGCGTATGGCCTCATGTTTGTGGTAGATGGATTCAGGGTTACGCGAATTACCGAGTGCATCCATCAAAGCTTGTGTAATGACGGCTGCCCACAAGGCTGACTCGCCTCGTACGGGGTTGTATGGTTCGAATAGCCAATGCTGGTAATCTGGCTTTTTTCGCTTTCTGGTTGATCGCCGGTGGGTAGGGGATGAAGCAGGTGTTGGTTGTGTGGGTGGGCTACTATCTGGCGCTTCGTACATCATCTTTATCTCCCCTGTGATGCTTGTTACTGGCGTAAATCGCGGCTTTGGACTTAGACGTGATGAATAGGATTGGTCTTAATCTGATTCAGATATATCCTAAAAAAATAAAACCGGAAGGGGAATTTAAAAAAAAATACTCAATTATAATTATGCATGGAAGATAAAGCGCGATTATTCGCTTTAGAAAGAGAGGCTGCTTTCCCGGCAATTCCTGCCATCAAAAAAAGCGTGAGGATGCTGGCAATCATTGGCTGCCGGCTGTGTTTTGCGCTTACGAGCCCTAAGGCGCATGCGGGCATAGTTGAACCAGTTATGCTCATCAGCTTCTTTTTCGTCTTCAGTATGGTGAAGCATATCACGGAAGTGTACGCCATTATGGTCGTCTATGAGTTGGCTGTCATAATGCGTAGCTTCAACTGCATCACGCAATTCACCTGCGTTATACCATGAAAGGGCGATGCCTAGTTTGCGTAATTCCTCGATGACCTGCATAGGCAGGGCAACGCCATTGACCACCGTCTCGCCTTCGATGATCTGCGGGTGCTCTGCAGACGACTGGCCATGTGGCTTGAGAGAGCCAAGTTCGTTTGCGGGGTAATCATATGTTGTGTGTGCATGAATCATGATTTCATCATAGCAAAAAACACCCTCCTATAGGGTTACAGCATTGTGAAAGCGTATATGACAGAAATATGACACCCCCTTCCGGGGCTGTCGAAAACGCGCTATTCCTTGATTTTACGGGGGATTAGATGACACATGACACACAAGAAAAAACAAGCAAAAACAACAATAAATTACAGGAAGATATCACCCGGCTCGGGCAGCTTGCCCGCAAGGTTATGGACAGAATGCAAACCATGCTGGAGGCGGGCCAGGAAGATAATGCAGAGTTATTTGGAGGCCGGTATTCGCTGGTTTCTGCACTTAATACGTTAACCGGCCTGATACTATCATTGGAGGCACGGCAGCGATTGATTGCTGGCAGCGACAGTAGTGATTCAAAAGCAAATGGTATGTCGGTATCAGATGCTGATATGCAGTTGCTGGAGCAATTCCTAAGCAGACAACAGAATCAGTCAATATCTGAGTAATACAGATCAGGATGACACATTGGTTCGAACGGCTTCTTAAAGCCGACTTTACGACCTTCACCGGCAAAACGCTGATGACGGTCAACCCTGGTGCTCTGTATATGCCGAACTGGCATATCGATCTGATAGGTGAATATCTGGAAGCGGTGCGGCGCGGAGAAATAAAGCGCCTCATCATCAACATGCCGCCGCGTGCGCTGAAATCTACCTGTGTAACGGTGGCGTGGCCAGCATGGCTTCTGGGGCATAACCCATCATGCCGTATCATCGCGGCCAGCTATTCATATTCGCTTAGTATCAAACATTCGCTGGATACACGGCTGGTGATGGAATCAGAGTGGTACAAAAATATTTTTCCTGATACGCGCATTACGAAAGGGCAGAATGAAAAGCGCAAATTTGTCACGACGCGCAGAGGGTATCGCTATGCCACATCGGTCGGCGGTACTACCACCGGTGAAGGCGGCAATATACTGATCATGGATGATCCCATGAATCCTGTGCAGGCCATGAGCGCGGCAAAGCGTGAACGCGTGGCGGAATGGTATAGCCATACATTCGCCACGCGGCTGGATGATAAAAAGAAGGGGGCGATCATACTGGTAATGCAGCGATTGCATCAGGAAGATCTGAGCGGATATTTGTTGGAACGAGGGGGGTGGGAGCACTTACGCCTGCCTGCGATTGCTACGGAAGATACTGTCTACGATTTTGGCCGCCTAAAGAAAACCATGAAGGCAGGTGAAATGATGCATCCACTACGGGAAGATCAGGACATCATCGAGCGTGCCAAGGCAGAATTGGGAAGTTCGGTATTCGCCGCTCAGTATCAGCAACAACCTGTGCCTGCGCAGGGGCGAATGGTGCGGCCATGGTGGTTTGGCCGTTATAAGAACCTGCCAGCGATATTCGAACGCGTGGTGCAAAGCTGGGATACTGCCATTAAGAGCGGGCAGGGTAATGATGCCAGCGTGTGTATCACCTTCGGTGAACATGAAGGAAAGAGCTACATGCTGGATGTAGCGGTGATGCGAGTGGAATATCCTGACCTGAAGAGAGTATTCATCAAGCTGGCAGAGCAATGGGAGCCAGCCTCCGTACTGGTGGAAGATAAGGCCAGTGGCCAACAGCTGGTGCAGGATATGAAAAGAGAGACCACGCTGCCCGTAATCGCCATACAGCCTAAGGGCGATAAGATAAGCAGATTTGCGGCTGTTTCTGCCATGTGTGAGGCGGGGAAGGTGGTGCTGCCGGTGCGAGCCGCATGGCTTGCCGGGTTCGAAGAAGAGCTGTTTTCCTTCCCGGAAGGCAAGAATGATGACCAGGTTGATGCCTTTTCACAGTATCTTGACTGGTTACGACGAGCCAAAAAACTCTCCCTCTCAATCAGAAAAATCTAGTAAATCTGCGGCTTACATACGGATAAAAAAATTTTCTGTAATTTTAACTTATTATTAAATTGCCGTGCATATTATCATTAATAATGATGAATTAGTTAACGCAGAGGACAGTATGACGCAGGATGTTATCAGTGATTGGGTTGAAAAGGCGAAGCAGGCGGAAGCCTCTGCTGCCAGCCCATCTGGCGTGCGTGTCATACGCCGTGCAGAAACTCAGAGTCGTGGCGCACAGATCATGGAGATCGCTGAAAAGATCCGTCCGTGGATCGCCAAGATATTTGAAGGTGTACGCGATGAAAATGGCATGCTAGTGCAGCCGGCGCGCGTGCGTGGAATATCGCTTAACGTGGCGCAGAGCCTCGTTAAGGAACAAGAATCACAAGCCAGTGCGTAAGACGCTGGCACTACTACCGCAACAGGGGGGATTATGGTGGATGTAAACAAGATAGATGCAGAGACACTGGCTAAACATTTAAGGTCTGTTGAACCAGAATTAACTGCGCAGGTTAACCAGGAAAAGCTTGGTGTGCTGTGTGCAGGTGCTTGTCATGATCTACAGAATCCCGCTAAAGGCCGCGGTCGTTAAGGAATTTCCCCAAAGAGTAAGAAACTGTCACAAAAGTTTCACTGAGCTGTCACGATAGTGAAATCTACCTATGCTAGCCTCCATCATGTAATGTGATGGAGGCTTTTTTTATGAACGAGCAATTATCCCCCGAACTATCCAAACGCCTTAATCAACGCATGGAAGAGTTAATGGTGGAGATTCTCGAGATAAAAGTATACTTGGCCGAACCTCTATCGGAAGAAGGCATGGCAATGCTGCCGCTAGGTATCATGGGTGAGGTCATGTCATCCGAGCTTGAACAGGAAAGCACAGGACTTGCCAAGCAGGCACATTATATTACAGCAGAAAAAGGTGTAGATAGCTGGGAACGCCTGAAGGCTTCTATGTATCTTCACAGAAAGATTGCCATGCTGGCTACTCTTACACGCATCATAGAACAATTACCTGCTGCCAGTGTGCAGGCAAAGTGTGCTGTAATACGCCTTACAGGAAGAATAGCGCAAACCTGCCGCAACATTGACTCTGTGCTGGATGTGTTGGTATCTGAGAGTATCAATACTCCCGAAACAAAACTGGCAAAAATATAATTTCATTTTTCCTCTTCCGGTGCATACCACGTGTGGGTATTTCTATAAATATAGGCTCAAAAAATTCTGACCTTACACAGGTCGTTTCCACTTAGATCGAAATGATATAACCCTGCTTTTTCCGGAGGTATCCATGAAGGCATCTGTCCATGCTGGCCAGAAACAATATTCTGTTGCTAAAAAAATGCGCCAACTGATCACATTGAAAACTGGCAAACCACAACAGAAGAAAAGTAAATATACCCAGGTGCTGGGTGGATTGATGACGCGATCCTATATGGTGATGCCCGGTCAGGCCGTGTGGATGGACAGGGATTACGGCCAGTTCGCTGAAGAAGCTTATGTGAAGAACGTGATCGCCCATCGTGCGATCACCATGATCTCGGCAGCGGCATCTTCGGTGCGCCTGAAGCTATATGCAACACCAGCAAAAGGCGCTCGCCGTGAAGTAAAGCAGCATCCGGTACTAAAACTGCTGAAGCAGCCAAACCCCCTGCAGGGTATGGGGGAATTTCTCCAGAACATGTATCAGTATCGCCTTATCAGCGGTAACGCTTATATACAGGCAATAGGAGCGAAGGATACGCCACCTTCCGAGCTGCATTTGCTACGGCCAGACCGTGTGGCGGTGATTGCAGGTAATGGCACGCTGCCTTCTGGCTATCGTTATACGGTCGGGGAGTATAGCAAGGACTTTCCGGTAGACAGGCTCACGGGCGCATCACGCATACTCCATATCAAGAATTTCCACCCATTGAATGATTGGTATGGCCTCTCGCCAGTGGAAGCCGCGGCCTATAGTATCGACCAGCACAACCAGTCTGGTGCTTGGAATCAGGCACTGCTGCAAAATGGCGCACGGCCAAGTGGTGCGCTGGTGGTGCGCGGTGATGGCGCAGGCGGGGCAACACTTTCTGAAGAGCAATATAATCGCGTGAAGCACCAGATCGATGAGCAGTTCACCGGTGCTGCGAATGCAGGCAGACCGATCTTGCTGGAAGGCGGGCTGGACTGGCGCGAAATGAGCCTGACGCCCAAAGATATGGATTTTGTGGAAGCGAAGCATTCCAGCGCGCGAGATATTGCGCTCGCCTTTGGTGTGCCACCACAACTGCTCGGTATTCCCGGCGATAATACCTATGCGAATTTACAGGAAGCACGGCTGGCATTGTGGGAGCAGACCATCGTACCGCTTGTGAACTGCACAATGAACACACTGGAGAACTGGCTGTTGCCAATGTTTGGTGGCGGGCTGGATCTGGTTGTGGATACGGATGGTATCTCTGCATTGGCACTGCGTAATCAGGCCGTGTGGGAGCGTGTAGAGAAAGCAAGCTTCCTGACTGAAGATGAAAAACGTGCTGCTGTTGGCTTTGGCCCTAAAACACCTTCCATTTAGTCCTGTACGTCGTTATCCTTCGGCCTCGGTGTGCTCACATACCACACAAAATCCGCACGCGGGATTTTGTGCTTTAAAAAACCAAATCCCACATGTGGATTTGGGATGTACGCTCCGCGCGCCTCGCCTCGGCTGCCTAGTACAGAACGAAAGCGAAGGTGTTTTCAATTATTCCAATTTGCATCGCTTTAGTTACTTATGCTAAAACTTGAAAAATGTTTTAGCGAGGGTGCAATGTCGGTACGCAACACAAAACACCAATATGGTTCAGTAGCAAAATTCCTGCACTGGTTGATGTTCCTGATGATCGTGGGGCTTTTAATAGTGGGCAATATCATGGAAGATATTGAGCCGTTATCACTTAAATTCCAGATCTACGGAATTCATAAATCACTTGGTATCTCTGTGCTTATACTAGTGACGGTGCGCCTGTTCTGGAAGATAACCAACACCAGCCCGACATTGCCTGCCCATATGAAGCCGATCGAGAAATTAATGGCACATGCCGGACACGCGGCGCTCTATTTACTACTTATTGTAATGCCACTTTCCGGCTGGATGATGTCTTCTGCTGCCGGATTCCCGGTTTCTGTGTTCGGGTTGTTCACGTTACCTAATCTGGTTGAGCCAGACCGGCATTTGATGAAAGATCTTGAGGATGTGCATGAGTTACTGGCCAATGTAATTATTGCATTGGTCTCCCTGCATGTACTTGCAGCATTATTTCACCATTTTTATCACAAGGATAATGTGCTAAGAAGGATGCTACCATTTGTAAAAGTTAAAGAGGATCAGGATGCGTAAGATTATACTTGGTTGTGTATTGGTGACTGGAATGTTCAGTACGGCATTTGCCGCGCCGGTCAAGTATGAGCTCATCAAGGAGAAGAGCCATTTGAAGTTCGTGGCGATACAGAATAATGCTCCGGTAACCGGCGTATTCAATGAATTTGATGCAGAGATCAGCATTGATTATGTGAAAGCTGATGAAGGCAAAATTAAGGCAACTATCAAGACCGGCAGTGTTTCTACCGATTATGAAGAAATAGAAAAGAACCTGAAATTGCCGGACTGGCTTGCAGTGAATGCATTTCCGGATGCAAAATATGAAACCACAAAGATTATGCAGGTCCCGGGTTCAACCGACTATTATGCGGAAGGTAATCTGACGCTGCGTGATAAGACCGTGCCGGTGATGCTGAATTTCCAGATCAAGGATTACGGTGATACCGCGATCGCAGAAGGTTATGCGACCGTTAAACGCAATGATTTTGGTGTAGGACAGGGTGATTGGGTGAAAACGGACGTTATTAAAAATGAAGTCCGTGTTGAATTCCGTATCGCCGCCAAGAAGCTGTAACTTACGTCGTCGTAAGCAGCACTAGCAAAATAATTTAAAGGATTCCTATGTATTCTGAACGAAAGGTCAGCGCGATGATGCGCGAGCGTAAACATATGGCGTTTAGCCTGCAGATGAAATCACTGGATGAGCAGGGGCGTTTTGCCGGCTATGCCAGTATCTTCGATGTGGTGGATAACCAGCGCGATATTATGTTGCGTGGCGCATTCTCACATACGCTGAAAGCCCGCAGAGGTGATATAAAACTTCTGTGGCAACATCAACAAAGTGAGCCTATCGGTATCATTGAGCAGGCTTTTGAAGATGAATATGGCCTGTATATACAAGGCAGGCTGCTGCTTGATGTAAAGAAAGCCAGTGAGGCGATGGCTCTACTTAAAGCCGGAGCTGTTAAAGGGCTTTCCATCGGATACTCGCCGATACGATATACTATTGAACCTGACACAGGGATACGCTTGCTGGCCGAAGTGGATCTGTGGGAGGTAAGCCTGGTCACATTTCCTGCCAATGAAGCAGCGCAGGTGACCGTGGTTAAGCATGATGAGAATGATCATGCATGGAAAGCTGCCCAGCAGGGCGGATTCCTCATTGAGCTATCGCAGGCTCTGGACCAGGCGATCCATACGCTCCGGTCATAATTAACAAAAGAACTTTGAAATATCACTGTGCCTTGGTTGGCGCAGCGGTTGTGTATTAACTTTAAAAGGAAATTTTATGAGTATATCTGAAATTACCCAACGCGTGCACTCACTAGGCAACGCATGGGAACAATTCAAGCAGGTGAATGACGCTCGCCTGCGTGACATCGAACACAAGGGCAGTGCTGATCCACTGTATCTTGAGAATCTCGAGAATATCAGCAAATCGCTGGATAATTACAAACAGCGCCTTGATCATATTGAAACCGCATATCAGCGCCCGCAGCTTGGTATGGAGCATAGCAATGTCGCACCTGCTCAGGCTGGTGAATACAGCAAGGCATTCGGTAATTACCTGCGCAAAGGCATGGATGCTGGCCTCGAAGCCCTGCAGACCAAAGCGCTCTCTGTGGGATCTGACCCGGATGGTGGGTATCTTGTAACACCTGCGATGTCTTCCAAGATCGTGCAGAGCGTGTTTGAGACGTCACCAATGCGCCAGCTTTCTTCCGTGGAAACCATTTCTACCGATTCGCTGGAGCTGATCGATGACCATGATCAGGCGGCAGCAGGCTGGACCGCAGAAACCGGTGCTATCAGCGAGACCAATACCCCGACGCTTGCTAAACGGAATATCACAACCCATGAGCTTTACGCTCAGCCGAAAGCAACACAGAAATTGGTGGATGATGCAGCGGTGGATGTGGAAAGCTGGCTTTCCGGCAAGATCGCCGATATTTTTGCGCGCAAGGAAAACACCGCGTTCATCAGCGGTGATGGTGTAGGCCAGCCACGCGGCATTCTGACCTATGCGGCAGGTACTTCATGGAATCAGATCGAGCAGGTGAATTCCGGCGCGAACGGCTCTGTGACTGCCGATGCTATCATCAACCTGTTCTACGCGCTTAAAGATGCTTACAGCAAACGCGCGAATTTCCTGATGAACCGCACGGTGGTGCAGTCCGTACGCTTACTGAAGCAGACCTCGACCAACCAGTATCTCTGGCAGCCAGGTCTTGCGACCGGTGCGCCTGATACCCTGATGGGAGTACCTGTGCATATGGCGAGTGATATGCCGATCGCGGCTACTGGCTCACTCTCTATCGCTGTAGGTGATTTCCAGGCTGGTTACCAGATCGTTGATCGTCGCGGGATTCGTATCCTGCGTGATCCGTTCACAGAAAAACCATTCGTGAAATTCTATGCGACCAAAC
Organism: uncultured Rickettsiales bacterium; assembly: GCA_964535825.1. Taxonomy (GTDB): domain Bacteria; phylum Pseudomonadota; class Alphaproteobacteria; order Rickettsiales; family SXRF01; genus CAZAQK01. Next base: position 223,886 of record CAZHUC010000001.1, read on the forward strand.
GCGTAGGTGGGGATGTCATTAATTCTGAAGCGATCAAGCTGATGAAATTCAGTTCGTAATGAGGAGAGCAATATGAAAGATATGTATCATAATATACTGGTGAGTGCGCACGTCGACCCTGTGACGGCGACCACAACCCAAACCTCAACAACTATCGACCTTAAGGGGTATAATGCAGCGATGGTTGTGTTCTCGTTAGGTGCAACCGGAGATACACTCTCTGGCAGCGTGTACTGGACTCTTAAATTACAGCACAGCAGTGACGATAGTGACTATGACGATGTGGATGCAGCTGATGTGTTAGGCGGTGTAACCAGCGTAGTAGTGGATGCCAATAGCGAAGACGAAGCACTCTTCCACTTCGGCTACACGGGTAACAAACGCTACCTTAAGGCCGTGGCAACAGCTACTGGTACACATACCAACGGTACGCCAATGGCCGTGGTTGCCCTGCGTGGAAATGCAGCTTATTCGCCAGTAGTTTAACCTTTATTATCACCCCCGCGCAAGCGGGGGTGATAATTATCCTATTGTTATATATAGAAAAATCATGGCATTGCTCAGGTTGCCTATTGTTTTTATCCTTAAGATATACTAGACTCTTCGTTAGGTTATTTTTAAGTACCTTGGCGTAAGCTACGGAATGTGGTAGATTTTTACAAACATTGGCAAGGATAAATTGTGTCAAAACTGTCAAAGACCGAGCAGATCATCGCTGAAAAGACCGTATGTGTTCTGCTGATTCGTGGTGAAAGCCCAGATGCAAAACGCATATTTGCTTATGTTGCAGTGCGTGCTGATAAATTGGAAGAATTTATGGAAGCACAGAAGCAGGGCACGTTCTATCCTGAGGAATACGGTATTGTCATCGAATCTGGCGAAGGCGACCCATCTGACGAAATTCGTAAAAAAATGACGGAAGAATATGGGTTTAACCATGATGCGATGCTGGATATACATAATCCGGAGTCGGCTCATCAGATCACCAGTAACCTCTCGACCTACATGTCGCAGGCCACAAAAGACGAAGAATAGCGTTTTATTTCCTTTAATCTGACTGTTAACACCCCCGAATTCACGGAATCGTCATATATCGATTCCCGTGTTCTATGGTATCCTGATAATGGATAACTATATCAATCGAGGCTGTTTTGGCAAACAACGGGCATATACCACCTGGAGGATTTGAACGGAGACGCCCTGGCTATCGCGGTAGCTGGCGGGCGATTCGGGATGAATCTATTGGCTTAGGTGTTGCGGAATTTGCCTCTGGTCTTACGTCACTTGGCGTTGTTGCAGTGGCTGATGATATTGCACCAAACTTAATAAAAAGCACGAGTAAAGGGATATCAAAAGCCTTTATTGAGCCCTTCATTGAGCCGATAGAAAAGGGAATAAGTGCTGTATGCAAACTGGAAGAATGCAAGCCAGATAAAACAAAATCAAAAGAAGAGCGTTCTGAAAAACTAACGCATACTATGGTCGTATTCAGCGCAGCCTGGGTAGCAAGTATGTTGGTGAAGATCGCCAGCAGGAAGAGCCTGAATCGAGTATTCGAAGGAGGGCACATTACCCAAGATGTGAAATCAACTGGAGGCTTCTTTAAAGGTTTCTATGAACGCAATCTGAAATTAAACCCACATGATACGAAGATCATTGTATGGGATGAAGCGGTGCATATTGGTTCACTCATACTGGTGAACACTAGCATGGCCAAAACCTCTGACAGCATGATTAAGGGCGCTAGTGACTTCCTTCAGAAAAAAATGGGTTGGTCTAAAAAACGTGCGGATGATGTTGCATCAATGGGCGTGATATGGGAGCTGCCTAACTTTATGGGCTGGCTGGCCGGTGTGGGTGCGATCGTACATTCACATACCAAAGGACGATAACGTACGCTGATCAACGGCAGTAATAACTTTACCTGACTTTATGAGAATCTTTATGCTCTTTTCGCGCTTCGGCAGCGAGGACGGGCATGATCTGTATTATTATCATCGAGCGAATCATTATGAAGTAGCAGATACCTTGGCCAGGTATTTCATCTGCGCAGGCTACGCAGTGGAATCTAAATACGCAGAGTTTTATCATATACACGCCGGCATTGGCCCGGCAGATAATCACCAGAAAGAATGACTATGAACGATACCAGACGATACGCGCTGGCGCGCACGGTCGCGCCGGCTACAGAACCTGTAACACTTTCCGAAGCGAAACTCTTCCTGCGGGTGGATAGCAGCACGGAAGACAGCCTTATCACCGATATGATCGTGGCATCACGCATGCAGGCTGAGAATTTCCTGCGTCGTGCACTGATAACGCAGACATGGAAACTATCATTCGATGAATATATGAATGAAGAGGTGCTGCTACCGGTAACGCCCGTGAATGCTATAAGCAGCATTACGGTTTTTGATCGTGCCGGCACATCGCAGGTCATCGATACGGATGTCTACTACCTGAGTGCTGCAAAAGATATATTGAAGCTTGATACCATTTTGTTCGCGCATCGCATCGAGGTGGTATTCACGGCTGGATATGGAGATGCTGAGGATGTACCTGCCCCAATAAAACAGGGAATATTAAGCCACATCGCAGCTATGTATGATGCGCGTGCCGGCGAGGTCGCTGGCATGCCAGATGCTGCCCAAAGGCTTTATATGCCTTTCCGTGAGGTTAGGCTATGAGTAAGAGATCAACGGCCTCGAAGTTGCGCCATCGCCTGACATTACAGGAAGAAGTGATGACACCTGATGGGGCGGGGGGGTATGTAAGGACATGGAACGATGTGGTGCAGCTCTGGGCAGAGGTCATATCTGTTGGCGGCCGTGAACGGTTCTTTTCGGGGAAGATACAAAGTGAAGGCACGCATCGAGTTCTGCTGCGATATCGTAATGATATTACTACTCAGCATCGCCTTGTCTTTGAAAGCAGGATATTCAACATCCGGGCCATCATGAATATGCGGGAGATGGATGATGTGTTGGAACTTATGGTAGAAGAGGGTGTAGCTGCCTAACGTGTTAAGCCAACCTGCTGCTGTTTATGCAATATCGTGAGTGAGAACAACATAAGATCGATATATTGGCGGAAGCGTTTTGCCCATTCATCGTTGATAAGTAGTTTGCAGCTTGCACCAATATCACGCAGGAACGCGATAGCACCCTCAAAACTGAACATGGAAAGTGCTTCCAGAAAGCTATCGGTATTCGGTAGAGGAATTTTCCTGGCAATAAGGTGTGAGCCTTTTATCAGCTGCTGTAATGCCTGATGCCAAGGCCTGTAGGCCTCAGCGAACATAGGATCAAGATCACCAATTGTTTTTTCGAGCTGGGTATCGATCTGAAGTAACACGGGCTGATAAATAGTTACAAATTCACTGAAGATGCGACGCGCACCTTCCGTATCCTCCTCCCCTGCGGGAGGGATTATAAGACCATACTCCCCCATGCCTGTATTCTAGCAGGTTTTCATGACAATTTTATGACCGTTCGGAGAAGGAAATATGTCAATATTTGGCCATTTTTCATTACAAAAGGCATTTTATGAGCGGCTTACGGGCGATATATCTCTGATGACGCTCGTTTCTGGCGTATACGATAAAGTCCCAGAGAGCGCTGCATTCCCCTATATCTTTATTGGAGATATTGCCACTTTGGACTGGTCAAGCAAGACCACTTCAGGGATGGAATGCAGTGCGTCTGTGATGGTTTTTAGCCGTGAAGGCGGCAGGCAGGAAGCCACGCAGATAATGGAGCAAGTATATTTATTACTGCATGATGTTGATCTGACATTGGAGGATCATGAGTTAGTGATGATACGGTTCGTATCCAGTGCAATCACTCAAGAGCAGGACGGCTGGACATATCGCGGAACAATGCGCTTCAAGGCGCTGATACAGCGTATTTAGCGTTTAGAAAATTGCGAGAGCGCTTTGATATAGGTTGTGTATTGGGTAATGAGTGCGGATAGATCTACAGAGTCGCATGGGCTCTTGGCATACATCTCATTGTATGAACCTTGCGCGGCAGTGAGTACGTCGTTCTGCATGCGGCCAGGCGCGTTGACGGATGCCATCTCATGACTTAGTGCCGCCATGATGATGTAATAATCGTTCTTGTCTACTTTGCCACAGCGATCGAGGAAGAAATGAATGACCAGCATATCCTCGTAGCGCTGCTTAAGCCCATCCATCGCAGATTGTGAGTCATTATCTTCCGGGGTGTAGATGTCACTTACAGAAGGTGCTTTCTGCGCCGGAGCTACAGGGGGCTGTTCAGTTGCGGCCATTGGCGGAGGCTGTGGAACAGCCGAAGGTTTTGTGCTCTCGGGCGGGTAATATTGTGGTGCTTGTGCAGCGGCTGCCGCTGGAGGTTGTGTGCCGACAGGTAATGGCTTGCGTGCGGTGAGTTCTGATATCTTATCTTTTGCAATGTCCAGTTTGACACAAAGGAAAATAATGATCAAAAAACATACACACAGTGACAAGATAAGCTGTATGGACCGTGACCACGCAAAGCGGGTGAGCCACATACTTTGTTTGTCATCCAGTGTTTCTTTCCATTTATTGGCGATCTGGCGGTTCTCCTGAATATGCCAATACAGACACCAGGAAAATATCGCTAGCAGGACAAGCCATGTAATAATGGTTGAAAATGACATCAGCGATTGCGTTCTTCCGCAGTGCTACAATCAATATCAAGCTTCTTGGAATCTCCTTCTACAATCCAAGGGCGATCAAATGAGAAACAGCGATATTCGATATTAAGCATCTTGTTGCCACAGCTTGGCGCAGGATCATCCCCTAGGGTTTCTTTTTTTATCGGGATGCTGCATTTCAACTTGCCGTTACAGAGTTTGGATACGGCTTCCAAAACGTTATCTTCATGCAGTTTATTGTCGGCATTGCCATTATATGCAAACGGGTCTTTTCTATCATTCGTGCCCAGAGTGTAACTATTGCGGCAATTCACGCCCCATGACGCGTGCGTGATGGTAATGCTGTAGGGTGAGGCGGTTTCTTTAGCAATTTCAGCTGGTTGACTTTTTTTCATGTTCTCCATTATGTGCCATGTAAAAAACACGGCAATAATGATGGTACAAACGATTATCAGGTGAACTTTAAAAGACATACGAATTATATACCGCAAAACAATGGGTTAAGCTATTGAAATTTGTATAATAACGCTATTTTAACTGTGAAAATATTACATAACCGTAAAGATTTTCTGAATCTGTGACGTAAGTTTTTCCCTCGTAATGGAAATGTAATAAAAAAGGGGTGTGAGCGTTAACCCTCTGTTGGTATAATGAACGTGGGAAAAAGTGTAGTTTTTCCAGTTGGTTTGTAGTGGAAATAACAGGTTGATGATGCAACAAGGTTTTGACGATAGCGGCATTACCGAGCAAGGCCATGGCGGCTTTGGATCATCAGGCGCGTCTGCCGTGATGAACGGTGGCGGCCGTGAACATTTCGGTGACACCTCCGGATTCAGCACTACCCTGATGAGCAAGGATGGACGATTCCTGGGTATAAAACTATCCCCGGAACTTGCTTCGCAGATGAATTTCTTCTTCAACACCTCGCTCGACTGGGTGCGCAAAAAGGCAGAAAAACACGGTGTGCCCGTTGTAGAAAAATTTGCGACGAAGTTTGTTGATTTTAAACCGGCAGAGCTAACCAAATTCCGCGACAGGGCGGCGACCACCATTGGTTACGGTGTGATCCTCAGTAACCAGCTGGCATCTATCGGCACGAACATATACGCCTCCATGCACTCACTCAGTGAACTTCGCAGTGCCGTGCGCCCACTGGAGAATTCTGCAGGTGGTGCGGCACTCAGCGGCAATAACGAAGTGGTGGCAAATGCCCGCGCAAAGATCAACGGGCTTTTCTGGCACAGGCTGTCCAATACAGTCGCTGATGCAATCGGTACTGCTCCTGCCTTGATGAGTAAATGGAATGAGCAGAAGGCCAAGAATGAAACCAGTAAAATGGTGCGTGATTTTGCCTCGGCGCAGAACAGCGATGATGTAGCCAAGCTATACGAAAAGAAAGTGACGCCTGGTGCGGCAGTGGCTGATGCTGATGCAGTTAAAATGGCAGGCGGCAGGGAGATGTTCATTGCCAGGAAACGCGCTGAATACGAACATGAGATGGCAGAATTCGTTAGCAAGAATAAAGCTGCTATCGAGGCGCGCTATAAGAAAACCCTGGACGAGATCTCGCCAGAAAATATACGCGGCAAAATAGAGGAATTGCAAGGTCTGGGTATCAATGCCTGGGAAGTAAAGAATGCCTTGCAAAGCAGGCGTGGTAATGCAGAACAGCAAGCACAGCACATGAAAGCAGTGGTCGATAATATTAGAAGTGACGCGATGGCTAACATTGCTTACTACGCAGAAGAACATGCACGAGGTGAATTTGTTGGCATGCGTGGGGCATTTGACCAGCGCCATACAAAATACCTGGATCATAGTGGCCGTCATTCACAGACCATCAGCGGAATGCTGAATAGCAAGATAGATGAATTGCATGCCGCACATCGGAATGCCCAGAATGAACCAGCAGATCCAAACGGTGTAGGCGTGGCGGCAGCCAGCTTGGGTGCAACCTTTGTGGCAGAGATCACAAAGAATGCGATCGGTGGCAAGGGACTCGAGAAATACGAGCAACCTGTGGCGCTGGATATGATTTTACACATGCGTCGTGTACTGGAAAAATCAGGTGATAGCCCACCGGATATGATGCCTGGCATGAATAACAGCAAATATCATAATCACGAGATGAGTTATGCCCAGTTCGTGCATAAGATATTCCAGGAACATCAGCAGGATTCACGTTTCACCCAGATCGGCAACCGTTTTGTTGAGCATCTGAGAGAAGCGCGCTGGGATGATGCTGCGATTCAGGCAACACCTGATGATCAGCTTAATCCGTATGAATTTGCCGTAAAGACCATTTCCAAGCGCATTAAAGATGGCCGTATGGATGCGATTGCGTTGGTAGGGTTGGTTGGCGACAAGCAGAAAAAGATCGTGCGTGACGATGGCCGCAACTTTGGCCCGCGCGGTGCAGGCAAAGATGATAAGGCGCAGAAGGCAGCGATACTGAAGATCATTGATGAACAGACCATCATGCTGCATGCCGCACAGAAGCAGACAGATGAACAGGTGCACGAAAAACTGGGTAATCTTGTATTCAGTGTCGAGGATATTAAAACCGCGCTGACATCCAAGACCATCGATCCGCAGGAACGTTCATTTATCTTTACTGTGTTCAGCAATGTCATCGGTGATGATGCACAGCTTAGCAATATGGTTGGTCTGACCGCAGATCAGACAAAGGCGCTGCGCGCTGAAACAACAGCCAATTTCAACCAGCTCCTGGATGGTGCGGTAAATGTGCTGGCGGATATGATCGATACAGACCCGGCTATACTTGATAAGAAAGTAAAATTGACCGCGGCTGAAAAAGACATGATCCGCGGACTTGCAGGAAGAATGCAGGAAGAGGGCAAAGACGTTGCCGATCTTGCTGCGAATCGTGAAGAAATAAAAATGTTGGAAACAGCAGTGGTGAACGCAGCCATGGCACTGGATAAGAATGCTTCCGGTCATGTGGAAAGCGGTAAGCCGGATAGTTTCTGGCAAAAGGTGGTTGCTGCTACAAAGAAGCCAAAGCAATCAATTATGAAATCTACCTCTGATGTTTCTGCGCAGGAACGTGAAGATAGTCGCCGTGCGGCTGATATGGATGTGCAGGAGACGGTGTCGAGGAGTTAGGCATGGCTGCTATGCAGATAAACTATTGGCCTGATATAAAACTAGTGATAGGGTATAAGTCGTTGAAATATATACCTGTATGGGGTATGTAGTGACCTATTTCCACTACTATGCGACAACCAGCCGAAACCTCGACCGCGTGATGCAGTACGGGGTGTTCCCGCTTTCTAAAGCGGTATGGCTCGTTGCGCTTGGAAATAAGCCGACAGACAAGCGTATTGAGCTTGCAACCACCCTTGCTAGGGTAACCAGCGCTATTGTGTACTCCGGCCTGACAACAGCGTTCCTTGGCGCTGAATCTGACATGATCGACAGCAACGCAAGGCAAGCAGTGTCCGCTGAGCTTGGTGTCGATCCGGCTAAACTAAGTTTCTCGGATTACAAATACACGGATAATGCCATCGTGCGTAAGGCGCATCAGGACATGATGAAACTGCAGAAATATCGTTATGGCACAGATGCACTTTTCATGTTGCCTATTGGCATGAAGGTTCTTTCCAAAGCGACGGGGACACCGTGGATCGAACATAGCCGTGAGGTGAATGACCGTATAAAAAGGGGTGAGCATATTGGTTTTAGTACCATGATGATCAGCGGCCATAATGCGTGGGATTTCAGCGTGCTTGCCGGTAAGGCGGGATACTGGGCAGGTGAAACCTATTTCGTTGATAAGAGTGGCCATTATGAGGTGGTGAAACTGATCGAGAATCTGCGCTCCACCGGCAAGGACCTTTCACCCAACGATTTACTCGGCGTTTACCAGCGTGCACGCCATGCAGACATGCATCTGCCGTTCATAGAACGTCAGGAAGAGTATGAAGCACTGCGTCCATTACTGAAAAGAATGGCGGATGCCTATAACATGCATGATGGTAAATTCGGCATACCGGAGATCGTGTATCTCATGGGGCTTGGAAAGGTGAATATTCATGCGGCTGACCACAAATCTGTAAGCGCTGAAGCGGTCAAACAATCAGAAGCGGAGATCGATAAGATTATTACTATTGGTCTTACAGGTATTCGTGAAGAGAATCGTAAGAAGCATGCGGCAGAAGGCCTGCGCGAGGAAGCTGTTTTGCACAGCAAAAGCTTTGTAGATAGGCTGAGTGATGGCGCGGTGCATGCGGCACAAGGCTTCTCTGAAGGCTTCTCAAAACTCATTTTCAAGTCTCGTGATCGTAGGGCGGAAGAAGTGATTACTTCGCGCGATCCGGGCGAGCTGGCTCATTGGGATAGAGGTATAAACCGCTGATAAATATTAATAAATAATATTTTTTGCGGTAATTACGGTAACTCCAGCGGTGTCACAAAACATTAATACTATTTCCCTGTTGTCCCAAGGCCTTATCAGGTAAAATCTAGAATGTATAACTATGGGAAAAAAATGTATAACTATGGGAAAAATTTGACCACATGGTAGCGATCGTTAATCCAGTAACCACAATGGGGGCAGCTCGTCCGATGAGCCTGTCACGCCTTGCGCCGTATGCGGATGATGTGGCGATACTGGCGGCGCGTTCTGGTGCTGCCACTCCGGGCGCTGCCACACACAAAACCAAGCATAAACACAAGAATACTGGCCCGGATGCTGATGATCTGGCGCAACAAGCCGGTGCTGCTGGCGGCGCTGCCGTACTCGCACCGAATATCATCGACACAACACTTAGCGGTGCAGAGCGTGTTGCGAATATTGGTGGCTTCCTGCCATTCATTGCGATGCCGGTCGGATTTATCGGCGGTGGGCTCAATAAGCTGGGTGATAAGACAGGGTTCAAACCATTTAGCTGGATGGGTAAGGGATTAACTACACCAACCAACTATCTTGCAAAGCCGCTGGATGAAACCATGTTCGCAAAGCCAGTGAAGGCTGCTGCACAAGGCGCTGCAAATGTTACGGCAGGCGCTGTCAGCGGTGTCACCAAAATGACAGGACTGGATACACGTCTTACGGCGCGCCATACGAAACTTGCTGATAAGAGCCTAGGAAAAGCACAGTCATTCCTTGGTGAGATCGATATGCGTGCTATGCCAGATGCTGTGCGTGGCAATGTGCAGTCTATGCATAGTGCAGCACATGGTGTGTCGAGCACATCGCATATACATGTAGGACAGTTGGAAGAGACGCTGAAAAAAGCAAAGGAAGGTCTTGGTGCTATTCCGCGTGAGTCACGCAAACCGGTAAAGCAGGCGATCAAACAACTTGAGACTGCAGTGTATCACCATAACGGTGCAGCCAGCATGCGCAATGTGGAGCACTCTATCCGCACGATACCACAGCGTCTTGGCAAGATGGATATCGGCCATACGATCGCCAACGGTTCGTTCGTTGCGATGTCTGGCATCTCCATGGCCAGTGATGCGCGCAGCTTCACAAAGAATCTGGCGACACTTAAACAACTGCATCATGATATGACGGGTGAAAATATTTCCACCATGGGCGTGCTGTTTGGCAAGGTGCCGGGTGTGGTAGCAGAGGCTCGTTCACATTTACTGAAAAATACCGCGATAAAAGAAGGTACGGATGTCGTGGGTCTTGGGGTGAACCTGAAGGGCCTGCTGAATCCTGCGTTCGGTGGTATTAAAGCCATGGCTGCCTATATGTTGCCGCAATTTGCTGCACAGGGCGCTGACATGGTGATGGGTGAATCTGTACTGCCAGCATACCAGATGCTCAAGGCCAGTTTCGATCCCAAACAGCAGATGCCACTGGATTACTATGAAGCCTTTGTTGGTACGATGAGTAAGGATCTGCGCAAGCGCGGCGGTGTCGAGAGTTCATTCACGAAAGCTGTTGCCGAGCAGTATGCCCAGATGCATGCAACGCCGGAACAGATGCTAAAAGAGATCGAAAGTGGTGCTTTGAACAAGCGCGTTGAGGCTATCATTGCTGCCAATAAAGCCGCTGCACCAGCGACCCATGCGTCTAAAGAAAAACAGGTGCTTGGCAAGCATACTCAGCAGGTTATACACCGTGAAAATGGCCCTCATCAAGCGCCTGGGCATACTGTAACATAACCGTCAAAAAATACGGCCATACTGTCATATAAACTTCTTATTTGTGACCTCTGAATACGGTATAATGAGAGGTATGGAATATTACGGATTAGACCATGACCGATAAGAAAGACGACAGAGATTATATCAAAAAAGCCCTCGATGGGGATGTGTCATCCTATAGCTCGGATGACACGCTGGATGCATTAAGCGCAGCCAGCCGTGCGTTGCCGGGTAAGTTTGGTGATATGGCGGCTGCACCTATCGAGGCGTTCCATGGTTCTCTGACCAGTGATCGTGATTACAGAGAATCCAGTAAAGCATTGGGAAGAGATCTGAATGCTGCCGCGCATGGTAGTAACCGCGCATTACGTCGTAAGTTAGATGAGATAGCAGGTCGTTCAGGTTCAAAATTTGCAGAATACAGCACTTTAGGTGCGGGTGCTATCGTTGGAGGTACTGCTGGTAGTGCCATACTTCCTATACCCTTGCTAGGTACAACGGCTGGCGTATGGGCAGGCAGCGAAGGTGCTCAGTTGATCTATGATGAAGCTATCAGAACGCAGGATCAGGATGCTGTTGGCCTTGTCATCGAAATGAAAGAGATGCAAAAACGCAGGCAGCCAGTTGCTGCAGAACATGCCTTTGCAGCGCTGGCTTCCAACCTGCCAGATAAAGAAGCCAAGAAAGTAGAAGATCGCCTATTTGCACTTACGGGCAAACGTAAATTCGCTGATGCGATCGCCGACGGCAATATGGGCGCTATTACAAAATTAATGAACGAATTTGATATGGATATAAGGGTGGATACCGGTATGCCGTATAACCCAGCCAATCCATCAAAGACCGCTTCTCAGGAATATGCAGAATTGATCAATAACGGCACAATGGATGCACGCGCGCTTCTGTTCCGCGAGGATATGCCTTCCATCATGGAGATCACCAAACGGCAAATGGAGCAGCAGAAACAGTCTGCAAATAAACCGCGTCTGGCATTCAGGGGAGGTCAGCCGGTTAGTCAGGGAACAACCGTTGCTGCTGATGAGCAACCCAAGAACATCCTTCCTGGCAACTTCAAAAAGCCTGATACTAAAGGCCGCGCAGGCTAAGCTGCGGGTAAGTAGCATCACATTCATTTTATAGATTGTCTGAATTCCGGCGTTCGCCGGAGTGACAAAATTTTTAATCATATACGGAGTTTTTCATGGCGTTCATTGAAACACGCTTCCCCACGGATATTGCCTACGGTTCGGCGGGTGGTCCGGAATATTTTACTGATATTGTCGTTACCCATAGCGGGTATGAGCAGCGTAACGTGAACTGGGCGCAGGCGCGCGCGCGCTATAATGTGGCACAGGGTGTAAAGACACAGGCGCAGCTGGATACGCTCATTGCATTTTTCCGGGCGCGTAAAGGCCGAGCCGATGGATTTCGTTTCAAGGACTGGACAGATTATCAGGCAACAGACCAGAATATTGGCACTGGCGATGGGGTCGCGACCGTATTCCAGCTCAGGAAAAATTATATCAATGGCAGTATCACAGAGATCCGCACTATTACCAAACCCGTGGCTGGCTCGGTGGTCATTAAATTCGATGATGTTGTAGAGAATCCTTCTAATTACAGTGTCAATACGACTACGGGCGAAATTACATTTACCGGAGCGCCCTCTGCATCGGTGCAGATCACTGCGAGTTTCGAGTTCGATGTTCCGGTGCGTTTCGATACCGACAGGCTTTCTGCCTCACTCGATAATTATGGCAGCTACAGCTGGAGCGACATTCCACTGGTGGAGGTGAGGGTATAGCCATGAGAACTATCAGCAGCGAACTAAAAACACATATCGAAGGTGAGGTAACAACCCTTGCCACCTGCTGGAAGCTGACTCGCCGTGACAGCGAGGTATACGGCTTTACCAGCCATGACATGGATATTCTTTTTGATAGTGTCACCTATAAGGCCGCCACGGGTTTTACACCAAGCAGTATACAAAGCAGTGTGGCACTGAATGTTGATAATCTTGATGCGGAGGGAATGCTTTCTGATGATGGTATCACCGAAGCAGATATCATGGCAGGTAAGTACGATTTTGCCGAAATAGAGATATTCCAGGTAAATTATGCTGATCTCACACAAGGTTCATTAAAATTGCGGCGTGGCTGGCTGGGTGAAGTGTCCTTTCATAAAAATTATTTTATCGCTGAGATAAGAGGGCTTACCCAGCTTCTTTCTCAACGTATCGGTGAGTTATATTCGCCATCATGCCGGGCCACACTTGGAGATGCACGTTGTACAGTGAATATGGCAGCACATACAGTGACAGGTGATGTAACAACCGCTGTATCGTCACAGGAATTCGTGGATAGTGCGCGCAGCGAGGCGACCGGCTTGTTTAATTTCGGGACAATCACCTTCACCAGCGGTGACAATATTGGCCTCTCCGTGGAAGTAAAAGAATACTTCCTGCAAGGAGGCGCGGGCAGGATCATCCTTGCGCTGCCGATGCCTTACGCCATTAGTTTTGGCGATAGCTACAGCCTGACCAAGGGATGCGATAAAACGGCCAGCACATGCCACGGCCGCTTTAATAATATCTTAAACTTTAGAGGCGAACCTGCAGTGCCAGGGCTTGACAAAATGCTTGAAACGGCAGGCACGCGTAGCAATTGGTAATACTATTTTAACAGCTTGAAACTAAAATATAACTGCGGAAATTCTAAAAGCAGGTTTACTCGTGGAGATCATGCATAATTTTATGACGGGTTTGCTTTCAGTGCTCAAGATCACTGGCGCACCGCTATTGTATCGCTACCCGTACAGGAATTCTGCTGAAGGCATGCGTTCGGACTGGAGTCGCATCGGTGATGATGTTGAAAGTGTAATGGGCCGTATGGACAAAGGACATGATGATGGAAGGTGAAAATAAAAACACCCCAGAGCCTAGCTATACCCAGCGCCCGTATAAAACCGGTGGGTATAAGCAACCCGGCCAGCGTGAAAGAATCCAGAATCGTACCGTAGAGTTGCTGCCGCACCCTGAAGTGCTGGAGAGTTATAATTATGTGGTGGAAGGTTCAGCAAAGATGATCCTGACCATGTTCGAGATCGAACAGAAGCACCGCCATGAATGGGAATCGCAGGCACTCAGCGTGCACCGTTTCACCACGATACTTGGCCAGATACTTGGTTTTCTTATTGCGGTTTCTATCTTCGTTTCCGCGACCATCATTGGTATTTACGGTAACACTACGATCGCGGCATTCATCTGGGTGTTCGGCATGGCCATCGTAAGTATGGCTGGGCTGGTATGGGCATATGCCAAGAGCATGGGGCAGAGGCCACTTTTCGCGCGTCCAACCATGCGCACACATTTCAGGCCGGAAAAAGAAAAAGCTGCGCCAGTGCAGCAAGCAGCACCGCAGGAAACTGACTAGTACGGTCTCGCGCTGCTGCGCTCATATCATAGAAAGTTAGAGTTATGACAACATTGCAAGAACGCGTGGTAGCATCCGCGCGCGGCTGGCTTGGCACGCGCTTTCATCATCAGGGCAGGCTTAAACGAACAGATACGCACAAAGGCGGCGTAGATTGCCTTGGATTGCTGGTGGGGGTATCTGCCGAATTAGGACTAAAAAGCAAATCAGGCAAAGCCATTACAGCGTACGATCATACGGAATATACGCATACCCCTGACACGAGCAAGCTCAGGATGGTACTGGAAAATATTTTGGAGTGCATACCCCATGGGGATATAAACCAAGCTGATGTACTTCTGATGAATGTGGATGGCAGGCCGCAACATATGGGGATTGTCACCAGTATGGCAGGGCAAATGGGCATTATCCACGCCTATGCGCCGGCAAGAGCAGTGGTGGAGCATAGATTAGATGATCATTGGAAAAATATCATCACAGATTCATTCAGGCTTCCTTCTTTGAACAATTAAATTCGGTTATATCATGGCATCAATCATTCTAAGTGCGGCTGGCTCTGCAGCTGGCAGCGCTACCGGCATACCTTTTGCGAACGTGATCGGTAGCCAGATCGGACGAGCGATCGGCGGCACGATAGATAATAAACTTTCCGGGGCTTCCGGCAAACATACCCATCGTAATGGGCCAAGGCTTGCAGATCTTGGAGTGCAGACCTCAACCTATGGTAACATGATACCTGTCGTGTACGGCACGGTGAGGATCGGTGGCAATATCATCTGGTCGCGCCCTATCAAAGAACTTGCGACCACTACTACCACATCATCCAGTGCCGGAGGCGGTAAGGGGGGTGGGGGTAAGGTCACACAATCATCTACCACCTATAGCTACAGTATAACTATGGCGGTGGGTATATGTGAAGGGCCGGTCGATGAAGTGCTGCGCATCTGGGCGGATGCCATGCAGCTTGACCTGTCACAATATACCCTGCGTATCTATCGTGGTGATGAGGAGCAATTACCAGACAGCTTGATACAATCGTTCGATGGAACATCCAATACACCGGCCTATCGCGGCCTTGCGTATGTGGTGTTTGAGGATTTTCCGCTCGAAGATTTTGGTAATCGCATACCCAACTTTACATTTGAGGTGCAGAGAAAAGCCCAATATCCGGATTTTGATGATCAGTTGCTGGAAGAAACCATCAAAGGCATCACCATTATTCCGGGTGCTGGTGAATTCGTATATGATACCCAGGTAGAGTATAAGATACCAGGTGGCGATTTTGGTGCAGGCTGGCAGCAGCAGGGTGAACAAACCGCCATTAACATGCATAATCCCAATGGTATCGCTAATGCGGAGCTGGCGCTGGACCAGCTGGAACGCACCTGCCCGAATGTGGAATGGGTATCGGTGGTCGTGAGTTGGTTCGGCGACAGCCTTGATGCTGGCGATTGTATCATTGAGCCAGGAGTGGAATATCAAACCGGAGCGATCACCTCGCCGGATACATGGCAGGTGGGCAGTTATACACGCAGTACAGCGCGTCAGATCACTCTTATCAATGGTTCACCGCAATATGGCGGCACTCCTGATGACAGCGGCTTGATACGCTATCTCGATGAACTCAAGGATCGTGGATATAATATTATGTTCTATCCCATGATATTCATGGATACGGAAGGCAAGCCATGGCGTGGTGATATTACCGGTACAGCCGCGGAAGTGGCCGATTTCTTTACCAAGACAAATGGGTACAACGACTTCATCACGCATTACGCCAATCTTGTGGATGGCAAGGTGGATGCGTTCGTTATCGGCTCTGAATTAAAAGGCCTCACTAAAGTAACTGATACCCCCGGGGTCTATCCGGCGGTGGATGAACTGGTGAGCCTCGCTGCTACGGTAAAAACTATTCTTGGCAGTGGTGTGAAGGTGACCTATGCGGCGGATTGGTCAGAATATCATCATACCGATGGTGGTTGGTATAATCTAGACCCACTCTGGGCCTCTGATGATATTGATATGATCGGTATTGATGCGTATTTCCCGATCTCGGATGCCCCGCAAGGCAGGTATGATATTCAGGCCATCATGGATGGCTGGACCGAAGGTGAGGGATATGATTTTTATTATTCCGACCCTGAGCGCACCACGCAGGCAGCACTTTCTGCGCCGTATGCATGGAAGAATATCGCATGGTTCTGGGAGAATACCCACACCAACCCCGATACCAGTGTAACCGACTGGATACCGGTATCAAAACCTATCTGGTTCACGGAGTATGGATTTCCCAGTGTCGACGGCGCAACCAACCAGCCCAACGTGTTCTTTGACCCGAATAGCGTTTCAAGTGCGCTACCTTACCACTCAAAAGGCCGCGTGGACTTCCGCGCGCAACGCACAGGGCTTATGGCCACCGAGATGAAATGGCAGGATTCAGACATGGTTGAGCGCATGTTCATCTGGACATGGGATGCACGGCCATATCCATATTGGCCGGATCTGACCAGCGTGTGGTCGGATGGTGCAGCATGGAAGACCGGCCACTGGGTGCAGGGAAAGCTGGGCATCTCCAGCCTTGCGGCCATACTGGTTGATCTGTGTACACGGGCTGGTCTGACAGAGGCTGACCTCAGCGTATCGCAGGTGACCGATCAGGTGGAGGGGTATGTCATCAACAACCAGATAACTATCCGTAATGCGGTTGAGATACTCCAGCAGGGGTATTTCTTTGATACGGTCGAATCTGACGGGATATTAAAGTTCGTAAACCGTGGTGGCACGGTAAATGTGGAGATTCCGGAGAATGACCTTGTGCCATCAGGCAATGCAGATAACAGCAATATCTTCGAGATAAGCAGGACACAGGAAGTTGATCTGCCGAAGCGAGTGAATGTGGTCTATATCAACCGGCTATATAATTATCAGAATGCCACGCAATATTCGCAGCGCGAGATGACAGAAAGCCGGCAGATACTGACACTCGATATGCCGATAGTATTTGCCGATCAGGTGGCAAAGACCATCGCGGATGTTACCCTGTTTACCGAGTGGGTGTCGCGTACGAAGTACAGTTTTGACCTGCCAACTCGTTATATCGATATTGAACCCGCTGATGTGCTGGCGGTCACCGTATCAGGTGTCACGCACCGCATGCGTGTGATCTCGGTGCATATGAAAAGCCATGGACTGATTACTATAAGTGCGGTTGCCGATGATGTCTCAACGTATGATTTCTATACATCGCCGGGGCAGGGTGCAACGCAGACCGCAGGCAATAACGCCATCCCGGCAACCGAGCTGGAGATACTGGATCTGCCTGCTTTCCCGGGCAATGATGCCGATAAAGGCATTCTTCGTTATGCCGGGGTGGGGGTATCTGCCGGATGGAATGGCGCGGCTGTGTACCGTTCTGATGATGGCGGCGGAAGCTATAACAGGATTACTGATATTCCCGCGCCTTCCGTCATAGGCACGGCACAGGATGTATTAGCGACAGGTACATGCCATGTATTCGATGAGGAAAATACAGTAACGGTCAGTCTGTTTGGCACAGGGGAGCTGCAAAGTATTACCGAGCTTGCTATGCTTAATGGCGCAAATGCCGCTGTGCTTGGCAATGAGATATTACAATTCAAAACAGCAACGCTTATTGAGCCGGGCAAATATACCCTTAGCTATTTGCTGCGTGGCAGGCTGGGTACGGAATGGGCCGTGGGAACACATGCGGTTTCAGAGCGCTTCGTGCTTCTGGATGGCAGTATCACGAGCCAGATCGTTGCAAATAGCCTGATTGGCCTTTCGCGGAGTTATAAGCCTGTATCGTTCGGTAGTACGCTTTCAGCAGCTGTTGCAGAGGATTTTACTTACGGTGGTGTGGCACTGAAACCTTATTCGCCCGTACATGTAGCAGGTAGCAGGGATGGTTCTGGTAACTTAAGTATCAGTTGGGTGCGGCGCACACGTTTGGGTGGCCATTGGCAGGATTCTGTGGATGTGCCTCTTTCTGAAGCGTCTGAGGCCTATGAGGTGGATATAATGAATGGTGGAAGTGTAGTGCGTACCATCAGCGCCACAATACAAAGCTGCGATTACAGCGCAACCGATCAAACCACAGATTTCGGCAGCCCACAGGCAACTGTAACAGTGCGCGTATACCAGTTATCTGCAATGGTGGGGCGGGGGTATAAGGCAGAGGCTAATATTTAGCCCAGCAGCCTGCGCTTTTGCGTTTGGAATTCTTCTTCGGTCAAGTGACCACGCTCTTTCAGCTCCGCAAGTTTTGCCAGCTGTGAGGCGACATCCAGTGGTGCAGCGGTTGTGGGTGCTGGCTGGTTGATCTGGGCCATATTCTTGCGATGGGCATACATGGCTTCCTGTGTAGCGCGTACGAACGGGATGATGGAGGATTTCATCACCATGCTGATGGTGAAGGATGATGCGCCGTCCCATACGCTGATAGAGCCGAATGCGATGGTAAATGCGTGGTCGATGGATTGGATACGGTCAAGTGGCAGCTGGATCTGGCGCATGCCAAAGAACATGCCGCAATTGAGGAATATCAGTCGACGCGTGGTGCATACGGCCAGCCATGTGGCACTGTTCATATAACCAGAGGTAACGGCACGGATATCCTCATCCTCATCAAGGATGCTGGGGAGCGTGCGGATCTCCTTGTTCGTCCAGAAGATATAGCTGTGTTTGTATTGTTCGACCTGGCGTTTGACCTCGGAGAGTGAAGGCATGGCAAGTTCCTCATTAGTTTTGCCGCAGTCTAATGCAGGCAGCCGCGTGAATAAAGCAATTTTACAATTTCAGGAGTAATTATGGCAACAACGACACATATCGGTATGACGCTGGTGGAGCAATCGCAGTCGCAAAAAGAGGTGACGGTGAATCAGGCGCTCACTCGTATCGACGCATTCATAAATAACGGTGCAAAAAGCCGTACAACAAGCACTCCTCCGGGTTCACCTACGAGTGGTGATATATATATCATACCCGTTAGCGCTACCGGTGACTGGACAGGGCAGGATGGCAAACTAGCCTATTACGACCAGAGCTGGAAATTCATCATACCTAATGAAGGTTCTACTCTTTGGGTGAATGACGAGAATGTAGCGTACATATATGATGGCAGCAGCTGGATGGCTTCAGTAGGAGTAGCCAAGAAAACACTGTGGATACCGGCAGCTAATATGCGCCCTTCTATTACCAACGGATGTAGCGCGCTGGCACAGGTGGAAATTGCCGCCGGCCAACCCGACATGGTTACGCTTGGTTTTGACCCCTCCACCGAGCAATATGCGCAATTCTCAATTGCCTTCCGCAAGGGTTGGGATGAAGGCACGGTGACAGCCGTGTTTTATTGGAGTCATCCAGCTACCGCCACAAACTTCACAACGGTGTGGGGTATTCAAGGCGTCGCATGTAGTAATAGTGATGCCATGGGTGTTTCATTCGGTACGGCACAAACTGTCACAGATAGCGGTAATACAACGAACGATATTTATATATCGGCAGAAACCTCAAGCATAACCATCGGCGGAACACCCACGGTTGGTGATATTTGTTTCTTCCGTGTGTATCGCAAGGCCGCAGATGCAGCAGACAATCTGGCAGTTAGCGCACGCCTGCATGGGATTAAATTGTTTTACACTGTAAATAGCTACAGCGATGCATAGGGTCATGAAGAAGCATAATCAGGAATGGGCGCTGGATAAACGTGTGCCGATCGCTGTGGTAATGATGATCTTGATGCAGGTGGTAGGAATGTTCGTGTGGGCCGTATCACTGGAAGCGCGTGTGGAGCATGTGGAGAGACAGGGTACAGGTAATGCAAGCCACAGTGAAAAACTTGCGCGCATCGAAGAGCGTCTTGAATATATGAAGCAGGATACCGATGCCATTAAACGCCAGCTTGGCTTCATCACCAATCGTCTGATCGGAAAATAGGCGCATATCTATTATGAGAACTTTATCGGAGCAGGGCTATGCCCTGATCATGCGGCATGAGGGTTTTTCCCCCATTCCTTATATATGCCCGGCCGGGCTTTCCACCATAGGTTACGGGCATGTCATACTCGAGGGGGAGGCCTTCCCAAAGGCCGGAATATCACCGGAAATGGCAAAAAATCTATTAAAACAGGATGTTAGAAGGGTTGAGTGGGCCGTAAACCGGTTCGTAGCGGTGGAAATGAGCCAAAACCAGTTCGATGCGCTGGTTTCTTTTGCCTATAATATAGGCAACAAGGCCTTTGAAAGGTCTACCTTATTAAGATGCCTCAATCAGGGGCTTTATGAGAAAGTGCCCAAAGAACTGGGAAAATGGGTGTTTTCACGCGGAAAACGGCTTTCCGGGCTGGTAAAACGCAGGGCAGAAGAGGCCAAGCTGTTCAGTACTAAGCGGGAATTCACAGAATTGTAATATAACTTTCGGGGTTTTCAGGTATATTAGGCATATCTAATGATTTAACACCTAATGGGGCTTATTATGGCTGACGTCGGATCACTTTTAGACCTGCTTAAAGACAACGAACATTTCAAAGCTGTGAAAGCTGCTTTGGGTGTAAAAGATGATATGAAGGATCTGGAAGGCAGTGCTGCAAATTATCAGACGCATAAACCAGGGGAGTCTCTCAAAGGGAAATTGGATAGCATTGAAGCGAAGCATGCTGAATTAAAAAATGCAGAAAAGGCTCTTGAGAAAGCAGAAGCAGCGGCGAAACCAGCGCATGAAGCTAGCATAAAGAAATTAAAAGAGACATTGCATGATGCTGCTGGCCATGCGCATGCCGAACTTGATGATCTGGTAACCAACACGAACAAACTGTCTGAGAAAGCTAAAGAGCATGTTGCCGATCTTGAAGAAAAAATTGGCAAGTTAAGTGGAAAAAACGCCGATGAAGCAGCTAAAACATTGGCTGAGGAAAAAGCAAAACTTGATAAGCTCCTCAATAAAAGCAGTGAAGTGGAAAAAACTGCCCGTCCTAAAATTAAGGAAATGACGGGTCGTGAAGCTCATGATGCCAAACTGCAGGTAAACACGAGCAATTTCACATCCACCGCTGCCAAAGTTGGTAAAGACGGCAAGCGCATTGCGCTTGGCGAAACCAAATGGAATGAGCTCGGCAAATACGGCAAATTCAAAGAAGCAACGCTTCAGGCCTGGAGTCATGGCGGTATCATGCGCAGGACCGGCGCAGTAGCCGGTACGGGTGTGGGTGCTATCATCGTGGGCAAGGGGTTGAAGAATCTTGGTCGCTTTGTGGGCATGGCATCACCTGAACAGGATGAAACCGGTAAAGACATTCCGGCAGACGTTGGCACACTGGTGAAATCAGTGGCCCAGCTTGCGGGTGGTGGTGCGGTTGCATACTTCGCATTGACGGCTGGCGGCAAAGGCCACGCGCTCAGTAAATAAGTAATAATAAACTAAACTATAACATAGAGGGGAACGACTTATGGCGGATGAAGCTGCACGTCTTGAAACTAAAACTCAGGAACAATCACAACGTAATTCGGTAGCTGAGCGCGTTGCTCAGTTGATCGCGCTGGCTGATGCTGCGCGCTCTTCCGGTAACCCTATCGATCTGGCGGCTGTACAGCAGACGCTTGGTAGCGAAGCGATGCTGGATGCTGCGGTGGGTATGATGCAGGGCTTTGTTCAGGGTGATCTCGATAACCAGACAGTGCAGGCAGCTCTGACTGCAGCGCTTTCCCAGCAGAAACTTATCGAAGATGCGAAAACACAAGGCATCATTACCGATGCACAGGCTAGCCAGTTGAGCGGCCTTGCGGTGGCAGAAGCGAAAGCCTCTATCCCTGCTAAATCTGAAGAAGTAAAAGCAGAAGCACCAGCAGAGCATGTAGATCAGGTGGCTTCAAAACGTGATGAACTGAAAGCTGCGATAAAACCAGATGAGATCGCGGCACAGCGCGCCGAGCAAGCTGGAAAAGCTCGTGGCGTAGCGTAATATAGATTCCTGCTTTCGCCGGAATCATGAGTAAGGTAAAATCCCCCGCGTAGCCCGCGGGGGTTTTTGTAAGGAAAGAAATAATGGCAGCAGCTGCAGACATTAGTGGGGGAACATTCCACAATGTTGTCGATGCCGGTAAGGCATGGCAGGCGCTTTCTGGCCTTAATGTTGAGCAGCTCGTTCCTTCCATCGTCAAAAGATTTGAAGCATCTGACCATTCCGGCCAGATCATACAATTCGATCCTGAATCTATCCAGACCGATCCGGCAACGTATCAGTTCCGTTCCGGTGGTGATAAGCACAGTGGTGTTACCAAAAAAGGCAGATACGAAGCAAAGAAATGGGATGCTGTGTTGCACGGCGATCCAATATTAGTTCATGAGAGATTAGATGGTAGTGTATTCGTAGCCGATGGTCATCATCGGTTGGATTTGGCAAAGCGTACGAATGCAGAGGGCACAGGCCCGGGAAAGATCAGTGCTATTGTTCTGCGCGAGGCGGATGGATACACACCGGAAGATGTACGCGTCGTCGCAGCGTATAAGAACATGCAGCATGGCCACACAGATGTGGTGGATGCCGCAAAGGTTTTCAAGGAAGCTGCGTCTGGCCGCGTGCATAAAGAACTCTTGCCGCAACTTCAGTTGGACAAAGGTGATCTTACGTTATCTTTCAGGCTTTCTAAACTTTCTGATAAAGCACTTGAGAAAGTAGCCGGTGGCGAGATACCTGCTGACGTCGCCGCGCGCGTGGCAGATAAAGTGGCTGACCCTGTGCGGCAGGAAGCAGTGATGAACCATGTTCAGCACGCGCTGCAGAACGCAGAGGCGCTGCATTACGCTGTGATGCATGTTGACTATCCACCGGCACAGGTGACCACACAGCAAAATTTTGCCAACAGGATCGCTGGTAAAAGATTACAATCTCGTGAAGGTGGCTTAAGTAGATGAAATATCAATATTAATTTAAGGGTGATATTATTGATATTTTTACCTATTTACTTTAGGATATTGCAAATAAACAAGAATTTCAAAGAAGGTGCGTATGGCTTTGGGCGATCCTATTGTCCTCAAGGTAGAAAAAAACCAGAATATTACCATTCAGTCGGATGGTAAAGTGATGGTTGGTGTGCATGATATCGGCATGCGCATCGGCAGAGATGATAGTTTGCAGATCATTGGTGCAGGTGCTGGTTCAAGACTTGAGATCGATTCAAAATTCTCTCCACAAATCACACTGAATACCAGCGAGCCTCTCATCATTCAGGGGTCATTTACGCTGGATGCGCAAAGCAAGCAATCGGCGCTGGTGGATGTTACACCTGTCGAGCTGACCAGCATGTCTGGGGTCACAAGCCGGAGAACAACCAGTAATCCGGATAAATCGGCAGCTTCTACTCAGCCGAAGGTCACACGCTATGACCTCAGTACACCAGATAACAAGCTGAGCGAGCATTCAAAGACGGGTGCAAAGACCCTGACCATGATCGGCGATAATAAACGACAGATCGTTGTTGAGCGCGGTGCTCGTGTTGATTTTATCAACACCAGGGATGATGACCGGCAACTGTTTACTCTGATCGGTAATGAAAATATGGAAACGATCGAGAATCGTTTCAGGATAGCACGCGGCGAAGCGCTTGCTGATGTGCAGCGTACGCTGGATATCAACAGCCCTTTATCAGCTGGCCAGCTCATGCGTGAAAAAGAGAAATACGGCATACCAGATGCACAGATGCAGGGTGTGGTTGATTTTAAAAATCCGGGCAGGGTAGATCTTTCTGTGCCTGCGGTGTTGCCATATGGCATAGAAAGTGCCAGCAACAGCCCAACCACCGGAGCAAAAACTAGTAGTGTTCAACCTGCTGAAAGTAATATGGCAGATGATACACCGGAGCGTAAATTAGCAGCAAGGAACAAGATCCTTCATTTCTCAAGGAAATATACCGGCTATACCAAGCTGATGAATGGTGATTACGATGGCGATGCCAAGGGCGGCAAAGACCTGAAAACAATGTTCGACAATCTCCACACGCAGGCCACCAATATGCTCAGTGGTGACGGCAAGGATGTTTCCAAACCGCAACTGGCTGAACTTCATAAAGAGCTCGCGAAACTGGAGAATACCGTCGATAGCATGACGACCGATACGGTAAGCAGGCTCAAACAGACGAAATCAATTCCTGCCGGCACAGAAAACAATCCGGATAAATGGAAGAAGGATAATGTTCCTGGCTGGCTCTATGACCGTCTGCAGGAAATGAAAAAAGATGTGGTCGATATTCAGGGGATGCTTGGTAAGACACCATCGCTATCTCGCAAAGCCGCATTTACAGGCAAGGTAGGCGCGCTCAATGTATCGAGAGATAATGTTAAGTTCGATGGTCTGGTTAATCCGGACAATATGCCTAAGCTCGCCGTCGCTGATACCACAAGTTTACCGACCTCAGTAGAAACCGCTATTCCTGACATCGTAAAGTTCCTCAAAGGCAGATCGGGCGGGCAGGGCGCGGCTTAAGTGCCGGTCTTTGCATCCTGCGGCGCAAGCTGTACATTAGCAGTGAACCATCCTTTATCCGACATATAGTTCAGGCCTTTATCATTGCTCTGCGTGATGCTTTCTGCATTGCCCGCAGCTTTCAGGTCAGCCATTACGGATTCCACCTGCTTCCACACGATACCCTCACCGAGTATATGCACTTCCACAGACTCCACAGGGAATTTGATGGATACAGAGGCTTCCGACTTCGCCTTGCGGATAACGTTTAGAATATCAACACATGCCATACCAGATTTTTCTGCTGTGGCATCATATGGGTAATTCGTAGCCAGCGGCCAGTTGCCGCGGGCATGGACAGAGCCGGATTTCGCAAATTTATCATCAAAGATATAGCTGAAGAGTTCTTCCGTAACATGCGGCACGAACGGCGCGAACAGGCGCAACAATCCATCAAGGCAGTGATAGATGGTGTAAAGAGCTGATTGCTGACCGGTCTGCTGGGTTTCGCCATAAGCGCGGGCTTTCACCAGCTCAAGGTAATTATCGCAGAAATCGTTCCAGAAGAAATCCTCGATTGCCACGCGCGCGTCGCAATATTCGAATTTCTTAAATTCCGCCGTAGCCTTGGCAATCGCCACATGCAGGCGGGAGAGAATCCACAAATCAAGTGCTTCAGTGATAATGCCATTTTTGGCATCTGTTGCTGCGGTGGAGGGTTTGCCTTCCAGCTTCGCGAGGTTCAGCGATGCGAAGTTGCTGGCATTCCACAGCTTGCCCACTAGCTTCTTGCCGATCTTTAGCAGGTCTTCAGAGAAGGCAGTATCCGAGCCAAGGCGTGAAGTAGACGCCCAGTAACGCACAGAATCTGTGCCCTTATCCTGAATCAGTTCCACGGGGGTCACCACGTTGCCTTTGGATTTGCTCATCTTGGTTTTATCAGCGGCCAAGCACCAACCAGAGATCATGAGGTTCTTCCACGGAATGGAATTTTCATGCAGGTGCGCTTTTACGATGGTGTAGAATGCCCATGTGCGGATGATCTCATGCGCCTGCGGGCGGATATCCGCTGGGAAGAGTTTTGCATGGCGGTTCGCATCCAGCGTGAAATCTTTATTGATGCCTTTAGAGCTAAGCTGCGGACTGATGGAGGAAGTCGCCCATGTGTCCATCACATCATTATCAGGGAATAGTGCAACTAGTTTGCCTTCAGGATTAAGATGGATTTTCCCATGAAAATTTCCAGAAATTGTAAAACCATAATTTATGGTATCGGAATCAGGGATTTTTTTATACCCAGCAGGCGTATCAACTAGAGGATCTACTGGTAGTTGTTCTTGTGAAGCATAAACGATTTTAAGTGGCTTATCATCCATTGGATCGATGTTCATCTCGTACCAGACAGGGAACGGTACGCCGAAGAAACGCTGGCGGGAAATACACCAGTCTTCCTTTAGGCCTTCGATCCACTGGTTAAGGCGAATGCGCATGTATTCAGGATTCCAGTTGCACTCTGCACCTTTGGCAAGCAGGGCTTCTTTCTTATCCATGATGCGCACGAACCACTGGTGCGTGGGGATGATTTCAATGGGTGTGCCGGAACGCTCAGCGCATTTCACCGTATGCACCATCTGCGTCTGTTTCAGCAGCTTGCCTGCTTCTTGTAACAGCTCGATGGTTTTGGTATTCGCCTGTTTAGGCTTGAGGCCTTGTAATTCTTGGATTCCAACTGCAGCACCTTTTTCAAACGACGTAACATAAAGAGTATTCTCAAAATCTAATTTTCCTTGCTGTGTTAGTAGTGCTCTGAGCGGCAGCTTAAACTTTCTCCACCACTCCTTATCCGTGTCATCACCGAAGGTGCAGCACATCACGATGCCGGTGCCTTTTTCGCGCTCCACGGCTTCGTCGGCGATCATTGGCACTTTTACGCCAAATAGCGGCGTGATGGCATGCTTACCTTTATATTTTGCCGCATTCGGGTCTTCCGGATGATACATCACCGCCACGCACGCACCGAGCAATTCAGGGCGGGTTGTCATGATAACAAGTGGTGAGCCATCTTCCAGCGTGAACTCTATTTCGTTCATTGTACCGGGTAGTTCTTTGTTCTCAACTTCTGCCTGCGCGATGGCGGTCTGGTCCACCCAGTCCCAATAGGTCGGGCGGAAATCGCGGTAGGCTTCGCCTTTTTTCAAAAGGTCGAGGAACGAGGCCTGTGAGAGTTTTTGCACATCATCATTGATGGTCTGGTATTCCTGACGCCAGTCCACTGAAAGCGCCGTGCTTTTGAACAGGCGGCGGAATTCATTTTCCGCATCCACCACCACTTCGCGGCACATGGCCACGAAATCGGCGCGTGGCATGGAATTTCCGCGCACCTTCTTTTCTTTTTCCACCAGTCGCTCGGTCGGCAGGCCGTTATCATCAAAGCCCATTGGGTAAAACACGTCCTTGCCCGCCATGCGCTGAAAGCGCGCCACGAAATCCGCCTGTGTGTAGCTGAAGATGTGCCCCATATGCAATATGCCGGAAACGGTGGGAGGCGGGGTATCGATAACGAAGGTCTGTGCGCGTGGGAGATCATTCTTCCAGTGATAGACATCGCTCTTGTCCCATGTCTGCTGCCAGCGGGTTTCTGCTTCTTTGTGGTCGTATTGCTTGGGTAGTGGTTTCATGGTCTCTTATTTCTTGAAATATTTTTGTTTGATCTTCCAGCCGCCGGTGCTGATGGCAAAGAACAGCCCGCCGATGACGATAAGGGTGATCGGCCAGCCGATCGATTGCACAAAATGCTGCGCAGTGAAGTAGCCGATATAGGAAAGCATGGCCAGCACGCCAACCACCAGCAGCACCGTGCTTTGCACCAGTACGCTGAGATACACGGTAAAGCCTGTTGCCGCGAGATAGAGAATTTCAAGTGGTGTACGCTCCACCCAGTCAAATAAATTGAATAGGAAGAGGGCAGAGCCAATGAAATACCAAAGCCCTGCCGTGCGGTGATAGGGGGTCTTGCTGATGGTATACGCGACGCACAGCAAGCTGATACCAAGCGTAAGGCCGGTATAGACATTCGGAATATCGATCAGGTCCATCAATACGCCAGTGAATATCGCGCCGTAAGCAACCGTGAAGAACAGCAATATCCAGTGTTTCAACGCCCGGAAAGTGAAGAATTGTTGTAAGCCGATGACACCGAACACGAACATTACAGCGTAATGTGGATCGGTATTTGAGTTGAACCATTCATCAATGGCAACAAAAAGACCCGCGGGCTGTAGCAATGCAGCTATCAGTAGCAGCGGGGCGACCATTCTTGAGTGCTGTGTCTTATCCTTCATGGCGATAACACCCAGTATGTAGCAGGCAAAGCCGCTGCCAAAGGTCACCAGTACGCGTGTGAAGCTATTCATCTCTGGCCAGAACATGGCGATGTATGTGCCGATACCTGCAAGGACGAACACACCGCCGAGATAACCAAATACGCGGGTGACGACATTACCCACATTTTTTGGGCTCTTATCAGCCATAGGCATGAGGCCTGCAGAAATTTCTTCCGCGCATACATCAAACGCCCTGGCAAGGCGGATGATCTCACTGATGGCTTCCTGTTTGGTTGCTGGCTGGTTCATGGCGCTACTCCTTCACCCAACCGAGGAACTGGGCGTTATAGCCGTAATAGTCGCCTGATTTTGGGTGCAGCGGAATGCTGCGGCCATCTCTGGTAAGGAGTGGGCCATTGGTACGGTATGAGCCTCCGAGAAAGAGGCTGCCGATGTCACCGCCGCGATGCGAGCGGTATGCCTCGAACGTATAACCATCCGGCGCGGTGAGGTTGGTATCCAGCTTCAGGTCACTTACCTCGGCAATATGGAAATCCTGCCAATGGTCTGTGCCTGCATCTGGTGGATTGATATTTATCTGTTTCACCGTGCCGGTTCTGGCAGAATACAAATACAGGTTTTGTTTGTTATTGCTATACTGGTTGTTCTGCTTCCTATACTGCGCTTTGAGTTTGCCGCCGGAAACACTGAGCGTCACATCCGCTATCGGCTTATCGGAATAGCTCTGTGTATAGAAGAGCACATCATGCCTAGGTGATTCTACAAACATGGCCGGTATAGCGCTGGCGATGGTAAACAGCACGATCAAAAGCACTGGCAGCCCGATACCTGCGGCAAGGGTCGGGTTTTGTTTCATCCATGCGAACATAAATACCTCAGTTGGTTTTTTTAGGAGCTAGACCATAATTCTGGATAAGTTCTTCAGCGATCTGCACGGCATTGAGCGCAGCGCCCTTGCGCAGATTGTCGGAGACGATCCACATGGCAAGGCCGTTCTTTACTGAAGGATCAGCGCGCAGGCGGGAGATGAATACACCATCTTCACCGGCGCATTCGATGGGGGTGCAATAGCCGGCATCCTTGCGCTCGTCATACATTACGATGCCATCGGATTCTTCGAGTATCTCGCGGGCTTCTTCCACTGAAAGTGGTTTCTCAAATTCAATATTCACCGATTCAGAGTGGCCAACGAACACCGGCACGCGCACACAAGTGGCGGCCACTTCAATGCTCTCATCCATGATCTTTTTGGTCTCATGGATCATTTTCCATTCTTCTTTGGTGTAACCGTCATCCATGAACACATCGATGTGTGGGATCACGTTAAATGCGATGCGCTTGGTGAATTTTGCCGGATCCATCTGGTTGTTCATGTAGATCTGCTTGGTCTGGTCGAATAGCTCGTCCATGCCCGCCTTACCCGCGCCGGAAACCGACTGGTAGGTGGAGACCACCACGCGTTTGATCTTCGCGATGTCGTGCAACGGTTTCAATGCCACTACCATCTGCATGGTGGAGCAGTTCGGGTTCGCGATGATGTTGCGCACACGGAAGTTCTTCAGCGCATGTGCGTTCACTTCCGGTACAACCAGCGGAATATCTTTTTCCATGCGGAAGAGGGAGGTGTTATCGATCACCACGCAGCCAGCCGCAGCCGCTTTCGGCGCGAATTCCCTGGATACGCTTGAGCCAGCGGATGAAAGTGCAATATCGGTGTCTGAGAAATCATAATCATCGAGTGCGCGGATTTTCAGAATCTCTGTATCACCAAAGCTCACTTCTTTACCTACGGATGCTTTGGAGGCGAGCGCCACCACTTCACTGGCGGGGAAATTGCGCTCAGCAAGGATTTCAAGGATCTCGCGGCCAACATTACCCGTTGCGCCGACGACTGCGACTTTGTAACTCATTGTTTTGCTTTCTTTATTTTATGTATAGGCCCATTTCTGGGGCGCATAAAATAGCATTTTTACGCGATAAATCCAGCAATTTCAGGCCGCTTTTGCGACTTTCTCGGCCAGTTTCTTGAGGATCGCATCGCCCATTTCATTGGTGGAAACGCGCTTCATGCCATCCTGCATAATGTCTGCGGTGCGCAGGCCATCGGCAAGTACGGCTTTCACCGCCGCTTCCAGCCTGTCCGCTTCCGTTTTCATATCAAATGAATAACGCAGCATCATGGCGAAGGAAAGGATGGTGGCAATAGGATTTGCCATATTCTTACCCGCAATATCCGGCGCAGAGCCATGCACCGGCTCATATACGCCCGGTGTACCCGGATTACCCAGCGATGCGGAAGGCAACATACCCAACGAGCCGGTGAGCATGGAGGCGATATCAGACAAGATATCACCGAACATGTTGGTGGTGACCATCACGTCGAATTGTTTAGGGTTGCGCACCAGCTGCATAGCCGCGTTATCGACATACATGTGGGTGAGTTCGATATTCAGGTAATCTTCTGCATGCACTTTCTTCACTTCTTCGCGCCACATCTCGGTGCATTCAAGCACGTTGGCCTTATCGACGGAGCACACACGGCCATTACGTTTAGCCGCAAGGTCGAACGCTACATGGGCAATGCGGTGCACTTCAGGGCTGGTGTATACTTCAGTGTTGAAACCGCGGCGTGTGCCATCGGCCAAGGTTTCCACCCCACGCGGCTGGCCAAAATAAATACCCCCCGTGAGTTCCCGCACGATCATGATATCAAGACCCGCCACCACTTCATGCTTCAATGTGGAGGCATCCGCCAACTCATCAAAGCAAATGGCAGGGCGGAGGTTGGCGAAAAGTTCCAGTTCCTTACGCAGGCCAAGCAGGCCTTTTTCAGGGCGTGAAGCAATAGGGAGCGATTCCCATTTAGGACCACCCACCGCACCAAGCAGAATAGCATCGGCCTTTTTGGCGGCTGCCAAGGTTTCATCAGGGAAGGGCGTGCCCACTGCGTCATACGCCGAGCCGCCGATATGTGCGGTGCTGGTGGTGAATTTCACTGTGCCGTTGGCGCTGAGCCAATCGATGATCTTTGCCGTTTCTTTAACAACTTCTGGCCCAATGCCATCGCCGGGGAGGAGGAGGATGTGTTTAGTGGTCATGACGTAATTCTTCTTTTGCCTGTTTGATGATTTTTAACGCGGACGTGCCCGCAAGTCCAGCGATTACAAGGGCTGCAAGCAGGTCTGGCCATAGGCTTTTTGTGGTATAAACCAGCCCGGCAGCGATGATAATGAGGATGTTGCCAATGGCATCATTGCGGCTGCACAGCCAGATGGACTGCATGTTGCTGTCTTTGCCGCGCGTCCGGAAAAGCAATATGGTGCACACCACGTTGATGAACAATGCCAACGCCCCCACCCAGCCCATGGTGAGGTGGTTCGGCAGGCAGTTATCGATGATATTGTGCACCGCTTGCATAAGCACGATACTGGCCACACCGATCATGCAATAGGCTTTTACCAGTGCAGCCTTGGCGCGCAGGTGCAGGGCCTTATGCATGACATACAAGGTGATGGCATAGCTGAAGGAGTCGCTCAGGAAATCAATAGAGTCCGCGATGAGCGAGCTGGAATCCGCATCGATCCCCTGAAATATCTCCATTAGGAACATACCGAAATTCAGGACAAGCACGATCCATATCACGCGCTTGCTGGCACTTAGGTCATGGTCGTGGGAGTGGTCGTGGTGTGTGTGCATCGTCATTGCGAGCGTAGCGAAGCAATCCATCTTCCTAAGAGTGGATTGCTTCGTCGCATATGCTCCTCGCAATGACGTGTTAAGCAGCTAACCATGGTGTGCGTTCTTTTTGTTTTTTCTCATATGCAGAGATATCGTTCAGCTTTTCCAGCGTCAGGCCAATATCATCCAGCCCGTTCATCAGGCAGTGCTTGCGGAAGGGCTCAACATTGAAGCCAAAACTTTCATTGCCAGCGGTAACAGTTTGCTTTTCCAGATCAACGCTAACAGGCAACCCATTTTTTGCATACCCCATTAAGGTATCTACTTGTTCTTTATGTAATACAACAGGAAGGATGCCGTTCTTGAAGCAATTGTTGAAGAAAATATCCGCGAATGACGGCGCGATCACGCAACGAATTCCGAAGTCCAGAAGTGCCCATGGCGCATGCTCGCGGCTGGAGCCGCAACCGAAATTTATACCCGACACCAGTATCTGTGCTTTGTCAAAAGGTGCTTTGTGCAGGATGAAATCTTCGATCTTTTTGCCATCCACCGTATAGCGCATTTCGTAAAACAGCCCATCCTTCAAACCGGTGCGTTTGATAGTGGTGAGGAACTGCTTGGGGATGATCGCATCCGTATCGACATTCTCGATGGGTAACGGTGCGGCAACGGAAGTGAGTGTTTTAAAAGCTTTCATTTCTGTATCTCCCTCACATCTGCTAAATGCCCGGTAATTGCGGCGGCCACTGCCATGGCGGGTGACATTAAATGCGTGCGGCCACCACGACCCTGACGGCCTTCAAAGTTGCGATTCGATGTGGAGGCGCAGCGCTCACCCGGGTCAAGCCGGTCGGCATTCATGGCAAGGCACATGGAACAGCCGGGCTCGCGCCATTCAAAACCAGCGGCGAGGAATATCTTATCCAGGCCTTCTTTTTCCGCCTGTTCTTTCACAAGGCCAGAACCTGGCACCACCATCGCCAGTTTTACATTGCTTGAAATGCGCCGTCCGGATGCCATCATGGCAGCCTCGCGCAGATCTTCGATGCGGCCATTGGTGCAAGAGCCGATGAATACTTTATCAATGGCAACATCGGTGAGTTTTTGTCCTGCGGTCAGCCCCATATATTCCAGCGCGCGTTCGAGCGATTTTTTGCGGCCTTCATCTTTTTCATTGGCAGGGTTTGGTACGTTTCCTGTTATCGGCAGCACTTGCTCTGGGCTTGTGCCCCAGGTCACCTGCGGTGCGATATCGGCAGCATTCAGCACTACCTCGGCATCATATTTCGCACCGGCATCCGAAGGCAGGGTTCTCCAATAAGCCACGGCTTTATCCCAATGTGCGCCTTGCGGTGCAAGCGGGCGGCCCTTGAGATAAGCGAAGGTAGTTTCATCTGGTGCGATGAGGCCGGCGCGTGCGCCAGCTTCGATGCTCATATTGCACACGGTCATGCGACCTTCCATGGAAAGGCTGCGGATGGCATCGCCTGCATATTCCATGACGTAACCTGTGCCGCCAGCGGTGCCGATCTTGCCAATGATGGCAAGCACGATATCTTTGGCAGTTACGCCAACCGGCAATTTGCCATCGACGCGGATGAGCATGTTCTTCGCGCGGCGCTGGATGAGTGTTTGTGTGGCAAGTACATGCTCAACTTCAGATGTGCCGATACCAAACGCCAGTGCGCCGAACGCGCCATGCGTTGAGGTGTGAGAATCACCGCACACGATGGTCATGCCGGGTTGGGTGAAGCCTTGTTCAGGGCCAACGATATGCACGATGCCCTGACGCTTATCATCCATCGCATAATAGGGAACGCCGAATTCCTTGGTGTTCTGAGTCAGCGTGTCTACCTGAATGCGCGAGGTTTCATCCTTGATGATGCCTTGTTTGCGTTCTGGTGTGGTGGGTACGTTGTGATCCGGCACGGCGAGCGTGGCATCTGGCCTGCGAACCTTGCGGCCAGCGGCGCGTAACCCCTCAAATGCCTGAGGGCTTGTTACCTCGTGGATCAGGTGGCGGTCGATATAGATGAGACATGTGCCATCATCCTGCGCGTGTACAAGGTGGTTTTCCCAGATCTTATCGTAGAGTGTTTTTGGCATTAGATACTCGTTGTTTTGTGAGAGGTGAATGATAGCTTTCTGATGTCATCAAGGCAATGCAAGACTAAAAAAAAGGGCGCTCGGTGAGCGCCCTTTTTTTCTTTATGCGGATTATAACTACTCGGCTGCGGCGTCAGCATCCTGAGAGTTGTCACGCTTTTCCGTAATTCGGCTGGCTTTACCAGTGAGACCACGAAGATAGTAAAGTTTCGCACGGCGAACGTCACCTTTGCGGGTCACTTCAATGCTTTCAACGCGTGGAGAGTAGATCGGGAATACGCGTTCTACGCCTTCACCGTGGCTGATCTTGCGAACAGTCACAGATGAACGCAGGCCAGCGTTCCTTTTGCCGATCACAACGCCTTCAAATACCTGAACGCGCTCAGTGTTACCTTCGATAATACGAACGCCAACGCGCACGGTATCGCCCTGTGCGAAGTCATCGATCTTTTTGTCAGCAGCGAGCTTGTTCTTGTAGTCCTGCTCGAATTTTTGCAGCGTATTCATATTATCCGTCCTTTTTTCTCAATAAATCCGGGCGGCGAGTCGCAGTTATTTCTTTAGCCTGCGCCAAGCGCCAATTATGTATCTGTTCGTGATTACCTGATAAAAGCACGTCTGGCACTTCTACCCCGTTCCACAAAGGCGGCCTAGTATAATGAGGATATTCCAGCAGTCCAGCGAAATCTTCCTTTGCCCCCGCGATAATCTGCTGATTATCGCATGAGGCAGGGCTCAGGGCTGGCTCGCCTGCTGTCTCGCGGCTTTTAGGCGTTGTAAAGCTTTCTTCGTCCAGGGCGCTGGCCTTGCTGATAACCCCCGGAATCAGCCTTACACAGGCGTCCAGAATGGCCTGGGCGGCTATTTCCCCGCCTGAAAGCACGAAATCCCCCAGGCTTATTTCCAGCATCCGGTGGTGGTCTATGACCCGCTGATCCACTCCTTCGAAGCGCCCACAGAGTATGATGAGGTCGCCGGTAAGCAGCTGGGTGGCCATTTTCTGGTTAAATGGCTTACCGCGCGGGCTGGTATAGACGAGCGTTGCAGCCGGTAATTTGGCCTTGGCATGCTCTATGGCCGCATGCACTACATCAGGCTTTAACACCATGCCTGTGCCGCCGCCATAAGGGCTTTGGTCCACGGTTTTATGCTTATCCGTAGCGAAGTCGCGGATATTGATGGCTTCCAAAGACCACAGGCCTTTTTCCAAGGCTTTGCCAGCCAGTGAGTGTCCGAGTGTGCCCGGGAACATCTCGGGGAAGAGGGTGAGTACAATGGCGCGGAACTGGCTCATTTCTTTTCTGCCTCAAGATAATTCGGCGGTGTAACAAAGATGTTGTCGCCATCCACTGTGATGAACTGCTCGTTGAGTGGCAGCATTTCTGTCTCAGCGCCTTTTGATATTTCCACGATATCGCCTGCGCCATAATTTACGATGTCAGAAATGATGCCATATTTTTCACCAGCTATTGTTCTCACATCTTTGCCTATCAAATATGAATGTTCTGGTTCAGAAACATTTTCCTGCTTGGTGTATAACACAAGGTTCTTCAGGGTCTCGGCGGTGTTGCGATCTTTCACGCCATCGATGGATGCGACATATTGCGGCGCATTGCCCGACGTTATTTTGATATGATATTTTTTATTTCCGAACGCATCGCTTAGCGTATCGAGTTCTTCCAGCTCTTCAGGAAAAGAAAGCAAACTGCGCAGCTTCACCTGCCCACGAATACCGTGAGCGGAGATAACCACTGCTGCTTTGATAAGTTGGGACTCAGGCCGTGACATATACGGCCTTGGAAATTAAGCTGCTGGTGCAGCTTCTGCTGCTGGAGCTACTGCTTCTGCTTCGCCGCCTTTGTCTTTCTTAGACTTGCGGGCAACGCGCTGTGCAGGCTTTGTTTTAACAAGGCCAGCCTGATTGAAGAACAGATGCACGCGGGTGCTCATCTGAGCGCCAACAGAAAGCCAGTGTTTTGCACGGTCAGTGTTGATCTCAACGCGTTTTTCGTTGCCGGTTTCCAACAGAGGATTGTATGAGCCAATCTTTTCAATGAACTTGCTGTCACGAGGGCTGCGTGAATTGGTTACAACGATCCAGTAATATGGGCGTTTTTTGGTGCCGTGGCGTGACATTCTGATGGTAGTTGGCATAGTATCCT
Source organism: uncultured Rickettsiales bacterium (assembly GCA_964535825.1). Lineage (GTDB taxonomy): Bacteria > Pseudomonadota > Alphaproteobacteria > Rickettsiales > SXRF01 > CAZAQK01. The sequence continues at coordinate 259,867 of CAZHUC010000001.1, forward strand.
AGTCTCAAGTTTATGGTTTAAGGTCGCGCTTTTTAGCAGCAATTATCCCAAAGGTAAAGCATAAAATGCATGGTTTCCAGCCCCTATAACCGCCTTTGCGTCCTGAATTTATTATAAAATTAACTATTATAATGATACACTTAAGGATGGAAATTGCATATATACGGGCGCTTAGATTGAAGTCACTACCTAGGATAAAACTCCCTAAGTGGAAGTTCTCGCTCAATCCTGAGCCACTTTACCGCTACATTGCGCACTCCCTCACCAGGTTCGTGTATAAACCGCATTACAGCGGCTTTGAGAACATGCCAAAAGAGGGTGCGGCCATCATCATCGCGAACCATGTTTCCTATGTGGATGGGCCTATTATTGATGCCGGGTGTCCACGCAAGGTTCGCTACATCATTGATCAGGATATTTATAACCTTCCAGGCGTGCATTATCTGATGAGTATGGACAGGGCGATCCCTATCTCGCCCAATCGTAAGAGCGTGGAAGCTGCGCTGAACGCTGTTTCTGAGGGGCTCAAGAATGGCGATGTGATCTGCATCTTCCCCGAAGGATTCCTGACCTTTACTGGAAGCCTCGGGCGTTTCCGTCCCGGTATCGAGTGGATGATCAAACGCGATCCCGTGCCAGTGATACCTCTGGCTATCAACGGTCTGTGGGGCAGCATGTTCTCCCGTAAATATATGAAATCACCGTTGCGCTGGCTGCCACGCAAATGGCTGCGCGGGAAGATAACGGTGAAGTGTGGCACAGTGATCCCACCAGAAAAAGTAAGCGTGAACTACCTGCAGGAAGCTATCCTGCGGCTTAAATATTCAGCAGATATGAATTAGCCGTTCTTCTGAGGGCCTTTTCCTTTGCCTAACTCAGGATTATTGGTGGGGATAGGCTGTGAAGAAGAGTGTGATATCTCCGAAGAGTTAGCGCCTTGCGGCATATCTTTCATGTATTCTTCAAGGGTTCTTCTCAGGTCTTCGGCAAGTTTTGGTTTTAGTGCCTCTGTCTCTGCCGCTTTACGCTGCGCTTCTTCTGCCATTAATTTGCCATTCAGATGCTTTAATTCCTCGAAGGCATTTTTATACATGGTAGCTTCACTGTTCGCCGCGTTGTAATAACGTGTTTCGTTATCATTCAACCATGTGCCATCGATCACATCAGCACGCGCCTTCGCTTCTTTTTCCAGGGCAACCACGAGCTTGCCCATGTTGGCTATATTCTGTGGATTCATCACATCGAGCTTGCCCGAGCTATCACGCGATATCTTGCCGATATGGTAATGTATACTGCCATTCGTGGCAGGTAAGTAGGGCTCTATATCCGCAATATGTTTAAGCGTAGCATAGTTATTCAGGTCAGGGGTTTTATTGCTTGCCAGAATATCAACTGACTGCAACTTCAGTGAGCGCGTAGGTACGGTCTGTCCTTTATTTTTCAGTTCACCCTCAAGTGCAGCAAGTTCAGTAAGTGCAGCCTGAAGGTTATTACGTTCACCCACAGCATCATGATAATATTTGATACGATCAGAAGACCACAGCATGCGCGGGCCGATGCTTTCATAGGCATCCAACTTGTTGGTATTGTCTTCAATGCCGGCCGTAATAGCTGCACGCAATACCGGAATGTTGGCAGGGTTCTGGAGATCAATATTGCCATCCTTGCCGCGTATGGCCTTTTCCATATAAGGTGACATAGCCGTTGAATTGGTGGCGAGGTAATAGTTCTGGCTGCCGAGCACCAGCAAATGGGAAAAATTCTTGGTATCGACTTCTGTTTTTAGCGCCTGATCCAGCCCGCCCAGTGCTTTGTTCGCGCCGTAGGTGGCATGACCAAGTTTACCAAGATTCACAGCGCCATCAACAATGGCAACGGGTGCGATCACTTTCCCCACGACCTGTTTTGCGCCTGTCAACAGTAAGGGAGTGCCTACAGCGAATGACGAAAGTGTTGCGGCCTGCCTTGCAGATTCAAGACGGTCTAGCGCATCTTTATTGCTATCAAGTGCATTGCTTACCTGGCTACCTACAGACTTTACAGTTAATGGTGCAGACAGAAGTGCAACGGGTGCAGCCAGTGGGCCTGCCATTTGTGGCTTGATGAAAGCCGCTGATCCACCAGCTATGAGTGCCCATCCGCCCATTTTATCCAGCGTATCGGCATTTTCATCTGTAACGACCAGATAGCCAGAACCCACCCCTGTTGCAGAACCTGCCTTAATAAAGCCGGAGCGTGCAGTAAGTGGATTATAGGCTGATTTGTTGGATGTGGCCGGAGCAGCCTCCAGAGGTTCAAAAGCCTGTGGTGCTTTGGCACGGACGCCCTCTGTTGCCGGCTGGGATACTTCCAGCTGCGCTGCAATATTCTCAGCGGCAGACATTGTATTTCTGCCTGTCGTTGCTGTGGTGCGTGGGGCTGGTGCTTCCGGCGCATCCATAACTCCGACACGGCCAGAAGTTTCTGAAGGCGCAGGTTGAGTCGTGTTAGGGCGTGCTGGCCTGCTGATTATGTCCCCGCTTTCAGTTTGGACAAATTCATAACCGTCTATGACCAATGGGTCAGATCTGGTTGGGGCATTAGCTCCGGGTGATCCTGAAGCCTGCGAGGCGCTGGACGCAGTAGGTGCTTTTGCTGCAGTAGAAGGAGGTTTAGCCTCAGTAGCAGGGGGGTTTGGCGCAGCATTCTTCCCCGCTCGTTGCGCCGTAAATTCTTCTTTGATGGAATCTGCAACCGCATCATCGATGGTGAATGGCTTGCGTAAGATCTCTTTTGCAGCATCAAGTTTATTATCTGTTGTGATGGAGCTTCTTGCTGCTTCAACAAGATCATTATGTCCAAGCCTGCCACCCGTGAGTTTATAAGCGGCATTCGCGCCAAGATTCCACATCCCTCCAACCATCTTGAATGGTGCAGCCACGGCCCTGTAGGGAATCGTGACAAGTGGTGCGAAAGGTTCAACGATCGGGCTGAATATCTTGCCAACCGGTTTTAAGGCATTTCCGATCCTGCTCAGCATGCCCGGTCTGAGTTTGCTGAGTGCTTCAGCTTCTTTCTGCCGCTCGAACGCAATGCTTCTTTTCACTACGGTTTCTTCGACCAGTGCTGCCTCTTTTTCAGACAGCGGGGACTTATCAAAGCCCATTTTCTCTGCAAGTTTGTTGGTATTGTCTGCCCCAAATCTTTTTTCCAGCCTTTCCATCAGGCGCGCTGTTGCCTGCTCAGATGGCTGAAGTGCAGCGTTCTTATCAACCGCTAATGCATTTGCCCGAGCACCGACCAAAGCGGCACTGCCTGTTACAGCTCCTAAAGGCACAATCTCATCGGCATTTTCCCTGAGTGTTTCGCCAATGTTCTTTACAACATCTACAGCAGTGCCAGCGGCCTTACCCGTGCCTTCATACGCTGCTTTTGCACCGTCTATCACCCGCTGGCCTACCGTAGGTGGTACTGCGGTGGGGGTGGTCTGGAATGCTTTATAACCAATGAATCCGGCAATGGCGGGTACGACGTATCCCGCATATTCACCCACCGTGTCGATGGCGTCGCCGAGTGCTTTGAATAATCCGCCGATGACAGGAATATCTTCAAGTAAACCGCCAAGGGTCACAACATTGCGCAGCAGCTTAAAAGCGCCTTTTACGGCCCAGTTGATAGGTTCAAGCAATAACATGCCGGCGATGGTAGCCAAGCCACCGGCCAGCCATGGCATGATGCCTTTGGTGGTATTTTCATCAAGTACCCCTGAAGCGCCTTTGGCGACAGCATCCGTCGCACCGGAGAGCTTTCCGGTGATATTGTCATCCACGAATTCTCCTGTGGATTTTATGGTCTTTTCAAATGCATTAGGTTCTGTCATCGCGTCCTGATACTTCTCTACCCTACCATTTTGCCAAATATATCATGGTTTTAACAATGAAGTTTTAATGACAGACGGGAAAGTACATGTTACAAGGCCGTAACATGAACTAATATATTGAATTATATTGTTTATTAGCTACCGAACCCCACCAAATAGGCTATTAAGGCCGCCGCGCATCATGCCTTTTTGCCCCAGCTTCTTCATTTTCTTCATCATAGTTTCCATTTGTTGCTGTTGTTTCAATAGCTTATTCACATCTGAAACTTCAACGCCAGCGCCATTAGCAATTCTTATCCGGCGTGAACCATTGATGAGCTTGGGGTGCTTACGTTCTTTGGGGGTCATGGAAAGGATGATGGCCTCCTGGCGCGAGATCATGCCTTCATCCACATTTGCCTTGTCCATTTGCTCCTGAATTTTGCCCATGCCAGGGAGCATTTTCATCATGCTGCCAATGCCGCCCATTTTTTTCATTTTGCGCATTTGCTCCAGCAGGTCGTTGAAATCGAACTGGCCGGACATCATGCGCTCGGCCATTTGCTCGGCCTCGGCTTGTGTCACATTCTCGGCGGCTTTTTCAACGAGCGAGACAATGTCACCCATATCCAATATGCGTGATGCGATACGGTCAGGGTGGAATTCCTCGAACTCGTCAATGCGTTCGCCCACACCAATGAATTTTATCGGCTGGCCGGTGACAGAGCGCATGGAAAGTGCTGCACCCCCACGCCCATCACCATCCACACGGGTGAGGATGATACCGGTGACGCCAATCTTTTCATGGAATTGTTTTGCGATATTCACCGCATCCTGACCGGTGAGGGAATCCGCTACCAGCAAGGTTTCCAGCGGTTTTGCAATATCCTTGACCGATTGCAGTTCCTGCATCAGCTCGTCATCGATATGCAAACGGCCGGCGGTATCTAGCAGCAACACATCATAGCCTTCAAGGCGTGCCATCTTCATAGCGCGCTCAGTAATGGCGAGAGGCTTCTCACCCTCAACGATAGGCAGGGAAGTAACACCCGCTTTGCCAGCAACCTGTTCCAACTGCATTTGCGCGGCAGGGCGGTATATGTCGAGCGATGCCACCAGCACCTTTTTATTTTGTTTATTTTTAAGGCGCAGTGCGAGTTTACCGGTGGATGTTGTCTTACCAGAGCCTTGCAAACCACACATCATGATGACAACCGGAGGATTCGCGGCAAGGTTGAGTGCCTGAAGCTCGCTGCCAAGCAGCTCTTTCAAATGGTCATTCACCAGCTTGATGACCATCTGTGCCGGGCTTATACTCTGTATAATTTCAGTGCCGACCGCTTTGGCTTTCAGCGATGCAGTAAATTCTTTTACCACAGGCAGGGCAACATCGGCCTCAAGCAAGGCGATACGCACTTCACGCATGGCGGCATCAATATCCGCCTCGGTGAGTGCCCCGCGCTTTTTCAGCTTGGTAAAGACTTCGCCTAACTTATTGGATAGATTGGAAAACATAGATTCGTCACAAAACTTTCATGTCAAACACATGGGTATTTCTAGCGAAAACGTGTAAATTAACAAGGGTAAAGGCATCAAAGGCAGATATGACATCATTGCTGAACAAGCTCATCGCGCTGGAAGAAAACCCCGAACATGCTAATAACACTCTGGTCTCGTTGGCTGAGGTCAAGGCTGTAGATATTTACCAGTTAGAAGCTGTACTGGCAGATAAAGGTATCAAGGTTGGTAAATTTATTGGTGCTGGCACAACCGCCGTCGTATTTGAATTGGAAAATAAAGACGGCAAGAAAATTCCATCGGCAGTGCTGAGGATCGAGTCTAAAGTGTTCGCTGGTAACTCGACACATCCTTTCGTATTGCAACCTGTGGCAAGTTATGAAAGCGATGAGCATGTGGCTCATATCATGCCGCGTGCAGAGCAAATAACAGAAACATCAGATATTACAGCTACACTAAAAACAATTGCAGCGCTCAAGGCAGAAGGTGAGTTGGAGAAAGCATGGGATCTAAAGCCTGGTGCACTGATGCGAGTCATGAACTTTGATGGCCATTATATCAATTATAGTGATGGCACTCCGGTATCGATCATTGCAGATAGCAATGCGGTGGGATCAGCTACTATAGGTGATGATGTCAACATCAACAGCGTGCTGGCGCGTGCATTTGATGTGCCTGAATCCAATATAGTCAATGCCGTTCTGGGAGAGACTGAAATCCAGCATGTGCAGTCACAGATGCAAGCTTTGTATGATGACGTAAAAGCGGAAGTGCAGCGCAAAGGTATTATTATATCAAATAACTGGCAGGAACGAACTGCCGGCAGGGCTGGCCGCAGGCTAGGGTAAGTTAAGCTGGCAACTTCAGCCGCTCCACCACTTTCCCATTCTGCAAATGGCTGCTTATCACTTCATCCACATCTTCTTTGGTCTTGCAGCTGTACCAAGTGCCTTCGGGGTATATCACCATGGTTGGCCCAAGCTCGCAGCGGTCGAGACAGCCGGAGTTATTCACGCGAGTGGATGCAATACCCAGTGCCTTTACCTTCTGCTTCATATAATCACGCAGCATTTCAGAATCTTTAGAAGCACAACAGCCACGCGAATTGGTGGGCTCTCGCCGGTTCGTGCAGCAGAAGATATGATGCTCGAAGAAAGGCTTATCCGCCATGCGAATAGAAATAGGTATAGAGTGCAGAGATAGCGAAATTGATAAGCAACAGCAAAATGATCGGCGCAATATCAATACCGCCCAGATCCGGCAGGTATTTGCGGATGCGTGCACATACCGGGTCGCACAGGCGGTTCAATGCATACATTATCTTTTGCACTATTGGCTGGTAGGCGTTGACGATCTTGAAAGAGATAAGTGTGGCAAGTACTGCCCACACGATAATCACGAACATGTAGAGTTTTAGCGCATTGGCCAGCAGGTCGATAAAGGGATTAAGCATGACGCCTCCGGAAAGTTTGATATTGTATACATTACAACTGCAATTTTCGCAATGCACCCATGCGTTATTATTATTAACCGCAGTGGCGCTGGTTAACCTGTTCTTAATATAATTTATATATACATGCGCGGTTGGAAATAAATGATATTTATCAATCTAAAATCTTGCTAAAACTACTATAAGTATAAGAAGCTAATTCGTAACAGAAGTGCCATCGCCGGTGAAAAAAGAAAAACACAAAATAGGACTGATACTTGCCGCGCTGGTAACTGTATTCTCTGCTCCTGCCTATGCAGAAAGAATAGAAGAAGCACAACTCAAAGCGGCAATGCTTATACAGTTTCCGTTCGATGTGAAGTGGCCGGCAGGTAAAGCAGGGCCGGACGATATCAATATATGTTTGGTGGGCGGCAGCAAAATTGGAGAGTTGCAGCCATTATTCAACGCTGCTTCCCAAAAATTCAAGCGTAACTACAAACTGCAGAAGAGAGCTGGAGTATCGGCGCTGGATAGTAGTTGTCATATCGCATATTTCAGCGATTCTGACAGCGTGAGCAAAAGTGATCTGGAAAAACTGGCTTCGCAGGCGATCCTGACTGTGAGTGATGCAGGTGGGTTTGCGGCCAAAGGCGGTATAGTAGAATTCACGCCACTGAATAACAAAGTAAAAATAGGTGTCATAAATCGCCACGCTGCTGAGGCGGGCAAGATATTTATCGCTGCTGGGTTGCTGGAATTGGCACTCAAAGTGGTGGATGAGTAGGTAGCGTATGATGCTGCTAAAGAACGCATCTATAAGAAAACGTCTGACATTCATTATTATGGCGATCAGCTGTAGTTCCGTGCTGCTGACCACATTCGCTATTTCGGTTATGGGTGTATTGAGCCTGCGTGCCAATATCGTAGATGAGCTGGTGGTGATGGCAACCATCGTGGGTGACAGGAACGCCGCAGCCCTGACCTACGATCAGTATGATCTGGCAGAGAGAAACCTCGAAGTATTATCTGGTAAGCAAACCATTCTGTTCGGCTGTTTGTATAAAGAAGACGGTAGCCTGTTCGCATTTTACAAGAAAAGCAGTGTTGCTGGTTCTGAATCCTGTCCGAAAGACCTGGATGAAAGGGCAGTTATTACTGAGCATATTGAGGTGATGAGGCCGATCATTGTGCAGCGTGAGAATAGCAGGTACACGGCCGGTCATATTTATGTGGAAGCCACCACCGAAGAGATCAATAAATATATCGAAAAGCAAACGTTGATCGCATTTGTTGTTGCCCTGACGGCAGTATTACTGTCGTATTTTCTTGCTATTCGCCTGCAGAAATCCATCACACGTCCGGTGCTTAGTCTGGCTGATACGGCGCGGCAGGTTTCCATTCGTAAAGATTACTCGATCCGCGCACCTTCCATTGGTGATGCGCGTGAAGAATTCAACAACGAGCTGGTGATACTGACCAATTCATTCAACGACATGTTGACCGAAATAGGTGAACGCGAATTGCAGCTCAAGAAACAAAATATAGATCTTGAAAAGGCTAAAGACGAAGCAGAAGCAGCCAACCGTGCAAAATCGCAATTCCTTGCCAATATCAGCCATGAACTGCGCACACCGCTCAATGCCATCATTGGCTTCTCATCCATTCTGATGAACCAGCTCTTCGGTTCGTTAGGTGATGCAAAATATCTCGAATACGCCAAGGACATCAATGAATCCGGTGCGCACCTGCTTGATATCATCAATGACATTCTCGATCTTTCAAAAGCAGAAGCAGGCAAACTCAATCTGAACTTCGAAGAAGTGCATGTTGGTAAATCGATCAACAAGTGCATGACCATCGTTGCGGAGCGTGCAGAGAAGGGCAAAATAACCGTCACCACGGATATTCCAAAGAGCCTGCCGCCACTGGTTGCTGATCGCCTGCGCTTCATCCAGATCGTGCTCAACATTCTCAGCAACGCAGTAAAATTCACCTCTGAAGGTGGCAAGGTACATCTGGCTGTTGCAACAAAGGACGCTGACGGCGCGCCGACGCATTTCGTCATTTCCATACAGGATACAGGTATCGGCATGTCCAAAGAAGATGTGGACAAGGCCTTCCAGAGCTTCGGGCAGGTGGATAGTGGCTTAAACCGTAAATATGAAGGCACTGGCCTTGGCCTGCCACTGACCAAGCGTCTCGTAGACTTGCACTATGGCGAAATAGTGATTAATAGTGAATTAGGGCAGGGAACGCTGGTGACCCTAACTTTCCCTGTTGTTCCGCCCCCAGAATCGGGTTATGTGCCAGAACTATAAGATTTATAAATGAATTTTTAATCTTTGCTTACTAGTCTGGTGGTATCTGAAGTAATTTGTTTGAACGAGGATCACTTGAAAGAAATATATACAGAATCCATTTTAATGATCGAGCGCCTTCACCGCCGTTTCCTTGATGTGGTAAAAACTGAGCTGGATCGCCTGAAAATTGACGATATCAACAATATTCAGACGCTCATTCTCTACAACATAAATTCTGAACAGCTTACCATCGGTGAGCTCACGAACCGTGGTTATTACCTGGGTTCGAACGTGTCATATAACGTGAAAAAGCTGGTTGAGAACAACTATTTGATGCAGGAACGTGCCCCGCACGATAAACGCTCGACCCGTATCCGCCTTTCGGACAAGGGACTGGCTCTCTGCGCCAAGATCGACGAGCTGTACCAGCGCAACGTGAACGACCTCTCTAAAGAGATGGACGGTAATGCCCTGGGAGCGCTGAACAAAACCCTCACCCAGCTTGAGCGCTTCTGGACGGATTATATCAATAATATCTATAAGGTTAAGTAGGTCAGGCCTGCTCTCATTTATTTGGGCCTATATTGATAAATTCTGTTGACTTATCCGCCAAAAACACCTAAAAACCCCTCTCTTTCGAGCATTTAGAGGCATAAAGGACTAATTCGTATGGCTAGACGTTGCGCAATTACCGGCACCGGTACACAATCTGGAAACAATGTTTCCCACTCAAACCGTAAAACCCGTCGGTTGTTCCGTCCGAACCTCCAGACCGTTTCTCTGCTGAGCGATGTTCTGGGTTCGTATGTTAGCCTGCGCGTTACTGCTGCTACACTGCGTAGCATCGAGCATAACGGTGGTCTGGATGCTTATCTGCTTGGTCATGCTGAAAGCAAAATGACCGAGGAAGCTGCGCGCCTGCGTCGCCAGATCAAAAAGAAGCTGGCTAAAAAAGCCGCTTAATTCCAGAAGATGACAGGAAGGCACAACAGCATTAGCTCACAGGCACTGCTGATAGCCTCTATTGTTGCTGGTGGTTGTGCCACCACGCGGCCAAATGAGCTGGACCTTCCTGTAAGCACTTCGCATGCGAGTTTTCTTAAGGAAGTACACAAAACTGCAGAACTCATGGCGAAGTGTGCGGCGCTTCAGTCAATGCACACCAGAGAAGCAGAAGACCCAAATGATCCTTATTATCAAATGCCGCGCCAGATTAAGGCAGTGTATCGCTATTTTGCATGGCAACTTCCTGACCATCGCAAAGAACTGATCAATATGCTGCACGGTTTCCATAATATGCAGAACTGTCCTAACAAAGCAGAAATGCAGGTGGTCATAGAAGGACTTGAAGAGCTCTCACAACAGATTGCTGTGCGTGATGCCGCCATCGATAAGCGTTTTCGTTGAGCTTACTGTTTAAATAATTCGCTGAGTTGCTCGGTCATGGTCTCGCCAAGTTTGTCGATATCGTTGATGGTAACGGCGCGCTTGTAATAACGCGTCACATCATGGCCAATGCCGATGGCGATCAGCTCGATAGGCATTTCATTTTCTACTTTTGCGATCACTTCTCTGAGATGAATATCCAGATAGCTGCCGGCATTGACCGATAATGTGCTGTCATCCACCGGTGCGCCGTCGGAGATAACCATCAATATGCGTCGTTGCTCTGGGCGCGCCAGCAGGCGGTCGCAGGCCCAGAGAATGGCTTCACCGTCGATATTTTCTTTCAGGATTCCTTCCTTCAACATCAGTCCCAGATTCTTCTGTGCCTTGCGCCAGCTGGCATCCGCTGGCTTGTAAATGATATGGCGCAGATCATTCAGGCGGCCAGGGCGGGCGGGTTTGCCACGTTTAAGCCAGAGCTTGTGTGCGTTGCCACCTTTCCATTCTTTTGTGGTGAATCCCAATATCTCAACCTTCACGCCACAGCGCTCTAGTGTGCGGCTTAGGATATCGGCGCTGATAGCGGCCATGGTAATGGGGCGTCCACGCATCGAGCCGGAGTTATCAATGAGCAGCGTGACCACCGTGTCGCGGTAATCCGTTTCATTCTCATGCTTATAATAATAGCTGTAATTAGGGTCGATAATGAGGCGGGTGAGTTTTTTGTTATCCAGCAGGCCATCTTCTTCATCGTAGATCCATTGGCGTGCCTGACGCGCGAGCAGAAGCCGTTGCAGACGGCTGGCGAGGCGTGCCGTGATGCTGGGATAAAGCTGAAGCTTGGTATCCAGCTGCTTGCGCAGTTGTGTCAACTCATCGGGTGATGCCAGTGCAGAGGCATGTACCGTTTCATCATATTCCTTGGTGAAGGCTTTGTATGGTGTGCTCTCGCTGGTATCAGGGGTGTTGAACGGATAGGGCGCAGAACGTGCCGGTGCATCTTCCATTTTTTCAGGAGGTGCATCTTCAGCGGATGCCGCTCCTGCCATAAGCAATGATAATGTGCTTTGTGCCTCTTTCTCGGAAGACGCACCGCTAAGATTAGGTGGCTCTTCCTTTTCCTGCTGATCTTTGCCTTCTGATTTTTCCGGCGGTTTTTCAGCGTTATTAGAAGGGGCTTCCTGCTTTTCGTCTCCGCGTTTTGCAGTTTCCGCCAGACTTTCTATAAATTTGAGCGCGAGCTTCGCGAACTCTTCCTGATGCTCCACTGACAGGCTAAGCTGCGTAAGCTGTGGCATGAGCAGTGTGAAATCTGCTTTGGCGCTATTGACCAGCTCATGCATGAAATCAGGTGTCTTCTGATGCTGAATGGTGTTGCGTGCGAAGAGTTCCAACAAGGTCGTAAATGGCGAGTCCTTAGGTGCAAAGGGCTGCGACTGGCATTTATGCTCAAAACGCCGATACAGATTATGTTGCGTGCCAAGAAGATTTTCGCTGCCAAGGGTTTCCACGCGGATGGTTTCCAGTATATCAAAAACCTGTGCGGCTTGCGGTGTGGCAGGGCGAAGGCGACGATGAAGGGCTGCATCATGATGACGCATGAGGAGTGCTGCAAAATCTGCTATGCCGCGCACATAAGACACCTGATGCTCGGCAGAAAAATCAGGTGCTGGCAGCATGAGGTCGGCATCATTGGCGGATGCCGCACCTTCGAACGCGATGCGCATGGACTTATTCTTTGCCAGCGCACGCGTGGCGGCCACGATCGCATCCTTGCGATGTGTCAGCTCATGCTCCGGAGTGTGCCTATTCAAGGCGTTTCCAGCAGGTTCACGTTAAAGCAGCGCTGGTAATACTCTGCCATGGTGGCGCGTTCGTTCTCATCGCACTTATTGAAGAAGGTCAGGCGGAACGCAAGATGTACATCGCCGAATATCTGGGTGTTCTCCGCCCAGATGATGACGGTGCGCGGGGACATCACGGTGGATACATCTCCCTGCATGAAGCCCTCACGCGTGAGGTTCGCCATGGCGATCATGGTCTTCATCGTGTCTTTGCTTTTAAGCTCTTTCGCTTTGGACTGGATGACCTTGAGTTCATCTTCCGGCTTGAGGTAATTCAGCGTGGTCACGATATTCCAGCGATCCATCTGGCCCTGATTGATAGGCTGCGTGCCATGATAGAGGCCGGTGGCATCACCAAGACCCACTGTGTTCGAGGTGGCGAACAGGCGGAAATACGGGTGTGGTGTGATGATACGGTTCTGGTCTAGCAGTGTGAATTTACCCTGCGCTTCCAGCACGCGCTGGATAACGAACATCACATCCGGCCGGCCAGCATCATATTCGTCAAACACAAGCGCCACCGGACGTGAGAGTGCCCAAGGTAAAATGCCTTCTGAGAATTCCGTAATTTGTTTTCCATCCTTCAGTGTGATCACATCACGGCCTACCAGATCGGTACGGCTGATATGGCTATCCAGATTGATTCGCACGCAAGGCCAGTTCAGGCGCGCGGCCACCTGCTCGATATGAGTAGATTTCCCAGTACCGTGGAAGCCTTGCACCAGCACGCGGCGATTATGCGCAAAACCTGCGAGAATGGCGCGTGTGGCTTCAGATTCAAAGAAATAGGCATCATCGAGATCGGGCACATGATTGGCTAGGCCATCCGGCTTTTTGCCGAATGATGGGATCTGAAAGTTCAGTTTAACGCCGAAGGTTTTATCGGCAGAAAGCATTTTGTCGGGCGTGTCTTGTGTCATGAGTGGTGCGTGTGCGAGATTGTTCATAAGGTTTTTGTACTATATGTGCGCTTTGCTGCAATAAAAACCTGCTATTCTTGGGCGTCTAAAAAATCGTTCAGGCAGGCATAAGCAGCGGTTATTTTCTTGAAGGTGTTCTCGATCTGTTTGTCGCCCTTATGGGCATCGGGGTGGTATTTTTTGACCAGCTTGCGGTATTTTGCCTTAAGTTCAGTGCGGGTGACAGGGTATTCCATATCCAGCTCGGCCAGTGCCAGTTTTACCTTGGGAGGTAGTGCAGGGTGTGTAGGCCTGCGAGTTTTTCTGTGCGATTGCTGAAGGAAATCATCGATCGCGTGTTGCAGTTTCTCATATTGTTTCTGTATCTGTGCGGTGCGATCCCATGTCGGGCGATGGCCGGTGACAGCATCTTTCATGAAATCTTCTATCTGGTCACGGCTCATGTCGGCAAAGAAATCCCACTTGGCGTTATGCTGTCTTATGTGCTCAAGGCAGAACCACTGATACTCGTGCAGCTTGCTGCGGGAGGTCGGCGCTTTATACATACCTGCCTCCTTGCAGCCTAGCACTTCGCAAGGCGGAGCTTTGCTTTTATCGATATGTGGGGCATAATCCTTCGGTGTATTTTTTTTAGGCATAGAGAAATAAAGTTATGAACCGCAAGCAGCGTATACAAGACATCCTAACACGGGAACTTTCTCCGCACCACCTGGAGATTATAGATGATTCGAGTAAACATGCAGGGCATGCAGGTGCGCGGCCAGAGGGTGAAACACACTATACGCTGGTTATCGGCAGTGCGGCATTCACCGGCAAAACAAAAGTGCAGGCACACCAGATGATATATGGCTTGCTCAAGCCCGAGCTCGATTCAGGACTGCACGCGCTGGCGATAAAAATTATCTAAGCGTCCTCAAGGATCTTGTCGCGTCTGGACAGCACTGGCTCTTGCTCTTCTTCCTCATCTTTTGTGAGGGCGATGATCTCTTTCACCAGCGATTTCACTTCTTCAGCCGCCTGACTTGATGGGTCAACTTCCGTTGCACAGCGGCCTTCAAGCAGCGCCGATGCAAAGAGCACGCGGTTACCCAAAGAGGTCTTCGACAGATCGGTAAGCTCAGCTGTAATTGTTTGCGCCAGCTTGGAATTTGCCGACACGCGATTCAGCACCACGCGTACAGGGATCTTCTCTGCCTTGGCAAGTTGCAGGGTGGCTTTAGTTGCCCACAGATCGGTCGGGCTTGGCTGCACCGGAATAATGATAAGATCAGCGCTGCGGATGGCCGCGCGTGCCTCCGTTTCAGTATGGGGCGGGCTATCAATGATGATATAATCCTGCACTTTACGCAGGCGGGATATTTCACTACCCACGCGCCAGCCGGACAGGGAAGAGAAGGTAAGTCCCGTAAATCCCTCACCAAAACGCTCTTCACGCACACTGTGCCAGTGGCCAAGGCTGCCCTGCGGGTCGATGTCTATCACCGCCACGCGGTTGCCCTTCTGGCTGAGCGCCACGGCCAGATGTGCCGCTACGGTTGTTTTTCCTGCTCCACCTTTTTGCTGTGCTATGGTAATAACCTTTGCCATAATCGCCCCCATGATATGTTTCGCCTGAGAGAATAAACAATTATCACCGTGGCGACAACCATATTTAGTAGAACGTAAAAAGAAAAACACCAGATGCAGTTAGTTGATGCAAAGAAAATAGATAAAGCAGCCGCGTTGTTACAGCAGGGCAGGCTGGTCGCATTCCCGACGGAGACTGTGTATGGCCTTGGCGGCAACGCACTGATGGATGATGCGGTGGCAGCAATTTACGATGCCAAAGGACGCCCCAGTTTTAACCCGCTGATCGTGCATGTTCCCAATATTTCTGATGCGCAGCGCTATGTGCATTTCAATGATAAAGCACAACGGCTTGCAAAAGCATTCTGGCCCGGACCTCTTACGCTGGTGCTACCGCGCCAGCAGGATTGCATGTTGTCACTGTTGGTAAGTGCTGGTCTTGATAGTGTGGCCATGCGTGTGCCGGATCATGATGTGGCGCTGAAGTTATTGCATGCTTCCGGTGTGCCGCTGGCTGCACCGAGTGCCAATCGTTCAGGTCGCATCAGCCCAACGGAGGCAGGGCATGTATGTGAAGAGTTGCAAGGCAGGGTGGATATGGTGGTGGATGGCGGGCCTTGTGTTGTCGGGGTGGAATCTACGGTGGTGGATGTAACAGAAGTGATGCCGGTGATATTGCGCCATGGTGCGATCACGAAAGAGATGCTGGAGTCAGTCATCGGGCAGATCGGCATGGCATCGGTGGGTGGTCTTATAAAATCTCCCGGTATGCTGGAGAAGCACTATGCACCCGATGCACCGCTGCGCCTGAATGCCGATATGGTTTCCGCCGATGAAGGGCTGCTTGCATTCGGCGCACCTCTTGCCGGTGCGGTACTGACTCATAATCTCAGCGATACATGTGACCTGAAGGAAGCAGCGGCGAATCTATTCCGCATGCTGCGTATGCTTGATAGCTCGGGCGCAAAGAAAATAGCGGTGATGCCGATACCGGAAGAAGGGCTTGGTGTTGCGATCAACGACCGGTTGAAAAGGGCTGCTGCCGGGAATTAAGAAAAACAGCAAGATAAGTTTGTCATCCCTGCGAAGGCAGGGATCTCAGTTAACATCTTGCGAGGATTGAAATGAGATTCCCGCCTGCGCGGGAATGACATTCACAAATTACGCCATATACAGGTATGGATTATCAGTCGCATTGGCACTCAAGGCCTTTTGGTTGATGCCAAGTTGGCTGGACGGATATGATACGGCGGTGAATACCACTGCCAGAAATAAGAATTTTGCGATGTTCTGCATAGATTGTCCCTGAATCTTCCATTGATAGTCTCAGAGTACCAATCCAGGATTAATTAATACTTACGAATAGATCAGATTTTATCTATTTTTGCAGAATTTCTAGCCTGCTTCAGCCTTAAGCCCGGCTTTCCCTAAACTGATACGTTTATTGGGGAGTGATTCCAGCCACGCGGTCAGGCGTGTCAGTTCATCGGTCATGATCTGTGGTCGGTTGAAGGCCTTGGCCATGATGATACAGCCTTCAATGCCTGAAAGCAGGGTGATGGCATAAGACTTGGCCATATCGCTATTATGTCCCAGGGCTTCGAATTGAGACGTTGCCCATTTCAGGAAATCATCAAACACTTCAGCAGCGGCCTTGGCGACACTATCTTTTTCCGTGTCTGCGTCCTCAATGATACGGCCGATGGGGCAGCCATGTTTGGTATACTCATCGCGAACGCGATCATAGAATCCCAGCATCTCGGTCAGGCGCTGGCGTGGGGTGGCAAAGGTTTCGCTCAACGTATCGAAGGCGGCTTGAAACTGCTTGCGGCGTTTCTCGACCGCGGCAATGGCAAGCTCATCCTTGGTCTTGAAATAGTAATATACGTTGCCAATAGGGATGTCGGCGTGCTTGGCAATATCGGCAAGGGAGGTAGTGCCAAGGCCGAAACGGTGGAAGAGCTCCGCCGCGGAATCAATCAGCCTATCGCGTTTATTCTGATTGCTCATAACCTTATACCTTGGTTAGTTAACTAATATAACTGACATATTAACTTTTTATTCTTTCAATGCAAGCTGAGTGTTTTTATCAACTTTTACTTGCACTTGAAGGCAAAGGTTTGTAATGGTTCTGGCCGGTTTTGGGGGATCGTCTAACGGTAGGACTGCAGACTCTGACTCTGCCTATCTAGGTTCGAATCCTAGTCCCCCAGCCAACGGCTCTAAACCGCGAGATATGGGCAAGAAAACGATGAAATGGAATGCTGAACAGTTCGCCCAAGCCCAAGCGCAACGTACTGGCCGTAGAACAAAACTGATCCTAGTCATTGATGATGATGAAAATATTCGCACATTAGTTAAAGAGGTGCTTGCGCCTGATTACCGTGTCATCACTGCCTCTGCCGCGGCTGAAGGGATAAAAAAGCTCAATCACGATGCGCCCGATCTGGTATTTCTGGATATCATGATGCCTGAGATAGATGGCATGACAGCACTGGAATTCATTATGAAAAATGCGCCGGAATGCAACGTGGTCATGTTGAGCGCGCGCAGCACGGAAGAAAATATCAATAAGGTCATGGAGATCGGCGCAAAGGGATTCCTTACCAAGCCATTCGTAGCAGCATCGCTGATGGATACCATAGAGCGTTTCGTATCTTAGATATCTTTGATGTTTTATGTACTTGATAAAGTCATTACTTGACGTAATAGTTCCCAAGATCAGAATTTTGATGAGGACACATGACCGACACCGCAGTAAACAAAGCACTTGAAGATATGTATACCGCCCTGCAAAATGATAATCTGGGCCTGGATGAGAGCATCCTTGCTTTAAAAATAGCCCTGTTCGCTCAGGGTAAGAAATCATTTGAGGCTGACCCCAGCAAGATCCCTTATCCAAACCGTCAGGGGCGTAAGATGATGCAGTCCTATTTTAAAAAGCGCGGTCTTGCAGTAACCTTCCCTGAAATGCAGGATTAAAAACCACTGCGATAGCTGGTGCTGTAGTCAGGATACGCGCGTATGGAATTATTACCGTTTGTTTTAGCGTGTATCGTGATTGAGCTGACGCCAGGGCCAAATATGGCCTATCTCGTTATTCTTACCATGAGTGTTGGCAGGCGTGCTGGCTTTGCCACGGTCGCAGGCATTGCCCTTGGTCTTTGCTGTGTGGCTGTGGCAGCGGCTGTTGGCATGGCCGAGGTGGTGGCCGCTTATCCGGCCGTGTATGAAGTGATACGCTGGGCAGGGGTGCTGTATCTGCTATGGCTGGCCGCGGATTGCTGGCGCAACGATGCACAGGCAGGCTCAAGGGAAGATGAGGCGGGTCTTACCTATTTCCGGCATGGTTTTATAGTGAATGTATTGAATCCCAAGGCCGCTGCTTTTTACCTTGCGGTACTTCCAGCCTACCTTCCTCCCGCTTATTCAATATGGCAGGCTCTGGTTCTGGTGGGCGTTTCCCTTACCATAGCGACCGTGATACATCTGTTGCTGGTGGTATTTGCGGCAACGCTCAGGCCATGGGTCGATCAGCCAGAACGCCAAAAGACATTGCGGAGGGTTTTTGCCGTATTACTTGCTTTGGTGGCCCTCTGGTTTGCTGTTTCCAGTCGCGCATGAGCCACTATTTCCTTGTTTTGCTTGTGAATTACGATAGAACATCACCCCATGGCAAAACGTACACAACAGACAGAATCTGCACCCAAGGTCGGCTTTGTAAGCCTTGGCTGTGCGAAGGCATTGGTAGATTCCGAACGTATCCTTACTCAGCTTCGTGCCGAGGGGTATGAATTCGCGCCGCAATATGAAGGTGCGGATGTTGTTATCGTGAACACCTGCGGTTTTCTTGACAGTGCACGCGAAGAATCGCTCGGCGCGATCGGTGAGGCTTTGAAAGAAAATGGCAAGGTGATCGTCACCGGCTGCATGGGCGCAACGCCGGAACTTATCCGCGATAAATATCCGGATGTATTATCTATCACTGGCCCTGCCCAATATGAATCAGTGGTGGACGCTGTTCATAAAGCTGTGCCGCCGCAGCATGATCCATATCTTGATCTGCTGCCGCCAGCGGGTATCAAGCTGACACCGCGTCATTATGCATACCTCAAAATTTCTGAAGGCTGCAATAATCGCTGTTCATTCTGCATCATTCCTAAGTTGCGTGGTGATCTGGTGAGTCGCGAGGTGGCCGATGTGCTTACCGAGGCAGAGCGTCTGGTGGCATCGGGTGTAAAAGAACTCCTCGTAGTATCGCAGGATACCAGTGCGTATGGCATTGATATCAAATACGCCCAGAGCAACTGGCGTGGTAAGGATATACGCGCAAAATTCTATGATATGTGTGAGGCAATGGGTGATCTGGGTGCGTGGGTGCGCCTGCATTATGTATACCCATATCCGCATGTGGATGATGTTATTCCGCTCATGGCAGCAGGAAAGATCCTGCCGTATCTGGATATACCGTTCCAGCATGCAAGCCCGAAGGTGCTTAAATCCATGCGCCGTCCGGCCAATCAGGAGAAGGTACTCGACCGCATCGCGGCGTGGCGGGTGGGCTGTCCGGATATTACGCTTCGTTCCACCTTTATCGTGGGTTTCCCCGGCGAGACAGATGAAGATTTTGAATATATGCTTTCATGGCTGAAAGAAGCGCAGCTCGACCGTGTGGGCTGCTTCCGTTACGAAAATGTCTCTGACGCTGATTCAAATAACATTGATGGGCATGTTTCAGAAGCAGTGAAAGAAGAACGCTGGAATCGCTTCATGGAAGTGCAGCAGGAAATTAGCAGCGCGCGTCTCAAGAAAAAGATTGGCAGCACCATTGATGTGCTTATCGATGAGGTGGAGCAGGGGCGTATCATTGGCCGCTCTAAGGCGGATGCGCCGGAAATTGATGGACTGGTTTATGCACAAACAAATAAACGCCACCTGCCCGGCCATATGGTAAAGGTACGCGTGGATGCCACAGATGCCTATGACCTGCATGGTGAAGTGACAAGCGCGTAGACAAGTGTTTGATACTGTCGTATCAAAATATCATGCTGTCTGTTAGTTCTTTTACATTTAAACGGGAACATTTCTTTTTAGGCGCAATTCTAGTGGTTGCAGCCTATCTTGGTTACGACAAGCGTTTCATTCAGGATGATGCCTATATCTCCTTTATCTATGCCAGGAATTTTGCGGAAGGGCATGGGCTGGTATGGACTCCCGGTTCAAATGAATATGGCTACACCAGCGTTCTCTTCACTTTGCTGGTAGGGATACTCATGAAGTTCGGGCTTGCGCCCGAGATGGCAGCCGCCCTTATCAGTTTTCCTGCTATGCTGATTACGATACCGCTTGTTTTTGGCATGTGCCGGCGTCTGACCCATATTCAGATCGTGCCTTGGGCTATCAGTGCCCTGCTTGCCACCAATCATACATTCCTTGCCTATGGCACGGGAGGGCTAGAGACATCCTTACGGCTTTGTCTGGTATTTGGTGCATATTACCATGTATTGAACTGGAAGGCTGAGCGTCAGACCAAACAGCTCATTTGGGTTGCACTTCTGTCTGCTGTGGCACTGTTTACCCGGTTAGATAGCGCATTGATGCTGTTTCCTGCCTATGCGCTGTTGCTATGGGAGTTAATAAAGCATGGCAAGGATACCAGAGATTTCCGCACGCCGGCTATTACCTTCTTATGGCTGACCGCTATACCTACGGTTGCTGTATGCGCACTGCTTGCATTCGGACACTTTACTTATGGATTCGCCTTCCCAACCACATACTATGCCAAGCTGGATGGATGGTATGTGCTTGATGGCCTTGGTTATATCTATGCGTTCATCAAGGCGCAGTATTATGTACCTGCGATATTACTCTTTGCATGGTTCGTGCTGGTGAAGGAAGAACATCTGGAAGCCGCTGTGTGGCGCGGCAGGATACTGGTTGGCAGTTATTTATTCATCTGGCTGTTATACATCTTGCATACTGGCGGTGACTTCATGGAGTTCCGGTTCATCCTGCCGATATTGCCGTTCTTCTATCTATTCATCTTCGACCTGATGCATCATGTGGATCGCACCAAGGCTCACATCATCTTTAAAGCCGCTATCATCCTTGCCTTCATCGGCAATTTTATGCAGCCATACTATTTTTATAAGAGCAGTATGGATAAGAATTTTATTGAATCCACTACACAGCTCAACAGCTGGATCGTGGATGGAAAATATAACTGGACCTTTCTTGGCAAGAAGCTGAATGAGTTCTTCTACACAGGCAGTGAGAACGATGTTAAGATCGCGGTGACCGGTTCTGGTGCTATCCCATACTACGCACAACTGCCCACGATCGATCGCCACGGGCTGAATACCCGTGACGTATTCATACCTCAAAATAATATCGAGCATATTGATCGTCCGGGGCATCGCGTGAAGGCAAAGATCGCGTATCTAACCAATCTTAAAGTGAACTTGATCCTCGATCACCCGGTTTTTGTAAGAAAGGTCGGGGGAATATTCATTTGCCAGCCAGCCCCGATGAAGATCTCGCATGAACACCTGATAAATATCACGCCTGTTTTCATACATCTTGATAGGGATATGTATGTGATGGCGCACTATCTGGTCCGGCATCCTGCCATTGAGAAGATGCTAAAAGATGGGGCTATCGTGCCTCATAAGATGGTTCGCGCCAAAACGCGCTGTGGGGATAAATTCATTATTCCTGGTTTCCAGACCCCTAAATCGTCTTGACCCGCACGGACTGGTTACTATATACCCCTCATACCCTTCGGAATGGCTGGGTAGCAAAGTGGTAATGCTTCGGTTTGCAAAACCGACATGCGGGGGTTCGATTCCCCCCCCGGCCTCCAATTCCCCCCTCTGGTACATGGTAATTTGCACTGGTCTTTTACATAAGCCCGGCTATATTCCTGATGAACTAAAAACCGCACAAAAATATAAAAAATAATAATTCGATGGGGGTGAATGTGAGACATATGCTCGGCGGGCTGCTATCTGCAGCGTATTTTGTTTTTATCCCCCATGCCGTGCTTGCCGATACACGTTACTATGTTGAGATCGGGCAGGAAGTGACCGAGGAAGAAGCGGTACTTCAATGGAAATCATATTCAGAAAAATATAGCGACATATTAAAGGGGCTGGATTTTCATCCGGTCACGGTGATCCATCAGAATGACCGTAGCGTTGGCACACGCGTGCAGGCAGGGCCGCTGCCCACCAAATTCGATGCCTATAGCATCTGCGGCAAATTGTTCGACGATAAAGTGCCATGCTTCATCGTGGAAGGAGCAGAAAAGATAGAGCGTCCACATGCCAGCGGAGGGCAGGCCACCATTGTATTGCCGTGGATGCAGCAGGCAGAAAACAATACTGGCTCGCAACCTGTGCCTGTTGAGATATCAGAAGCCACCAAGGACGATGAAGATACAGGCTTCTTCTCATGGATATTTGGCGATGATGACGATGATCTCAAATCCTCCAAAGCCAAAGAAGATGCCGCTAATAAAGAGGGTGAGGTAGAGGTTTCCGAGGCCATTAACGTGCCTGTGACCGTCAATGCCACCCCGCAATACACCGCCAAACCCACCTTTATAGACCAGTCTAAGCCAGAACCCATTCCAGCCCCTGTTATTAAGCCGCTGGAGCAACGTATGGCAGAAGCCTCCTCTGGGGCATGGCAGGCGTCTGGCAGCGTCTGGCTGGCCATTAAATCGTTCGCCAGCGAAGAGGATGCCACGGCTTTCTGGCAGGATGTGCGCTCGGCAGAGCCCGCCCAGACCGCCGGATACAGGGTAAGGCTGGTACAGCCCTATATGGCTGATGAGCGCAAAAAGCTGGTTTCTATCAATGTAGGCCCTTTTGCGGAGCAGGGCGATGCAGGCAGTTTCTGCCAGAATATCATTCAAAAGATGAACAGCTCGCTGGCTTGTGAATTTTCTAGCACTGAGCAGGATATGGAGCGCTCACGGCTGGTGACCCCGCGTTTTGAGCATTCCAAGCGCTATGAGCGGCGTCGCCGTATGCACCGCTCACGCTATAACCAGCGCGAGGCAAGCCTGTTGAGCGAGCAGAACCGCACCAAGATCTACTGGGTGCAGGTGGCAGTGGCAGAAAGCCAGATGGAAGCCCTCAAAACATGGGATGAGCTGCGGGAAGAGCACCCGGACCTGCTGGAAGGCCTAAGAAGCAGCGTTTCAGCCACGATGATGCGGGGTAGCAAATATATGGTGCGGGTAGGGCCACTGGAAAGTGGCAGTGCCGCCACCGAACTCTGTACAAGCCTTACTGGCCGCGGCGTTCCGTGCCGTATATATTCTAATATGTAAGGTGTAAAAACTGCTGGTATTCGAAAAGCTCTTTTGCTATATAAACGCCTCTTGTTGATTTACCGGTATTCCGCGATAGCTCAGTGGTAGAGCATCCGACTGTTAATCGGACGGTCGCTGGTTCGAGCCCAGCTCGCGGAGCCACAACAAAACAGCCCCTTAAATGGGGCTTTTTTTATGTTTTTCAGGATCTAATTGGATTCGTTGGTGAGGATGCGGTGGCTGGTAAAGAACACCGAGATGACCATGCTGCCGGTCTCGCCATGCTGAACATCCATATAGCCCTGATGTATCTCCACCAGAGAGCGTGCCAGCTCAAGGCTCAGGTCGGTCTTTTTCTGCATGCTGTCATCGGTGATGGCGCGTATCAGGTGGCGCGTATCCTGTAGCTTCTCGATGATCTTGAGCAGCTCTGCATTCGATGGCCCTGTGCCCAGCCCGTTCGTGAGCAGGAACACAAAATAGGGCTTTTCCTTGCCTTCACTGATGAGCTTGGCTTCCAGTGTCAGGGTCTGTTCCGGCAGCATGTGCTGGAGCATATGCAGCAGCAGGTTCATCAGCATCTGTTGCAGGCGGAATTCATCGGCAATGATGCGTGGCAGCGGCTCTTGCAGCTTCAGGCGCACGTTCAGATTTTCAGACTGCAGCTTATCCGCCACGAAGCGCAGCACCTTATTGATGACACTTGCTATATCCTGCGGTTTTTCTGCCAGATCCACATAGCCGGTTTCTATCTTGGAAAGGGTGAGCAGATCCTGCATATGGCTGAGCAGCGTATTACCTGTTTTGTAGATATCGGCAGAGTATTGGCGGTATTTGCGGTTCTCTATCGGGCCATAGAGCTGGTCGCGCATCACCTGTGAGAAGCCGATGATATTATTGAGTGCGGTGCGCATCTCCTGACACACATAGGCAATGAATTCTGTTTTGCTGCGGCGGTCGAGCTCGGCTCTTTCCTTGGCCTTTTTCAGCATGAATACTTTATTGCGCAGCTCATCTTCAATGCGTTTGGTCTCGGCGATATATTCGCCGATGCGCCGCACTTCGCCTGCCAGCATATTCACTTCCACCGGCCCATCGACCCGCATCTGAGGGCTGTGCTCGCCACGCGCGACCGCTGAGGCCAGCTCGGTCATTCGCACTACGGGCTTTATCATGCGTGTGCGCATGATCCATAAAATGGCGATCAGGAACAACGCGGTCAGCAATATCTGCAGCAGGCGGGAAGCAAGAATATCGCGTGCGGAGGTCTTTGCGCGCGCAGCATCATAACCCAGCAGGATGATGTAGGGGTATTCAGCCGATACTTTGTAATAAGCGTAATTGCCTGCGCCCCAGAACAGGCTGCCATAGGTGATGAGCCCGGAAGGACTATCGGAGAAATTCACATTCACCAGTTTTTGCGTCGGGAAATTATTGGTGACGAAATTTTTATCATCCGACACCTGCGTGAGCGGGATCAGTGTTTTACTGACGATGGCAAAGCTGATGCCATCTTTCTTTATAAGGCGGCTTAGCTGCTCCGAGAGTGTGTTGATATCGATACTCAGCATCACCGTGCCGATGAATTTACCGGTATAATCTGTGATGCCCATGGAAACTGGAATGACCCAGCGCTCTGATACGCGCCCTTCGATCGGCCGGCCTATTTGCATCTTCCACGGTTCTGCCATGGCTTTTTTTACATAGTCGCGGTCTGAAATATCGACCGGGGTTTCCAGCACGCCTTTATTGCTGCTGACGATGAGCTTCTGGTCAATATTCACCCATGAAAGAATGCTGTAGATGAATCCTTTGCTATCGAAGGATTTGAGCACGCCTGCGAGCCTTACAGGGTCGCGTGCATCATCAAGCACGAACTGTTTACCCAGGGAAGCAAGCAGGTAGCTTGCATTCTCCATTTCTGTGGCCAGCGTGTGGTCTATGCGTTGTGCCTCACGTTCCAGCTCAACCGCGACTTCCTTTGAATAATGGGAATAGGTGGAGTAGGCGACCCATATGGAGATCATGAACAGAACGAACAGCACGGTCGCTGCAAGCAGCGTAAAATCTCTGGAAAGTGAGGGTTGTGTCCAGTAATTTTTCATTTCTGTCCAAGCGATTCTGAATGGCGGGTATTATAGGCATATTTTTATGCCTTAGGCAAATGCTGGCTAACTAGGCAGGGAGTGCGTTTGCTGCTCTGCGGCCTGTTGCTGCGCGCTCACAAGTTTGGTGTATGAATCACTCTTGTTGGCTAGCAACTTTTCCTTGTTGCAGCATGGTTTGACCTTGTCAGCATGGGAGTTGGTCGCTGTCGGTATTGCTACAGGCTGTTCAGCCGGTGCTGCACTAGCATCCTGATTATTGGGTTGTTCGCTTTTAATGCGTTCTTTTGCCGACATATGGCTGATCGCATTCCAGATCATGATCGCGGCTGTAGTGGCATAGATATCCAACGCCAGGATCTTGCCAAAGCGATAGGATTTATTCTTGGCCATCTCTGCCGTGAGTTCCTGGCTGATAGGGATTTTGGATAATTCTTTACCGCCTGCGGTGAAGCCAGCAACTTTGCGGCCAAACCAGTCTTCAAATTTATCGAAACGGTAACGTGGCTTGGCAGCAGATTTATCTTTGCCGAGCAAAATATCTGCGGTGAAGAATGAACCAGCAACGATACCAAATGCACCAAGGCGACCTTTGATAATATCGGCCCAGCTTTGTTCCGGGTCATCTTTCTGGCGCTCACGACCAAGTTCAACTTCACCTTCCTTGCCGAATTTTTTATTCAGGCCTTCCACGATCTCGTGCTTATTATCTTCCAGTTTTTTCATGATAGGGGCAAACAAGTTGCCGCCGTGGAATGTCACCATGGTAGACGCTGTCGCTTGTGCTAAGCGTTTGCGGATCGGTGTGGAGTCATCCAGTTTGTAGAGCTTGTTGTTGACCAGTTTATTTTCAAACCAGTTCTGGAATTTTTGCAGGTAATTCGGAACACCGGCATATGATTCCTTGCCGTGGCGCGCCACATACGCAATGGCAGCCGTGGCAGCCAGAATGAATCCTTCAGCAAAAATGAATTTGAAACGATGATAGTATTTTTCACCAGTAGTGGGCTGGGAGGCATCCAGCGGCTGAGCAACAGCGGCCTGAGGAGCTGTCTGCTCCACCGGTTTGTCTGCTACTGCATTCTTGATCTCAGTTTCAACCACCAAAAAATCCTCAAGCGCCATGGGTACGGCAATTACACTATCCCAGTATCATTTATACCATAGCGAGGGGCTAGGTTATATGAAGGTTTAATGAAGAAAAGGATTGGTATTTGTTAAGAATTTACGGCAGGTTACCGGCTTACCAATACTAGATACTTGGCTGTAGCGGGCCGGTTTCCTGCTTGGCTGCCAGTTGTTCTACAAATAGATCACCTGATTTTTCAGGCCTTTTAGAGTGCTGTACGGTTTGGGCAAAGCTCTTTTCTTCCGCTTTTACAGGCTCTGAGGCAATGGCAGGAGCGTCAGGTGTTACAGAAGGTGATGTCGATACGGAAGCGTCTGTTTGCGTCGTGCCTTCGGCAGCTGCGTTCTTGTCTTTCTTTTTCCAGCCGATAGCAGCAATGCGTTTATACGCCACTTCATGCAAAATGGCGTATACGAAGGTCAGGCCTACGTCGAAGCCGATAGTTTTATGGAGGAACTCCCAGTTATTCACCCATTCCATGGGTTTTTTAGAGCTTTCATGAATATGCTGCTCTGCTCCTTCAATGAACATTTTTGAATCTGGTTTAGGTTCAAGGCGGAGTAGTTTAGCTCCGCCTTTGCTTACCTTGCCTATAGGTTCATAAATGTATTGCACCAATTTACTGTGAATTGGATTGGTAAAGGTAATTACTAATAGTGGTGCAAGTGCCAGTAAGCGAGAGCCAATACCCCCCATGAGGCTTTTATGCGGTTCTTCTTCAATGCGTTCATATTGCTCAGCGAATTTCGGATCATTGGCTACGGTTTCTTTGCCATAGGTCTTTTCATCCAACCATTTAACGATCTTCTTTTTGTTTTCTTTTTTCTCCATCCACATCATCGGTGGAATGATGGCAAAACCGCCCATCATGATGCTGGTGAACATCGTTCCGCCTTTTGCACCAACTTTGCGAGTACTCTCATTTTTAATAATAGGCTTAAGTAACCGGTCATAAAAACCAGATACCTTGGAAAAGATTTTTTTTCCATTCTCTGTCTTTGCGGTCCAGTAAGCACAGCTCACGCCAACGGCAGAATTCAGTAGCCAGTCGATACCGCGATAGGTCAATTCGTTGTGAATTTTATAGCCTTTGGAAACGAATTCCTTTTCCTTAGGATTTGCCTGTTTTGCAGGTGTTTCTGGTGCTTTTTCCAGGGACTTTGCCTGATCGGTGCTTGCGGCAGCCTGCTCCGTACCGGCAGTTGTGGCGGTCGGGTTCTTTAATTCTTGTTCTTTTTCAGGCGTTAAACTAATAACAAACTCCTCAGGCGGGATGCCCAAAACACTTATTCACGCTATCAATCTAGCATATTTTTGGCTATTTTATTGTTAAACTTATGTTACGGAAAAACAAATAAGGGCTGTAGAATCGCTCTACAGCCCTTAGATTGTAATACAAGCTAATTAGCTTGGAATAATAATGGCTTAAAAGCCCATATCACCCATGCCGCCCATACCACCCATGCCGCCCATACCACCGGCCGCACCGCCTGCTGGCTTTTCTTCCGGCAGGTCCGCAATGATAGCTTCTGTGGTGATGAGGAGACTTGCAACGGAAGCAGCACCCTGCAGGGCAGCGCGTACTACTTTGGTTGGGTCAATGATACCGGCTTTGATCATATCGCAATATTCAAGTTTCTGCGCATCGAAGCCGTGGTTGGTATCAGTGCTTTCCAGCAGTTTGCCAGCCACAACCGCACCGTCCAGACCAGCGTTCTCAGCTATCTGGCGGATAGGGGCTTGCAGTGCACGTTTAATGATCGCAACACCAGATTTCTGGTCGTCGTTATCGCACTTAATCTTCTCAAGGGCTTTAGATGCATAAAGCAGGGTGCAGCCGCCGCCCGGTACGATGCCTTCTTCAACAGCAGCGCGGGTAGCGTGCAGGGCATCATCAACGCGGTCTTTGCGTTCTTTCACTTCAACTTCAGAAGAACCGCCAACTTTCAGTACGGCAACGCCGCCAGAGAGTTTTGCAAGGCGTTCCTGCAGTTTTTCGCGATCATAGTCAGAAGAAGTATCTTCCACCTGAGCACGGATCTGGCTGCAACGAGCTTCGATCTCTGCTTTTTTGCCAGCGCCATCAACGATGGTGGTGTTGTCTTTATCGATAACAACCTTCTTCGCACGGCCAAGGCTTTTTACGCTTACGCTTTCAAGCTTCATGCCGAGATCTTCGCTGATTACTTCACCAGCGGTGAGAATAGCGATATCATCCAGCATTGCCTTGCGGCGGTCGCCGAAGCCAGGAGCTTTCACAGCAGCCACTTTCAGGCCACCACGCAGCTTGTTTACCACGAGGGTAGCCAGTGCTTCACCTTCAACATCTTCCGCGATGATGAGGAGAGGGCGCTGCTGCTGAACAACGGCTTCAAGCAGTGGCAGCATTGGCTGGAGTGCACCGAGCTTCTTTTCGAAGATCAGGATGTATGGGTTTTCAAGTTCCACCACCATTTTCTCCGCGTTGGTCACGAAGTATGGAGAGAGGTAACCACGGTCGAACTGCATACCTTCAACGGTTTCCAGTTCGAATTCGAGGCCTTTAGCTTCCTCAACGGTGATAACACCTTCTTTGCCTACTTTCTGCATGGCTTCAGCAATTTTATCGCCTACTTCTTTATCGCCATTCGCAGAGATGGTAGCAACCTGCGCCCACTCAGCTTTAGAGTTAACCGGTTTGCTTTTCTTTTTGATCTCTTCCACAACGGCTTCTACCGCGCGTTCAATGCCGCGTTTTAGATCCATTGGATTGAGGCCTGCAGCTACTGCTTTGCTGCCTTCTGTGAAGATAGCCTGCGCCAGAACGGTTGCGGTTGTGGTTCCGTCGCCTGCCATATCGGCAGATTTGGTAGCCACTTCACGCAACATTTGTGCGCCCATGTTCTGGAATTTGTTTTGCAGGGTAATTTCTTTAGCAACCGATACACCGTCTTTGGTGATGCGTGGTGCGCCGTAGGATTTTTCAATCACCACGTTGCGACCGCGAGGCCCAAGGGTTACTTTAACTGCGTTGGCAAGTTTCTGTGCGCCTTGCAGAATCTGCTCGCGGGCATCAGAGCCGTATTTTAGTTCTTTAGCTGACATGTTATGTCTCCTGATTAGTAATTAAATTAAGCTGCTTTTTTGGAAGATTTACCTTCTTCAAGAATACCGATCACATCGGATTCTTTCATCACGAGGTATTCTTTGCCGTCGATCTTCATTTCGTTGCCTGCCCACTGGGTGAATAGCACGATATCGCCAACGGATACATCCATAGCGATGCGTTTGCCGCTATCGTCTTTTGCGCCTGCGCCAACAGCCAGCACTTTACCCTGCTTTGGCTTTTCCTTAGCTGTATCTGGGATGATGATGCCGCCAGCGGTTTTCGTATCCTGTTCAATGCGTTCCACAACAATGCGGTCGCCTAATGGTCTGATCTTCATGAAGTAGTCTCCTTAAAATGTTGAAAACAAGGCTCAGCCTATATTAGCGAGGCCAAGCATAAATTCAGTGTGCTCTGATATAGGCCTATGGTATGAGGTTTCAAGAGGTATTTTGATTTTTTGTATAAAAAAGGCCAATGATTAACGTTTTTCCTGACAAAACCTGCGATTTATGCCCCCGGCTGTGTGATTTTCATACACAGAACCGCCTGAAATACCCCTCATTCCACAATGCGCCCGTACCCTCTTTTGGCGGGTTGGATGCAGAAATTTTAGTGGTTGGTCTTGCCCCGGGCTTAAAGGGAGCGAACCAGACGGGACGACCTTTTACAGGGGATTATGCCGGCCTCATTTTGTATCAGGCATTGCTGGCGAACGGGTTGGCCAAAGGGCAGTATAAAGAGCGGGCGGATGATGGACTTGAACTAGTGAATTGCCGCATCACCAATGCGGTGCGCTGCGTGCCGCCTGAGAACAAGCCTGAGCCATCCGAGATCAAGCAATGCAACCAGTTCCTCAAAGCAGAGATCGCAGCTATGCCGAACCTGAAGATCATACTCTCGCTTGGCCTCATTTCGCACAATGCGGTACTGCGGGCGCTGGGGCAGAAATTATCATCAGCCAAATTCTCGCACGGTGCGGTGCATAAATTTGGAAAATTAACGCATGTGGATAGCTACCACTGCTCCCGCTACAACATCAACACTGGAACACTCACGCCGGAAATGTTCGACACGGTGGTGAAGAAAATTACAGGTTTATTGCAACACGAAATCCAGCAAACCCTGAAAGTCATTTGAGGTTTTATCTGCCTCGATACCAAGCTTTTCCACCGGAAGGTTAAAGCGGTTCACCCAGACGGTAGGATAACCATAGCTTTTTGCGCCATAGGCATCCCATCCACCAAAGGCTGCAAATACCACTTCTTCTTTTTTCAGGCCAAGCCTGCTGTGCCCAAGAGCATAGGCGTTAGGGTCTGGCTTATAGGTATGGTTCACTTCGGTGCTCAGCAACTCATCGAACAATGGCGTAATGCCTGCATTATCAGCATTTGCTTTAAGCATCATGGGGCTGAAATTGGCAATGGTAATGATCTTTACACCGGATGCTTTCAGCTTTTCCAGCCCTGCTTTTGAATCTGGCCATAGTTCCATAGTCAGGTAAGCATTCAGCAAGATTTTTTTGTTTTCAGGCGAAAGCTCCAGTTTCATGGCCTGAGCTGTGTATATCAGCGCATCTTCTGTCACTTTGAAAAAATCTTCATGCTTTCCGGTGATGGTACGCAGAAATCCATATTCAAATTGTTTGGTACGCCACATCTTGGTGAATTCTATGCCCTTTCCGGGAAATATCTTTTCAACTTTAGGCACAACAGAATTGGGGTTGAAAATAACAAAATAATCGAACGCCACTGCTTTATAGTGCAGGGTTTTGGCAGGGTCTGCATAAGCGTGGCTGCTAAAAATCAGGCATACTAAAAATAAAAACAGTTTGTGCATCATAGGTCATTCTTTCCTGAAATATTAATCCTGGATCAGCCAGTCGGCAGTGGTTTGCCCGTTCTTCCGTCCTTCAAATTTTGGCAGGAAGCTCGAATCTTTTTTGCCGGTATCCGGCATGGAAGGCGTGCCCACATGGCCGACACCATTACTGTCGACGGAAGGAACAGATACATTCACATTCCCGATGCTGATGCTGCCAATATCGATCGTGCCGAGATTTAAATTACCAAAGTTAATGGCAATGCTTGTATCTTCCAACGCGCAGGTTTCCGGGTTGCCGGATTTAATGCGACACCAGCCATCCCTGCCTTGTCGTTTGCAGGCAATGCCATCCTGTGCACCGCTATAACCACCGATGGTATAGTTCTCGGAAAAATGCCGGCAGTTCGATTTGGATTTGCTTGTATACAGGTCGCGCGGGGAGATAGCGCCTTTGCCATTGAAACTTTCCCAGCTGTGTGACTGTCCGTCTGGCATCACGGTCATCGCATAATCGAAACTCTGAACGTAATAGACCTTCTCGGCGCTGGTAAGCGTATAGCCGCCAGTGCCTTTATAAACTGCATCATCGGCAGGTTTGAACCAGTAATAGAGTCCCGCGGCGACAATCAGTATGGCAAAGAAATATTTCATGATGTAAGACTAGCAGAAGAAATGCTTTGTCTCAACATTCTGTTATGGCTGACGAAAAGAATACCACCGCCATCATCGTGACTTTTAATAGCGCAGACGTGATCGCACGTTGTCTGCAAAGCGTGCTGGCAGCGCCGGAGATCGCGGAAGTTATCGTAGTAGATAATTGTGGGGTGGATGCGACATGCGACATCATACAACGTGATTTTCCGACGGTTACATTGATCGAAAATCCAAGAAATGAAGGGTTCGGCAGGGCGAATAATACTGGCTTTGCTAGGATAAAAACAGAGTATGCCTTGCTGATAAACCCCGATGCGGTACTCGAAAAAGATGCACTCACGCTGCTTGTGGATGCAGCAAAGAAATATGAAAATGCCGCCATCCTTGCGCCCGCACTGTATGATGCTCAGGGCGAGCTGCACAAAAGTTTTAAGCAAAACGTATTCGCACGCGAGAAAAATAAAGCGGGTTTCTTGCAGCCGGAAGGTGACGTATGCGCCGATTTCCTGTCTGGTGCGGTCTGGCTGTGCAACATGAAGCACCTGCGTACCGTGGGGTTCTTCGATAAGAATATCTTCCTTTATTATGAAGATGACGATCTCTGCCTGCGTGTGCGCAAGGCGGGATTAGGGCTGGTTTATGTGCCGCAGGCGAGGGCGATGCACATGATGGGTGCATCCAGCGGTGTATCAAAACCTGAGGTGGAATATTTTAAACAGCAACATCTGACCTATTCACGGCTCTATCTGGAAGAAAAATATAATGGCAGCAAGTCAGCAATGCGTTTAGCACGCAGGCTTAATCTGGAATATGCCGCCAAGGCTTCCTGGTACACGTTCTTTTTTAACAAGGCGAAGATCAACCGCTATCGCGGGCGCATTGCCGGCGTGTTCGAGTTCAGCGAGCAAGCAGCCAGAACGCAGACATAATACCCAGCGTGGTCCACGCAAGTATCAGCCAAGGTCGTTGCTGCAAGCGCCTGCTATGATTCATTTCTGCAATGCTTGCCGGATGCAGTTTGAGGCCGGCGGGGTCAGCAAAATGCGTCACGGCGCGTTCGATGGAGCGCAGCATGTGCGGGAATTTATACAGTATATCCTTGCTTTCGCGCGCGGCTTCTTTGAGTTTGCCTGCCGCACCGAATTGCTCTTCTGCCCAGCGTTCAATGATAGGGCGGGAGAGTTCCCACATGTTGAGTTTCGGGTTCAGCATACGGCCAACACCTTCGGTGACCATCAGTGTCTTTTGCATAAGTAGTAGCTGTGGCTGGGTTTCCATTTCAAATTCCGCTGCGATCTTGAACATCTGGCCCAAGAAATTTGCTACCGAGATTTCATTGAGCGGTTTGCCGGTAATAGGCTTGGCAACGGCCATGCAGGCCTGCGTGAATGCCTCCAGCGATTTACCCGCCGGTACATAACCTGCTTTGAAGTGAACCTCTGCAACATGGCGGTAATCCTCATTCAGGAAGCCACGCATGATTTCGGCAATGTATATACGCGACTCCATATCAAGCCGCCCCATGATGCCAAAATCTACCAGCACCAGATCGCCATTTTTATTTAAGAATAAATTTCCAGGGTGTGGGTCGGCATGGAAAAAACCATCCTTGAAAACTTGCAGGAAAAGGCTGGTGGCGGCCTTTGCCAGTATCAGATTGATGTCGTGTCCGCTGGCGCGGATAGCATCCACATCGCTGAGCGAAATGCCATCGACCCAATCGAGTGTAAGCACACGTCGGGAGGTCATGCTCCAATCAACGGCAGGTACATGCAGGCCGCTTTCATGCTTTGCGATGTTATCTGCAAGTTCGCTGGCAGCCGCTGCTTCAAAACGTAGATCAAGTTCAAAGAATACCGATTCTTTCAGCGTACGCACCACTTCCAGTGGCTTCATACGGCGGGCACGCTGTGGGTTCAAAGACAATATCTCCGCCAGCCAGAAGAACAGATCAAGATCGCGCGCAAATGCTTTTTCAATATCTGGCCGGAGTATCTTTACAGCGACTGCTTTACCAGCACGCGTAGTGGCTTTATGCACCTGCGCAATGGAGGCAGCAGCCACTGGTATATCATGGAACTCTTCAAAGAGTTCAGACAGTGGCACGCCTAATTCTGCTTCAATGGTTTTGCGTGCTATAGCGCTGGGAAAAGCGGGCAGGGAATCACGCAGGCGTGACAGGTCCTGCGCAAGTTCATCACCGATCAGATCGGAGCGGGTGGACAGTGCCTGCCCAAGTTTAATGAATGCCGGGCCAAGTTTTTCAAGTGCTGAAGCGAGTTTCTCACCTTGTGTCTTATTCGGCTGACGACGTGCGAACAGTATTTCGATGATACGCGTAATGATAGGCAGAAAACCCAGATCACGGAAAATGAACACCGCATCTTCGCGCGCCAGCGTGTAGGCAATATAAATGAGTCGGCGGCTATTGCGAAGGCTGCGTATCATCAGAACTTCCGTCCTGAGTGAATGGCTACAACACCCTGTGTCAGGCTGCGATACTGCACATTGCCGAAGCCAGCCGCTTTTATCATGGCCGCAAATTTTTCCTGATTAGGAAAACGCCTGATGCTTTCCACCAGATACTGATAGGATTCCGCATCGCCTGTTACCATCTTGCCTACCTGCGGGATGACACGGAAAGAATATTCATCATATATCTTTTTCAGCAGATCTTGCTTCACTTCGCTGAACTCAAGGCACATGAAACGTCCACCGGGTTTGAGTACACGGAATGCTTCCGAGAGTGCTTTATCGATATGTGTAACGTTGCGGATACCGAATGCGATGGTATAGGCATCCACGCTGGAATCAGGCACTGGCAGTGCCTCTGCATTACCGCATGTCCATTCAATGCCGCTTGATGCACCGATATCTATCAAACGGTCGCGGCCAGCAAGTAGCATCTGTTCATTGATATCGATGATGGTCACGCGGCAGTTCGCTTTTTTGCGAATGCGCGCGGCGATATCACCGGTGCCACCGGCTACATCGATGATGTGCATATCAGGCTGCGGGTTCAGCCACGCCACCATGTTATTTTTCCACAGACGATGCAGGCCTGCGCTCATCAGGTCATTCATGATGTCGTATTTGGATGCGACGCTATCGAATACACCGCGCACCAGTGATTCTTTTTCGTCACTGGCGACTGATCTAAACCCAAATGAGGCGGTGTTGGTCATATAAAATCCTGTGGAAACGTGGGCAAGATAGGTCTATTTACAGGCTATCACAAGAGGTTTTACATGCCTGAATTACCAGAGGTTGAAACGGTCTGTCGTGGCCTGAACCAAGCCCTGAAAGGGGCTTTTATAAATAATGTAACGCTCAGGCGGGCTGATCTGCGCATTCCATTTCCAAAAGATCTTGCAGGAAAATTGAAGGGCACAAAAATTACAGGCATCACCAGACGCGCGAAATACCTGCTCTGGCAGCTGGATTCCGGCGATGTACTTCTGGCGCATTTGGGTATGAGTGGATGTTTTATTGTAGATGATGGTGATGAAAAAATACAAAAGCACGATCATCTTATCATCACTCTGAAAGACGGCAGACGCGTGGTATACCGCGATCCCAGGCGTTTTGGTGTTATCACACTTGTGCCAGAAAATGCACTTGCTGAACATGTGTTGCTTGCGCATCTTGGGCCTGAACCGCTGGAGAATGCATTTTCACCTGCCTATCTGAGATCTGCGCTGGCAGCCAGAACCGGCAGTATCAAAGCAGCGCTCATGGATCAGGAACTGGTAGTGGGTGTTGGGAATATTTATGCCAGCGAAGCACTGTTCATGACCGGTATCCATCCGCTCACCAAAGCGCGGGATGCCGCTCCAGCCGCCGATAAGCTGGTTTTGGCCATTCGCAAGGTGCTGAAGGCGGCTATTGCCTCCGGTGGCTCATCGCTCAAGGATTTTGTGCATATTTCAGGTGATGCCGGATATTTCCAGCATCACTTCGCAGTATATGATCGTGAAGGCGAGCCATGTGGCGAGTGCAAAAAACCAATAGAGAACATAAGGATAGCAGGGCGTTCCTCCTATTTTTGCCCAAAATGCCAGTCTTTGCAGAATGCAAAGCGCAGAAAAAAGTCGGCCTGAAAAGGCTTGCGCAACCTCTAAAACGTTCCCACGCAGCATATGCTGTAGATGGGTTGTGTATATCTTTGAAATATAAGGTTGGCTGCGGGTTACAGGCGATGTATAAAAAGTGGTTTTTTCTGCACAATACTGCTTGACGGGAGGGTAAAAGAATCATAGTGTCTGTTCCCCCAGCAATGAGTAAAATATAACGAAACGGGAAAAGATACATGGCTAACCATAAGTCATCAGAAAAAAGAATCCGCCAGACGGCTCGCCGCACGGAAGTGAACCGTGTGCGTACCAGCCGTATTCGCACCTTTGTGAAAAACGTTGAAACCGCAGTTGCAGCTAATGATAAAAAGGCGGCACAGGAAGCGCTGAAAGTAGCTCAGCAGGAACTGATGCGCGGTGTCAGCAAGGGTGTAATGAAGCTTACAACAGCATCACGCAAAGTGAGCCGTTTGTCTGCTAAAGTAAAAAAAGTAGCCACCTAAACTACCTCGATTCAATGCATTGCCCAACCATTCCGCAAGAGAATGGACGCTATAACTTTATCAAAAAATTAAAAAATACTGCTATACAGGGACAAAAAACATGCAATCACAGGCTACCGCCGGCTATTCTGCAATCGATGATTCACTCAGCCACGCTTGGGAACAGGTAAGTAAAAAACTCAAAGATCATTACGGTGAGGCGATCTTCAAAAGCTGGCTTAGAGCACTGCGTTTTGCAGGTTCGGAAAATAATAAAGTGAAGTTAAGCGTACCTACGCGCTTCATGCGCGAGTGGATTTCTTCGCACTATCTCCCGGATATATTGAAATTCTGGCAGCAGGAAACAGTGGCTGATGGTTTTTCACTGGAAGTGATCGTACAGCAGGGCACTTCACCAGCTCCGGCCATTACATCGGCAATGCCTGTGGCTAATGTGATCACCCATGCAAGCTGGCAGCAGCCGGAAGCGACCGATGCTTCCTCTTATCTCGGTGCGCCGCTTGATCCACGCTATACGTTTGAAAATTTCGTAGTTGGTAAGCCGAACGAGCTGGCGCATGCCGCGGCTCGCCGTGTGGCGGAATCTGCACAGGTGGTATCTGGCTGTAATCCACTGTTTCTTTATGGCGGCGTAGGGCTTGGTAAAACCCACCTGATGCACGCGATCGCATGGCATATTCGCAAGAACAGCCCGGAGCGCCGTGTGATGTATCTGTCGGCAGAAAAATTCATGTATCAGTTCATTCGTGCGCTGCGCTTCAAAGAGGCGCTGGCGTTCAAGGAGCAGTTCCGCTCTGTAGATGTTTTGATGATTGATGACGTGCAATTCATCAGCGGTAAGGATTCTACACAGGAAGAATTCTTCCACACCTTTAATGCTCTGGTTGACCAGAATAAACAGCTCATCATTTCCGGTGACCGTTCGCCATCTGACCTGGAAGGCATGGAAGAACGTGTTCGTTCACGCCTTGGCTGGGGGCTGGTTGCTGATATTCATGCCACCACCTATGAGCTGCGCCTTGGTATTCTCCAGTCAAAGATCGAACATATGCAAGGTGTGCAAATTCCACATAAAGTAGTGGAATTCCTCGCCCACAAGATCACATCCAACGTTCGTGAACTAGAAGGTGCGCTGAACCGTATCGTGGCGCATGCCACGCTCGTTGGCCGCCCTGTTGAGCTGGAAACCGCGCAGGATGTGCTCAAGGACCTGCTGCGCTCTTGCGATAAGCGTGTCACGATCGATGACATCCAGAAACAGGTGGCTGCGCATTTCAGCATCAAGGTCTCTGACATGCACTCTGCGCGCCGTTCACGCACGGTGGCGCGTCCGCGCCAGATCGCTATGTACCTGTCTAAAAAACTCACGGCAAAGAGCCTGCCTGAGATCGGTCGTAAATTCGGTGGTAAAGATCACACCACAGTAATGCACGCAGTGAAGCGTGTGGAAGAACTGATGGCAGGTGACAATGAATTCAATCAGGACATAGAGTTACTGTCGCGCATGCTGCAAAGTTAGTGCGGTTACTGCACCTGATTTAAAAATCTTTCCCTGTTGCAAAAACACTTTGCTTTTTTAATTAAA
The DNA here is from genome assembly GCA_964535825.1 of uncultured Rickettsiales bacterium. Taxonomy (GTDB): domain Bacteria; phylum Pseudomonadota; class Alphaproteobacteria; order Rickettsiales; family SXRF01; genus CAZAQK01. The sequence goes on from CAZHUC010000001.1 coordinate 297,949, forward strand.
ACGTTAAACTACGTTTTAATTAAAGAAAAAATCAAAGGGGAGATTCGCTGTGTCAACTGCTGTAGCTGCTGAGAAAACCAAAGCCAGTTCTGCTAATCCGATACAATTTGTTATTGAACGTGCCAACCTGTTAAAGGGGCTTGGGCATGTGCAATCCGTGGTCGAAAAGCGCGGAACGATCGCTGTGCTTTCCAACGTGCGCATCGACGCCAAAGGTGACAGCGTTGCGCTCACCGCCACCGATATGGACCTTGCCATGGTGGAACGCGTGCCTGCGAACATTGGCAAAGCCGGTTCAACCACCGTGCCAGCACACATGTTGTATGACATCGTGCGCAAACTGCCGGAAGGCGCACAGGTTGAATGTTCTGTGAACGCAGATGGCAGCAAAATGACCATTAAATCTGGCCAGTCACGCTTCTCTCTGGGCTGCCTGCCGGTCGATGAATTTCCGGTGATGGCGGAGGGCGACATGCCATTCAACTTCACCCTGAAATCCGCAGAATGCCTTGCTATCGTACAAAAGCCTAGCTTCGCGATCTCGACAGAAGAAACCCGTTATTACCTGAACGGTATCTATGTGCATGCCGCAGGTTCTGATAAAGACAAGGTGTTGCGCGCGGTTGCAACCGACGGTCACCGTCTTGCTCGCATTGAAGTAGCGCTGCCCGCAGGTGCGGATGGCATGCCGGGCGTTATCGTCCCGCGCAAAGCGATCTATGAACTGCGTAAACTCATCGAAGAAGGCGAGGGCGATGTGCAGATCTCATTGTCTGAGAACAAGATTCGCTTCGTATACGGTAATGCTGTGATCGTTTCCAAGCTAATCGATGGCAATTTCCCTGATTATGAACGTGTGATCCCTGCTGCCAATGACAAGATCATGGAAGTAGACTGTAAGGCCTTCAAGGAAGCAGTTGATCGCGTATCGGTCATTTCTTCCGATAAAACACGCGCGGTTAAACTGCAGTTGGAAAACGGCAGGCTCACGCTTTCTGCGAACAGCCCGGAGCATGGCACGGCATCGGAAGTTATTGATGTTACCTTCTCTGCTCCAAAGCTGGAGATCGGCTTTAACTCCCGCTACATGCTGGATATGATGGCGAACATCGAAGGTGACACCGTACAGTTCCTGCTGAATGACTCGGCATCTCCTGCGCTGGTGCGTGATACCGCTGATGTTGGTGCGCTTTACGTCATCATGCCGATGAGGGTATGACGACTGCCAGCTCTGCCGAAGCCATAGAGCTGGATTCCAGCACAGGACTAAGCGACGCCTGCACACGCATTCGTGTCTCCACGCTATCACTTGGGCATTTCCGCAATTATACGCATGCGCGTCTTGAAGTCGGCATAGGCCCAGTAGTGCTTACCGGACGCAATGGCGCGGGTAAAACCAACATACTGGAAGCAGTTTCATTGCTTACGCCCGGTCGCGGATTGCGCCGTGCAAAACTTCCTGAGCTGGACAGCTATAATATCGATCAGGCATGGACAGTGGCTGCCACCGTTCATGGCCTGCAAGGTGAGGTGAAACTTGGCACTGGCCGTAGCCCGGATTCATCTGAACAGCCTGATAAACGCCTGATTCGTGTCGACGGGAAACCGGCTAAATCCCAGGCTGAGCTGGCGCGGCATATTTCTGCCATATGGCTTACGCCGCAGATGGAACAGCTCTTTAATCAGGGCACATCCGAGGGACGAAAATTCCTCGACCGGCTGGTATATAGCTTTGATCCGGATCATGCGTCCCGCATCAATGAATATGAGTATGCCATGCGTGAACGCAATCGCCTTCTGGCAGATGGCAGGGCTGATGCTATCTGGCTGGATGCGCTGGAACAGACCATGGCGGAAACCGGTGCTGCGGTTGCGCAGGCAAGGCTTTCCGCCGTGGAAAGCCTGAATCATGCCATCAGCTTGTCTAAGAATAGTTTCCCAAAAGCGCATATTTCTGTGGCGGGAACGGTGGAAGAAATGCTGCAACATGGCATGGCGGCTGTGGCGGTGGAAGATGCCTTCAAAAATGCTCTCAACCAGAGCCGCAGGCAGGATGCTGCTGCAGGGCGTACGCTTTCCGGCACACATCGCAGTGAAATGCGTGTTTTTCACATGGAAAAAGAGATGCCGGCGGAGGCCTGTTCTACCGGTGAACAGAAGACTATGCTGCTCTCCATGGCGCTGGCTCAGGTACGCTCCGGAATGCTCTGGAAAGGGGTGATTCCGATACTGCTTCTAGACGAGGTCGCAGCCCATTTAGATACCATAAGAAGGCTTGAGTTATTTGAGGAAATCTGCCAGATTGGGGCACAAGTCTGGATGACCGGAACAGACCCGAAATTTTTTGAAGAATTAATGGGTAAGGCACGGTTCTTTGAAGTTGAAAATGGCACTGTAAAATGACGCATAAAAAGAACTATCGTGAGATGATGGAAGCTCTCTTAAAAAAACAGGAAAAAGAGGGGCGTGTGGCAACGGTTGATGCGCAGGAAATTTTAAGGCGTCTCGGGTTTAAGGATGAAACAAAGCAATTGGAACGTGTTAAACAGCATCGTCGCGAATCTGAACATAATCATGATTCTGCATTCACTCACCCAAAACTTGCAGACTTTAGATTGCAGATATCCAAGGGCGCTACATTAAGCTGGGAAAATGAGAGTGCTCTTGTTGTTGCCGTAGAAAAATTGCAGGCAGTACAGCCGGGTGTACTGGAAAGATTAGAACCGGGATATGTAACACGGGTTGCCAATTCGCCCGGAGAACAGACTTTCAGGCAATAAAATGGATTATTTATGTCACAAACCACAACGTTAAAGAAACCAATGCAGATGCAAGAGAAACAAGATGATTACGGCGCCGGATCGATTAAAGTTCTAAAAGGGCTTGAGGCAGTGCGTAAGCGCCCGGGCATGTATATCGGTGATACCGATGATGGCTCTGGCCTGCATCACATGATCTACGAGGTGGTGGACAACGCCATCGACGAAGCACTGGCTGGCCATTGCGACGTTGTGGAAGTATCCCTGAATGCGGATGGTTCATGTTCTGTGACCGATAACGGCCGCGGTATTCCGGTTGATCTGCACAAAGAAGAAGGTGTATCAGCGGCAGAAGTGATCATGACACAGCTGCACGCGGGCGGTAAATTCGACCAGAATACCTATAAGGTTTCTGGCGGTCTGCACGGTGTGGGTGTTTCGGTTGTGAACGCGCTCTCGCGTTGGCTGGATCTGACCGTATGGCGCAATGACAAAGAACATTATGCCCGCTTTGAAGATGGCCTCACCAAAGAACATCTGAAAGTGGTGCGTGAAGCACAGGGTTTCCGTGGTACACGCGTAACATTCATGCCATCGAACGAGATCTTCACGATGACAGAATTCGACTTCGCAACCGTTGAACATCGCCTACGTGAGCTCGCGTTCCTAAATTCCGGTGTACGCATTCGCCTCGTGGATGCTCGTCAGGATCCTGTGGCTGAAGCAGAGTTCTTTTATGAGGGCGGTACACAGGCTTATGTGCAGTATCTTGATAAAAGTAAGACCTCATTACACAACACCGTGATGATAACCGGTGAAAAAGATGGCATTTCTGTGGAAGTCGCCATGCAGTGGAACGATTCTTACCATGAGAACGTGCTGTGCTTCACCAACAACATCCGCCAGCGTGATGGTGGTACGCACCTTATCGGTTTCCGTGCGGCACTCACCCGTGCGATCAATAAATATTATGAAGGCAGTGCCGTTGGGAAAAAGGACAAGCTGGATATTACCGGTGATGACGCGCGCGAAGGCCTGACCGCCATCGTATCCGTAAAAGTGCCAGATCCGAAGTTCTCGTCGCAGACCAAAGATAAGTTGGTGTCATCGGAAGTACGCCCTGTGGTGGAAACACTGGCCTATGACAAGCTCTCGCAGTGGATGGAAGAACATCCGCAGGATGCAAAGAGCATCATTGTAAAAATTTCAGAAGCAGCAGCCGCGCGTGAAGCTGCGCGCAAGGCACGCGAACTCACACGCCGCAAGGGTGCGCTGGATATTTCCTCGCTTCCCGGAAAACTGGCAGATTGCCAGGAACGTGATCCTGCTAAATCCGAACTCTTCATCGTAGAGGGTGATTCGGCGGGTGGTTCTGCAAAGCAGGGCCGTAGCCGTAATTTCCAGGCTATTCTGCCGCTGCGCGGTAAGATCCTGAACGTTGAACGCGCTCGTTTCGACAAAATGCTTTCATCAAACGAAATTGGCACGCTGATCACTGCGATCGGAACCGGTATTGGCCGCGAAGAATTCAATGTGGAAAAAGCCCGCTACCACAAGATCATCATCATGACCGACGCCGACGTGGATGGTTCACATATCCGTACACTCCTGCTCACCTTCTTCTTCCGCCAGATGCGCGAACTCATTGAGAAGGGCTACCTGTATATTGCCCAGCCGCCGCTTTACAAAATGAGGCGTGGCAACTCTGATGTATATCTGAAAGATGATGAAGCACTGGAAGAACATCTGCTGGTAAGCAGTCTTGATGAAGCCGTGGTTACCTTGAAAAAAGGTGCGCAGCTTTCAGGTGAGAAGCTGGGTGATGTTATCCGCACCGCTGGTAAGATCGCTGAAAATGCGCGTCATATCGCAAAACGCGCTCCGCTCAAGATCATTGAAGCGGCGGCACTTGCCCATGTGTTCGATGGCAAAGCTGGCTCAACCGATAAAGCAAAGGCATGGGAAAAGAAAGCCAATGCACTTTACGGTGAACAGGCTGGCTGGAGCTGTGCATTCAGTGATGGTGTATTCAAAGTAAGCCGCATCGTGCGTGGCGTGGAAGAAATGTATCTCGTGGATGATAAACAACTATCTTCCAAAGATGCACACGATCTCTCTGCACAGCTGGCCTATCTGGATGAATATTTCGCCGGTGAACTCACCATCAACCGCAAGCAGAACACTGCACGCGTGGATACGCCGTCAGAACTTTACAGCACGATGATGGATTTTGCCCGCAAAGGCTCGACTATCCAGCGTTTCAAAGGTCTGGGCGAGATGAACCCTGAACAGCTCTGGGAAACCACACTCGATCCTAAGACCCGCCGCCTGCTCAAAGTTGAGATCAGCGATGATGGCGAGACCGAATCACTCTTCTCTACACTGATGGGTGATGTGGTTGAACCGCGCCGTGACTTTATTGTGAGCAATGCGCTGAAGGTTGAGAACCTGGATATTTAGCGAATTTGCTATCCTTGCGTATCCATATCTCCACGGATGTGTGGGATAGCCCAAGTTCGTGTCTGCAGTAATTATCACGCAGGTCGCCGCAATCGTTGAACGTAGGGCGGCAGACATCCGGTATCGTCGGAATGTTAAAGATCAGAATGTCCGGATTCCTTTGTTTGATATAGTCGATGTTAAACAGCTCATTGGCCAGATAGCCTTGCCCACGATATTTGGTGCTTTGCCAGTTATGCGCCAGATAATGATCGTTGAGCCCGAAAATATCGAGCGTTGGCAGTTCTGAATAATAAGGGATAGCACCGGCGACACCTACAGCGATAAGTGGTTTTTCTGCACTATCCTTGTAGCGTTGCTTGAGTATTTCGCCGATCTGCTTGGCATCCCACATCCATAGTTCTTTTTTAGCATCGATGTTATGCGCGCTTCCGGTCTGCACCCACAAAAGGCCGGCGATTACTGCGCTGTAAAAGCAGGCATCTTTCCACACGGATTGTTTATCCATGAGCTGCATGGCAAGCATCACGATCATGATGATGGCAGGCAATATCGGCAATAGATGGCGAAAACCGGGAAATATATCACCGCCACTTATGGTGAATACAGCGATCCAGACCAGACAAATGATAAACAGGAAACTCAATATCCTGCGCTGCATGGAATCAGTACGACGAATGATCTTGTCGATACAAAGCAGGGGTATCAGCAATACTGGAAGATAGATGATAAGCGCCCCGCCGATATAGGTAAGACCATCGAGGAATCGCTCTGGCCCATCCAACACCACTTTTGCATAGAAGGTATTAGGCAGGAATTCGCCGTAATATGAAAGCCGGAAGGCCAGCAGTGCTGCAAAGAAGATGAATGGTATCAGGCACAGTACGAACAGGTTCTTCTGTAGCTCTTTTATCGGGTGTTTACTGCAAATAAGCAGGCAGCCGGCGATCAGTATGGTGAATATTGCACCTTCCGGCCTTGATAGGCACACAAGACCAAGCAGCAGGCCGGTCTTGCAGGTCGTATGCATATCCAGCTTTTTCAGCAGGTCGAGGCTAAAGACATACGCCCATGCCAGCAATGCCATGACAGATGTTGCCTCTAGCCCTGCTATCGACCATATGGCCACCGAGCCAGAGCAGGCCAGCATCATATTCGCCACGACTGCAAGATAATGAGCCTCAGGCGCAATACGTTGCTGGAAGCGGACTATTGCGGCCATGGTGAAAAAGCTGCTGATGATACCAAGTACACGGCTGGCCATCACCATATCGAACCCGATATAGCCCAGAGCAGCATTGGCCATCAGCCAGAGGAAATTGGAATATCCCTCAACATATTCTCCATCGTTCCATGTCAGGCCTTTGCCTTCAATGAATCGCTGGGCATAACGCAATGTAATGAAGCTATCGTCGACAAAGTAGGGATAGTAATAGAAAGCGTGTAACAAAAGGGCGGTAAAGGGCAGCAGCAACGTGAGATATATGGAAGTGCTATAGTTGCGGGTCATTTGCTCTTGTAGGTTTCTATCAGTTTTACCGCTGCGGCATGCGGGGTGATGTCCTGCTTCTGCACTTCAGTCTCAAGCTGATTAATTAATGTGGCAACATTCGGGTTTGCCATGAAATCGTCAAGCAGTGCGTCTTTTACGTCTTTCCACATCCACGCGCGGGTTTGTTTTTTGCGGCGTGCGCTGATAGCACCTGCCTTGCCCATCACATCAAAGAATTCACCAATGGTGCTCCAGAACACATCGATGCCGGTATTCTCAAGTGCCGAGCATGTGAGTACTTTGGGCTGCCAGTGTGCACTAGCAGGGTGGAACATGCGCAGTGCCGCACTGTAATCGGCTTTCACGCGTTTGGCATGCGCTACTAACTCCCCATCGGCTTTGTTGATGACCACAAGATCAGCAAGCTCCATGATGCCGCGCTTGATGCCCTGCAGTTCATCACCGCTACCGGGCAATAACAGCAGCACGAACATATCCACGATATCGGCGACTTCCGTTTCAGATTGGCCGACACCCACCGTTTCCACGATAATCACATCATACCCCGCCGCTTCGCAGAGCAGCATGCTTTCATGTGTATGGCGGGCAATGCCACCGAGTGTACCGCCGGTAGGGGATGGGCGGATATAGGCGCTCTCATGCTGTGCCAGTTTACCCATGCGGGTCTTGTCACCCAGTATCGAGCCACCGGTGCGCATGCTGGAGGGATCGATGGCGAGCACAGCGACCTTATGTCCCCTTTCGATGGCATAGAGCCCCAGTGTTTCAATAAGCGTGGATTTACCAACCCCCGGTACGCCCGTAACGCCGATGCGCAGGGATTTACCTGTTTTAGGGAAAATTGAATTGAGTAACTGCTCAGCCTCTTTGCGGTGATCGGCGCGGGTGGATTCCACCAGCGTGATGGCACGCGCGAGGGAGGCGCGGTCATTCAGCGTGATCACGCAGCCTTCCTTTGTTTTCTGATGAGGTCGAGCACCTTCTGTGCAGCTTCAGGAATATTCGTGCCCGGGCCGAATATCTCGGCAACACCCGCCTTATACAGGAAATCATAATCCTGCGCGGGTATTACGCCGCCACATACCACCAGCGCATCCTTGCGGCCGGCTTTCTGCAATGCTTCGATAAGCTTTGGTACAAGGGTCTTATGACCTGCCGCGTGGGATGAAACCCCTACGATATGCACATCGTTCTCAATGGCCTGACGCGCCACTTCTTCCGGTGTGGCAAAGAGTGAACCAACATCCACATCGAAACCCATGTCTGCGAATGCGGTTGCGATCACTTTTGCCCCGCGGTCATGACCATCCTGACCCATTTTGGCAACGAGCAGGCGAGGGCGGCGGCCTTCCGATTTGGCAAAGGCGCTGACATGTTCACGCAGTGGCTGGAGGCTATTATCTTTGTCATATAGTGCGCCATACACGCCGGATACAGTGCGCACTTCGGCATTGTAGCGGCCATATACTTTTTCCAGCGCGAAGGATATTTCACCCACAGTGGCGCGGGCGCGGGCAGCGGCTACAGCCAGTTCAAGCAAATTGCCATTCTTCTTGGCTGCGGCTTCGGTGAGCACCCCGAGTGCGGTCTGGCAGAGTACCTCATCACGTTTGCCGCGCATGGTTTCGATACGTTTGATCTGCTGCGAGCGCACTTTGCTGTTATCGATATCGAGGATCTCAATATCTTCTTCTGTGTTTGGTGGGAACTTATTGACCCCGACGATAATTTCTTCGCCGCGGTCTATGCGCGCCTGTTTGCGTGCTGCTGATTCTTCAATTTTCTGTTTGGGGTAACCGGCCTCTACAGCCTTCACCATGCCGCCCATGCCCTCGATCTCTGCCATGAGTTTCTCGGCTTCAGAAACAAGGCTTGCGGTGAGTGATTCCACATAATAGCTGCCACCCAGCGGATCGACCACATGGGGAATGCCGCTTTCATGCTGAATGACCAGCTGTGTATTGCGGGCGATGCGGGCGGAAAAATCGGTGGGCAGTGCGATGGCTTCGTCCAATGCATTCGTGTGAAGTGATTGCGTGCCGCCAAGCACCGCGGCCATGGCTTCAATGGTGGTGCGGATAACATTGTTGTAAGGGTCTTTTTCCGTGAGCGATACGCCAGAGGTCTGGCAGTGCGTGCGCAGCGCCAGGGACATTGGATTTTTCGGGTTATATTTGCTCATCACCTTAGCCCAAAGCAGGCGAGCAGCGCGGAGCTTTGCTATCTCCATGAAGAAGTTCATGCCGATACCAAAAAAGAACGACAGGCGCGGCGCAAAATCATCGACATTCAGGCCTTTGGCCAGTGCGGATTTTACATATTCCTCGCCATCGGCGATGGTGAAGGCAAGTTCCTGCACAGCGGTCGCCCCGGCTTCATGCATATGGTAGCCGGAGATGGAAATGGAATTGAATTTTGGCATATGCTTCGAGCAGTACTCAATAATATCGGCCACGATACGCATGCTGGGCGCGGGCGGATAAATATAGGTATTGCGCACCATGAATTCTTTTAGAATGTCATTTTGTATCGTGCCTGAAAGTTCGGAGAGCTTTGCACCTTGCTCCTCGGCTGCCACGATGTAATTGGCCATAATGGGCAGTACCGCGCCGTTCATGGTCATGGATACACTCATTTTGTTCAGCGGAATGCCATCGAACAGGATCTTCATATCCTCCACGGAATCAATGGCCACACCTGCCTTGCCCACATCGCCTTCCACGCGTGGGTGGTCGGAATCATAGCCACGGTGTGTGGCGAGATCGAATGCAACCGATAAGCCTTTCTGGCCTGCCGCCAGATTGCGTTTATAGAAAGCGTTGGAATCCTCTGCGGTAGAAAAACCCGCATATTGCCGGAGTGTCCAAGGCCTCTGCGCATACATGGTGGCGCGTGGACCACGCACATAAGGGGCAAGGCCGGGGAAGGTATTGGCATATTCCAGCGAAGAAAGATCTTCTGCCGTATAGAGTGGTTTTAGGGTTATGCCTTCGGGAGTTTCATGGTTGATAGAATCTAGTGGCGCATCAGCAAGTTCATTTTTAGCAAGTAAAAACCAGTCATTTGCAGATTTCTTCGGGAATGTACTCATGCAACACTTTCTGATGATGTGATGGGCAGGTTAGATGTATTTTTAATATGAAGCACGCGTTGTGGGAACGGAATTTCTATTCCGGCCTCATCAAATTTCTTCAGGATGGCAACCATCACATCGCTTTGCGGGCCATAGCGCCCGTCACGGACATCGCCCACCCAGAAATTCAGCAGGAAGTTAAGGCTGTTATCTGCGAATTCCAGAAGGAATGCGGCAGGTGCTGGGTCTTTCAGGCAACGCTCATGTTGGCTGGCACAGTCAACCAGAATCCGAATGACCTGTTCAGGGTTGCTGCCATAGGCAACCCCCACATTGATGGAAACACGGGCTTTTAAATTGCTATGCGTCCAGTTGGTTACACGGCTGGAAGCAAAATCCTCATTCGGCACGAATATCTCGCGGCCATCGAACGTTTCGATGACCATGTAACGAATATTGAGCTGGCGCACCCAACCTACATCAGTGCCGATCTCTACAAGGTCTCCCACCTGTACGGATTTCTCAATCAATAAACTGACGCCGCTAATGAAGTTAGAAGCCAGTTTCTGTAAGCCGAGCCCAAGCCCAACGCCTAGCGCACCACCAAGCACAGCAAAAGCAGTGAGATCCACATTAGCGTAAGACAGTGTGATAATGAATGCGACAAAATATAGAAATACTTTGAAGAAGGTAACGGTTAGTTCCCGCGCGTTATAACTCAGGCTGGAACTACGGCGCAGATAGCTTTCAAGTATCTTTGAGAGTGCGCCAGCCATCCAGAATACAATGATAAGAGCAACGATGCCCTTGATGATACTGAACAGTGAGATCTTGAACTTTCCAATTTCGAATGCAACGGAATCAAGCGATGCTATGATCGGTGTAAGCAGGTTGCTGACCTCGAGCCCAGCGACGATCATGATAAGTGTGGCGATAAAATAGCCTATGGCTCGTGAACCCAGCATCAGGATGACCATTTTTGCAAAGAGATAAGCAAAGGTCAGTGATACGGCAGCATGCACCCAAACCTTATCACCATATTCAATCACGAAAGGCTTGGATACGCCGAGATAAATAATGGCAAGTATTGGGGCTAGCAAGGAGAGCGGCTTGAGAATGAATTCAGGATCGATCTTATGAGTGGGATGATCCTTAAGCCGTTGGCGGACTTGTTTCTGGATCAGGAATGCCATCAGCCAGGCAATGGAAATGGCAAGGCCAATACTGAACATGGACACATAGAATTCTGGTGTGCTCAGTGAATCAGCGAATTGCGAAAAGGACGTTTCAATAGTTTTTACTGCTGTGGTATCCATCGTTCCATTAAGAAAAAATTGTTAATTTGCTGGTAGCATAGTTCAGCGTTACATGGTTTTCAACATGCCAGCCGCATTTTTTATGAAATTACTATGATGAAGAAAAATCAACACTCCGGTTTTACACTGCTTGAGCTTAGTTTTGTATTGCTGATACTTTCGCTGATGCTTGGTGGTATACTGGCTATCAGTGTCCAGAATACGCGTATTGAGAAGCGCAAGCAGCTTGATGAGAAGATGCTGCGCATCAGAAATGCGATGATGGATTTCAGGCTGGCATATAAGCGCCTGCCATGTCCGGGTGATATCACATTGCTGGTTACTTCAAGCAACTTTGGCAGGGAAGGTGATTCTCCAGGCGATTGTGCGGGTGGAGCACTTGCCTCAAATTATGCAACGGCTGGTTCTGCTGTATATGGCGGTTCAGTACCTGTACGCACGCTAGGCTTAACAGATGAAGACGCCTATGATCCATGGGGTAACATGTTATTATATGTTGTTGATAAAAATATTACACTTAGCTCGTTAAGTAATCCTTTTGCTACCTACCCACCTACCCATGCAACCATTGGCAATATCACCGTGCGTGACGGAGAAGGGGATACTATTACCAGCAGGGCGCTCTATCTTATATTATCACATGGGCAAAATGCCCATGGCGCATATATGCGTAGCGGTGTGCGTAAATCCACAGGTTCAGTGAATACAATGGAACAGATGAATTGCCATTGTGACGATACGCTAGCCGCTACGCCATTTACCGCAATCTTTTATAAGGCTTTTGAGACTACCAGTTCAACGAATGCGCTTAATTCCTTTGATGACAAGGTGATGTTCGTTATGCGAAACGAGATGCTTTCTGCCGCCGAGGCGGAGTTTGAATAGCCAAAACCATATTCACTAATAATTATTAATAAATTTAACACTCCTTTAACCCAAATCCCTTATAATAGTTAGTAACAATAAAAAATTATTATATAACGGGGGGTTATATGATGGCCATGAATGTGCGCACGTCTGTGGGTATGGCTACCAACAGTGGATTCAGCGGTGGTGCGGTCAATGATGCGTTGACGCGAGCCATGAAGGATCTCTCCAGCAATCAAACGATCACTCAGGCTGATGACCGCGTACTGGCAGCCGCCATGGACAGTATGAAACCTGCTGCAAAATCAGAAGGGCAGGATGTGAACCGGTCATTACCAATGAATAACCGCGACTCAGGCAGGAGCATATAACCTGCATGCAGCAGCTTCAGCAAACGCAATCCAGCCTTAATCCCCAATCTGTTTCAGACCTGCTCTGTTCCATCATTGTGCTGTGCCACGCCCAGCATCAGGATGGCAAGCCGTTCTGGGCGTATCTATGTATTCGGCCAAGCATGGCGAAGGCATTCGCTGATGCGCGTGACAGCGGTACGATGGATCTGGCGGATTATGGCACGATCATCGAGTTTGGAGATGGTGAAGAAGTGCCGAACGACGTGCAGGCGCGCATGCGTCGTGATTATGGCGTGCGTAATGATTATGAAGACCAGCTAGCTAGTGCGGTCGAGTCTCTGAAGGCAAAATATCTGCCTTAAAAAATATGCCAGCAAACGCTGGTATCCAAAAAAACATATTGCTAAGTTCTGGAACAACTGGAATGACGAACTTTATGTATCAGAATATCGTTATACTGACAGGTGCGGGTATCTCGGCGGAATCAGGTCTTTCCACCTTCCGCGACAATGGCGGCTTATGGGATAACCACCGCATTGAGGATGTGGCCACTCCCGAAGCGTTTGAGATCAATCCGGCCATGGTTCAGAATTTCTATAACATGCGTCGTTCACAGTTGAAAGATGTTGTGCCGAATGCGGCGCATCTTGCCATTGCCGAATTGGCAAAGAAATCATCCGGCCGTGTCACTGTCATCACGCAGAATGTTGATGACTTGCATGACAGGGTGATGCCGGAACAGGTGATACACATGCATGGGGAGCTTAAAAAGGCCCGCTGTGCCATGACCGATGAAGTATTCACCTGGGAAGGCGATATTACAGCAGAAACACTTTGCCCATGTTGTAAAAAGGCTGGCAGATTGAGGCCGCATATCGTCTGGTTCGGGGAGATACCGCTACACATGGATCTCATCGCGCACCTTCTTTCGGAGTGTGACCTGTTCATCTCCATCGGTACATCGGGTACGGTCTATCCCGCGGCAGGGTTTGTGCATACGGTGCGCACGCACGGCCGCGCCCATACGGTAGAGATCAATTTGGAGCGTTCAGGCAGTTATACTCTGTTCCACGAGCAAATATACGGCAAGGCAGGCGAAATGCTGCCGCAGTTTATAAATAATATATTGAGCAGTAACTAGTTAGATAGCCTTTGCAGCGGCCAGTACTTCCTGAACGTGGCCTTCTACCTTCACCTTGCGCCAGATACCGCGGATCTTGCCGCCAGCATCGATAAGGAAGGTTGAGCGTTCAATACCCATGTAGGTTTTGCCATACATGCTTTTTTCTTTCCAAACATCAAAGGTCTCGCACATATCGCCATCCTCATCAGAAAGTAGAGGGAATGGCAGGCAATATTTTTCTTTGAATTTGACGTGGCTTTTTATGGAATCTTTCGAAATACCAAAAATAACCGTATTCGCGGATGTGAATGCATCCATATGGTCGCGGAAATCCTTGGATTCCATGGTGCAGCCCGGTGTGTCATCCTTTGGGTAGAAATAGATCACCACATTCTTGCCTTTGAGACTTGCAAGGCTCACGGTGTTGCCATCATGCGCGGGCAGTGAGAATTCTGGTGATTTGTCACCGATCTTAAGGTTGCTTCCTTCAGATTTTATAGCGGTTGCGGACATGCTCAAGACTCCTTGGCTGTGGGTTGTATAAGGGACAGGTAGAGAGCATAAACGCTCTGCTGGGTAGCCGCCAGCTTTTCTTTAAGTGCATTGAAATCCTGCATTTTAACGCACTCACAGAGCAGTTTCTTAAGGCCTGCGGGGGCAGATTCTTCGTCAAAATCCTGCGCGGTGCACAGCCGTAACATATGGAATATCTGGCTAAGGAAGGCTTCGCTCTCCAATAAAGAGACGGCAAATGATTGCTCGATCACATGATGTTCTGCCAGCCAGTGAATGATATCTGGTGCACTGCCGGGGTAAGGTGGTTGCAGGTTAGGTGCATGATGCAGCAATAAATATTGCGCGATGAAATCAATGTCCAGCAATCCACCCGAAACATATTTTATATTCCATGGATTTTTAGTTCCTAATTCGCGGTTGATACGCTCGCGCAGGTCGATCACATGCTCGCGCAGCTTATGTCGGTTGCGGTAATGCAGCACACTATCGGTCACGAATTGTTCAAGCACTTTGCGAATATCTGTATCGCCTGAAACAGGTCTGCCTTTGGTCATGGCCATATATTCAAAGGTCCATGCCGCTTCATCAAAATATTGTTTCAAGGCTTCGATACTCACGGCCAGCAGGCCTTTTGAGCCTGAAGGGCGCAGGCGGGTATCTACTTCATACAACCTCCCATCGCGTGCGATAGCGGTGATAGAGGTTAGTAAACGTTGCGAGAAACGGTTGAAATATACGCTGGGGGCAAGGCCTTTCTCGCCATCAGATACAATGGATTCATCGGCATCATAGATGAATACCAGATCAATATCAGAGCTGAAGGTCATCTCGCGGCTGCCTAACTTACCCATGGCAAGCACGGCAAATTTGCTTTGTGGCAGTGTGCCATATTTAGAGATGAATTCATTGAGTGTGGCGCTCACTGTGTGTTCCAGCGATACATCAGCGAGGTCAGACAGATATTTTCCCACGCGTGTCGAATCGATCATGTGTTTCAGGAAATGCACGCCCGCCTGAAATTGCTTTTCATTACGGAACTGGCGAACGCGATCCATCTGTTCTTCAAAATCATCAGCCGTTTTGAGCAGTTCGTCCAGTTGCGAGGAGAGCACAGATTTATCCGGTAAAGCTTCATAAAAATTGTCATAGAGCACCGCATCAAGCAGCTCTGGTGATTTACTCAGGCGTTCTGCCAGTGTGGGCGCGCTACCCAGAATATCAGCGATCAGCCCAAGTAACTGTGGATGGATATTGAACAGTGAGAATAGCTGTACACCTGCCGGAAGATTGCGCAGGAAATCATGGAAGCGAAGCAGGGCCGCATCCGGATTAGCGGTTTCTGCAAGGCGTTGCAGAATGACCGGCATGAGCTCGGTCAGTAATTCGCGCGCACGCTTGGTGCGGGTGGAGCGGCATGAGCCGTGATGCCAGCCCATGATGATCTCTGAAACGGTCTCTGGCTGTTGATAACCCAGATTCTTTAGTGTTTTGATGGTCTCGGGGTCATGCGTCACACCGGTGAATACAAGGTTTCCTTCATGCCCCAATTTTTCTGCGCTTTTGAAGGAAGAGGCATAAATTGCATGCACTGCCTGCAGGTGATGCATGAAGTTTTTTTCAAATTCTGGCACTGAGCCATAACCCATGAACAGGGCGATGTTCGCGACCTCTTCATCGGTTTGTGGGAGTTCATGCGTTTGTTCGTCATTCACCATCTGGAGGCGATGTTCCAGCAGGCGCAGGAAGATATACGCATCGCGCATGGTGGTGCGCTTGGCCTCATCAATGAGTCCGAAGTTGAACAGGCCATCCAACGTGGTGCAGGTGCTCTGGGTGCGCAGCGACCGCTCACGGCCTCCCCAGATGAGTTGGTGGATCTGCACATAGAATTCGATCTCGCGAATGCCACCCATGCCGAGCTTAACGTTGTGGCCTTTGAGCTGGATGTCACGGTTCTGCAGCGTATCCATCTGGCGCTTGATGGAGTGAATGTCGTTTATGGCAGCAAAATCAAGACTTCTGCGCCACATGAAAGGCGCAAGCCCATCAAGGAAACGTTTGCCAGCCTCCATATCACCTGCCACTGGGCGGGCTTTCACCATTGCCGCGCGTTCCCAATTCTGGCCTACGCTTTCATAATAGTAATAGGCGGCATCGATATTAATGGCGGGCGGGGTAGAAGCGGGGTCTGGCCGCAGGCGCAGGTCAGTACGGAATACATAGCCCTCTGCTGTACGTTCCTGCATGATCTGCACCAGATCATGCGCCAGCTTGTTCATAAAATGTTGTTCGTTATGGCGGCCTTTATAATCGATCCTGTCGCGCTCAAAGAACACGATAAGGTCAATATCGCTGGAATAATTAAGCTCATGGCCACCGAGCTTACCCATTCCCAGAATGATGATACCGCTGTTTTGCGATGGATTCTGAATATCTGCGAGGATGATCTCGCCGCGCTGTTGGGCGGTGAGCAATAGCGTATCCAGCGAAATATGCAGGCTGCGTTCGGCAAGTTCTGTGAGTGCGGAGGTCACTTTCTCTAGCGACCACTCATGACTAATATCAGCGCAGGCGATAAGAAGGGCTGCTTTATTTTTAGCCTCGCGCAGAAGGAATTTCAGGTCTTTGAGTGTATTATCCAGTTTTTCCGGCAGGGTGATGGCTTGGAGAATATCTTTGAAAGCAGCATCTGCACCCGAGGTATGTAAGGCGTGGATGACCATGGGATATTTAAGGACGAGCTTGCTCAGATACGGCGAATGATTGAACAGCATGGCGAGCAGCGGTGATGCCTCGGATTGCTGCATCCATGCCGCAATACCGGAATTGTCTGGCCTATCCGAGAGTTCGAGCCAGCGTCCGCGATTGATTGACAGTGTACTATTCGTCTGCATGAACAATTTGTAATGTTACATATTTTTTTAATGTTTATACTATCATGTGATAAAGAGCATTAGTAATAACACAAGTATTTCCGGAAGTGATGGTTGTCCGCCGTTTCATTTTAAAATTCGTTTTTGGCGTGACACTTGGTGTCGTCATTACCCTGTTGGCTTTATTCAATGCCTTGCTGGTCTGGGTGGCCACAGGCCCGCGTGAGCTGGATAAGGTCACTCCTTATATAGAACAGGCACTTTCCGCTGAAGATGGCAGCTATACGGTGGATATCGGAGAAACCGTGCTGCTCTGGGATGGCTGGAAGCATCCTATTGATATACGCCTGCGCAAGATCGCCGTACTCAGCCGCCACGGCAAGGTGTTCTCAACTTTTCCTGATATTTCATTGGGTATTGATATACTTTCACTTCCAAAGATCCTGCCGACCCGCATCACCATAAATTCGCCCGTTATTAGTCTTCGCCAGCACGACGATTATTCGATCAGCTTTGGTTATGAGAAGAATGCAGAATCTCAAGAGCCAGCCGAAGGCGAGCCAGCAGCAGCGCCTTTGAGTTATTCTGCGATCATACAGGCCCTGTTGTTCGAGAATAACAGCCGTATGCGTGAATTGCGCTATGTGCAGATGAAGGATGCCAGCATCAGCGTGTGGGCACGCGGCAGAGGCGTGTTCTTTAAAGCTGAGAATGGAAATATTGAACTACGCAGGGATGATGAAGGAGTAGTGGAACTAAAATCAGCAGCCAAGCTTAGTTATGTATCGCACCAGTCGGATGTTAATTATTCCCTTATCGTCAGTAAAGGCTCGCCAGTTGCTATGGGAAGCCTGCAATTCCGGCAGCTCCTGCCACATGTGATAGAGCCGCTGTTCTTTAGCTCGACTCACACTAAATCCATCAATTCAGCGGTCAGCGGTACGCTGAATTACAAATATGATATCGAGAAGAATGTCATGGAACAGCTGGTATTCCAGCTGGATGTCGGGAAGGGTACGTTCGAACATGAAAAGCTTGCAACCATTCTACCTATAGAATTCATTTCAGTGCGTGGGCAGGCCAGTGATGACCTCAAGCATATCAATCTTTCCAAACTGGATGCAAACTTTGACGGAATAAAGATAGCAGGTGAGGGTACATTCCAGCTCGGTGAGCAGTTCTCTGCCAAGGGAGATTTTTCACTCAGCGATGCGGAAGCAAAAGATATAAACCTGCTCTGGCCACCTGAACTTTCCCCCATGTCGCGTGAGTGGGTGATGACCAATATCACCGCCGGACATGTGCCCAATGCGCATGTGCAGTTGGATATCAAACCGGGTGATTTTGAGCAGCCAATATTGCCTCGTGAGTCTATCAATGCACTTATTGGCCTGCAAAAGGGGACTATTCATTATTTGCCGGATCATCCTGCGGTAGAGAATGTTGAGGCCGTCATCCATATCGATGCACTGAGTCTGGATGCTGATCTGAGCTCAGGCCATACGATGAAAAGTACGGCACTATCAAAAGGCAAGGTGCTCATTGCTGACCTCAATGCTGATAATCCCCGCATTGAAGTAAGCTTCGCGGCAGCAGCACCGGCCACGGATGCCGTGGCGATATTGAAATTACCGCGCCTGAATCATGCGGCCCGTCTTGGCCTGAAAGACAATATTGAAGGCAATGTTACAGCCACAGCCAAACTGGCCTTTGATTTTTATGCGCCTAAGGATGAAAATGGCAACAGCCTAGAGCCTGATGTGGATTATCATGTATCAGTGAATCTGAATGATGTTGGCCAGTCACAATTCATGAATAAGTTTGATATAGCAGGGGCATCAGGCGAGCTTGAAGTGCAGAACAGTGGTCTTGCCTATAAAGGCAAAGCAAATGTGAATGGCGCTGATGTTTCTGAAGCAAATATAAGATATCTGTTCCATCCGGAAGAGGGGTTTGACACGTTCATCAATGTAAAAGCTACCGCACCGGTAAGCTCATTCAAGCGGTTTGGTTATCCGGAGTTTCCTTTCCTGAAAGGTAAAGTGGCAGTCGAGGCAGAGGTAAGCCAGGGTGATACACACGAAATATCGCATGCCACATTCGATATGCTGGATACTATAGTTGAGGATAATATCCTCAGCTGGACCAAACCTGAAAAAGAGCCCGCAACTCTTAAACTCACCGCAGAGAAAAAAGACGGTGTGCTTTCTATCCCGTCCTTCCAGTTAACGTCAAAGGGTGTCAGTATCGATGGCTCGCTGGGTCTTACCAGTGATCTTTCAGGTATCAACAAAGTGAAGACCGAGAAGGCAACCCTTGGCCAGACCAACCTGAACTCATTGCTTTATGATGCATCGGGTGATGTGGTGAAGATGGAAGTGACGGGGAAAGCGCTGGATATTTCCGGATACATGAAAAAAGACGGTGAGGGATTTTCCTTCAGGAATTTCCCGGCGATACAATTCAAGGCAGATGTGGGTAAGCTAATTGTAGGTGAATCTGCCGAGGTAACAGATTTCAAAGGATATCTTACCTGTGATGCTATTCGCTGCATGACCGCAGATATCAAAGGCAAGACAGAGGGCAAGGAATTCGTGATGAAGATCATGAAGAATCCTAAGGGCAAGCGCCAGTTCTCGTTACATGCCGATGATGCCGGAAAGTTCCTGCGTGCGGTTGATATATTCGGAGGTATGGAAGGCGGCGTACTTTCCATCTCCGGCAATTATGACGACAGTAAAGCTACCAGCAAATTAAAAGCCAAGGTGGTGATCAATGATTTTGTGATGAAGGATGCCCCTATCCTCGGCAAGATCCTGTCGCTGGCATCGCTCACGGGTTTCTTTGACACATTGCAGGGCAAGGGCATTGCCTTCAAGAAGCTGCTTGCGCCGTTCACACTGGTAGATGATGTGATCACGTTGCGGGAAGCCAAAGCCTACGGTCCTGCCATCGGCATCAACATGGATGGCACGATCACCATGCCACATGCTGCGCTTGCGCTTAATGGCACGGTCGTACCTTCATATACAGTGAATAATGTATTGGGCAAAGTGCCGCTGCTGGGTGATATTCTGACCGGCGGTGGGGAAGGAGTGTTCGCTGCTAAATACTCGGTGAAGGGCACGGAGAAAGAACCTGACGTAAGTGTGAACCCGCTTTCGATACTAACACCGGGATTCCTCAGGAATATGTTCGATGCATCCGATAAGCCGCCGCCAGAAGAGGAATGAGGCGGTTATTTCAGCTTCACCAGTACATGCTTTTTACGGCCTGCCGAGAGCTTCAGCGTGCTGTTTGTGAAGTGGTTTACGCCGATCATCTCATTCTCATCTTCGATCTTCAGGTCATTGATGCGCGCACCACCACCACGGATGAGGCGTTTTGCATCACCACCTGAAGTGGCAAGGCCAGATTGGCGGAGCAGTTCATAAGCAGGCATGCCTTTACCCAGGTCAGACTGGGTGAGTGACAGTGTCGGGATATCTTTGCCAGTGCCGCCTTCTTCGAAGGTTTTCTTGGCGGTCTCTGCTGCCTGACGCGCCGAGCGATCGCCATGGCAAAGCTTGGTCGCTTCGTTGGCCAGAATTTTCTTGGCTTCGTTGATCTCTGCACCTTTGAGTGCTTCGAGCTTCAGCACTTCCTTCATTGGAAGCTCGGTGAACAGGCGCAGGAAGCGGCCCACATCGGCATCGGCCGTGTTACGCCAGAACTGCCAGTAATCATACGCCGAGAGTAATTCCTTGCTGAGCCATACAGCACCGTTGGCTGTCTTGCCCATTTTCTCGCCACTGGCTGTGGTGAGAAGCGGGGTTGTCAGTCCGAACAGCCCTTTATCATCCCCCTGGCTGATATAGCGCATGAAGGCATCGGTGGAATATTCCGAAGGGTCATTCTGCCGTGATTGTATCATCGGCTGCACCTCCAGTATCTTCATGCCTGGCTTTGTTTTTTTGTCGATCTCCATAGGCTGGAAGCGTTTTTCCGCATCGAGCTTGTGGTGCAGGTCGATACCCATGATGATATTGCCCCACTGGTCAGAACCGCCGATCTGCAGTGAACAACCGTAGCGCTTGTTAAGCTCCACATAGTCATAAGCCTGCAGGATCATGTAGTTGAATTCAAGGAAGCTGAGATTCTGTTCGCGTTCAAGACGCAGCTTCACGCTATCCTGTGTGAGCATACGGTTGACCGAGAAGTGCCTGCCGAAATCGCGCAGGAACTCAATGTAATTGAGGCCTTCAAGCCATTCTGCGTTATTCACGATGATCGCATCGCCTGCGCTGCTGCCGATGGTAAGGAAGCGTTCGAATATCAGGCCGATGGATGCCGCGTTGCCGGTGATGGTCTCTGCGGTGAGTAATTTGCGGGATTCATCTTTGCCGGAAGGATCACCAACTTTGGTTGTGCCGCCGCCGAGGAGAACTACAGGCTTGTGACCGGTCTTTTGCAACCAGCGCAGCGCCATGATCTGTATCAGGCTGCCCACATGCAGGCTTGATGCTGTGCAATCAAAACCAATATAGGCACTGACGCGCTCCTTCTTCAGGCGCTTGTCGAGAGCTTCCATATTTGTGCATTGGTGGATGAATCCCCGCTCGTTCAATACTTGCAGGAATTCGGACTGATATTGCGTCATGGTATTGTTACCCCATTGGAATAAAACGTTATCTACTTGTTAATGTATATATATTACGTTCTTATTAACAAAAACAATAAAGTGACCAAAAAGAGGTTTTTTGATGAATTCAGGGGCTAAAATGGACGGTCCGGTGTGGGCTTTAGGGCTCATGAGCGGTACGTCGCTGGATGGGATAGACGCGGCCCTCCTTAAAACAGACGGCGAAAGTGTCCAGTCCTTCGGGCCGTGGCTCACTCTGCCTTTTGAAGATAAACTGAAGGATAAGCTGCGCGAGGCGGTGCATGGCCGTGGCGATATGCTGGCCATGGAGCGGGAAATTACCCTGAAACACGCTGAGGCGGTGCATGCCTTGCTGCAAAAAGCCAATATGCGCTCCAAGGATATCCATGTGATCGGTTTCCATGGGCAGACCGTGGCGCACCGGCCATCTGAGCATATCACCTGGCAGATAGGTGATGGCGCACTGCTTGCTGAAAAAACGCGCATTGATGTGGTGTGTGATTTCCGCCGTCGCGATGTGGCGACCGGTGGCGAAGGCGCACCGCTTGTGCCGCTGTATCATGCGGCGCTTGCTCGCCATATGGAACTCCCCATTGTGATGCTCAATATCGGCGGTATCGCCAACGTCACATGGATAGGAAAATCCGAATATTCCAGTGACCAGATCACCTCGCTGGATATTCTGGCGTTCGATACTGGCCCGGGTAACGTGCTGATAAACGAATGGGCGCACGCGCAAGCTGGGATGTATTACGATGAAGATGGCAAGCTGGCGCTCGCCGGCAAGGTAGATGAAGCAGCGGTGGCCTCCATGCTGGCCGATCCGTTCTTTGCGAAGCATCCACCCAAATCGCTCGACCGAAATTATTTCCGCTTCGATCTGGTAGAAAAACTCTCCAAGGAAGATGGCGCGGCAACGCTAACAGAATTCACTGCCGCTGCTGTTGCAAGCGGGGCAAAATATTTCCCAGTGCCCGCCACGCAATGGTTCGTATCAGGTGGTGGCAGGCATAACCCTGCGCTCATGAAAGCCCTGAAAAATAAATTCGCACAGGTCTATCCGGTGGAAGCATTAGGCTGGATCGGCGACGCGCTGGAGGCGCAAGCCTTCGGCTTCCTTGCCGTACGTTCACTGAAAGGCCTTGCTCTCTCGCTGCCAACGACAACAGGGGCTATCCGCGCGGTCACCGGTGGTGCGTATTACCGTGCGTGACCTGATAATAATTGCTGTCTGCCGCTGATATCTGCTGCGGTCTGAGGGTTGATACTTTCTACGACAGCTAACGCTGCATCGCTGATACTCTCGGCGACCCACTGTTTTTGTTGCTCAGATAAATATGGCAGTAATTCTACAATCCGTTCTTTGATCCCATCAGGGTTCTCTTCGCTAACAAATATGCTGTTAACGTGCTCCATGGTGTAAGTGTATCTCTGGCCATAACATACGTCATGCACGAATAAGCGGCCTGCATGACGCTGTGCACCTAATGCTTCTGCAAAACGCTTCTCTTTGTCGCCCTCGGGGCGATAGATATACAAAGTATTCTCTGACTTAAGGGCGTCGCGACCCCACTCTTCATCATGCGACATCGGCTAATTGCTCTTGCGCTGGCTTGATACCCAAACGCTCGAACACCCACACCAGTGCGCGTGTGAGTTCCGTCATCATCTCGTAGGTATGTGGTGGGGTGGGGGTGATGCGCAGGCGTTCCGTACCGCGTGGCACGGTCGGGAAATTGATCGGCTGCACATAAATGTCGAACTGGTTAAGCAGCATGTCGGATGCCTCTTTGCACAGTACAGGGTCGCCTACTAATATCGGTAGAATATGGCTCTGGGTCGGCATCACCGGCAGATTGGCTTTTTCCAGCATGCCACGCAGCATCTTCACATTATGTTGCTGGCGGCTGCGCTCATCATCGCTTTCCATCAGGTGACGGATACTGGCGCGCGCACCGGCAGCAAGGGCTGGCGGCATAGCGGTGGTGAAAATAAATCCTGGTGCGTAAGAACGGATCATATCCACAAAAGCCTGCGAGCCGGTGATATATCCACCCATCACACCGTAGGCTTTACCGAGTGTGCCTTGAATGATGGTAACCCTGTCCATAACACCGTCGCGCTCGGCCACACCGGCGCCACGTTCGCCGTACATGCCGACGGCATGCACTTCATCGAGGTAAGTGATGGCGTTGTATTTATCGGCGAGGTCGCAGATGGTCTCGATCGGGGAGATGTCACCATCCATGGAGTAAACAGATTCAAAAGCAATCACTTTCGGGCGTGCCGGATCAGCTTTTTTCAGCATGGATTCGAGATGCTCTACATCATTATGGCGGAAGATATGCTTCTCCGCTTTGCTCATGCGGATGCCATGGATCATGGAGGCGTGATTGAATTCATCGGAATACACGATGCAATCTTTCAGCATGCCGCATAGTGTGGCAAGCGTTGCTTCATTGGCGATGTAGCCAGAGGTAAAAACCAGCGCGGCTTCTTTTTTATGCAGTTCTGCAAGGGTTTCTTCCAGCATCACGATGGCGTGGTGCGTGCCAGAGATATTGCGAGTGCCGCCCGCGCCAGAACCTAGCCTGCCGATAGCTTCTGCCATGGCGGTGATGATTTTCGGGTGTTGGCCCATGCCGAGATAGTCATTGCTGCACCATACGGTCACATTCCGGCCGGTGCGGTGGCTCTTGGCCATAGGGAACGAGCCAGCCTTGCGTTCGAGATCGTTGAACACGCGGTAACGACCTTCCTCTTTCAGGCGGTAGATGCTTTGTTCGAATATATTTTCGTAGTCGATCATTTATATTTTATTCCGTATAGCAAGATCACTGATACGCCGAACAACAATAATGCCGTCATCTGGTGCATGAGTGCGAGAGGCAGGGGGACATGGTGAAGCAGGGTCATTACCCCCAGTATGAACTGGAGGAAGAGTATGGACGCAACTCCTATGCATTCCTTGCCAAGCCCTTTGGTTTTAACATATTCACGCTGGCAAAACCACCAGAATAAAAAGCCTAAGGCTAGCAGGATAGCCAGTTTCCTGTGCAGGAACTGGATGAGGGTGATATTTTCGATGGAAAACGGTATCATGCCCTCTGGAAGCCAGTTTCCGTTCATATCCGGCCAGGTGTTGTAGATAAGGCCGCCGTGCAGACCGGCCAGCAATGCGCCGAGAATGATCTGCAGGCACAATAAGGTGAACCAGAACTTATAAGCTCTGTTGCTGGAAGCCTGTATCTGGCGCTTGGTGATGACATCGAGTATCGCCCAGAGGATGAGGGCGAATATCAGGAATGCCAGCGACAGATGCATAGCAAGTTTGATATGGCTGACATACGGATTATCAATGAGGCCGCTGGCCACCATCACCCAGCCCATCAGCCCTTGCAGGCCGCCAAGGGCAAAGATGCCAGTCATCCGCCAGCCAAATTTCTTGTTGATGCTGCGTGTTGCAGCAAAGAACACAAGTGGCAGCAGGAATACAAACCCAACAAGGCGACCCAGCACGCGATGCCAGTATTCCGGCCAGAAGATAACCTTGAATTCATCAATGGTCATGCCCTTGTTTATTTTTTCATATTGCGGGCTGGCGCGGTAGGCATCGAACTCTTCCTGCCACTCTTCAATATTGAGTGGAGGTATCACGCCGTGAATGGGTTTCCACTGCGTGATGGAAAGGCCAGAGCCGGAAAGCCGTGTGTACCCGCCGACCAGTACCATGCCTGCCACAAGCAAGAGGCAGAGGCAAAGCCACAGGATAACAAGGCGATGATTCTTAATGACAGGGGACATAATTTTTCGCTGGTATGGTCATATAACAATGTTATGAATTTACAATGCAAAATTCTCCAAAACCTCTTTCGCGCTGGTGGCTGTTGATCGGCTGCTGGTCGGTCGCACTTGCGGGTCTTTTTTCCATTGTGCTGGTGGTGGCGCGCGCGCCGCAGCTTAAGGAAATGCCGCTTTTTACCCGCCTGTTCCATGAAGCGCTGGTGGTGCATGTAGATCTATCGGTACTGGTGTGGTTCATGGCCATTGCCTGCCTGCTATGGAGCATGATGGTTGCCAAATCGCGTTCATTTATCCCTTATCTGGAAGAGGCTGCGCTGCTATGCACGGCGTTAGGTACGGCGGCAATAACGCTTTCGCCACTTGACCCAAAGGGTGAAGCGATGATGAGCAATTACATACCCGTCATCCATAGCCCTGTATTCTTCATTGGGCTGGCTTTTCTTTTCTGTGGCGCAGGCCTGATGCTGGTTAGGCTATTCACTGCAAAAGTAAAGGACAGTATATTCAACAAAGAACAGCATTATGGGTTGCTGGTGGCCGGGGTGGTAACGGCAGTCTCGCTGTGTGCCTTTATCTGGTCATATAAAATGATGCCTTCTGTCATCGATGGCACGCAGTATTACGAACTGCTATTCTGGGGTGGTGGACATATATTGCAATTCACCCACACACAGATCCTTATGATCTGCTGGTGGTTGCTGATGGTTGCGATTGTACCCGCATTCATGCTGCATAAACGGCTGGTGTATGTGTTGTTTTCCTTGGCACTGGTTGCGGCACTCGTCAGCCCTCTTGGTTATGTAGGCGGCGATGTCTCTTCCATGCATCACCGGCAATTCTTTACCGAACTGATGATTGGGTTGAATGGTCACGCCGCGGCTATATTCATGTTGCTGATGCTTGTGCCGCTTTGGCACGCACGCAATGAGCGCAAAGGTAATAATCGTGCCCTGTGGTCATGCCTTGTGACCTCCGTATTCCTGTATGCTTATGGTGGTGTATTGGGGCTAATGATACAGGGGCAGAATGTCGTCATCCCCGCGCATTATCATGGCTCGATAGTTGGTATCACGCTGGCCTTCATGGGCACGGCATATTTCATGTTTCCCAAACTTGGCTATCGCGATGTTGCAGGCTGGAAGCTTGCCTACTGGCAGCCTATCGTATATGCGGCAGGGCAGGTAATGCACATCTCTGGCCTTGCGTGGTCGGGTGGTTATGGTGTGCTGCGTAAAACGCCGGGTGGCATTGAGCAGATGGAACTGCCTGTGAAGATCGCCATGGGATTCATGGGTGGTGGTGGATTGATCGCGATATTCGGTGGCTTGATGTTCGTGATAGTGGCAGCAAAAGCTATATACAAAAAAGGCTACTGACGCGCCTGGCCTTCGCCCATCTTAGCAGCACGGGTAGAGATATATTCCTGCCAGTTCTTGCCATCAGAGCGGCGGGCTTCTTCGTGATGCACCACCTCAAGGCCATTGGCTTGCATTTCCTGCACCATATGATGTGCCATGCTTTTTGCGCCGATCTCGACATTGTTGAATTGTCCATCCGTCCATATGCGGGATGCCCGGTAAGTGCTGGCGATACTCGTGCCAAGTGCCACGGTAGCAATAGCAAGTAGCGCAACAGGTATGGCCATAGGAATGGCAAGGGCAGTACCTGCACCGGCGAGTGCAGTAATAAGCGTGCTTGCACCAATGGCAAACATAGGGCCAGCAACGAAACGTGCTGCCTCGGCGATACTGGAAAGCTGTGCATGACGTTTAAATTTTGCCTGCTGTACATCTTTGAAATGTGCGATCTGCGGATCATCGCATATCTCATCGGGTTGTATCACAGGGGTACTGCTTGGTAATTCGGCCATGTATTAAATGTACTATAAGAACAGAGGCTTAGGCAACTCATCAAGTGTGACGTTTTCGTGAAGGAGATAAAAACAGCGTCATGCTTTTATTTTGCCTGATAAATCAACAACTTTACCAATGATTACCAGGGTGGGCGGTTCAAGCCCCGTCTTTGCGACATCGGCCGCAAGCCCTCCCAGTGTGCTTATGACCAGTTTTTCTTTAGGGGTTGTGCCGTTCTCGATGGCGGCGGCAGAGAAATCGGCAGGCAGGCCGTGTGCTATCAGCTTCTCACAAATAAGGGCAAGGTTGGCCAGCCCCATATAGACCACCAGTGTGGTTTCTGGGTCAGCAAGGCTTTGCCAGTCAAGTTCAAGTTCTTGCTCTGCGTCTTCCTTGGTCATGCGGTGACCCGTGAAGAAGCGCACACCCGTGGCAAGCCCACGGTGTGTGAGGGGAATACCAGCGATCGCGCCGCAGCCCTGCGCGGATGTAATACCCGGCACGATATCGAACGGGATGTTCTTCTCAGCCAGCAGCATGGCTTCCTCGCCGCCACGGCCAAAGAGCATAGGGTCGCCACCCTTCAGGCGCACCACATCTTTACCTGCTCCGGCAAGCCTGACCAGCAGTGTATTGATCTCTTCCTGCGTCATGGCCTTTTGTTTGCAGGATTTACCTGCAAAGATCTTCTCTGTGCCCTCTGGAACAAGTGCCATGATCTCATCAGATACCAGGCGGTCATATACGATCACATCTGCAGATTGCAGCGCCCTGAGAGCCTTTATGGTCAGCAGGTCGGGATCACCCGGGCCTGCGCCCACCAAATATACTTTTCCAGCCATGATTATGTTTATGCCTTTATGTCAGGGGCGCAATATTACTAATTTGTAACCCACAAGTCATCTCTTGAGTGTTGCAAACTGCCGTTCTTTATGAAATATATATCGCATTGCAGTAAATCAGTTTTTTATAGGTAAGGATATATTATGAACTTCAAGTCGATTACAGCGGTAACCGTTTCTGTTCTTATGCTTTCTGCGTGTAACCAGCCAATGGGTCAGGCCGGCGGTGGTGTCACCCAGGGTGGCAGCAGCATCAATAAGCAGGATGTAGGCACGCTCGCAGGCGCTATTGGTGGCGGTATCATCGGTAGCAACATTGGTGGCGGTAAAGGTGCTATTGCAGGCACTATTGGTGGCACGCTCCTTGGCGCGATGATCGGCAGCTCTATCGGCGCTTCTTTAGATAAGGCTGATATGGCGATGTATCACAGCACATCACAGCGTGCACTGGAAACGGCTCAGCCAGGCCAGAGCCTTCCATGGAAGAACCCGCAGACCGGTAACTATGGTTCTATTACACCATCTGGCTACTACCAGAACTCTTCCGGCCAGTACTGCCGCGAATACAGCCAGAATATTACTGTAGGTGGCAAAACCGAAAAAGGTTATGGCACAGCATGCCGTCAGCCTGACGGCTCATGGCAGATCGTTCAGTAATCAGGATATTCTGCTTCAATGAATAGTGAATCCGAACAAGAGCCGAGCGTGCCGAAAGGCACGATTATGGCTGGTAAACGAGGACTTATCATGGGCGTTGCCAATGATAAGTCTTTGGCTTGGGGTATCTCCAAATATCTGCATGCACAAGGTGCTGAACTGGCATTCACCTATCAAGGTGAGGCGCTGGAAAAGCGTGTACGTCCGCTGGCTTCCAGTGTTGGCTCAGACATTATCCTGCCATGCGACGTTACCGATACAGCCAGCATGGATGCAGTATTCACTGAACTTGGTAAGCGCTGGGGTAAAATGGACTTCCTCGTGCATGCCATCGCGTATTCAGATAAAAATGAACTCAAGGGCAAATATGTCGATACATCGCTCGACAACTTCCTGATGAGTATGAACATCTCCTGCTATTCATTCACAGCACTGGCCAAGCGTGCATCACTGATGATGCCGAATGGTGGTAGCTTGGTCACGCTCACTTATTATGGCGCAGAAAAAGTTGTGCCGCATTATAACGTGATGGGTGTGGCAAAAGCAGCGCTGGAAACCAGTGTGCAATATTTGGCGGCTGATCTTGGCCCTCAGAAGATCCGCGTGAATGCAATTTCTGCAGGCCCGGTGAAAACACTGGCGGCCTCCGGCATTGGTGATTTCCGCTATATCCTGAAATGGAATGAATATAACTCGCCACTTGGCCGCAACACCACCATTGAAGATGTGGGTGGCGCTGGTGTGTATCTGTTGTCTGAGCTTGGGCAGGGTACGACTGGTGAAGTGCTGCATGTAGATTCCGGCTATCATGTCGTTGGCATGAAGCGCGTGGATGCGCCGGATATCGCAACCGTATAAATGACCAATTACAACTTTACATCCGATAACACCTCAGGTGCGCATCCTGCGGTGATGCAGGCTGTTGTGGAAGCCAATGCCGGCACACGCAAAAGCTACGGCGCGGATGATGCCACCAAGGCCATTGAACAAAAATTTTCAGAGCTATTTGAGTACAAGGTAAAAGTATTTTTGGTGTCAACAGGCACAGCAGCCAACTCTCTTGCATTGGCGCAACTGGTAAAACCATGGGGTAGCATCGCCTGTCACAGAACAGCACATATCGTGGAGGATGAGTGCGGCGCTCCTGAATTCTTTACAGCGGGTGCAAAGCTGGTGTTGCTGGACGGTGAGAACGGAAAATTCTCCGCTAATGCTCTGCATAATAAATTAAACGGAGCTGAGCATGGCGCGCCGCATGTATCTCCGCTGCAGGCAATGTCTATCAGTCAGGCCACGGAATATGGCACGGCCTACGGTCTTGAAGAGATCAAGGCGCTTACAAAAACAGCAAAGCAATTCAATATACCGGTGCATATGGATGGTGCGCGCTTTGCGAATGCACTGGCTCGTATGAATTGCACGCCAGCGGATATGTCGTGGAAAGCGGGGGTTGATGTACTCTCCTTTGGTATGACAAAGAATGGCGCACTGGCAGCTGAAGCCGTGGTTTTCTTTAACCCGGAGCAGTCCGAGGATTTTGAGTATCGCCGCAAGCGTGGCGGGCATTTGCTTTCCAAGCATCGTTTTCTGGTAGCGCAGTGTGAAGCCATGCTTGCTAATGACTTATGGTTGCAGGCTGCACGCCATGCCAATGATATGGCCGATCATCTGGCGGAGAAGGCAAAGCTCAAGCTTGCCTATCCTGTGCAGGCGAATGAGGTGTTTTTCCACATGCCATTTGCACTCGTGGAAAAACTCCAGAAACGTGGCCATATTTTTTATAAATGGGGTGATGGCGATGTGTATCGTTTCGTATGCAGTTTTGCTACTACTAAAGAACAAGTTGATTCTCTCATAAAAGATTTTTAATCGCTTTTTTATACATTTTTTCTTAGAATGCGCGCACACAAAATCGGGTACAGATATGTCGAACACCTTTGGCCGTTTATTTAAATTCACCACATGGGGCGAGAGCCACGGCGAGGCAATAGGCTGCGTCATAGATGGCGTGCCGCCGCAGATACCCTTGAGCGAGGCTGAGATACAGCCATGGCTGGACAAGCGCAGGCCTGCACAGTCGCGCCATACCACGCAACGTAAAGAACAGGATAAGGTGAAGATATTATCTGGTGTATTCGAAGGAAAAACAACAGGCACGCCTGTCAGCCTGATGATCGCGAACGAAGATGCGAAATCAAAAGACTATGACGACATCCATGAAAAATTCCGCCCGGGACATGCGGATTATACTTACTTCAAGAAATATGGCATTCGTGACTGGCGCGGTAGTGGCCGGGCCTCTGCGCGTGAAACTGCCATGCGTGTTGCTGCCGGTGCAGTCGCCAGAAAGATCATCGGGAATGTAAATATTCGCGGTGCCATGTTGCAAATGGGAGCACACATCGTTGATTATGCCAACTGGGACTGGAATACTGTCGAGACGAATGAATTCTGGTGTCCGGATTCGATTGCTGCTATGCAGTGGGAGAAATATCTTGATGAAGTACGCAAAGCGGGTTCATCTGTGGGTGCGGTGATTACTGTGGTTGCCAGCAACGTACCTGTTGGCCTTGGTGAGCCGATCTATGGGAAATTAGATGCTGATATTGCATCAGCCATGATGAGTATCAATGCCGTAAAAGGTGTTGAGATCGGTGCAGGGTTTGGCGCAGCCTCCCTGCGTGGCGAAGAAAATGCCGACCGTATGCGGATGAATAACGGTAAGATCGAGTTCTTGTCCAACAATGCGGGTGGTATCCTGGGTGGTATTTCATCAGGGCAGGATATTGTGGTGCGGTTTGCGGTGAAGCCTACCAGCTCTATCATGCACCCGGTAGAGACCGTGGATATACACGGCAAAAACACCGTCGTTCAAACCAAAGGGCGGCATGATCCCTGCGTGGGCATCCGCGCAGTGCCGGTGGGTGAGGCAATGCTCGCCTGCGTGCTGGCTGACCATATGTTACTACAAAAGGCAATGAAGGGTTAAGTAATGCTAAAAAAACTACTGTTATCTATCGTCGTACTCATTTTCATTCTTATAGGAATTGCGCTCGTGCTGCCGTCGTTCCTGCCGGAAGACAGGATCCGTAAAACAGTGTTCGATCATGCACGGGAAATGACTGGCTATGATATTTCGGTAGCTGGTGATCTCAAGTTGAAATTCTTCCCATATATCGGCGTTTATATGGAAGATGTGACGATCGGTAAGAACACAGGAAAAGTTGCGCTTGCAACCCTGAAGTCGCTGAATGTCGAAATAGGTACGATGGCGTTCATCAGCGGTAATCTGGATGTCAAAAGCTTGGTGCTCGATTCGCCTGTTATTAATCTTGCAGTGTCAGGAGATGGCAGGAAGAACTGGCAGCCTAAAATATCCACGCCAGCAGAACCAGCGCAGCCACTGCCTGGCCAGCCTGTATCAGAAGGTGATTTCGCAGAAAATCTTATAAGGAACATCAAGCTGCAGGATGTAAGGATTATAAACGGTTTTATGTCTTACAATAATGTAAACACCAAGGAAAAATGGGATCTCAAAAAGATCAATGTGGATGTTTCGCTCGATGGTGTTACCTCGCCGTTCAAAGCCGCGGGTGATATAGAATTAAATAAACAGACACTGAAGTTCAAAGCCACGGTCGAAACACTGCAGACATTGCTGAGCGCAAAAAAAGCAAACATAACCTTTAGTGCCAGCAATCAGTATTTTGATGCCTCAGCCGACGGCAAACTGCATGACATGGGTTACAACGGTAAGCTGAACATCAGTTCACCCTCTGTAACCGGTTTGATAGGATGGGCAAATTCAAAGCCGATGGATGCTGAATTCGCTTCTGCATTTCCTTTGAAAATATCAAGTAATGCTGAATGTTCGGCAAGCCAGTGTGTGTTCAGCAATGCCAACCTCAATCTGGATACTATTGAAGCTAAGGGTAAGATAAAGGCGTTATTCAGTGGTGTTGTGCCATATATCGAACTGGCAATAGACACCAATGTGCTTGATCTCAACCTGTTCAAAACACAGCCAAAAAAAACAGCATCATTATCACTGATACAAGATGCTAACGCTGCTGGTCCAGCTGGCTGGAGTGATGAGCGCATGGATTTCTCGGCGCTGCGCAGTATTGATCTGGTAGCTAATGTGAACACCCAGGGTCTTAAAATTAACAATATCAAAATCGGTAAGACCATCTTCCGTGCAAAGATCCAGCGCGGCAAGCTCTCATCGGATATCATTGATGCGGAGTTTTACGGCGGTAAGGCGAATATCACTGCATCGGTAGATACATCTACGAATGTGGTGCAGGTTGAAAAACGCATCATGATCTCTGGTGTGAATCTTGAGCCATTGCTCATTGATGCCGAGGTTACGGATCGTTTCAGTGGCAAGACCAATATTCAGATGAACATGGTCACCACGGGCAGCACAGAGCGTGAGATGATCTCCAACATGCATGGTGCTGGTAATGTGCAGTGTACCGACGGAGCGATCAAGGGCATCAATATTGCAGAAATGGTGCGTAATGTTCAGTCTGCTTTCAAGCCGGTTGATAAAACCAGCCAGAAGACCGATTTCTCTGAAGCTGGCGGCACATTCACCATTACCAAGGGGGTCGTGAATAATAACGACCTGATAATGAAAGCGCCGCTGTTCCGTGTGAAGGGTGAGGGTAATGTCAATCTTCCGCTGCGTACCATTAATTATCGCCTGAATCCACAGATAGTGGAAACCATTCAGGGGCAGGGTGGTAAGGAAAAGGCAGGGATTGGTGTACCGATCATCATCGGCGGCACGATAGATAACCCTACCTACCGCCCGGATCTGGAAAGCACCATTAAAGAGGTTATCCAGAATCCCGAGAAAGCGAAGGAAGCTGTTGATACCCTCAAGCAACAGTTGAAGGAGAACAAGGGTAACCTGAAGGGCTTACTAAAGCAGTTCAAACAGCCTTAGTAAAAAAACAGGTCTTTTCGCCGGTGTGGCAGGCTGCGCCTGTTTGCTCTACCTTGAGCAGCAGCGTGTCGCCGTCGCAATCGATAAAGAATTCTTTTAGCCTTTGTGTGTGGCCAGAAGTTTCACCTTTGCGCCACAGGCTGTTTCTTGAGCGTGACCAATAATACACATCTTTTGTAGCGAGTGTTTTCTCAATGGCTTCGCGGTTCATCCATGCCATCATCAGCACATCGCCGCTTTTCACGCATTGCGCGATAGCCGGCACTAAGCCTGCTTCATTAAAGGTGATGCGTTTCATTATATCTTCAGAGTTCATGGTATTTCTTCTTACGCTGCGAGTTTTATGTCTATCATAACCGGCACATGGTCGGAAGTGGATTCCCAGTCACGCGTGTCAGGAAAGATGGTGAATTGTTTTAGGGCCGGCGTGAGTTCCGGGGTTACCCAGATATGATCCAGCCTGCGGCCACGATTGGATTTCTTCCAGTCGCGGTTACGGTAGCTCCACCAACTATAGAGCTTTTCTTCCAGCGGCACATAATGCCTGCCGACATCACACCAGCCAAGAGAGTCCTGCAGGGCGTTCAACCGCTCAACCTCAGCCGGAGTATGGCTTACTACATTCAGAAGCTGTTTATGCGACCACACATCATTCGGATGCGGGGCAATATTGAAATCACCCACGATGATGGTATTGCGCTTCTGCTTCTTCATGGTCTTTGACCATTCTGTCATATGCTCCACGAAGCGCAGCTTGAAATCATAGGCAGGGTTCTGCTTTGGATCGGGTATATCGCCGCCGGCCGGAACATAGAAATTATGCAGGGCCGTGCCATCCGGCAGCACAGCGCTGATATGGCGCTTATCCTCAGAGCCGGCAATTTTCATGCAATCCATGCTGGTCAGGGGGATCTTGGAGAGTATGGCTACGCCATTATAACTTTTCTGGCCACTGAACAATACATGCGGAAACTCTAGGGATTTCAAGGCTTCCAGCGGGAAAGAGCCATCCTCAACCTTGGTCTCCTGCAGGCAGATGATGTCGGGATTATGGCTGGATATCAGCTTTTTAAGCAGGGGTATGCGGATACGGACAGAGTTGATATTCCATGTAACGATTCGTAAAGACATGTTCAAATTACTTTCTTTGATTCGCTGAAATACTATACTGCCAGCATGAGTTTACAAGAACGATATGATGTAGTGATCAGCGGTGGCGGCTTCGCAGGAATGAGCCTGGCCATTGGTTTGGCGCAAGCGGGCATAAAAACACTCCTGATCGAAAGAGGCAACATCAGCACGCAGCTTGAAGCATCTTTCGATGGGCGCGTGAGTGCGATCGCGCTCGGCTCGAAGAATGTGTTGGCCGGTATCGGTGCGTGGGAAGGTATGGCTGCACACGCAGAACCGATTCTGGATATCCGTGTGTCAGATGGTGATACGCCTTTCTTCCTGCATTATGATCACAAGGAAATGAGTGAAAGCACCGGTGGTGCGCCATTCGGGTACATCGTAGAGAATCGCTACATACGTCAGGCGCTTGCTGCCAAGGCGCAGAGCGAGAGCAACCTGCATTTTATAGATAACACACAGATCACACATTCTGAAATTGTCGGGAATGATGTGTGCGTGCACTTGCAGTATAATAAAAAAATTACGGCGAAATTGTTGATAGGCGCAGATGGAAAACAATCTGCCATTCGCAAGATGGCGGGTATCGGAGAAGTGAACTGGGGTTATAAGCAGGTCGCGATCGTTTGCACCATCGAGCATGACAAACCACACTCAGGCGTAGCGCAGGAACGGTTTCTTCCCGCTGGTCCATTTGCCGCATTGCCGATGACGGGTAACCGGTCATCACTGGTGTGGGTTGAGCCACAGAACAGGGTGCAGACCTATCTGGAGCTTCCAGAAGCAGAATTCGTGCAAGAGATAGAAGAGCGGGTAGGTGGTTATCTCGGACGCATACGTGTGGCGGGGGATCGTTTTAGTTACCCTTTATCTCTGATGCATGCGAAGTCATATGTAAGCGAACGTGTGGCGCTGATAGGCGATGCCGCACATGCCATGCATCCGCTGGCCGGGCAGGGCGTGAATCTTGGTTTTAGGGATGTCGCTGTGTTGATTGACCTATTATCGGAGCAATCTAAGGCAGGCAAGGATATTGGCGATGGAGAAATATTGAAGCATTACCAAAGATGGCGGCGATTCGATAATGTGGCCATGCTGGCGGTTACTGATATTCTCAACAGACTGTTTTCAAATAATATCCTGCCATTCAAACTGGCGCGAAATGCAGGTTTTTTCGCCGTTAGCCAGATGACGCCGGTAAAGCGCTTTTTTATGAGCCATGCGATGGGATTGGTGGGCGATCTGCCCTCTCTGATCAAAAAACCCCATAATAATTAGCAAAAATAAACTATTTATAGACGTATTTTAAGCATTTAATTAACCATATTTATATATCCTTAATCATTATGACACTTTTGTGACGCCCTATAATCGTTGCCAGGAGCACCCATTTGTTCAATATGATTAAAAACGATAAAAACTTTACAGAATCCGTTAACCTTCAAAAAAGTGACCGGCTTGGACGAGAGTCTTTGAGGGAGTTGATGAATTTTAGTGAGGCATTGGATATTGAGATCGGCCGGATGCAGGCAAACGGGTCGGCGTCCGATCCTCAGATATTGCAGTATATGACCACCAGCAAATCATATTTTAATGATGCCTTGCAGGCGATGCGTCACTCTAATGGCGAGGCAGGCAGGCTCGCGCTGATAAAATTTGCCGATAGCGTGCAGGACCTGATGGGTTATATCCACAAAATGAGGTTACATTGATGGTTTCTCATGATTTCGTGAATACATTGGCAAGGGGCTGGCGTGCGGCAGGTTGTACTGCCCAGCAGCCTGATATTTATGATGCCATGGCTAAGATAGTGAAGCAAACACCTGATAATAGCCAGCTTGCTGCCAAGCTGGATGCGCTCGATCACGGGCGCGGCTAATTAATCTTCCAGCCTGCGGGCTTCTTCCACCAGCATAATAGGAATGCCATCCCGAACGGGATAGGCTAATTTTGCAGCGTCACTGATCAGTTCTTGCTTTTGCTGGTCATAACGCAAAACGCCCTTGGTCAGGGGGCAGACCAGTATTTCCAGTAATTTAGGGTCAACGGCGGCCATAGAAATCCTTATAATTCTTTATGCATACACTTATACAAGTTAGGGCTTGCAAAGTGAAATAAAAACCATATTATCCGGCTTCTCGTTATTTTACCGTGCCTGAGCGGGCGTAACTCAGCGGTAGAGTGCAACCTTGCCAAGGTTGATGTCGAGGGTTCGATCCCCTTCGCCCGCTCCAGTTTTTACCCTGGATGCCTGTTGGCTACCCTTTTACCTGCATCTGAATCAATGAATGCGATGGCGTTTGCTACGGCCTCAGCTAGTTCTCCGGCCAGATACTTCCTGACAGCAGGTAATTTGCCGCCGATCTGTTCATCTTGCATGAATTCATCCATTTTCTGCTGGATGGCATTAGCCTTTGAAATGTGAGTGCGTGCCACGAACTGATCAATGGTTTCCTCTAGCCCTCGATGACCTGTATCTTTACTAAGTGCTGCTAGAGCCTTGTCTCCAAGGAAATGATCCAGGATCACCCTATATACCAATCTTTCTGCCGTATGATGTGTCAGTTTTTTGGCGATGACCATTTTCATTTTTGTCTGAGGACTATCAGGATCATTTTTCTGTGCAATGTCCGCTGCCTGTTTAAAACTGCTAAATAATTCATTGGCGCGGCCACGTACCTGCGTGGCGAGCAAAGTACGTTCGTGATGCGGTGCATCTACTAATGTTTCACACAGTTGTTTTGCCTTTGACGCAGGATATTTTGTTCTCTCCACATAAGGGGTCAATATGTCCAATGCATGGCAAGCTATGCGATACAGATCCCTTGCGGGAACAACTTGGCCTTTTGTAGTAATATCAAAGCGCTGCGTTTTGCGTTCTGAATAATAGCTTTCGGCATATTCTTTACTGGTGCACAATTCTATCGCGTGGCCGATATATGTAGACACTATGTGCAACAACTTGCGTGCCTGATCATCTAACGATCTGTAGTTATTACAAACAAGATGGATGCTTTTGCCATGTTTCTCGTCGGCATACAGGCTTAGTGTCAGGTCATCAATGTGATATGCTCTTTCCAATTCCATACACTAACGTTCCTGTACCGATTCTTTCTTGGGGAAGGCATTATACAAGGCATTGGCAAGTTCGCCAGCATAGTAAGCGGCTTGTGCATCAGCCGGCACATACTCAACCAACGCTGCTTTGATACGTTTTTTGATCTCTGTATCAGATCCCGCGCCTTTGCCTGCCTGAATAGCATCAATGCCTGCCTGCGCATTATCGGCATAAGGTTCAAATATTGCCCTAAGAACGGCCTCAGCGATGGGCTTTTTATTCGCCAGCATTTCCGGGCTAAGTCCGGGCAGGTTTCCTACGGCTTCAGTAATGCCGGCATCAAGGGCAATTAGTGTATTTATTCTATCAGCTTTTTGAATTTGCTGTATTCGTTCGTCAATGCCTTTGATCACATCCCTATTATGGTTGGCGAGTATGTTGATCTCGCCATGTAGACTATTGCATCGATCAAAAAAGTGTTTGATGTCGATGTCTTCAGCGGTCTTGATAGTAAAGCCTAACCCATCGCTTGTGGTATTTGTTGTGATGGCAATGCCTTGCAGTGGGAAGACCGTACTGAAGAGCTCCTGCATCTTTGCGGCGATCTCTTTAATATTCGGTAGTTCATGCATATCGTCATGGAAACTGAACAGGAATTTCCTGTCACTATGGGTTTCTTCGATCTGGTAATGCACATCTCCGATCATGTATTCTTCGCATTTCAGAGGGGTAGCTTGCCTTTGTCCATCATTGGATCTGTATCCTTCACCAGAATCAGGTGCAGGGATTTTTAATTGAATATCCCGCATGGTGAGTGCCAGCCCATCTTCAAGGTTGCCAGAAGTTCTCACGTTGGTTTGCAGGTGCTCTAGCCATTCACGAGCAATGCTAAAAAATTCATCTGGTGTCGGTTTGATCTCGTCATCTTTGCTGCCGTAACTGATCTGGTAGCCAATGCTTTTTGAGGTATCGAACTGTTTTGAGAAGGCAGGAAAATCAACGGCATTATAAGCTTTCACAAGCATTTTTAATATGCCAAGTTTTAGCTTAAGAAGTTCAGCGGGTGGCACGTGCGCGTTCTTGTCGATATGTATTCTGACGGTCGGCATTTCAGTGTCTGGTGAGGACTCCAGAATCACGGAAGTATCGTTGATGATATATTGTTTACGCGCCGAGCCCATTCTTAAACCAATTTTTATTAAGGCTAATTAATAAACAAAAGCTGAAAGCCTATGTCCAGCATAAACAAAAAAGGAGGCTAAAAAGCCTCCTTTTTTATTATTATCAGATAACTGATTACTGAGCCGGAGCAGCAGCTGGCGCTTCAGCAGGAGCAGCAGCATCAGCGGCAGGAGCGTCAGCAGCAGGAGAAGCTTCAGCGGGTGCCATAGCATCTTTAGCGGCATCAGCAGCGTCAGAAGCAGCTTCAGCGGTTGCATCAGCAGCATCAGAAGCGGCTTCAGAGGTTGCTTCAGCAGCATCTTCTACAGCTTCTGCAGTCGCATCAGCAGCATCGCTGATAGCATCGCTCATTGGGCTTTCAGAGGTGCTTGCGGTATCCATTGCAGGCTGTTTGCCAGAGAACATCATGGCAACTACAACAACGGCAACGAGTGTTACTACTACATAAAGAAGGTTCTTATTCATGGGGTTAGACTCCAAATGGTAAGTGTTTATAACAGTTGAACCAACCCCTTATAACGCCATTGGTTTTTATTCCAAGCCTTTTTTAATAACATTACAGAGATTTAACAAAACACTTGCGTAGATACCCGTATTCGCTATACTGCGAACAAAGGTGGGCGAGAGCCCGCCTTTTTATTTTACCTGATTTTTGACTTGGAAATAAGGCTAAGTTGTGGATTTAATTGAAAAGATAACATCGATCATTGAGCCATCATTGACTGATATGGGCTATGTCATCGTTCAGATGAAGATGGCCGATGGCGAACGCCGCAAGACCCTGACCATCATGGCTGAGCGCAAAGATGGTGTGGTGATGGGGTTTGACGACTGTACGGATATAAGCCGTGTGGTGGGCGCGTTGCTTGAGGTCGATGATCCGATTTCAGGTGCTTACAACCTTGAGGTCTGCTCGCCCGGTATCGACCGGCCGCTGACCAGACCGGAAGACTATACGAAGTACGCAGGCTACGAAGCAAAAATTGAAACGCAGCTGCCGATCGATGGCCGTAAGCGTTTCCGCGGGGTGCTGAAGGGCATGAATGACAACAAAGTGACGATGAATCTGGAAGGTACGGACGCATTGATCCCGCTTTCCAATATTCGTACGGCGAAATTAGTAATGACGGATGAACTGATCGCAGAGCATCTGAAAAAACAGAAACAAAAGAAATAACTTAACGAGGTATTTTTATGAGCGCTACACAAGCAATTTACGGAAGCACAGAATTACTGCAGATCGCAGATGCTGTTGCCCGTGAGAAGGGTTTATCAAAGGACTCTGTCATTGAAGCGATGGAGCAGGCCATTCAGGTGGCTGGTCGCCGCAAATATGGCCATGAGCACAATATTCGCGCAGAGATCGATAAGAAATCCGGCGAAATAAAGCTGTATCGTGTGCGCACCGTCATCGAGGATCTCAGCACCATTGATGAAGAGGTGGAAAGCAAACAGGCCTATATCAGCCTCGAAGATGCCAAGAAACTCGATAATAGCTTGAACCTTGGTGACGAGATCAAGGATATCCTGCCACCGATCGATTTCGGCCGTGTAGCCGCTCAGACCGCAAAGCAAGTGGTGCTCCAGAAGGTTCGTGATGCTGAGCGTGAAAAACAATTCAACGAATTTAAAGACAAGATCGGCGAGATCGTTAGCGGTACGGTTAAGCGTGTTGAATATGGTAACGTGATCGTTGATTTCGGTCGTACAGAAGCCATGATTCGCCGTGATGAACTAATCCCAAGGGAAGTATTCCGCACCGGCGACCGTATCCGCGCTTACATCTCTGATGTGCGCCGTGAAAAGACCGGCCCGCAGATCTTCCTGTCTCGCGTACATCCGCAGTTCCTTGCAAAACTCTTTGCACAGGAAGTACCAGAAATTTACGACGGTATCATTGAGATCAAAGCCGTTGCCCGTGACCCTGGCTCACGCGCTAAGATCGCTGTGATCTCTAAAGATTCTACTGTGAATCCGGTGCTTTCATGCGTGGGTGTGCGTGGTAGCCGCGTACAGGCCGTGGTGAACGAGTTGCAAGGCGAGAAGATCGACATCGTGGAATGGGCGGCTGATCCGGCTAATTTCGTGGTGAATGCGCTCTCTTCTGCGGAAGTGACCAAAGTTGTTATCGATGAAACCAAGAACCGTATTGAAATGGTTGTGCCTGATGACCAGCTGTCGTTGGCTATCGGTCGCCGTGGCCAGAACGTACGTCTTGCTTCCCAGCTGACCGGCTGGAGCATTGATATTCTGACCGAAGCAGTTGAATCTGAACGTCGCGCTGAAGAATTCAAGAACGTTTCTCAGCTCTTCGTTGAAGCACTCAACGTGGAAGAAGTTATCGCCCATCTTCTGGTGAGCGAAGGCTTCTCTTCTATTGAGGAAGTTGCGTTCATTCCGGTTGAAGACCTCGCGGTCATCGAAGGTTTCGATGAGGCGGTTGCTCAGGAATTACATAACCGTGCACGCACCTATCTTGAATCCAAGCAGCAGGAAAGTGAGCGTAAGCTGAAAGAATTCGGCATGGATGCTTCACTCATCAGCTTTGCCGGCCTGAAACAGGAATGGTTGGAAAAACTTGGCGAGAACAAAGTACTCACGCTGGATGATTTTGCCGATCTTTCTACCTCTGAATTGCTGGAGTTCGTTCAGGATTCAGGTCTGGATGCCGATCAGGCTGGCCAATTAATTATGGCTGCCCGCGCATCTTGGTTCGACGGGGAAGAACAAAAGTAGTTCATTTCAGGACATTGCGGGGCAGGCGCATTGCCCCGCATCCTGCTTTCTATGCGCTGGACTACCAACCCTAAACCATTTATAACCAAGCACATGAGCGATAAGAACGATAAAATGAAACCTGACCAGCTGAAGATTAACCCGAGCCGACTGCAACTGACCAAGACGGTCGAAAGTGGCACGGTGAAACAGAACTTCACGCATGGACGTTCCAAGACCGTGACGGTGGAAGTCCGCAAAACACGCACGTTCGCCCAAGGGGCAACGGGCGGGCTGGTTGAGGTTAAGAAATCTGCACTGGGGGCTCAGGCCGCAGCGGAAAGCATGGCAGATGATGAATCGCTCAAACATCTTACCAATGAAGAACGCCAGACACGCCTTAAGGCATTAAAAATTGCCGAAGAGGAAATGAAAAAGGCGGCAGAGCGTGTAGAGCAGGAAAAGCTGGAAAATGCAAGCAAGCCTGTAAAGCCAGCACCTAAGGTTGAAGAAGATGATTATGTGCCTTCTGCCAATGGTATCGTCACCCGTCCAACACCTGCCAAGGATATGCCGGTTGAAGTGCCGCCAGTCGAGGCAAAGCGCCCGGGGACGGCTGCGCCTGCCAGAACAGCAAAGCAACTGGAAGATGATGAGGCAGAACGTAACGAGAAGAGCAAACCTGGCAAGCTGAAACTGAAAGTAGGCGAAGAACGCCGTTCTTCTGGCAAGATCACTGTGAATCAGGCGCTTTCAAGCCTTGAGGATCAGCGTATCCGTTCACTTGCGTCTATGCGTCGTCAACGCGAAAAGGCGATGAAAAAAGCACAAGGCGTGCAGCAATCATCTGAAAAAGTTATCCGCGATGTGGTGATTCCTGAAGCGATCACCGTACAGGAACTGGCGAACCGTATGGCGGAACGCACGGTGGATGTGATCAAAACACTCATGAAGTTGGGTGTTATGGCAACGGCTACCCAGTCGATCGACGCTGATACCGCCGAGTTGGTGGTGGGCGAGTTCGGCCACAAATTCAAACGCGTTACCGAAGGTGACGTTGAGAATGTACTGAATGAGGATGTACAGGATTCAGAAGAAAATCTCCTGCCGCGTCCACCGGTCGTGACCGTGATGGGTCACGTTGACCACGGCAAAACATCACTTCTTGATGCGCTCCGTAAGACCGATGTGGTCGCCAAGGAAGCGGGTGGTATCACCCAGCATATTGGCGCGTATCAGGTTGAGCTGGCTGGTGGCAAGAAAGTAAGCTTTCTTGATACTCCGGGTCATGAAGCCTTCACGGCTATGCGTGCCCGCGGTGCGAAAGCCACGGACATCGTTATTCTCGTAGTTGCTGCAGATGACGGCATCATGGAGCAAACCAAAGAAGCTATCGCGCACGCTAAAGCAGCGGAAGTGCCGATCGTTGTGGCTGTAAACAAGATCGATAAACCGGGTGCTGATGCAGGGCGCGTTAAGAACGAATTGATGCAGTATGGTCTCGTGCCGGAAGAATTTGGGGGTGATACTATCGTTCTTGAGGTATCGGCCAAGACCGGCCAGAACCTTGAGCAGCTGGTTGAGACCCTCTTGCTACAGGCAGAGGTAATGGAACTTAAAGCCAACCCGAACCGTGCTGCAAGCGGTGTAGTGCTTGAATCCAAGCTCGATCAGGGCAAGGGTGTGGTGACCACCGTTCTGGTACAAAAAGGTACACTAAGGGTCGGTGAGATCGTGGTGGCAGGCCCGGCTTATGGCCGCGTTCGTATCATGCTGGATGATAAAGGCCAGCCTATGAAAGAAGCGCTGCCGGGAACACCGGTTGCCATTCTTGGCCTCAGCGCTCCGCCAGAAGCAGGGGATTCATTCTCTGCGGTTGAGAATGAAAAGACCGCGCGTGATATTGCAGAATATCGTGAACGCCGTATCCGTGAACAGAATGTGGCACTGGCTGCGCGCACCATGGATAATTTGTTCAGTGCAGCGGCGGGTACGAATGCCAAAGAATTGCCGATCATCATCAAAGGTGACGTGCAGGGCTCTGTTGAAGCCATTGCTGGTTCTGTGCAGAAATTCTCTGGTGAAGAAGTGGCCGTTCGTATCCTGCATAGCGGGGTAGGTGGTATC
The DNA here is from genome assembly GCA_964535825.1 of uncultured Rickettsiales bacterium. Lineage (GTDB taxonomy): Bacteria > Pseudomonadota > Alphaproteobacteria > Rickettsiales > SXRF01 > CAZAQK01. The sequence continues at coordinate 341,767 of CAZHUC010000001.1, forward strand.
ACGGAATCAGACGTATCACTGGCTAAATCAACCGGTGCGCTGATCATTGCATTCAACGTTCGCGCAGCTCCAAAAGCCAAGGAACTTGCGAATAAAGATAAGGTGAATATCCGCTATTACTCCATCATCTATGAAGTAGTGGATGACGTGAAGGCGGCGCTGTCTGGTATGTTATCACCAACACTGCGCGAGAACTTCATCGGTTATTCGGAGATCCGTCAGGTATTCAATATCAGCAAGGTGGGCAAAGTGGCTGGCTGTATGGTGACCGATGGCATCATCAAGCGCGGCTGTAAGGTTCGCTTGCTGCGTGACAATGTGGTGATCCACGAAGGTACGCTCAAAACTCTCAAGCGTTTCAAAGACGAAGTGAAGGAAGTGAAGAGCGGTACGGAGTGTGGTATGGCCTTTGAAAACTATGATGACATCCGCGAGGGCGACCAGATCGAGTGCTTCGAGGTTGAAGAGGTGGCTCGTTCCGTTTAGTTGTATCTGATATGGTCAAACTCCACGATTTATTTTCCGGTAACAAAACACCCAACCAGCGCCCGCTTCGGGTAGGTGAGGAAATTCGTCATGCGCTGGCGCATATCTTCATGCGTGGCGAAATTCATTCTATCGAATTGCTTGGTGCATCCATTACCGTTTCCGAAGTGCGCGTAAGCCCAGACCTGAAAAATGCCACCGCATTTGTTATGCCGCTGGCCGGTGAGCAAAAAGAAGAAATGCTGGAAGCACTAAGAGCCGCCGCTCCGGAAATTCGTCACCTTGTATCCAAGCGTGTAAAGCTGCGCCATGCGCCGCGTGTACATTTCCAGCTGGATGAATCGTTCGAAGAAGCCGAACGTATCAACACGTTGCTCAAAAAACCGGAAGTGGCACGGGATCTGGAGAAATAATAATATTAGCGGCCTACTTCTTTGCCGCGTTCCTTTGTTGTTGAAGGCACAACTTCGCCACTTTTAAGGCTACCATCAAGAGCAAAATCCAGTTTCTTCAAGGCATTCGTATTATCAACCGCATCGGTGATCGCCTTGGCACCGGTATGACCGGCTTCACCAAGTTTAGATAGTTCCGGCATAGTACCTATCTGCCAGCGACTTTCGCCTTGGGGGACATCAAAAGTATAGATCTGCTTGCCCATCAGTTTCCCGTCTGGTGCATCTATCTGCCACGTTGCCGCTTGCAGAGCCTGTTGGGTCATTACGCCTTTGATCTTGAAATTATTCTGCAGGAAGTCATTGGTCTTTTTTTCCAGTTCTTCACCCGTTGCACCGGTTTTTTCTGCCAGCACTTCCTTGGCTAGATTCTTTACACCGCCATCCTGAATGAAACCCGCTATGATCTGCTGCTCTTTATCAAATGCTTTTCGGTATTGCTCTTTATTCTCTGGGGTCTGCTGCAGGCTGCTGTATTTTTCTACGAAGCGTTCCTTGTTGAGAATAAGGTCGGCATCCACCAACATGGTTACTTTGGTGTTGTTGTCTGCAATATTGCCGATCAGTTCTTTGAGTTTGCTGGTATCTTGCACGAATTTATCGGGCGATTTATCGCCTTCTGGTTTGCGCAGGAAGAAAAAGGCCTGATCTGTGGCCAGCATGGTAACACTACCAGACCCTGCTAATTTAGGAAAATCGACGGCTTGAAAACCAGACGGATATTTATCTGACGCGGCATAGCCAGCATCCTTACCATCCCCTTCAGATTTAAGTTTTTGGTAGCTTTGTTTAATAGGTGGATCTTGAAAAGCCATAATATTTGAAAACTAGGTGGTTTTATTGATTCAGTTAGTCTACCAGATACATAAAATTTATGTATGACACTTTAATGAATAATATGGTTAAGAATAAAAACAATCTAAACGGCTGGATTATAATAGATAAACCGCTTGGAATGAGCTCGGCAAAGGCCGTGGGTAAGGTAAAGTGGCTGCTAAAGCCCGCCAAGATCGGTCATGCCGGCACGCTAGACCCTTTAGCCTCAGGAATACTACCCTTAGCCCTTGGTGAAGCCACCAAGACAGTGAATTACATGATGGATGCCAGTAAGGCCTACAGCTTCACAGTCCAGTGGGGTGCAGAGACGGAAACCGACGATAAAGAGGGGAAGATCACCCAAACCTCTGATAACAGACCGACGACTGATGAAATAAATAATATATTACAGAAGTTTACTGGAGAGATACAACAGATCCCTCCTATCTACTCTGCTATTAAAGTGGATGGAGAACGCGCCTATGCACTGGCAAGGGGCGGCGAGGAGGTGTCACTGAAGGCCAGAGCGGTGCGGGTGGACTCTCTCGCCATCACCCAGAATACCCCTTTAGAAACCACATTTATATGCCATTGTGGCAAGGGTACATATATTCGCTCCCTCGCGCGCGATTTCGGACGTGAATTGGGCTGCTATGGCCATGTTTCGGTCCTAAGGCGTCTAAAAGTGGGAAAATTTGATGAATCTCAGGCGATTTCACTGGAATTGCTGGAGGAAATGATGCATAAAGGCGACCTTGGTTTTTTACTACCGGTTGAATCTGCGCTGGACGACATCCCGGCGTTGGAGATAACCCCCAGCCAGGCTGGGCTGCTAAAGCAGGGGCAGTTTCTTCCCACACCATCTGTTTCTTCTGAAACTGTACTGGCGATGTGTGAAGGGCGTGCCGTTGCCATATGCAGCATAGCACATGGTCAGATGAAGCCGGTGAGAGTTTTTAACAATTAATTATAAGGAGAAGCTGCGATGTCGAGCAAAGCTCAAAATACGAAACAGAAGATCATTAAAGAATACGCTCAGGCGAAGGACGATACCGGTTCACCGGAAGTGCAGGTAGCCCTGCTTACCGGCCGTATCAACCAGCTCACCGAGCATTTCGGCAGCCATAAGAACGATCACCACTCACGCCGCGGCCTGCTGCGTCTTGTTGGTCGTCGTCGTCATTTGCTGGATTATCTGAAGCGCATAGATGAAAGCCGTTATGAAGGCCTCATCAAGAAGCTGAACATCCGTAAATAATTATCAGGTGCTGGGTTCTAGGGTCTAGGTACTAATAAAGTTGTGCTGAGGCACAGTTTTGTTAGGCCCTAGAACCAGCCCGGTACCTTTCTCAACAACAGAAAGGAACTGTTATGTTTAATATCACCAAAAAATCAATCGAATGGGGTGGTCGTACACTCACGCTTGAAACTGGCCGTATCGCTCGCCAGGCAGATGGCGCGGTTCTCGCTACCTACGGCAACACCGTTGTGCTCTGCACCGTGGTTGCTGCAAAAGCGGCGAAGCCAGATGTAGACTTCTTCCCGCTAACCATCAACTATCAGGAAAAAGCATTCGCTGCCGGCAAGATCCCGGGTGGTTTCTTCAAACGTGAAGGCAAGCCAACCGAAAAAGAAATTCTCACCTGCCGCCTGATCGACCGTCCGATCCGTCCGCTTTTCCCGGAAGGTTTCTATAACGAAACACAGATCGTTTGCACATTGCTGTCACACGATCTTGAAAATGATCCGGATATCGTATCACTCATCGGTGCATCTGCGGCACTCACCATTTCCGGTGTGCCATTCATGGGTCCGATCGCTGCGGCACGCGTAGGTTATGCCGATGGCAAATATATTCTGAACCCAACCAAACAGCAGCTTGAAGACAGCCAGCTTGACCTCGTTGTTGCAGGTACGAAACGTTCTGTGCTCATGGTTGAATCTGAAGCTAAAGAACTTTCAGAAGAAGTGATGCTGGGCTCAGTGGTATTCGGCCATAAGGAAATGCAGCCAGTAATGGATATGATCATTGAACTTGCGGAAGCATCTGCCAAAGATCCTTGGGATTTCCAGAAGCCAGATTATTCCGAGCTTGCTGCTCATATTCGTGAACTTACAGAAGCTGACCTGCGTGCGGCATATAAGCTCACCGGCAAACAGGATCGCTCAACCCGCCTTGATGAGATCAAGAGCAAAGCAAAAGCTATCTATATTGAAGCGGGGCATGATGAAAAGACCATCAAAAGCCTCATCAAGAAAGTGGAACAGGATATCGTTCGTACCGATGTGGTCGAAAGCCAGAAACGTATCGATGGTCGTGGTGCATCAGATATTCGCCAGATCGAATGTCTTGCAGGCCTTTTGCCACAGACACACGGTTCTGCACTCTTCACCCGTGGTGAAACCCAGGCGATCGTGGTTGCAACCCTTGGCACTGGTCAGGATGAGCAACGTATCGATGCGCTGGATGGTGAATACACCGAGCGCTTTATGCTGCATTATAACTTCCCGCCTTATTCTACCGGTGAAGTTGGCCGTATGTCTGGTCCGGGCCGTCGTGAGATCGGTCATGGTAAACTGGCATGGCGCGCAATTCGTCCAATGCTTCCGACCAAGGAAGAATTCCCATACACACTGCGTTGCGTATCGGAAATCACGGAATCCAACGGTTCATCATCTATGGCGACCGTGTGCGGTAGCTCGCTGGCGCTGATGGATGCAGGTGTTCCCCTGCGTCGTCCGGTGGCAGGTATCGCGATGGGCCTTATCAAGGAAAAATCGGGATTTATCGTGCTTTCTGATATTCTGGGTGATGAAGATCATCTGGGTGATATGGATTTCAAGGTGGCTGGTACCGATCAGGGTATCACCGCGCTCCAGATGGACATCAAGATCGATGGCATCACTGAAGAGATCATGCAGGTTGCCCTTAAGCAGGCGCATGCAGGCCGTAATCATATCCTCGGTGAAATGAGCAAGGCATTGTCTGAAGCTCGTGGAAGTGTTGGTGCAACCGCTCCGCGTATCACCACCATTCAAGTTCCTAAGGATAAGATCCGCGATGTAATTGGTTCTGGCGGTAAAGTGATCCGTGAGATCACCGAAGTGACCGGTGCGAAGATCGATATCGATGATACTGGCCTCTGCAAAATTGCTGCGACCAGTGAAGAAAGCGGCAAGAAGGCCTATGACTGGATCTATTCGATCGTTGCTGAGCCAGAGATCGGCCAGATCTACAGCGGTAAAGTAGTACGCGTTGTTGATTTTGGTGCATTCGTGAATTTCATGGGACCAAAAGATGGTCTCGTGCATATCAGCGAACTGGCTGATTACCGCGTTGGTAAAGTAGAAGACGTGGTTAAAGAAGGTGACGCTGTAAAAGTAAAAGTGCTCGAGATGGATAACCGTGGAAAGATCCGCCTCAGCATGCGCGCTGTTGACCAACAGACCGGAGAAGATATTTCCGATAAGATCGGTAAGAAACGCGAGCCGGCAGCGTAGTTGGTTTTACTCCATGAAAAACTCCCGCTCCGGCGGGAGTTTTTTTATGCAAAAAAGCAGAATTCAGGCGCAAAAAAAGGGGCTTCAAGTGAAGCCCCTTATTTTTGATCTTAACTCATCTATTAGAGACGAGCACCAGACCGTCTAGCTGAAGAAGAACGAGCCGACATACGTACGCTAGCACGACGTGGCTTAGACTTCCTTACAGCCTTCTTACCTACTTTTTTTTTTGAAGATTTTTTCGCAGACTTTTTAGCGGTCTTACGAACGGTCTTCTTGGTTGATTTCTTAGCAGCTTTTTTAGCTTTTTTCTTAACAGCCATGATAGTACTCCATGTTTAAATTTCTAATACCCATACACACCATGTGCACGTGTATTGAGGACAAGATAACTCTGAAATGGTGAATTTTTTGTTAATGACGAAAACAAATTTGCTATCCATCACATTGAAGCTGCTCGATGAAAATGAAATCGTATCGGTGTCGTAATGAATATGCATTCATTCAAAAGCGCAGTGATTCTTGGTTGCAGAAAGATGTGCGCGTGCAGGATGTATCAAAATTTTGAAACATAATGTATTTGTATCAAATGCAATATAAACCCGAATTTCGTTTCAACTGTGATATAAAAAACACAATTTTATTGCGTCAAACGTACTTCACATTATGATTGGGCACATGAAATTTTCTTTTTTTGTACTGCTGAATTGTATTTTTCTCGCGAATATTTTTTGCGCGTCATCCGTACATGCAGCATCACGATCTTATTTCAACATGTCTGCTACACGTTCAGAAAATCTGAAACCATTTCCAAAGTGGACCGGTACGCTGAAACGTTTTGAAACCCAGCAAAAGATAGATGAAGAAAAATGTGACACGGTGGAGTTCTATCCTTGCGCGGTCAAATCATGGAAAGAAATGATCACTTCTATTGAAGGGAAGAAACTGCGTGAACAATTGAATATAGTGAATGAATGGGGCAATGAACATCCATACATCGTTGACCAGCTGAATTGGGGCATAGAAGATTTTTGGGAAACCCCGCACGAATTCATCAGTGTGAATGGCGACTGTGAAGATTATGCCATTGCCAAATATTATTCGCTGAAGGCACTTGGCATACCGCTGGATAAAATGCGCATTATTATTGTGCAGGATTTTAATCTGGGTGGGATCATCCATGCCATACTCGGTGTGTACGGAGACAATGATGAGCTATTCATCCTTGATAACCAGATCGACCAGGTGATGCCTGCCATGAAAATATACCATTATCGCCCCATATATAGTGTGAATGAGGACTGGTGGTGGGCGTATTACCAATAATACCATATGACAAAAGCTGCATTTTATGGCAGTTTTCAGGGGAAATTTAAGCAAAGGAGTGATGCCGTGTCTGTGAAGGAAAGAATGGCTGCTGTTGAGATGCCGCACTTTGGCCCAAGGCTTTATAGCATTGCGATACTTGTAACGCTCATCGTACTCACCGGCCTGTGGCTGGTCAGCAGGTATGCGGAGATCGACCTCGACCGTGATCTGCAGACATGGCAGGAAAAGCTGACGCTGGTGGCAGAAAGCCGTACAGAGGCCATGAACGAATGGGTTGGCGGCCAGTTTGAAACCTTACGCGATCTGGCGGATAATCCTTCACTGCAATTATATATGACCGAATTGCAGATGACTCCGGCACAGGTCAGCGATGATTCAAGGCAAGGTTCTGCCCAAAAATCCTACCTGCGTAATTTATTGTTATTCACTGCCGAGAAAGGTGGCTTTGCACAGGTCAGCAAAACGGACATCCGCGCCAATGTACAAGAAGAAAATAAAAGCGGCCTTGCTGTAATAAACAGCAAAGATGAAGTGGTGGTATCCACCTCTATGGATAGGGCGACGCGTGAATTGTTGCTCAAGGAAGCATCGGCTGTGAAGCCGGGCAAGGAAGGATTCATTGATATCCGGAAAAATAACACCGGTGAAATGGTGATCGGTTTCGTTATTCCGGTATTTTCTATTCAGGGAGAGAAGAAGCCCGAATCTCAGATCGGTAAGATCGCAGGTATTACACTGGTGAACGACAAATGGTTCAATCTGCTCAAGCATCCCGGCATAGTTGAACAAACGCTGGAAGTTCTGCTCGTGCGCAAGCTGAGTAATAGCAAGATCGAATTTATCACTGCATTGCAGGATGGCAGCAAGCCACTTACCAAGCAAATAGATTTTGACCAGCGCAAATATGTGGAATCAGAATTGATCCAGACGCCTGGTGATTTTATTTCTGTCAAAAAAGATTATCGCCAGAAGCTGGTACTTGCCACTTCACGCAATATCAATCTGACGCCATGGGTACTTATCACAAAGATCGACAGGCCGGAAGCGCTGGCTGCCAGCAATCAGTATCGCTCTAACATGATCACTACCTTCTTCATGCTGATCGCGATCATTGTGCTTATTGTAATATCGGTCTGGTGGTGGGCACATTCACGCCGTGCCATATTCATGTCACGCCACTTCCGCCGTCTTGCCGCAGAAGCCGTGGCTCAGGAAGAATTACTCAGGGTGGTGACCAACAACCAGCCAGAGCCTATATATATAGTAGACCATAAGCATGTATTGCGGTTTGCCAACCATCAGGCGGCAGAAGAAGCCAAAAGCAATCCTGCTGATCTGATAGGGAAGACACTTATTGATGTGAAGGGGGCTGCTCGCGCTGCCGCCATAGGCAAGCAGTGTGACAAGGCGATCAAACAGCGCCAGATCATTTATGATACGGCCAATGTAAAAGAAGGCACAGAAGACAGGATCATTCGCTCTGCTTATATTCCACTCGAGCAGATACCGATCATTACACTGCCGCCTGATACTAAAGGCGCATTGGTGGTTGAGCAGGATATTAGCGACGCTGTGCACGAACGTGAACGCCGTATCGAGATACAGCAGCAGATCGTGCATACGCTGGTGCGGCTGGTAGACCGTCGTGATCCGTTCGCTGCGAATCATTCCACGTTGGTATCCATGATGGCGTATGAAGTGGCGCGGGATATGCAGCTGGATGAAGTGATGATCGAGACCACCCGTCTGGCTGGTAATCTGATGAACGTGGGCAAGATCGTTATTGCGCCGGAGTTACTTACCAAGACAGAGAATTTATCTGAGGATGAGAAACAAGCGATTCGTACCTCCATGCAATCAGCGGCAGACCTGCTTAACGATATTCATTTTGATGGGCCGGTAGCTGATACTCTCCGCCAATGGCAGGAACAATGGAATGGTTCAGGCCCGCTGGGTATGAAAGGGGAGGATATACTTATCTCTGCCCGTATCATCGCTGTATCCAATGTCTTCATCGGTATGATCAGCCCACGCTCATGGCGTACGGCGATGCCGATCGAGAAAGCGAACCAGTTCCTGTTGGATCACTCGGATAAGCATTTCGACCGCAGGGTTGTGATCGCGCTTATCAACCACGTTGAGAATCATCGTGGTAAACAGTGGATTCAGCGTGCTATTGAGAGCAAGCGTAGCGCGGCTTAGCTAAATTTATTGCTTCTAGGGAAACCTGTTGGCGGCAGGCGGCCGGCATCTGCGCGGTTGCCCACCCATGCCTTCAGGTCGGTCTCTACGCGTATTTTGCCACCAAGCTGCCAGCTCAAGCCTTCTTTCAGCTTGAATACTTTCGCATCAGCGAGCGAGCTGCCTTTATATTTTTGCAGCATCACGCCCTGGCCTTTTTTCATCGGCGGCAGTTGTGAGATAGGGAAGATAAGCATCTTGCGGTTCTCGCCGATAACGGCTACATGGTCGCCTTCTGCAAGGCTCATTACCACGGCTTTGCTGCCGGTAGGCAGGCCGAGTATCTGTTTACCGCCTTTGGTCTGCGCCACAACATCATCCGACTCCACGATGAAGCCTTTACCGATGCTGGATGCGATCAGGTATTTTTTGCCAGGCTCGAATACCGTCATACCGACGATATCTTCTTCCGGCGCGAGGTCGATAAGCAGGCGCACTGGCTCACCAAAGCCTTTGCCACGTTGTATCTTATCGCATGGGATGGTGAAGAAGCGGCCATCGGTTGCGAACAGCAATATCTTATCGGTGGTTTGTGCTTCCAATACAAAGTTCGCTTCGTCGCCTTCTTTATATTTGAATTCGGAGGCATCAAGCTCATGGCCTTTCACGCCACGCAGCCAGCCCATTTTTGAACAGAGGATGGTGACCGGTTCTTTTTCCACGAAGGCTTCAATATCAATGATCTTGCCCACAGGTGCTTCGGCAAAGCCTGTGCGGCGCTTGCCCAGCGGGTTTTTAGCACCAAAGCGTAATTTAATGTCGCGAACCTCATCGCTGATCTTGACCCAGCGTTTTTCTTCCGATTTCAGGAGCGCCTTGAGCTCTTTCTGTTCTTTAGAAAGGTCGCCATGCTCGCGTTTGATCTCGAATTCTTCGAGCTTGCGCAAGTTACGCAAGCGCATATTGAGGATAGATTCAGCCTGCAGCTCAGTGAGCGACCATTTTTTCATGATGATCGGCTTAGGCTCATCTTCCTTGCGGATGATACGGATGAGTTCGTCCAGATTCAGATATGCGATGAGCAAGCCATCGAGGATCTCTAGGCGGTGTGCGATCTTCTCAAGGCGGAATTCGGAGCGGCGAACCAACACTTCCATGCGATGCATAAGGAAGGCTTGTAGTATTTCTTTCAGGTTCATCACCTGCGGCGCGCCATGAGCATTCAGCACGTTCAGGTTCATGTTGAAGCGTGTCTCTAAGTTCGTGACCTTGAACAGCGATTCCATCAGCATTTCAGGGTCGACCGTGCGGCTCTTTGGCTCAAGCACGATGCGGATCTCTTCCGCGGATTCATCAAGGATATTGCCCAGCAGTGGCAATTTTTTGTTCTTGTAGAGTTCCGCGATGTCTTCGATGAGCTTTGATTTTTGTATCTGATACGGAATTTCAGTGATGACGATCTGATACATGCCGTGAGACAATTCTTCTTTTTCCCATACGGCGCGCATGCGGATAGCGCCACGGCCAGTTTCATACGCCGCCAGAATATTTTCGGCCGGTTCAACGATAACACCACCCGTCGGGAAATCCGGGGCAGGGATGCGCGTGACCAGTTGTTTCACTGGGCAATCTGGTTTTTCGATCAGGTGAATAAGCGCATCACATATCTCGCCTACGTTATGTGGCGGAATAGAAGTCGCCATACCCACAGCAATACCTTCCGAGCCATTGGCCAGCAGGTTCGGGAAGGCCGAAGGCAGCGCCAGCGGTTCTTCCTCAAGCCCGTCATAGGTCGGGCGGAAATTTACCGTATTTTCGTTGATGCCTTCGAGCAACGCCATTGCCACATCGGTGAGGCGTGCTTCGGTGTATCGCATGGCGGCGGCGTTATCGCCGTCGATAGAGCCAAAGTTACCCTGACCATCTACCAGCGGGTAGCGCACGGCGAAAGACTGCGCAAGGCGCACCATGGCATCATAAATCGACATGTCGCCATGTGGGTGATATTTACCCATCACGTCACCCACCACGCGGGCGCATTTCTTATAGCCAGCTTTAGGGTCAAGATGCAGTTGCAGCATCGCATAGAGTAGGCGGCGATGAACAGGCTTCAGGCCGTCGCGCACATCCGGCAGCGAGCGGGCGGTAATGGTTGAAAGTGCATAAGCCAGATACTTTTCTTCCAGCGTACTGCGGAAGGAAACAGGGCTTATTACTTCATTGATCTTGGTATTCGAGCCTTTTGCCATGCGTTTCTTTCAGTGTTTGAATCAGCCTTGCGCGGGCGGCAGGGAGCTTTTTCCCATGCGGCTCGGCCAGCCAATGTTCTAAGAAATAGCCGGAAAGCCGCAGTCCTGCAAGGATTTCTTCGTCCTTTTGAAGGGGGGTAATACTGCCGTGTAACAAGAAATCAGGCAGAGGCAGCAGCTTGTCTTTATAGGGCTCGCCTGCATCACGGCACACAGCCCGGCCGGATTTTGGGGATACATATATGAGGTCATCCGTGCGCCCAGTGGCAGCACATTCTGTGAGGTCCAGCCCGAAACCGCTCTCAGCCAATATCGCCAGTTCCAGTTTAGCATAATTTTCCTGCCAGTCATCGGCGTGCAGTAAGTGATGAAGGAATATGCGCAAATGTTTGTATAGCACGGGGTAGGGGTGGCGTTCCGGCATAGCGGTTTCGATCAATGTGCAGGCAGAGGTGAGGGCTGCAAGTTTCATGGCATCTTGCATCACCAGTGCGGCCACAGGCTCTACCATTTCTGCTTTTATCATGCCTATATGTTCAGCAAGCCGTGCCTGCCATGTGACGGTAAGGATATTGCCGGGCTGGTACAGGCCACGATTGGTTTTTGAGTGAGCGCCTTTGACGACGCCGGCATACACACCGTGATGATGCGACAGCACGCGCACGACCACACTGCTTTCGCCGTGTTTACGCGCCGATAATACGGTTGCTTCGTCTGTCCACTGCACCTCTTGAAATCCCCGGAATCATACCCATATCTATTAGTATCAAGCGCCATAATGGGCTTGATATTTCAACAACTTGCTTATTAAAGGAGTTATACTATGCACGCTTATGATTTGTCACCATTATTCCGTTCGACCGTTGGGTTCGACCATCTGTCCCGTATGATCGATACGGCATTTAAGGCCGATGAACGGACACCTAGCTACCCGCCATACAACATCGCAAAACTGAGCGATGATGAATATGAGATCACCATGGCAGTGGCTGGCTTCAAACAATCAGAGCTTAATGTGGTTGCGCAGCAGAATATGCTGGTGATCAGTGGTAACACGACAGAGAAGGAAGAAAAAGAAGCAAAGAACTACCTTCACAAAGGTATCGCCACCCGCAGCTTCGAGCGCAAATTCTCTCTGGCAGATCATGTAAAAGTGATCGATGCCGGTCTGGAGAATGGCCTGCTTACCTTAAGGCTTCAGCGGGAAATTCCCGAAGAAAGCAAACCCAAGGTAATTACCATCAACAGTGGTAATTTACTGGAAGGTAAATCGAAGAAGTAATTTTAAGTCCCCCTGTGAGAGCCTCCGAAAGGAGGCTCTTTTTTTATCGGTAACAGATACAGATACCTTCGTAGGGCTGGGATAGTTCAATACCAAGTTCGCCTCTGGCTGGCCATACCACACAATATGCCTTTGGGTAAAACTGGCGGATGTGCTCCTGTATGGCCTCGCATTGTTTGCTTACATAGCCATGACACCACCGGCTGCCACACCATGTGCGGATGTCGTTGACGTACCAGGTGCTGTCCATAGTGACGTGATTGGCTGGAAAACGTATCTGAGCGTTGGTAACGCCAGGAAACAATAATAATGCGAATGTAATTGCAACTTTAGTGTAATTCATGACTCCCCATTTCATAAATTATTTATTCCAGTGAGCGTACCAGGCTTTTTCGTCATTGATACGTTCTTCTTCCATACGGCGTTGCCAGCTGGTGTCATCAGTGGCTTCTTTCCCGTTACGTTCAATATGTTCTCTAATCGCTCTGCTCACTGGCTTAATCACTTGTTCCAGCGGCGTCATATCTGCATTTCCTAGTGTTCTGAAATTGCCTGCGAGTTGCCTGGCAACTGTACCAGAGGCATTCGTAAAAATTTGTGACAGAAGCGGGTTATTAGTCAAAGGCAGTCTGCCAGCGTTATTTAATTTTGCTAATTCACCTGAGTGCTGGTCAAGTATGTGAAGCAGATCCGCACAGCCTCCTGCCTCCAGTGCAACGGCTTTTTCAAATGATTGTGTTTTTACGCCCGGGAAAAAATGTAAGTGATAAAATGCACCATCTGGCAATGATATATGGCTGCAATATCCAATATTACGCCAGCTTTCATCCAGTAATTTTGTGACCTCAACAAGCCACGCGTCATTATCCTGAGCTGCTCCAAGCACCGAGCCAATCCCAAATGTCTGGTTCAGTGCGGTCAATGCACTGGGAGGCGCGCCGGCCAAGCTTGCTGCTACTGCACCTGTCGTTTGTAAAAATTTACGACGGCTTACACCTTTTGCAGCAGGTGCTGGCTGGGAGGCGGTGTGTGGTACGGCATCATCTTGCTCAGGATCACGCCTGAAGAGGCCGCTGAAAAATCTGCGCCTTTCTGGATTGACTATTTTATCTGGTTCACCTGAGCTCATAAGCTGATGCTATCAGCTATAACAGCCGCTTAGGATGAAGAATTTGTTACAAATAATGAGCACTATTTGCTTGCTAATGAGAATGACTTGCAATAAACAAGGCTATGGAATTTATGGAGAATATATGAAGAAGGCGATATCAATTGCATTTGTGTTAGCTCTTGTACCACTTGCGGTAATGGCACTGACGCCGTCTAAAAACGCCTATGTGCAGACCAATTTCGTAGCGAATAAGCCGGAATATAAAGGTCATATCGTTGAGAAAGATTTTATCAATGCGTGGGGTGTTGCGATTCGTCCGGCAGGTGCTGGCGGGCATTTCTGGGTCACGGCTAAAGATGTAAGTTACCAGTATGTGGGTGATATAAAGGGCGCGACCGATGAAGCGATGCGCTCACTACATACCAACAATACGGAATACGTTAAATTGCCTGTAGGTGGTGCGGATAATTTTGCCACCGGCGTGATCTTCGTAGATAGCAAAGAGAATTTTATCATCACGCAAAAAGTCAAAGACGCTGAGCCGATCACCGCGGCGGCCAAGTTCATGTTCGCTAGTGACGGCGGTATCATCTCCGCATGGACCGAGCGCAAAAAGGAAGATGGTTCGTTTGACAGGCCAACTGAAGCCATCACCGTGATCGATGAATCAAAGCATGGCGTACAGTTCTTTGGTCTGGCTATCAGTAGTGATTATACAAAGATATACGCGGCTGACTTTGGTGTAAGCCCTCAGATCCGTGCGTATGATGGCAAATTCAAGCCACTGAACATCGCATTCGATATGCCATTTGATGACAACAAGAATGGCAAAGTAGATGCTGGTGAATACGCACCGTTCAACGTGCAGGTGCTTGCCACACCCGATGGACATAGCCGTGTGTTCGTAGCCTATGCAAAAACACAAGCCTGCCCGGATGAAGAAGTAAAAAAAGGCACATGTAAGGCTGGCGAGCTATTCGTAGGTGAGGAAGATACCAGCAAGGCTGGTTTGGGTCGCGTGGCTGAATTCAGTCAGGATGGCAAGCTGATTGCTGTCTGGGAAGATGGCGGCAAACTTTCTGCCCCGTGGGGCTTTGCCTATGCGCCAGATAATTTTGGGGCACTCTCCCTGACATTGCTGGTTACCAATTTTGGTGATGGCACAATTGCGGCCTTTGATGCCAAGACGCGTAAATTCATAGATGTAATGCGTGATAAGAGTGGGAAAGCTATCGTGATCGATAAAATATGGGGCATCACATTCGGAAATGGTGTAAGCCTTGGTGATACCAACGCACTATATTTCGCTGCCGGCCCTAAAGATGAAACTGAAGGAGTATTTGGCAGCCTAAGGCTTGCTCAATAATGCACCCATTCCATTTGGCCATTGCCGTACATGATCTGGAAACCGCCCGAAAATTCTACGGCGAGTTGCTCAATTGCAGGCAGGGCAGGGAAGCGAAAAAATGGATCGATTATGATTTCTTTGGTCACCAGCTGTCGGTACATCTGAAACCGGAAGAAACCACGCACGTTAAGGCCAATGATGTGGACGGCAAGCAAGTGCCAGTGCGGCATTTTGGCATTATCCTGCCTTGGAATGAATGGCATGCTCTGGCTGATAAGCTCAAGGCAGTGCACACGAAGTTCGTTATCGAACCGTATATTCGTTTTAAAGGTGAGGTGGGTGAGCAGGCCACCATGTTCTTCTTAGATCCAAGTGGCAATGCGCTGGAGTTCAAATCATTTAAGGATATGGGGCAGGTATTCGCCAGCTAGCGCGCGGGCTGCAAGTTATTCGTGCTGTTGTTCAGTTTCGATACATGCGAAGTATTCGTGTCATCATCCAGAGATTTTTCATTGAGTTTTGGCGCAAGATATTTTTTACTGATCCAACTATCGAAGGATTTCATCTGGTCAGGAAAAGCAAAGCGCACAGCAAGGCCTAATGTTGTGGTTACGCTGGTGCTTAATGCTTTGCCAAGGAAAATAACACCGGTTGGTGACGGATTATGTACCAGTAGTTTTTGTGCCAGCAGGTTGCCGACCATGCCTGTGGAAGCGATGATGCCGGAGCGCACAAAATTACGCTCCTGGAATATTTTCCATTCTTCCATGCGTTTTTCATAACCCGGCGTGCCTTTTTCATCAAAAAAGACATTATGGGCTACCGAGGTGAACAGCGGATCGATAACCTTGCGTGCCGAACGCGTAAAACGGTGCAGTGTCTCAGGGGCAAGAGATTCCGCCAGCAGCAGCGTGCCGGCACCCGTAAGGTCGCCCACCAGTTCACCGGTCAGGTTCTGTACATATGTACCGTAGCGCTCATGTACCGGCGCGTCTTTTGCATATTTCTGGTAATATTTTTTCTGTACCAGCAGGCCGATGCTGGGCTCATAGATATTGGCAAGAATGCTGAATGCGCCGCTTTGCAGAGCATAGGCCATGGTTTCGCCACGCACATGCGACGAGACGGTGTTGGAATTATGCGAATCATCCGTCTTCTCTTCCATACAACCAATGTAACTCACTAATAGTTTTTTGTAAACCATACCTGCTTAGGATGGAGGCGTCCTAATTCATTGACAATACACAATAATTTAATGAATTATTTGTGACAGGTGGGGATGGAATGGGCAACTTGACTTTGTACTTGCCATTCGCTTATACTTAACCTATAAGTTAATTAACAAGAAGGTATAGTAATGCAAGATCATTTAAGCCAGACATTCGCCGCACTCGCAGACCCCACACGCAGGGCCATGCTGGCCCGCCTTTCATTGGGCGAGGCCAACGTGTCAGACCTCGCAAAACCTTTTTTAAGAGAGATGAGCCTGCCCGCCGTCACCAAACATATCAAGGTGCTGGAATCGGCAGGTTTCATCACCAAAGGACGCGACGCACAGTGGCGGCCATGCAAGCTGAATGCCGAGGCATTCAAGGATGTGGCGGACTGGGTGGATGAATACCGCGCGCACTGGGAAGCCAGTTTTGACCGACTGGATGAATATCTAAAAACCGTAACTACTAAAAAGAGATCGAAAGGAAAGAAAAATGCCCGCAAAAAATAGATCGAACGAATTAAAGATACTCCGCGAATTCAACGCACCGGTGGTTGCCGTGTGGGACGCATGGTCAGACCAGCAGCAGGTGGCGCAGTGGTGGGGGCCGCGTGGCTTCTCGCTTACCACCCATAGCAAAAGCCTGAAACCGGGCGGTATCTGGCATTACACCATGCATGGGCCAGACGGCACGGATTACGAGAACAAAACGCTCTACCTCGAAGTGGTGAAGCATGAAAAGCTCGTTTACGATCACGGCGGCAATGACGAACGCGCGCCGCTTTTCCGCGTAACGGTGCTGTTCTCTGAAAAGAAAGGCAAAACATTCATGGATATGACCATGACGCTGCCGACACCGGAAGCAGCCGAGGAAACCCGCCAGTTCATTAAGAAAGCCGGCGGCGATTCCACCTGGGACAGGCTTACGGAATATCTGGAGAAGGCATTTACGGGTAAGGAGAAGTTCGTCATCAATCGCAGTTTCGATGCGCCGATCGAGGTGATGTATGACATGTGGAGCGACCCCAAGCACATGGCGCAGTGGACACCGCCCACGGGCTTCACCATGAAATTCATCAAGGCCGATGTAAAGCCCGGCGGCGGCAGCTTCTATGTGATGGAAGGCAGCTGCATCAAGATGTATGGCCGTGCGTCATATATTGAAATGAAACGGCCGGATCATATCATCTACACCCAGCAATTCTGCGATGAGCATGAGAATCTAAGCCGTCACCCGCTGGCGCCGACATGGCCGGCCACCATGCTCACGCATGTGCAGTTCACGGCAGAAGGTGCGGATCGCACGCGTGTGACCGTGACGTGGGAAGTGCACGGCGAGCACACCTCAGAAGAGATGGCGACCTTCATCGCAGGCCGTCGCGGCATGACAGGTGGCTGGACCGGCTCGTTCAACAAGCTGGAGGATTATATCGCCGCACAACAAGGCGTGCGCGCAGCGTAAACCAAGCGTGTATGACGAAAAGAAAAAGCCCCGCAAGGGGCTTTTTTTTAGTATATAATTTATTTAACTATAATTTGTTCTAAAGATTTATAGAAAGACTGAAGGTATAGCGAGAATAAATGAGTCAGATTTACACTGCGGCCATGAATGCAAGTAATTGTAACGAGTTGCTTGATTACCTTGATGATTATTTTACTGCAAAGAAGTGTATACTAACTTCTGAGCATCATCGAACATTTGAAGAGATAAAAAAGAGAGTAAAGCGTTTTGAGCGGCTTTTTAGCGATTTAATGCTTCTAAATAATAATTTCTTAAATAAAACTGTGAAATGTAATTTTTCCCAAGATAATGACACATTGTCAGTGAGTCTTGGTGCAAGCATTATAACTCTAAAATTTAAGCGTGCGCACCCAGATACGCCTACTCAGATTCCTTCTAGTACAGAGTTTGTAGATTATAATGCAACTAATGAAGAGAAAGATATTGAGGTAGCAAAAATAAAAAGTGATTTGGAAGATAAAATAGAAATATTTTATTATAATGCCAATAAAATAATCAAACTATTTGAAAGCCTGCCGGATGTTAAAAATTTAAAATACGGTGGAATCGAGTGTGTCAGAAATAATCTTATTGAGCACACGAAAGGTATACACATTTACTCCTTTCGCTTTAGTGATAGTGGGCCGATAGTTAATCCAATAAAATCTGCAAATAATGCCGTTCATAACGACAGAGGCTTATTGCACAATGCTCAAGAACTAATGGATGGTTTATTATCTGAATTAAAACGCGTGTTAGTCAGTTGAGTGAGTAGCTTCTGTATAGTGTGCCATCTACTAAAAAAGCCGCCACAAGGCGGCTGTTTTTGATGGCGGAGACGAGAGGATGTACTCGCTGCGCCTATGGCTTGCTGCGTTGCAATTTCTTAAAGCTCGCAGGCTCGTTAACGAAATTGTCGAACCCAGGGGTTCTCATCCAGCCTTTCCATTATCATAAAAAAAACCGGCTCAAGGCCGGTTGTTTTTATGATGGCGGAGACGAGAGGATTCGAACCTCCGATACGGTATTACCCGTATAACGGTTTAGCAAACCGCCGCCTTCGGCCACTCGGCCACGTCTCCGTATTAAATCTCATCTAGGGCCGTGCTAATAGGCCTTGCTCTGCAGGGTTATTTTTTGCAGAGGGACTAAAAGTCAGAATTTCGGGAATTTGTCAATACTTCAGTGCACTTGCGCGCTGATGCCCGATGCGTTCTCACAATCGGAGATAAGCGTGGCGCAGCGGCGGATTTTAGCGAGGTTTGCGCGGTGCTTATCGGCATTCTTGCTGTCGGTCTTGGCCAGATCCATCAGCGCCAGCTGCAAAATAGAGAGATATTGTACCGTGGTACTGATACAGGCGAAAGCCAGCGCCACCGGCGCATGGCCGGGCACATATTCCATACCAGCCTCATTGATGACACCTTCGCCATCGGCCAGGCGTTCCATGGTCTTGCGCCATGCCAGCAGCTTTTTACGACTGGTATCGATAAAATCGGTGTTGCCATCCAGCAGCATATTGCGGGCCTCGGAGGGGCGCATCTTGCTGGTGAGCACAGTATTCTTGCGTATCTTCTCTATGGTGGTGCGGATCTTCGGGTTGGTCTGCAACGCATTAATCACATTATCCGCCATATTCAGCGCGGGCGCGGCATCCTGCAGCATAGCCTTGGCACGCTTGGGGATCGTCATGGATTGGTAGCGTTTCTGTAGCGTGCCAAAATCTTCCAGTGGCAGTGCCAGAATATCGTTAGAATTTGTATTACCAGCCGTTTGCATGTGTCTCTGATTTTTTTGTTATTTTGATGTATCTCTCTAGTCTAAAGGAAAGCTCCTAAGAAAATCTTAAATGCGTTTAGTGCTTGATTCACATTGCATTTTTTGCCGAAGGCCGTTAGATTTGCAGGGCAAAATTCAGGTATATTGTTATGGCGTCAACAGAACAAGTTATTGATAGTAAAGAAAAAATGAAAGATTATTCGTGGGATGATACTATAAAAACAGTGCTAATTGCGCTGTTTCTTGCCGTTATATTTCGTAGTTTCGCTTATGAGCCGTTCCATATCCCGTCTGGCTCGATGAAAAGCAACCTGCTGATCGGCGATTACCTGTTCGTTTCCAAATATACCTATGGTTATAGCCGCTATTCTTTCCCGCTCGGTATTGTACCAATTAAAGATCGTATCATGAAAGATGAGCCAAAGCGTGGCGATGTGGTGGTATTCCGCCTGCCGACCAATACGCGCATTGATTATATCAAGCGCGTCATGGGGCTGCCCGGCGACAAGATCCAGTTGAAGTCAGGCATCGTATATATCAATGGTCAGGCGCTGGAGCGTGTGCCGCATGATACCTTCGTTGATGACGAGTTCGAAAATGCCAAGAAATCCATCCCGCGTCTGGAAGAAACACTGCCGGAAGGCAAGAAGATACTCATTCTGAAAGAGCGCAGATTCGGTGCGGCCGATGATACGGAAGTATATACCGTGCCAGCCAACCATTATTTCATGATGGGTGACAACCGCGATAATTCCCGCGATAGCCGCTACATGAGCGAGGTCGGTTTTGTGCCTGCGGCCAATCTTGTGGGCCGTGCGGAGATGATCTTCTTCTCCATCGATGAAACGGTGCGTTGGTACAATCCGCTGACATGGGTCACCGGCCTGCGCTACGACCGGTTCTTTAAAGACATCGACTAATGCAGCCGCTACAGGAAAAGATCGGGTATTCTTTCCGCAATCAGGAACTGCTTCGTGCTGCACTTACACATCCAAGCCTGGTTGGTATCAACAATCAGCGTTTGGAATTCCTTGGCGATGGCGTGCTGGGTGCGCTGGTAGCAGAGCTTTTATATCTGCACTATCCCAATGAACAGGAAGGCGAGCTGGCGCGCAGACAAGCGGCGCTGGTGCGCGGCGCAACACTTGCCGGTGTGGCGCGGGATATTGGCCTTGGCGAGTGGCTGCACATGTCATCTGGCGAAGCGCAAGGTGGTGGTCGTGATAATCCCACCAATCTGGAAGATGCGCTAGAAGCATTAGTAGGGGCTATTTACCTTGATGGTGGCATGGATGCCGCAAAGACATTTGTGAATGCACGCTTTACCTCTATCGCAAAAACATTGCAGGAAGCACCCAAGGATGCCAAGACCGCACTGCAGGAATGGGTACAGGCAAAAGGTCTGAAGCTGCCGGAATATCGTGTTATCAATACAGAAGGTTCGGCACATGCACCTATCTTCACCATTCAGGTGAATGTGGAAGGGTATGAAGCTGTGCAGGCACAGGCATCCTCCAAACGCGCTGCAGAACAGCAGGCTGCTGAAACATTGCTCGCTAAGGTGACAGGAGCGTAATATGGGCTTCGGGTGGTTTAGTAATGTGCGTTACAGTAACATGACGTCGCATACCACAGCTGAAGGGCATACATATTCATGGTATTACAAGCCGAGAGCACGCAGAAGTCCGCCAAAAAGTGAAATGATAATCAGTAAGGTGCTTCCACTGGAATTTTGTATCGTGCCCGAAAATGTATTTACGCGTGTGTGCAAGATCCTTGGTTTTGCCACAGAATTTCAAACTAATGACGCAGAGTTCGATAAAAAATTCTATATCTATTCCGATGATTCTCAGCTCTGTAATAAATTGCGTGCCAGTAATGTAAGGCAGGCAGTGAAGCAGATATTTGCCGGTGATGTAAAAAAACTGGAAGCAAAGAAGGGGCAACTGGTTGCAGAAATGAAAACTGCTTCGCCTGTGCCTGATCCGATGACATCTGATGCAACCGCTGATGCCATGCATGCGTTGGCTGGGCAAGTGATGGGTATTACGCCTAATCCTATGTCGAAATGTAAATCAATGGCTCTTCAGGCAAATACTGCCATGTGGTTCTTTGTTGGTGCATTAATTTTAGGTGTGATTGGGACATTCATGCAGATGAAGAGTGTTGCAGAGCAGATGCCGTTGATACGCAGTGCGGCCATGTATGCTGTACCCGTCATTATTGCCATGCTGGTCATCGTGCGGGCGCAGTTCAGTGGCTCATCCCGCGGAGTTATCGTATTCCTTTCTGCTGTTTGTATGGGGATTCCTGCCACTGGTTTGCTTAGTTATGCTGCGCATTACCACGGCAACATGTATTTTGATAAAACGCCAGCGGATCAGCAATATAGCCGTGTAGTACGCACCTACACCACGCGCCACAAAAACAGCACAAGCTACCATATTGAGATCGACAGTTGGGTGCACAAAGATGAGACCGTAAGTGTAAAAGTTCCCTTTTCTGATTATCAGAAGGCAAGGGCAGGCCAGTCCATGTACATTTATACCCATCCTGGGTATTTTGGTGTGAGTTGGATAGAAAAATATGAGGTTCTTTAGTGAGTAGAAAATGTGGCATCATCGCAGTACTCGGCGAGCCAAATGCAGGTAAATCAACGCTGGTGAACCAGCTGGTGGGCAGCAAGGTCTCTATCGTTACCCCAAAAGTACAGACCACACGCTTCAACGTGCGCGGTGTTTGTATATTCGAAGATACCCAATTCATTTTCGTGGATACGCCCGGTATATTTGATGCCACAAAACCCTTTGAAAAAGCCATGGTCAATGCCGCATGGGCGGGTATAGGTGATGCCGATGCTGCGCTTCTTATTATTGATGGCACAAAACCGGTGACCGATGCTTTTAAAGCGATCGTCGTGCAGATCACTACATCTAAAAAGCCTATATTCCTCGCGATAAACAAGATCGATAAGCTCAAGAAAGATAAGGTGCTGGCACTGATGGCCGAATATAATGACATGGCGGATTTTGCCGGTGTGTTCATGATCTCTGCACTAAAAGGCAATGGCACAGAATACCTGAAAGAGCATCTGGCGCGTGCCATGCCTGCTACAGAATGGCTATATCCTGAAGATGAGATGACCGACATCCCCATGCGCATGCTGGCCGCCGAGATCACGCGCGAAAAACTGTTCTTCATTTTAGGGCAGGAGCTTCCTTATGCCATTTTGGTGGAAACCGAGGCATGGGAAGAAAAGGAAAATATCGTGCGTATTTCACAGGTGATCTATGTGCAGCGCGAGAGCCAAAAGATGATCGTGATCGGTACGGGAGGTGCGATGCTTAAACGCATCGGCACATCATCGCGTCGTGAATTGGAGGCAATGCTGGAAAAGAAAGTGCATCTTTCTCTTTTTGTGAAAATTCGTGAGAACTGGAAAGAAGATCAGGCGATATACCGGATGCTTGGTCTTGAGTATGGTAAGGGCCAATGAAGCGCATTAGCCGCAGGACGTTCGTAGCGGGCGTCGGCGGCGCAGCGATTGCGGCTTATGCGGCCAGCCGTTTCCCGGTCTTACCTAAACCACCAACAGGCAAACCGAATATCATCTTATTCATTGCGGATGACATGCGTTTTGATGCCGCGGGATTTGCCGGTAATACCATCGTCAAAACACCTCATCTGGATGCGTTGGCAGAGCGTAGCGCCATATTTACCAATAATTTTGTAACAACCTCGATATGTCCCACCAGCCGCGCTAGCATCCTGACCGGCCAATATGCGAAGAAACATAAGATATATAATTTTATAAAACCGTTGAAAGAGAGTGCGCTGCGTCAGGCGTTTCCAACACTATTGAAAGACGCTGGCTATTATACCGGATATATCGGCAAATGGGGATTGGGTGGAAAATTGCCTGCCAGAGCCTTTGACGACTGGAGAGGGTATGCAGGGCAAGGTAAATATTATGGCAAAGGCAAGACCCATCTGACAGAGCGACAAGCAATTCAGGCGGAAGAATTCTTCAAAAATAAGCCCTCTGATCGGCCTTTTGCGTTGATTGTGGCCTTCAAAGCACCGCACGGCCCGTGGCAATCAGAAAAGAAATTCAAGGAATTATATCAAAATATCAATATCCCGCGCTTTCCTAATGATAGTGATGAGGCATTTAAAAAATTACCTGCTTTGCTGCGACATAGTTATGGCAGACGTATTTATGATAATAACTTTGAAGGCGATGCCCAATATCAAACATTTGCACGCAATTACTACGGCCTTATTTCCGGGCTCGATGATGCGGTAGGAAAAATGTTGGCCATGCTTGGTTCAGAGCTCGATAATACGGCTGTATTATTCACGTCCGATAATGGCTTGATGAATGGTGAACACGGTCTGACAGGCAAGTTCATCATGTATGAATCTTCCATACGTACGCCCATGCTTGTGCATTTACCGGGTATGAAAAATTCGCACAAAATTGCTGCTACGTCTTTGAATGTAGATATTGCTCCCACCATTCTTTCGATCGCAGGACTTTCTGCACCTTCAAGCATGCAAGGCAGTGACCTGCTGCCTGTTATACAAAACAAGATTGCTGCATTAAGAGATGGTTTCTATTACTTCCATCCGAAAGACCCTTCACATCGCAAAGGCAGGCTACGTCATATACTGTCATGCGATGGGTATCGAAATGAACAATATAAATATACCCGCTATTTCCGCGGTAGGAAAAAAGTGGATGTCTTGTTCGATCTCAAGAATGACCCAGATGAGATGGTGAATCTGGCTGAAAAGGCAGAATATGCAGAGGTTCTGCAAACCATGCGCAACATGATGAAAGAAGCAAAGAAGAAGGTGAGTTAGGGGTAGCTTAGCTCTTACTTCCCACGCGCTCCAGTACCGGAGCATCCTCTTCCACATTAGCAATGCCAATGGATTTGGATGTTTTAGCACCAAGCGTGCGGAGTTTTTCCACGCTTCCGATAATGTTGCCACGCCCTGTGGAAAGTTGCTTCATGGCATCTTCATAGGTAATTTGCGCTTTATTCAGCTGTTTGCCAATGCTGTCCATATTCTCAAGGAAGCCCACGAATTTATCATACAGCGCGCCGCCTTGACGTGCTATCTCCTGTGCGTTGCGATTCTGACGTTCGATATTCCACAGTGAGGCAATGGTGCGCAGCGTGGCAAACAGCGTTGTTGGGCTGACGAGCACGATCTTCCTGCCCCAGGCATAGCTGTGCAGTTCGGGGTCGTGCTGCATGGCGAATGAGAACGCACCTTCGGTTGGCATGAACAGCAATACAAAATCTGGTGTGCCGAGTTTTTCTATGTCCTGATATTTTTTGCCTTCCAACCCGATAATGTGGGCTTTGATGGATTTCAGGAAATCACTGATATGTGCTTGCTTGCGGCCATCATCCGCTTCGGCACAGAAGCGCTCATAGGCGGTGATGGATACTTTTGAATCCACAATAAGGTGCTTGCTATCCGGCAGATGCACGATCACATCTGGCTTCAGGTGGTTGCCATCTGTGCCCTTTAATCCCATGTCGGTTGCCTGCAATGTGTAATCCTCATCTCGGCGCAGGCCGGATTCTTCAAGGATACGTTCCAGCATCACTTCACCCCAGTTGCCTTGTGCCTTGACATCGCCGCGCAGGGCCTTGGTGAGGCTGTCGGCCTGGAATACGATCTTTTCAATTTCGCTCTTAAGGGTGTGCTGCTCTTTGCCCTGAGTGGTGAAGGAGTCCACCACCAGTTTCTTGAAATCATTCAAATGTTGCTGCATGGGGTTCAGCAGGTCACCTATCTTTTTCTCGGATTGTACTGAGAATTTATTGCTTATCTGCTCCAGCAGGCTATCAGCCGTGAGTTTGAACTGGTCGCGAAGCTGTTGCTGTTGGTCTTTGAGTTTCTGGTTAAGGTGTTGCACTTCCGTTTCGGATTTAATGGCGCGTTCATGCAATTCGGTCTTTTCCTGCATGGCTTTTTCAAGGGCATCGACCCATTCCTGTTTCTGGCCTTTCAATTCGGTGATCTGGGCAAGGATGGTGGCTGAGCGCGAGTTAAAGATCAGCCAGCCGAGGCCAATGCCTCCAACAAGGCCACATATTGCAAAGAGAATATGCAGAAAATCCATGATAAATCCTGTTTCCTAAAGTCATAGGTAATGCTAAGGATTCTAAACCTATGACCAAGAACCACAAGCACAAATTCGCTGCGGTCATCCTTGCTGCCGGCAAGGGCACGCGCATGAAATCTGACCTGCCGAAGGTGATGCATAAGCTCGCTGGTAAGCCGCTGATCTCGCATGTGTTAAGTGCGGTCGATCAACTGGGCGCTGAAAAGAAAGTATTGGTGATTGCTCCCGTCATGGACAGTGTGGCAGCGGTGGCACAAGGCTGTGACATTGCCATTCAGGACAAACAATTAGGCACAGGGCATGCGGTCTCTTGCAGTGAGTCATCACTAAAGAATTATACCGATACTGTACTGGTACTTTATGGCGACACGCCGCTTATAACTGCTGCGACACTCAAAAGAATGCTAGTGGCTGCACAATCCGCTGATGTAGTGGTGCTGGGCATGCAGCTGGAAAACCCGATGGGCTATGGCCGCCTTGTAGTCAATAAGTCTGGCCATCTGGATGCCATTGTGGAATGCAAGGATGCAAGCGCGGAACAGAAAAAGATCACCCTGTGCAATTCCGGTGTCATCGCCGTTTCAGGCAAACACCTCTTTGCATTGATTAAGAAGATCACGCCGAATAATGCTTCCGGCGAATTTTATTTCACTGATATTGCATCACTCGCGAATGCGGAAAGGTTACGTTCTATGGTAGTTGAAGCACCTGCAGCCGAACTCTCCGGTATCAATTCACGCCTGCAACTGGCAGAAGCCGAGCATGCGTTGCAAACACGCCTTCGTAAACAGGCACTGGAAAATGGCGTGACACTGGTTGATCCGACCACCGTGTATTTCGCAGCCGATACAAAGATCGCGCAAGATGTGGTGATTCATCCGCATGTGGTTTTTGGTGAAGGCGTTGTTATTGAATCCGGTGCAGAGATAAGATCTTTCAGCCATATTGAAGGTGCGCATATCGGTAAGAATGCCATCATCGGGCCATTTGCAAGACTGCGCCCAGGCTCTGTGCTGGAAGAGAATGCCCATGTTGGCAATTTCGTGGAGCTGAAAAAAACCCGCATGGGTAAGGGTGCGAAGGCGAACCACCTTAGCTATGTCGGCGATTCGGATGTGGGAGCGAATGCCAATATCGGCGCAGGTACGATCACCTGTAATTATGACGGCATCAATAAATACCAGACCACCATCGGTGAAGGCGCGTTCATTGGGTCGAATACCTCGCTGGTCGCACCGGTGACAGTGGGCAAGGGTGCTATCATAGGGGCAGGGAGTGTTATCACCAAAGATGTGGAGGCTGATGCGCTTTCAATGGAGCGCTCCGAGCAGGTTGCTTTTGCTGGCAAAGCCAAAGAGATCAGGCAGAAGAAACAAAAGAAGTAGTAAGCACAGCGCTGATGAGGTTGAGTGCCTGCTCTACCGATTGCAGGCGAATTTCGGTGCGGTCTCCCTTGAATAGATACTTGTGCACTTCCGCATGATTTTCCGTGGAGATGCCTATATACACAAGCCCAACCGGTTTTTCCGGCGTGCCACCATCTGGCCCGGCAATGCCGGTGATGCTGATGGTAATATCTGCTTTTGAATGTTTGCGTGCGTTGCCTGCCATCTCCATGGCCACGCGCTCACTTACTGCGCCGCATTCCGCTAGTGAATCGGCATGAACACCAAGCAACGTAAGTTTAAGTGAATTGGAATATGTAACAAATCCGCCTTCAAATACGGCAGATGAACCGGGAATATGGGTGAATAATGCAGAAAGAAGCCCGCCGGTGCAGGATTCCGCGCAGGCGATCTTGAGGCCTTTACCTTTGCATTTATCTAGAATGGCCTTGGCCTGCGTTATGAGTTCTTCACGGAACATAGTCACCGATCAGGAAAGACATGATGGGTTGCAACAAATGCTGTGAATCAAACAGCATCGACTCAAATATAAGAATAACGTATATAAGTATGGGATAGAAGGCGGCCAGTACATCATCCAGCATCACACCAAATCCACCTTTTACCTTGCGATCGGCCAGACAAACCGGCCAAGGCTTTACGATGTCAAAGATGCGGAACAGGATGAATCCCACAAGGTAGGATTGCCATGTGGGGAAGAATACGGAAAGCAAGAGCCATTGCGCGGCTACTTCATCCACCACGATCTCGCCCGGATCTTCCTTGCCGTAATGCTTCACGAATTTTTCTGATGCCCAGCAACCTATCACAAAGAGTACGATAGCTGCGAGGAACAAGGCCCAACTGCCTAAGGTGATTTGAATCACATAAGCAAAAGGCAGGGCCGCCAGTGAGCCAACCGTGCCACTTACAATGGGTGATGTGCCAGCACCAAACCATGTGGCGATATACCACCAGCTTTGTTTGCCTTTATACATGGCCAGATTCATTGTGCATTCTCCTTCACCGGCAGGCGAACGGATACGATGGCTTGTGCGGCCACACCTTCGCCCCGGCCAGTAAAACCTAACTTCTCTGTGGTGGTGGCTTTGATACTCACACGGTCTGGCGTTATTTTTAATAGCTGCGCTATGAGTTGTATCATCTGTTCACGGTATGGCGCAACTTTTGGGCGCTCACAAATGAGTGTAATATCCATATTCACCAGTTCACCGCCACGCCCGCGCAGCATTTCATAGGCATGCATCAGGAAACGGGAAGAATCCGCGCCCTGCCATTTCAGGTCATCAGGTGGGAAATGCTGGCCAATATCGCCTGCACTGATAGAGCCAAGGATGGCATCGACAATGGCGTGCAGCCCTACATCGGCATCTGAAAATCCTTCCAGATAATGCGTATGCGGGATCTTAACGCCGCAGAGTTTGATGTGCTGCTGCTGGACTGGAGTATCAGGGTCGTGCGGTTTCAGGGGATGTACGTCATACCCCATACCGGTGCGTGTTTCAAAAAGCAGGCCTAATGATCCATGCATGCGTTCCAGATCCTTCTCTGTAGTGATCTTAATATTATTTTCTTCACCTTCAACCAATGTGAGCTTGCGGCCAGCTTTTTCATAAAGCCCGGCATCGTCGGTGAGTGATTCATTTGCGTAGTGTTTATGCAGTGCCAGCAACTCATCATACATAAAGCCTTGAGGGGTCTGGATGGCATACAGGTTCTCGCGGCTGATAGTTTCAGCCGATGAATCTTTTACACGTTTGACCGTGTCGTGGATACCTAGTGCCGGTATAACAGCCGTGCCAGGCTTAATCGCCTCTACAACACGGCTGATAAGTGTGTTGCTGAGCAGCGGGCGTGCCACATCATGGATAAGCACTCTGGCTGGTTTATGGTAAATCAGGCTTTCCAGCCCACGATATACCGATTCCTGCCTTGTTTTGCCGCCGATAACGCAGGGGAACAAGGTAAGCCCCTCAATAGCCTTGCGGTAAAGCGGGTGGTGCTCACGGCGGATCACGACGCGCACGGCATCAATGTCTGGGTGATTCAGGAATATCTTAACTGCCCGTTTCATAACGGTTTCGTCGTTAATGGGCAGGTATGGCTTCGGCAGGCCAGCATTCATGCGTTCGCTGAGCCCGGCGGCAACCAGTAATGCAATAGTTGGATTTTCTTTCATTATTTTCGCGGTAATCCTTGAGAAAAAAGGAATTTTAGGGTATTTGAGGCGTAATTTAACGTGATGACGGCAGTAAATTCAATGGTTAATTCTGCACATGGTATTTCAGTGGGTGGCGTACAGATGAACGCCCCGGTTTGGCTTGCCCCGATGACGGGTGTGTCTGACCTGCCGTTTCGCCGTCTGGTGAAAAGTTTTGGTGCTGGTCAGGTGGTATCCGAGATGATCGCCTCGCGCGCTGCGCTTATCGATAACCAGAATTTCAAGCGCATGAGCAGCTTTTCTCCGGACGAATATCCGTTCGCCATTCAGTTGGCTGGCTGTGACCCGGAAATTATGGCAGAGGCTGCCAAGCTGAATGAAGACCGTGGTGCACAGATCATCGACATCAATTTTGGCTGTCCGGTGAAGAAGGTCGTAGGAAGTTATGCTGGTTCGGCATTGATGCGCGATGTACCGGTGGCCACAAGAATCCTTCAGGCGGTGGTGAAAGCAGTGAAGATCCCCGTGACTCTGAAAATGCGCACCGGCTGGGATGATGCCAGCCGCAATGCACCGGAAATGGCACGCATTGCTGAAGATGCGGGCATACAGCTCCTGACGGTTCATGGCCGCACACGCTGCCAGATGTATAAGGGCAGTGCGGATTGGAAATTCATTCGTCAGGTGAAGGAGGCAGTAAAGCTGCCAGTTATCGCCAATGGAGATATCGTGACCTTTGATGATGTGGACAGGGCACTGGCAGAATCCGGCGCAGATGGCGTGATGATCGGTCGCGGCGCGTATGGCCGCCCGTGGTTCATCTCGCAGGTGGCAACCTACCTGAACACCGGTGTTCGCCCGCAAGATCCTTCACTGGCTGAGCAGCTTGATATCGTACTAAGGCACTATGATGATATGTTAAGCGTGTACGGTATTGAAAACGGTGTGATGGTGGCCCGCAAGCATATTGGCTGGTATTCATCAGGCTTGCAGGATTCTGCTGCGTTCCGCCAGCGTGTGAATACAATGGCCGATCCTGAAGAAGTAAAACAGGAAATAAAAGATTTCTATTCATGTCTGCCTGCTATTCAGCAAGACATCCTGAAAGCTGCGGCGTAGGGCGTGTCATGAAAACACAATCTGCCCAGTACGAACCACAACAAGACACATTAGAGAAGAACGTTGAGAGGCATCTGCGCCAGTATTTTGCAGCGCATAGCACTGATGGGTTACCTCCCTCTGGCCTGTATTACCGTGTGCTGCCACTTTTTGAACGGCCGCTGATAGAGGTTGCACTACAGGCGACCGGTTATAACCAGCTTAAAGCCGCGGATCTGCTGGGCATAAATCGTAATACCTTGCGTAAGAAAATTACCGAGCTGAATATTACCATTGAGGATAATGCCTGATGCAGCTCATAAAACAGAACATCATGAATAGCTGGTTTGGCCGTAATCTTGTGCCAGTGTTGGCTTTTGCCGCATTCGCTTCTGCCATATACACCTATATCATTATCACTGGCCAGAATGAGCCGCTTGGTATCAAGCCTAAGAAGATCAACTTTCTTATCACACTGAATCTTGCTTTGTTGGTCGCGCTAATAGGTATCGTGGCTGCGCGTGTGGTAAAGCTCTGGGGAGCAGTGCGTAGTGGCATTGCCGGCTCGCAGTTACAAAAACGCATTGTGATACTATTCAGCCTTGTTGCTATACTGCCAACTATCGCAGTGTCTGTTTTCTCTGCCATGTTCTTTAATCTTGGTATCCAGACATGGTTCGATGAACGTGTGCAAACGGCAGTGAATGAGTCACTGGTTGTAGCGGAGGCATACCTCAAGGAGCATCAGGAAAATATACGCGGCGATATTGTGGCCATGGCCAACGACCTCAACCAGTCCGCATATCTTGCCATTACCAGCCCCGCGGAATTTAACCGCATAGTGGATACACAATCAACGGTTCGCGAATTGGCAGAGGCTATCGTATTCCAGAAAGATAAGATATTGGCGCAGGGGCGTTTCAGTTTTGCGCTGGCATTTGAAACCGTGCCGCAAGATGTGATGGAGCGGGCGCAAAAAGGCGATGTGGTCATTATGGCCGAGAAGGGTAGCGACAAGGTGCGCGCCTTAATTCGTCTGGATGCCCTGCCAGATGCCTATCTCATGGTTGGACGTTTGATCGACACAAGAGTAATAACGCACATGCAGAATACGCAAGGTGCAGTGAATGCGTATGGCAAACTAAAGACCCAGATGGATCAGCTGCAACTGATATTCTCGGTGGTATTTGTAACGTTGGCCATGCTGCTTTTACTCTCCGCGATCGGCTATGGAATGATGTTCGCAGCTAACCTCACCAAGCCTATCTCGGGGCTGGTGGGGGCAGCAGAAAGAATTCGCGGCGGCGATTATAGCGCCCGCGCAAAAGTACCGGATACCAAGGACGAGGTGGGTATGCTGGGGCGTGCCTTCAATCGTATGACAGAGCAATTACAAAGCCAGCGAACAGAACTTATCGAAGCGAATCGCAGGCTTGATGAGCGCCGGCGGTTTACCGAGGCAGTACTTTCCGGGGTTTCTGCAGGTGTTATCGCGCTTGATCGCAGCAAGAAGATCACTTTATTTAATCGCTCATCCTCAAATATTTTGGCTGCGGTGGAACAGCCGGTGAGTACGGATCTCAGTATTGAAGCGGTATTGCCGGGCATCAGTGAAATGTTGGTAAGCGCCGAGCATATACCAGGTGAGGTGGCAGACAGCACGCTTACACTGGAAAAGAACAATAAAGCTATCACCCTGCATGTGCGTATCACTGTAGAAAAGCTGGGTGACGAGATCGAAGGATTCATCGTGACATTCGATGATATCACTATGCTGGTGTCAGCGCAGCGCACGGCTGCGTGGGCGGATGTGGCGCGTCGTGTGGCGCATGAGATCAAGAACCCGCTCACACCGATACAGCTTGCAACCGAGCGACTTAAGAAAAAATACCTTAAATTCATTTCCGAGGATTCGGATAATTATGTTAGGTATATCGACACCATTGCCAAGCATGCTGGCGATATAGGCAAAATGGTAGAGGAATTTGTGTCCTTCGCGCGTATGCCAACCCCGGTATTTGCTGATGAAGATGTAATGAACATACTCAAGAAAGCCATATTCTCGGCACAGGTTGGTAATCCGGCTATAGAATTTACTCAGGATATTCCTGAAACTCCCGTGTTGATGTGTGTGGATGAGAGGCAGATGAGCCAGGTATTCACCAACCTGCTTAAGAATGCTGCTGAATCGGTGGATGCTAAATTAGCTGTGCCCCAGAATCATGGTCTTCAGGGGCGTATTTCAACCTCTGCAAGGCTGGAAAATGGGCAGCTAACCATTGTCATTGAGGATAATGGAACAGGCTTCCCGGGGGCGGAAACCCAGAAGATGTTCGAACCCTATGTAACCACCCGCAGTAAGGGGACTGGCTTAGGGCTTGCCATTGTCAAAAAAATCGTGGAAGACCATAAGGGCAAGATTTTACTAGAGAATATTTCTTCTGGTGGAGCGCGAGTAACGCTTTCTTTTCTGCAACACTGTGATATAAATGCCGCAGTTTAATCACTTCGGGAGTAAAGTATGACCTCAGATATTCTGATTATTGATGATGAAGCTGACATCCGTGATCTCGTATCCGACATACTGAAAGACGCTAAATACTCCACCAGAACCGCCCATAACAGCGATTCTGCATTTCGGGCCATCGCAGAGCGTGTTCCTTCAGCCATTATCCTTGATATCTGGCTGCAAGGCAGTGAGCTGGATGGGCTTGGCATTCTGGAGATGGTAAAAAAGAAGCATCCCAACCTGCCGATCATCATGATCAGCGGTCATGGCAATATTGAAACCGCCGTTTCTTCCATCAAAATTGGTGCATATGATTTCATCGAGAAGCCTTTCAAGGAAGACAGGCTGTTACTTATCGTAGCGCGCGCGCTGGAACATGCCCGCCTCAGCAATGAGAATCAGGAATTAAAAACACGCGGTAAGCAGGAAACGCAGCTTAATGGCTCTTCGAATGCTATCCAGCAGATGCGTCAGGCGATTGAAAAAATAGCGCCCACCGCAAGTCGTGTGCTTATTACTGGCGCGCCGGGTACAGGCAAGGAAATGCTTGCCCGAATGATTCATGCGAAATCAGTGCGTGCGAATGGTAATTTCGTGGTGATGAATGCGGCAGGCCTCACACCAGACCGCGTGGAAGCTGAGCTTTTTGGTGTAGAAGATAGCAATCCCAATGGCGGCGCAGAAAAGCTCGGCCTGTTCGAGCGCGCGCACAATGGCACATTGTTCATTGATGAAGTGGCAGACATGCCGCTTGAAACGCAAGGCAAAGTACTGCGTGCATTGCAAGAGCAGAGCTTCACCCGTATCCGTGGCAATCGTAAGGTAGAAGTGGATGTGCGCGTTATCGCAGCCAGCAACCGCGACCTTGAATCCGAGATCGCGGCAGGTCGTTTCCGTGAAGAATTATATTACCGCCTGAATGTTGTGCCGCTTCGTATGCCATCGCTTAAAGACAGGCGCGAAGATATTCCTGAATTGTGCCGTTACTTCCTGCGCCGTTCATCGGAAACAGCAGGCCTGCCTGTGCGTGATCTAGCAGAAGATGCGGTGGTGATGCTGCAAGCCTATCACTGGCCAGGAAACGTGCGCCAGCTGCGCAATATGATGGAATGGCTGCTTATCATGACCGCGGGTGGTAAAGATACCATCTCGGCGGCTGAACTGCCGCCGGAGATACTTTCTTCAAACCCTGTGCTGGCACGTCCTGAGACCAATGCAGATATCATGTCCATGGCATTGCGTGAGGCGCGGGAACTGTTCGAAAAGCAATATCTCGCCGCGCAGATCGATCGCTTTGGCGGAAATATTTCCAAGACATCCTCGTTCGTGGGTATGGAGCGCTCTGCCCTGCACCGCAAACTCAAGATGCTTGGCATCAACGAGGAAGCGGAAGAAAAGGTCGGCTAAACCCCGTCGAATGACGGGATCTGGTGTTGATTCTGAAATGTTTTACGCATTTCTCAGATTTCTCGAAGTCACATACTAAATTGATTTTTAAATACCTGACCTAACCCCGCAACAAGTGTGGGGCTTAAATATCAGCAAACACATGCGTCTCAGACTTCCCGCCGGGGTGGGTGACCGCGCCTTTTTTGGCTGAGCCTACGGTCTGGGTGTATTTCCAGAGAGCACCGCTGTTATAGTCAGTAGCTCGCGGTTTCCATGCTTTTTTGCGCTCAGCAAGTTCTGCATCAGAGACATTCACGCTGATAGACCCTTTGGTCGCATCAATGGTTATCATGTCGCCATCTTTCAACAACGCGATAGGGCCGCAGCTAGCTGCTTCCGGCCCAACATGGCCGATACAGAAACCACGCGTGCCACCAGAGAAGCGCCCATCGGTGATGAGTGCCACTTTATCGCCAACGCCCTGACCATAGAGCGCGGCGGTGGTAGAAAGCATCTCACGCATACCCGGGCCACCTTTTGGCCCTTCATAACGGATGACCAGCACATCGCCTTCTTTATATTGGCGTTTTTCTACTGCTTCGAAGCAGGTTTCCTCGGAATCAAAACAACGGGCAGGGCCGGTGAATACCAGATTCTTCATGCCTGCTACTTTTACAATTGCACCTTCCGGCGCGAGGTTTCCTTTGAGCGTGACCACGCCGCCTTCTGCACGTAGTGGTTTATTATGCGGGTACACAACATCCTGATCTGCTGGGAAGCTCACGGACTTGAGGTTATCTGCGATGGTTTTACCGGTAACGGTCATGCAATCGCCATGCAGGTAGCCGCCATCCAGCAATGTTTTCATGACAATCTGTACGCCACCTGCCTGATAAAGCTCCAGCGCAGTATATTTACCGCCGGGCATGAGGTCAGCGAGGTATGGCGTGCGTTTAAAAATTTTGCCGACTTCATGCATATCAAAATCAATGCCGATCTCGTGGGCGATGGCGGGCAGATGCAATGCGGCATTGGTGCTGCCGCCTGTGGCCGCAACTATTGCTGCGGCATTTTCCAATGCCTTACGGGTGACGATATCGCGCGGGCGGATTTTATTTTTAAGCAGCTCTATCACCGCGCGGCCGGATTCAAACCCGAATGCATCGCGCTCTTCATAAGGCGCAGGAGCACCTGCAGAGCCGGGCAGGGCAAGCCCGATGGCCTCAGATACACAGGCCATGGTATTGGCGGTGAACTGGCCGCCGCATGAACCGCCGGATGGGCAGGCCACTTTTTCCAGCTCGCGCAATTCTGCTTCGCTCATATTTCCTGCACTGTATTTGCCGACGCCTTCGAACACATCCACCACGGTGACATTCCTGCCCTTGTATTGTCCCGGCAATATTGTGCCACCATAAATGAATACGGAAGGTACATTCAGGCGAACCATCGCCATCATCAGGCCGGGCAGTGATTTATCGCAGCCTGCAAGGCCAACCAGCGCATCGTAACAATGGCCGCGCATGGTGAGTTCAACGGAATCGGCGATCACCTCACGTGATACCAGTGAGGATTTCATACCCTGATGCCCCATGGCGATGCCATCGGTAACGGTAATGGTGGTGAATTCGCGCGGTGTGCCGCCAGCGGCGGTGACACCTTTTTTGACCACCTGTGCCTGCCTGCCAAGGGTGATATTGCAAGGGGCGGCTTCATTCCATGTGGTGGCCACGCCAACCAGTGGTGCGTTGATGCCAGCCTCGGTGATGCCCATGGCGTACAGGTAGGAGCGGTGTGGGGCGCGCTCCGGCCCACTGGTGACATGGCGGCTGACGAGCCGTGACTTGCCAAATGTCTTGGTCATGAGAAACTCTTTTTGGATTAAACGGCTACTTCGTCAACCGCTTTACTTCGCGGTCTACAATGCGTTCCACGATAGCTGGGAGATTGGTATCCAGCCATTCTTTTATCATGGGGCGGAGCATAGCCGCAACCATATCCTCTACACTCGTGCCAGACTTAAATGCTGGTGAGGGAGTTGTAACTACTGGTGGCAATTCATCATCCCTTTTCAGTTTGTTGAAAGAAGCAGAAGCCGCGGCTGCCGCAACATCTGACAGCATAGGGTCAGATGGAGAGGTGGACGGCTGAGAAGGCGTGGTTTCAGGTTTAGCCTCAGCTTTTGCAGGTGTGGCCGGTTGTGCCGGTGCACCAACAGCCTGATCGATCTGGCTAAGGACATCGGCACTTGCCGCCGGAGCTGCGGCTGGAGCAGGTGTTTCTGCAACTGCGGGAGTAGCGGCAGCAGCAGGTTCTTCAGGCGCAAGTTCCGTGAGTTCCAGCACATCTGAACCCGGAACATCTTCCTCTGACTTGTCAGCAGGGGTAGCTGCGCCATTGGCAGGAGCTTCTGTCCCATCCTCGGCGATGATCTTCTTGATCGATTGAAGGATCTCTTCCATCGATGGATCTTGCTCTGCGCCTGACGGCTTAGCAGTCTGCGGTGTAGATGATTCCATCCCTGTCCCAACACAATATATTGTAGTTTATCCTACAACACATAAATGATGTTGTATTAAAAAACTATTTATATGTACCAATCAACAACATTTTGCGGAAAGTTGATGCAGAATCACTACAGATGGTGATTAGAATTGGAAGGTCGCAGTGCGCTCAAAATTCGGCAGAAGTGCAGCACCACAGTCAAAATACTCGCGTGACTGCAGCTGATTATTGATACGTTTCATCAATAAAATTTTTCCAAGACCAGTTTTTGAATCCGGGCGTGTAGACTTGCGATGCACTGCAACAAGGCGACCATTGATCGCCAATTGCGATGCCAGATCTTCCGGCACAAAATCGATCGCGCCGCACACAAGAATAACATCATACGGTGCAGAAAGTGCATAACCATCAGCCAGCGATTTTACCTGCTGCACATCCACATTGGTGAGTTTCAGTTTGGCAAGGTTGGCGCGTGTTTCGGCGATATAATTTGCATCGATGTCAGTAGCAACGATGGTGGAAGCAAGCCATGCCAGTATGGCAGCGGAATAACCAGACAATGCACCCACGCACAGCACGCGGCAGCCTGGTGTGATCTCGGCCAGTTGCAGCATACGCGCAAAGGTCAGCGGCTCTAGCAGGAAACGGCCACCTCCCACATCCAGATCTTCATCCACATAAGCGCAGCCATGCAGGTTCACAGGCAGAAAATCTTCACGTTTTACCATGTTGAGCGCGGTCAGGATGCGCTTATCCAGCACATCATTGGTGAGTATCTGCCCGAGTATCATGTTCAAGGACTGCGAGGATGTTGGATACATACGGTTTTCCTTTATGCTGTGCGTGCCAGCGTGATGATAACTTTTTTCTCGTCGATGGCACTTTCAGCAGAAAATATCTTGTCTGTTGGCAGCTTGTCCAGCAGTTCCGTTGAAAGTGTCTGCTCGAGCACATACGCGCTGTGGGTTTTGACTGCACTGGTGATATCCGCCGGTGCATCGAGATGCAGGCGGATGCGGTCAGACACATTCAGCCCACCATCCTTGCGCGCCTGCTGGATCGCCCGCACCATATCGCGTGCGATGCCTTCGGCTTCGAGCTCAGGCGTGACGGTGATGTCGAGAATAACCAGCGCATCATTGGTAGAAAGCGCCTGCGCACGGTCTTTATATTCCGGCTTGGGTTCGAATTGGATACTGAATTCATCTACTCGAAGAACTTCTCCACAAACTTCTACTAGATTGTTGGCAGCAGGTTTCCATTCGCCTTTTTTTGCGGTAGGAATGATTTGCTTCATCTTTTCAGGTAGTCGTTTGCCTAACACAGGGTTATTCAGAGATAACTTTATAAGTGCTACTTCACCAATGTCAGCATTAGTAGAACTGACCTTTTTTACGTTTACTTCATCCTTGATGATATTGCCGCCAAAATCAATTACTAGTCCTGTGTATTTTCCTTCTATACGCAGCTCATGTAGTGGCTGACGTACACGAATGTTCAATTTGTTTCGTACTGATAACGCAGCATTACAGATGTCTCTCACTCTATCCATCAATTCTAAGTTTTCAGATTTGACATTAGAAACATCCGGAAACTCTGCAAGATGCACACTTTCTTCGCCGGTGAGGCCTTTGTAGATATCATCCAGAGTCAGCGGCAGGAGCGGGGCAGCGGCGCGGCACATGACGGAAAGCACCGTATATAATGTGTCATAGGCGGCCTGCTTGTCGGCATCGTGCTCAGATTTCCAGAAGCGTTCTTTGTTACGGCGGATATACCAGTTATTGAGTGCTTCAAAGAACTGCATCACCGCGTCACACGCAGCAGGGGTTTCATACGCATCCAGCGATACCTGAATGGTTTCCACTGCCGCTTTGCATTTTGCGAGGATGTATCTATCCATCACATCCTGCGAATCGGTGGCGAATTTAGCCTGAATGCCATCGGCATTCGCATAGAGCGTGAAGAAGTTATAGGCATTCCAGATGGGTTTGATTGCAAGGCGCACCACGTCACGAATAAATTTGCCTTCGGGGTCAACGGCGAGATCCTGCCCGCGCATCACAGGGCTTGCGATCATCAGCCAGCGCAGGGCATCGGCGCCGTATTTATCCATCACCTCCATGGGGTCTTTGTAATTCTTGAGGCGTTTGGAGTATTTCAGGCCGGTTTCCGAATCAAGCACCACACCGTGGCAGATGCAGTTCTTGAACGGTGCTTTGTCGAATAGCGCGGTTGAAAGCATGATGAGCGTGTTGAACCAGCCGCGCGTTTGCCCGACATATTCGGTGATGAAATCTGCCGGGAAATGAGACTCGAACCATTCTTTATTCTCGAACGGGTAATGCACCTGCGCGAATGGCATGCTGCCGGATTCGAACCAGCAATCGAATACGTCCGTCACGCGGGTGTATTCTTCACCGTCGATGGTGAATGTGATGTCATCGATATATGGGCGGTGGAGGTCTTTTACTTTTTTGCCGCTGAGTTTTTCAATTTCAGCAATGCTACCGCACACCACGACTTTACCGGATTTGCTGCGCCACACGGGAATGGGTGTGCCCCAGAAGCGGTTGCGCGAAATGCTCCAGTCGGGCGCGGTGGCGAGCATATGTCCCATCTGCCCATCGCGGATGTGTTCAGGGATCCAGTTGATGGTTTTATTCAGTTCTACTGCGCGGTCACGGAATTTGGTGACTTCCACGTACCAGCTCGGCATAGCGCGATAAATGAGTGGCTGGTCGGTGCGCCAGCAGTGCGGGTAGTTATGTTTGAACTGCTCGTCTTTAATGAGCTGGCCGTGCTCTTTCAGCCATTTGGTAATACGCAGATTCACAAGGCCGAATTTTTTGATTTGTTCGTCTTTGAAAGGCTCATCTGCCGTTTTGCCTTCGGTTTGCGCGATGACGTTCAGGCCTTTTAGTTTTAGGTCTGGCAGGTCGAATATCTCATCCGTGTAACGACCTTTCTCATCAACAGGGACTACTGTTGGAATGCCATTATCATCTGCAACACGCTTATCATCTTCACCAAAGCCCGGCGCGATATGCACGATACCTGTACCATCACCGTCGGTGACGAACGACGAGCCGTCTATTATATTAAATGCACGAGGATTCTCTTTCTTACGTTCGGCGAAATAAGGGAAGAGGGGCTTGTAGGTGAGGCCGATTAAGCTTTCCACGCGTGTGTAAGGTGGATCGCTATTAGGCATGCCATATTGCACACCGAATAATTTATGTAATGCACTTGAACTAGCTATATATCCAATACCGTCAACTTCATGACAATAATACTCAAACTCTGGGTGCGCAGCCAAAGCCAAATTACTTGGTAGCGTCCAAGGAGTGGTTGTCCATGCTATGACTTTATACTGCTTACAATTAACTGAGCTTACTTCTGGAGTATCTATTAATTCAAAAGCTACATAAATCGCCTTATCCTCACGCTCACGATACGAATTATCCAGCTTGGTTTCGAAGTTGGAAAGCGGGGTTTCAGCTGCCCATGAGTAGGGCATCACGCGGTGGGCTTCATATACCAGCCCTTTGTCATAGAGTTGTTTGAATGCCCACAGAACGGATTCCATGAAGTTGGTATCCATGGTTTTGTAGTCATTCTTGAAATCTACCCAGCGGGCCTGGCGGGTGACGTAATCTTCCCATTCCTGCGTGTATTTCATCACGCTGGTGCGGCAGTGCTCGTTGAATTTATCGATACCAAATTTTTCGATGGCAGCGCGGCCGGAGATACCCAGTTCTTTTTCCGAACCCATTTCTGCGGGCAGGCCGTGGCAATCCCAGCCGAAGCGGCGCTCTACCTTTTTGCCGCGCATCGTCTGGTAGCGGGCGTAGAGGTCTTTTACATAGCCGGTGAGCAGGTGGCCATAATGCGGCAGGCCGTTGGCGAATGGCGGGCCGTCATAAAAAATGAATTCCTCTGCTTTAGCGCGACCAGAAATAGAGCTTTTAAACGCATCTGAAGCCTTCCAACCAGCCAAAACGGCCTCTTCCACCTTGGGAAAATCGGGGTTTGGGTTAACTTCCGGATAGTGCCTTGCAGGTTTTTGTGCCATAATTAATTGACTGTTAACGGTTATTCTCTAGTTTCAGGAACGGAAGTTTTAACCTTTTTAGGTGCAGGTTGCAATAACAACAAGCATCAGGGTCATTATGCAAGAACAACGCCTGACGTACCGGTTACAGACCTACTGGGATATGCTGAAAAAAGACCAGCCATTCCCTGATCCACGCAAATTCGATACAGCCGCTATCGAGGACATATGGCCCAGCTGTTTCAGAGTCTCCGTTGGCAAGAAACATCCCACCACCTTCACCTATGAATATATGGGCGAGCAGGTTTCCGCGGCCTACGGCAAGGACTTAACGGGCATGACCGTTGACCCCCGTATGTCCTTCTTCCCGGGATCGGTGCTGCACAGACGTCTTGAGAACATCGTGCATATGAAGATCCCGATGCAGGATAATGGCCACCTTATCA
The DNA here is from genome assembly GCA_964535825.1 of uncultured Rickettsiales bacterium. GTDB lineage: Bacteria > Pseudomonadota > Alphaproteobacteria > Rickettsiales > SXRF01 > CAZAQK01. Next base: position 382,731 of record CAZHUC010000001.1, read on the forward strand.
ACTATGATGGCAAAATTGTACGCTACCGTGCCTGCTTGCTTCCTATGGGCAATGAAAAGGACGGGCTGACCCATATCGTTTGCGGCCTTTCTTTCCGTTTTTTCTGACCTTTTAGGTTGACACTAAACCCCCGCCTGTGTTGAATCACAGCCCTGAACATATTGAGAATCCACAATGAAAAAAGAGACACTCCTTGCCACACTTGGCAGCCATGCAAGCAGCGTGGGCGGTATTGTAAACCAGCCACCACACCGCGCTTCTACTATATTATTCCCATCGGTCGCCGATCTTGAGGCCGCCGAGACCGCGAACATTCCCGGCGCGACCTATGGTCGTTACGGCACACCTAGCTCGGCATCGCTTGAAACTGCGATGGCGCAAATTGAAGGTGCTGACCATGCTATCGTTACCGCTTCTGGCCTTTCTGCCATTGTGGTGGCGCTGACCGCATGCCTTAAAGGCGGCGATCATCTGTTGATGGTGGATTCTGCGTACGGCCCTACGCGCCGCTTCTGTGACCGTGTGCTCAAATCATTCGGCGTGGAAACCACCTATTATGATCCGGTCATTGGCGCAGATATTGCCAAACTGGTGAAACCAAATACCAAGGTGATCTATCTGGAAAGCCCGGGCTCGCTTACGTTTGAAGTGCAGGATGTGCCGGCCATCGCCAAAGTGGCACGCCAGCATAATATCACCGTCATCGGTGATAATACGTGGGGAACACCGCTGTTTTACAAGCCATTCGATCTGGGTATCGATATCTCCATTCACTCCATGACCAAATATATCGCCGGTCATTCTGACCTGGTGATGGGTTCTGTCACCTGCAAAAAAGACCGCTACAAAGAATTGCTCCTGACCTATCGCACGCTGGGCGCAAGTCCAAGTGCCGATAACTGTTATCTCGCACAGCGCGGCCTGCATACCATCGGTGTGCGTATGCGCCAGCAGATGGAAAATGCACTGGTGGTTGCCAAATGGCTGAAGACTCGTCCGGAAGTGGAAGAAGTGCTATATCCAGCATTGCCGGGTGCGCCGGGGCATGATCTGTGGAAACGTGATTTCACCGGTGGTGCCAGCCTGTTCGCGTTCGTTCTCAAAGGTGCGAACAAGCAACAGATGTGCAGCTTCGTGGATAACCTTGACCTGTTCGGCCTTGGTTATAGCTGGGGTGGTTTTGAAAGCCTCGTGATGCCAAACAACCTGACCGGCCGTGTGGCGACCAAGTGGAAATATTCCGGCCCGGGTATTCGCCTGCATATCGGCCTCGAGCATCCGGATGACCTGATCAAGGATCTGGAATCAGGTTTCGAGAAGATGAAGAAGTCTAGTGCTTCAGCAGCCTGAGTCTTAACGCATTCAATTTAATGAAGCCGGCGGCGTCTTTCTGGTCATACGCGCCTTTATCATCTTCGAACGTCACCATCTTTTCGCTGTAAAGCGATTTAGGTGATTTGCGACCATCCACCGATACACTGCCTTTGAAGAGTTTAAGGCGCACAGTGCCGGATACATTCGCTTGTGATTTGTCGATGAGTGCCTGCAGCATCTCACGCTCCGGCGACCACCAGTAACCATTATAAATAAGCTCTGCGTAGCGCGGCATGAGTTCATCCTTAAGATGTGATGCACCGCGATCAAGCGTGAGTGATTCAATGCCACGATGCGCCGCAAGCAACACCGTGCCACCTGGTGTTTCATACACCCCCCGAGACTTCATGCCCACATACCGGTTCTCTACCATATCCAAACGGCCAATACCGTGCTTGCCGCCAAGCTCATTGAGCTTGGTAAGCAAGGCTGCTGGTGAAAGTTTTACACCATTTACTGCCACTGCATCGCCGTGCTCAAATTCCACTTCGATGAACTCTGGATCATTCGGGGCTTTTTCGGGTGCGACCGAACGGGTGAACATATCTTCATGCGGCGCTACCCAAGGGTCTTCCAGCACTTTGCCTTCATAAGAGATGTGCAGGAGGTTGGCATCGGTGGAGTAGGGAGCTTCACCGCGTTTATCTTTTGCAATCTGGATCTGGTGCTTTTCTGCATACTCAATAAGTTTGGTGCGGGAAGTTAAATCCCATTCGCGCCACGGGGCGATAACTTTAATGTCTGGTTTGAGTGCATAATAACCCAGTTCAAAACGCACCTGATCATTACCTTTGCCGGTTGCACCATGCGATACAGCATCCGCACCGGTTTTCTTTGCGATCTCGATCTGGCGTTTGGCAATCAGCGGGCGCGCAATAGATGTGCCCAGCAGATACACGCCCTCATACAACGTGTTGGCGCGGAACATCGGGAATACATAATCACGCACGAATTCTTCGCGTAGGTCCTCAATGTAAATTTCTTTAACACCCATGGCTTCAGCTTTTTTTCGCGCAGGCTCAACTTCGCCGCCCTGGCCAAGGTCAGCGGTAAAGGTCACGACTTCGCACTCATAGGTCTCCTGCAACCAGCGAAGGATGACCGAGGTATCAAGCCCACCGGAATAGGCGAGCACCACTTTTTTAATTTTCTGTTTCATAAGAGGTCCTATTTTTTGCTGTCGCTATATAACAACTGTTGCCTGAGCACAAGCATCGCTTTATATAACTTACATGACACAAGCAGCTGAGCAGACCAGAAATAGTTCAGGTTTTTCGCATATTAAGCGCAAAACAGCCAATAACCTGCTTAAAGCATGGCAAGGGATCAAATATTCGGCCCTTAGTGCTATCAAAGGCGATAATATCTCGGCTGTCGTTTCAGACGATGCCATTTTCCTCAAAAAGCAGATGGAATTATGCCTCTATTCACCGGGCGGAGAGATCAGCCAGCGGTCACATGCGGCTAATCTGGGGCGTACCTATCTACGTCTGGACGAAGAGGGTAGGAAGCGTTTCCTGCATGTACTTGCCAGTGAATTCGGGCTCGATACGAATGAGGTGGTGGAAGCATCACAAGCCTATATCGGCTGTGAGGATGAATCGCAGCGCCTCAAGCTGGAACTTGCTCTGCGTGATGCGATGGTAACGCCGCGCAGCTATATCCTCCGTCAATTCACTGCGCTGCCTGATGGGTTTAAATTCCTTGTGGATATGCGGGCGGACCTGCTGCCTCTGATAGGCTCTGATGTGGCGTATAAAGGGCTTGAATATGAGCTCAAGGAAATACTCTCCGCATGGTTCGATGTTGGGCTCTTAGATCTGGTGGAGATCACATGGAAGTCACCTGCCGCGTTGCTTGAAAAGCTCATTGAATATGAGGCGGTGCATAAGATTGCCTCTTGGGATGATCTCAAGAACCGGTTGGATTCTGACCGCCGCGTATTTGCCTTCCTGCATAACAAGATGCCGTATGAGCCGTTGATATTTGTCCATGTGGCGCTGGTGTCGGGTATGAGCGATAATATCCAGCGATTACTCGACCAGAACGCACCGGCTTTCGATGTGAATGCTGCCGATACCGCCATTTTCTATTCTATTTCCAATGCACAAAAAGGGCTTTCCGGCATTAGCTTCGGTAATTTCCTCATCAAGCGAGTGGTAAGCCAACTTACCGATGAAATGCGCCAGATAGATACCTATGCCACACTTTCACCCGTGCCGGGATTCCGTAAATGGTTAACGCCAAAACTTGCAGCGAATGATGATTCCCTTTTCCTGCCAGGAGAAATAGACGCATTAAAGAAATTAATGCCTGAATCTTCGGCCTGTGAGGCGTTGGCCCAGATTCTGGATGATAACTGGTTTGACCGTCCTGCGGTTGCCACGGCTATTAAGCATATGGTACTCAGGCTCTGTATCTATTACCTGACCATGGAGAAGCGTGGCAGAAGGCCACTCGATCCGGTGGCTGGTTTCCATCTGTTCAATGGGGCACGTCTGGAACGTATCAACTGGTTGGCTGATATGTCTGAAAAAGGCCTGAAGCAATCAGCTGGTATCATGGTGAATTATCATTATAAATTAGATGAGATCGATGATAATCACGAGGCCTTTGTCGAGCATGGGAAAATTGTTACAGGTAAACAGGTTAAGAGTTATACACCATAACATCTATTGATATATATTCCCTTTTACGCTAAGAGGTGGGCTCTATGGCCGACAAACAACAAAACATACAAGATGTATTCCTCAATACACTGCGTAAGAAAAAAGTTCCTGTAACGATTTTCTTATCTAATGGTGTGAAATTGCAGGGAAATATCACCGGATTTGATAACTTCTCGCTCTTGCTCCGCCGCGGCCCGCAGGTGCAGCTGGTGTATAAGCACACCATTGCGACCGTTGTTCCGGCTGCAGCCGTTGTATTACATGAGGAAGAAGGCGTAGATGCTTCTTCGCATGGTGATATGGCCGATCATGCGGCTGAGCATTGATTGCTAGATCTGTACGATCTCAATGAATGATACAAAACGCGCGTTCGTTATCCATCCGTGGCTAAAGCGGCGGGGTGATGTTGCGTCGCGCTCGCCAGAGGCTTGCTTGGAAGAAGCCATGCGTCTTAGCCATGCCATCGACCTTGAGGTGGCCGATTCAGCTATTGTGGCAATGAGCAGTATCACACCTTCAACACTCATTGGCCGTGGCAAGGTAGAAGAATTAAAAACACGCATAGCATCTGCTGAAGCTGGCTTAGCTATTATCAACCATGTCGTAAGTCCGGTGCAGCAGCGTAATCTGGAAAAAGCATGGAATTGTAAGGTCATTGATCGTACGGCACTGATCCTTGAGATATTTGGTGCGCGAGCGCGTACCCATGAGGGTAAATTACAGGTGGAACTGGCAGCGCTGGAATACCAGAAGAGCCGATTGGTGCGTTCATGGACGCACTTGGAGCGCCAGCGCGGTGGTTTCGGTTTCCTTGGCGGCCCGGGTGAATCTCAGATCGAAATTGACCGTCGCCTCATCCGCGACCGCATCTCGAAGATCAAAAAGCAGTTGCAGGATGTCACGCGCACGCGTGAACTGCACCGCAAGGTGCGCAGGGATGTTCCGTATCCTGTGGTGGCGTTGGTGGGGTATACCAACGCAGGGAAATCCACATTGTTTAACCGCCTCACCGGCGCGAATGTACTTTCCATGGATAAATTATTCGCCACACTCGATCCCACCATGCGCGGATGTGTACTGCCCGGCGGTACGAAAATTATTTTATCAGACACAGTAGGGTTCGTATCCGACCTGCCCACACAACTGGTCGCTGCCTTCCGCGCTACACTTGAGGAAGTGCTGGAAGCTGATGTGCTTTTACATGTGCGCGATATTTCACACCCGGATACAGAAGCGCAGAAAAAAGATGTGGAGCATGTGCTGAAAAGTTTATTTCTGTCTGAGGCGCTGCCGGAAAATCTTATTGAAGTGCATAACAAGATCGATCTGCTGGAGCATGAGGTGGAAAGCAGCAAAGATATCATGCGTGTTTCCGCCTTCACAGGCGAAGGTATCGAGCCTTTGCTGAAAACGATCGAAGCGCTACTTGCCAAACGCTTTTACACCGAAGTTTCATATCAGCTCAAAGTGGATGATGGAAAAGCACTGGCGTGGCTACATGCGCATGGCAAAGTTGTGGAACAAACGGTTGATGATGAGTATATTAAAGTTATTGTGCAGCTTGCACCTGACAACATTGCCCGTTTTGACCGCATACATCATGCAAAGAATTTATAGATCTATCACTGCCGTTCTTATTCTGGGTTTTCTTTCGTTTCCTGCACTTGCGCTGGAAAGCGTGACGGTGCTGAGCGATAGAAATATGAACCTGGCGATCGTGGCGATAGCGCGCGAATATTCCGCTTCAAAGAATGTGATGGTGAATACATCCTTTGCCACACCAGATCAGCAGGAGAAGCAGATACTTGAAGGCGGTGCGGCCGATATACTGATAACTCCGCGTACGGACTGGATAGAAACTCTCAAGACACAGGGGCTTCTGGATATTTATTCTCAGATGGAGCTGGCCAAGAACCGGTTGGTGATGGTTGGGCCACAATACGATGCCATCAATATCGACCTATCGGCTGGTATCCCTACCACACGAATTATTCGCGCCATTGGCTTCGAGCAAAGTTTTATGGTGGGCAACCCGCAATATATGCCCGATGGTGCGTCTGCAAAGGAAGTTTTGCGCAACCTCAATGCATCAGATGAACTTGAGGAATATACCGTATATATAAAACGGCCAGACCAGATAAGCAGCATGGTGCGCGGCCGTGGTGCATATGGCGTGTTCTTTCAGTCCACGGTGCGGGATATGCAGGGTGTGAAGGTGCTGGATGTATTTCCTGAAAAAACACATCAACCTATACAGTATTATGCCGTTGTCATTGCCGGCAATAATATGAACGAAGCGCGCAAATTCATGGATTTTTTAAGGTCCAAGGATGCTCGTAGACTGTTGATTAATAATGGTTATGTGGTGAATTAAAAAACCTTTAAGCCGTAATAATCCCGTAACAATAAGCTGTTATAATCATATCCAGGCATTTAAAATTATCAGGAGTGGTTATGAAAAATTATGCAGCAATATTAACTATCTTTATAAGCGCACTTAGTTTCGGTGCAAGCAACGCATTTGCCGCAAAGGTTTGTACTGTTAATTTTTACAGAGATGGTTATTGTAAATGTAATATCGATGGCGCAACGAAAGATTTGCGTGGCGGTTTTACATCAAAAGAGGCTTGCAGCAAGGCATGTGATGCGTTCTGCGTAAAACCTGATGCAAAGCCTGTAACGCCAGTACCTGTAGTTGGAATTGAACTCTAATTAGCTGAGTGGCCACCGCGCTTTCGGTTCAAAGGTCATATCACTAGTGTTCCCTATCTGAAGATGTTCGATACCTGCCCATGCGATCATGGCAGCATTATCCGTGCATAGTTTGATAGGGGGAGCAACAAGCTCCATGCCATAGCTGGCAATGACCTCATGTAGTGCCTTGCGTATATACTGGTTGGCGGCAACACCGCCCGCCAGTACAAAATGTTTTCCTGCTGGATGCATGCTTTTGAATGACTGGATGGCATGGTGCGCCCGGTCGATCAGGCTTTCCGCCACAGTGAACTGGAAGGAAGCGCAAATATCTGCCTTCACTTTTTCGGTGAGTATTCCCGCAGCTTCCAGCTCCATCACCTGCTTGCGCACAGCGGTTTTCAAGCCGGAAAAAGACAGGTCGCAACCGTCACGGCCTTTCATAGGGATAGGAAATTTATAAGCAGTTTCATTGCCTGATCTTGCAAGCTGCTCAACGGCAGGGCCGCCGGGATAACCCAGTCCCAGCATCTTGGCCGTTTTGTCGAAAGCCTCGCCGAGCGCATCATCCACCGTGCCACCAAGTTTTTTATATTTACCCACGCCTTCAACGGCGAGAAACTGGCAGTGCCCACCAGAGACCAGCAGAAGCAAATAAGGGAATGGAATGTCATCGGTCAGGCGCACGGTGAGTGCATGGCCTTCCAGGTGGTTCACTGCGATATATGGTTTATTATGAACAGAGGCCAGTGCCTTGGCGGTCATAACGCCCACGATCACACCGCCGATCAAGCCTGGGCCACCAGTTACGGCAATGGCATCTATCTTTTCAAGGGAGGCGTTTGCTTCCGCCAGCGCCTTATCAACTACTTTCTCGATATGGCTGATATGGGCGCGCGCGGCTACCTCGGGAACAACGCCGCCATAGCATTTATGTTCCTCGGTCTGCGACAGGATAACATTCGAAAGGATCTTTCTTTCGTCGGTTACCACAGATGCTGCTGTTTCATCACAGCTGGATTCGATACCCAATACCAACATTTACTTGCACTTTTATGTTCCCGCCCCAATATAGCGGCATGGCGACATTACCTAAAATCCGCATTGGTACAAGAAAAAGCGCTCTGGCACTGGTTCAGGCAGAGATGGTAAAGGCAGAGCTTGCCCGTGTAAAGCCAGAGCTTTCCGGCCAGATTGAAGTGGTTTCCATGAGTACCAGCGGAGACCGGTTCGTGGACAGGCCACTGTCGGAGATCGGCGGAAAAGGCCTGTTTACCAAGGAAATTGAAGAGGCGCTGCTGGATAGGACCATAGATATTGCAGTGCATTCCATGAAAGATATGGCCACGATATTGCCAGATGGCCTTATGATCGGCGCGATGCTGCCGCGTGAAGATGCGCGAGATATACTGGTGGGGTATGGAATCGCCTCCCTGAAGGATGTGGAGCAGGGGGCAGTGGTGGGTACATCATCCCTGCGGCGCTCAGCGCAACTACTGATGAAACGGCCTGACCTTAAAATTGTGCCATTCCGTGGCAATGTTCAAACCCGCCTTGCCAAACTGGAAGCCGGTGAGGTAAGGGCAACAATTCTGGCTTGTGCCGGCCTTAATCGTCTGCGTCTTAACGTGCCCGGTGTGGCACTTCCTATCCATGATTTCCTGCCAGCGGTGGCACAAGGTGCGATAAGTATTGAATGCAGGCAAGATGATACGATAGCGAGGGAGCTGCTTGCCTTGTTGAATCATACCGATACAGATATCGCCGTGCGCTGTGAACGCGCTTTCCTGAAAGTGCTGGATGGTTCGTGCCGTACACCAATATCGGGCTATGCCGTAATTTCAGGAGAAAAAATTATCCTGAAAGGTCTGGTCGCAAGGCCAGATGGCAGCGAATATTACACCGATAGTATTGAAGGCAGCACTACAGACGCCGAGAAGATCGGGGTAACACTAGGCGAACGCCTGCTTGCCAAAATGGGCAAAGGATTCTTCTGCTAGTTGCCTTTTTCTTCTGGCTGTCCTGAATCCATCAGAATATTTGTGATGTCATCGCTAGGTGGGGATGAAGGCGGAGCGATCGGCTCGATCTCTTCTTCCTTTTTCACTTCAGCTTGAGGCCTTGCTTTTTTTACAGCTTTGGCCGCTGGTTTTTTAGGTGCAGCAGCAGGCTTTTCCTGAAGTGTTACAGGTTCTGCCGCGCCGGGTGCAGGTGTGCCTGAACCGCTGCTTATATCCTGCAGGTTCTGCCATGCTTTTTCGTAATAGGTTGTGCTCTCGGTGAGTGCCATGTTGAGGTAATCCTTGGCGAGCTGGTTATTACGCGCCAGATGGGCATACAGACCCATATTATTATTCAACACTGCACCAGAATAATAATTCTCGGCCACGATGCGGGCATCTTCAATTCTGCCTGCAACTGCATATACCAGTGCAAGATTCAGGTCGATGCGTTTGCGTTCTTTGCCACTTGCAGCGGCGATCGCACCTGCCTGCAAGAGAGTATCCGCAGCATTGTCATATTCTTTGGTGAGCGCTTGTGAAAGGCCAAGATTATTCAGCACAGAAGTATTGGCTGGCGCATGTTTCAGTGCCTCACGGAAATATTGTTGTGCTTCGGGATGCATACCGCGTGTGGTAAACAGAATGCCAAGGCCATTCAGGGTTTTCCAGCGTGTGGCATCTGTTTTCATCACTTCTTCAAAAAGCGGGGTCGGCGAATCAAAATCACCTTTGGAAAGCAGTGCAAGGGCTTTGCCTTCCTTCGCGTTCACCAGACTTTTGTCTTTATCCAAAGCAGCATCATATAATGCGATGGCAGGCTCGTACTTGCCGAGGCGACGGTAGGTCTCGGCAGTGGAGATCATAAGGTCTGTGTTCTCCGGGCTCTTAACCAGCAGCTGTTGGTAAAGTTGGTTTGCCGTGCTCCATTCACCAGCTGCCTCTGCGCTTTTGGCATTTTCCAGCATGGTATCTTGTATGGTGGGCACTTTTGGCCCTTCTAAACTGGAAAGAAATGCTTTTGCATCAATGGGTTGGCTGCCACCATTGCAGGCTGGAAGCAGGAGAATAGGGAGTAAAAACACATATTTACGCATAAAATACCTCTTTGATTCGGTGGTAGAAGTTACTCCTAAATCATTTTGCTTCAAGTCTATTTCTCACATTGCCATTCTCTTTAAGTATGGTTATGTTCGAACACCATGAAATCTACAAAGCCTACTGATAAACGATTCCCTCATAAGCATCTGCTTGGAATTGATGGGCTTTCCCGCGATGATGTATACGCCATTCTTGACTGCGCCAAAGGTTATATCGAGCGCAACCGGCAGGTAGATAAGAAGCATCCTATCCTGCGTGGCCGTACGGTCATCAACCTGTTCTTCGAGAATTCTACCCGCACCCGCACATCATTTGAGCTGGCAGGCAAGCGCCTTGGTGCGGATGTCATTAATATGTCGGCTTCGTCCTCCTCAGTCAAAAAGGGTGAGACACTCATTGATACCGCCATGACACTGAACGCCATGCATCCGGATTTTATCACGGTGCGACACGCGGAATCAGGCGCAGTGCATCTGCTGGCGCGTAAGGTGAACTGTTCGGTTATCAATGCAGGTGATGGCAGCCACGAACATCCGACACAGGCGTTGCTGGATGCGCTTACCATCCTTCAGCACAAAAAGAAGATCGAGGGCCTCAAGATAGCGATATGTGGTGACATACTGCATAGTCGTGTGGCGCGCTCGAACATGAGGCTGCTCACATTGCTTGGTGCAGAGGTAAGGGTAGTAGCACCACCGACGCTGATGATCGCGTGCCCGGAACAATTTGGGGTAAAACCGTTCCATGATATGCGCAAGGGCATCAAAGATTGCGATGTGGTAATGACGCTGCGCCTGCAGACCGAGCGGATGAATAGCTCATTCGTGCCTTCCATACGGGAGTATTTCCACTTCTGGGGGCTGGACAGGGAAAAACTTTCGCACGCCAAAAAAGATGCCATTGTGCTTGATCCCGGCCCGATCATGCGCGGGGTGCAGATAGATTCTGAACTGGCTGACGATATTGAGCGCAGCGTAATTTTAGATCAGGTGGAAATGGGAGTTGCTGTGCGGCAGGCCGTGCTGGAATTACTGGCAACTCATATTGAATGAAGTTTTTGAATTATACCAACCGTGCCGCACAATATGCCTGCGTTGCACTTGCTATCTGGTTCATCGGATTATTCACCTATGTCGCGCTGTTTAGCATTAATTACCCGTTCCATCTTGAATGGATGGAAGGGCATACGGTGGACATCATCCAGCGGCTGCGTGATGGCTTGCCATTCTATACAAAGCCCACGCTGGAATATGTGCCATACATCTATACACCCTATTATTTTTATGTGGCCACGTTCGTTTCCTATTTCACAGGGGTCGATTTTCTGGCGGGCAGGCTGGTTTCATTCGCCTCTACGCTAGGGACGGTCTGGCTTCTGTACGCATGGATGCGCAAGGAGGGCGGGGATAAGTTTATATCGCTGGTAGCGGGCGGTATCTATCTTTCCACATATATTTTGAGCGCCCGCTGGCTGGACGTGGCACGGGTGGATAGCCTCTATCTTTTCCTGATGGCCGCCGGTCTTTATATATTTTACTTCGATCGCTCAAAATATACTGGCCTGATGGCGGGCTGTATATTCGCTGCTGCATTCTTTACCAAGCAATCTGCGATTCTGGCGCTAATGCCATGTTTTATTGCTGCACTCTATGTACGCCCGAAAGATGCATTCATTGCAGGCGGTGTTACTGCTGCCATAATTTTAGCGGGTTGTGCATTGCTGGAATATAACTCGAATGGCTGGTTCGGCTTTTATGTATACGATATACCCGCTGGCCATACGAATGATGGGCGCAAGATATACACTTTCTGGAAGGTCGATCTTATCCCCACTGCGGCCATCATGATGGTCACGGCTGTGTTCGGTCTTCTGGCCTCATATGCGAAAGGGCACAAGGCATTACTGTGGTATGCCTCGATAGCCGTTGGTTTTATTGGCAGTGCTTATGTCTCACGCATTCATTCCTATGGCCATCTGAACGTCATCATGACCGCATATTTTACCTTTGCGCTACTTTCGGGCTTACTTCTGGTGATATGTGCAGAAAGATACAGGATCATCAATATCACGGCATGCCTTGCCCTGTGTTACCAGTTCTACAGCTTAAACTATGATCCTCAGCGCTTTATCCCCAACCAGCATGCCATCAAGCGTGGGAATGAATTGCTGGAAGAGATACGCAAGGTAGATGGGGATGTATTATTCACAGAGTTGCAATATGTGCAGCCGCGGGTAGGCAAAAAGACATTCACCATAGGTATGGCGGGGTTTGACCTGATGCGCGCGAACCTTAAAGGCAAGCAGCATATCAAAGAAGCGTACATGCAGGAATTGGTAGAAGCCGTGCGCAGTAAGAAGTTCGCAGCGATCATCACGGGTTATTTTATCAAGGTGAACGAGCTGCGGAATAACTATAATATGGTTAAGACTATTGAGAACCCTCAGGAATTTGTGACCGGAGGGGTGTATTTCAATAAAGCGAAAATATTTGTACCCATTAAAAAATAGTAGCGTTGTTGATAGTGTGAATAAAATCTGGCATCATCGCGCAAAATTTACGAAAGGCCCTTTGTGAAACAACACTTTACTCTGCCAACCCACCAGAATGACCCTAAAAAGAAAGTGGCATATACCAATGCCCGCCTGTTCGATGCGGAGACTGGTCTGGATAAGAAGGGTGGGCTGCTCACCATCGGCAACGAGATCGCTGACATGGGCGAGAAGCTGTTTAAGGATGGCGTGCCTGAAGGTGCAGAGGTGATCGATTGCAAAGGTCACTTGCTGACACCGGGGCTGCTGGATATTCAGGTGCATTTCCGTGAGCCGGGTCAGGAATATAAAGAAACGATCGCAACGGGTAGCAAGTCAGCTGCGGCGGGTGGTGTGACCACCGTTGCCTGTATGCCAAATACAAAACCGGTCATTGATGATCCGGCGGTGGTGGCATTCGTGCACAAGCGCGCTCGCGAAACAGCCTATGTGAATGTGCGCACCTATGCAGCTATCACCAAAGGCCAGAAAGGTGACGAGATAACAGAGATGGGGCTGCTCGCACAGGAAGGTGCGGTCGGTTTCACTGATGATGGACTGCCGGTGATGAATGCCGGTGTGATGCGCAAGGCACTTGCCTATGCGCGTGAGCTTGGCCTGCCGGTAGCGCAACATGCGGAAGATCTGAATCTCTCTTGCGGCGGCTGCATGAATGAAGGAAAAATTTCCGCGCAGCTTGGAGTAGGCGGTATTCCTAATGCAGCTGAAGCGGTGATGGTGGAGCGTGATATTCTCCTCGCTGAGCTGACCGGTGGTCAATACCATGTGCTGCATATTTCAACCGCCGAGGCCATTGATGCGGTGCGCCGAGCCAAGAAAAAAGGCCTGAAAGTAACAGCGGAAGCCGCGCCTCATCACTTCATTCTCACCGATGAAGCGGTGCTTGAATATCGCACCTTCAGCAAAATGAATCCGCCGCTGCGCGCAGAGCGCGACCGTATGGCGGTCATTGAAGGTCTTAAGGACGGCACAATCGATGCCATCGCGACCGACCACGCGCCGCACGATCAGGAAAGCAAGCGTGTGCCGCTTTCATCGGCATCCTTTGGTATCGTGGGTTTGGAAACAATGCTGCCGCTATCTCTTTCGCTCTATCATAACAAGATCATGTCACTGCGTGATGTGATAGCAGCGATGACCTATAAACCGGCTGATATCATCCATGTGCCAGCTGGCAGGTTGAAAAAAGGCGCTAGGGCAGACCTCACGCTGATCGACCTGGATATGGCCTGGAGCATCGATCCTAAGCAATTTAACAGCAAATCCCTCAATTCACCGTTCGATGACTGGGCGACCAAGGGCCGTGCCATCCGCACGGTGGTAGGCGGGGATACGGTGTATACGCTTGAATAATACGGCTTTTAGGATTTTCGTAAAACCCAAGCTATTGTTTATGGATTATTAAAAGCCCTATGAGAAAATAAACCATGTTCCAAAATATCAATCCCATCATCTGCGCCGTTGACACACAGGATATTTCCTATGCCTCCGACCTTGCCAGCAAACTGGAAGGCTCTGTAGGAGCACTTAAGCTAGGTCTGGAGTTCTTTACAGCGAATGGTGCAGCGGGTGTTCAGCATCTTGCCCGCCACCGTTTCCCTATATTCCTTGATCTGAAATTTCATGACATTCCAAATACTGTAGCCAAGGCTATTAAGGCGACTGCGGGTATCGACACTTTCATGATGACCGTACACACCGCAGGTGGCCGTGCCATGCTGCGCGCTGCTATTGATGCCTCTATGGAAGTCGCGGATATGACCGGTAAGGAACGTCCCCTGATCGTGGGCGTGACGGTGCTTACCAGCCTCGATCAGGATGATCTGAATATGGTAGGTGTCCACTCCCAGCTGCATGATCAGGTGAAAAGACTGGCTGATCTTGCGCAAAGCGCCGGGCTGGATGGTGTGGTTTGCTCACCCTACGAAATAAAACTGCTTCGCGAGCATTGCGGTAATGATTTTGTGCTGGTCGTTCCGGGTATCCGGCCGGAAGGTAGTGTCAAGGACGACCAGAAACGCGTGATGACCCCAAAAGAAGCGCTGGATGAAGGCGCAGATTACATGGTCATCGGCCGCCCGATCACCGGTGAAGATGATCCCAAGAAGGCCGCAGAGGCCATCATGCGGAAAATAGCTTAGGCTGCTTTCTTGATGCCAGCCGTCATCTGGCCAATAAGTATTTTTTGCACTGCCTGTTCAATGCGCTCGCACACCGCTTCAATAGTGTAGCGCGTTTTTGTTTTGGCAAATGCATTCGCAGCAAGTTTGTCTGCAAGGGCAGGGTCACGCAGTAATTGCTCAAGTGCGTTGGCCAGTGCTTCCGGATTTGCCTTTTCGATCATGAGTGCATCGTAATTAGGGGTGATGATATCACGCGGGCCTTCGCTATCTGTGCTAACCACAGCCGCTCCATGCGTGAATGCTTCCAGAAGAACGATGCCGAAGGGTTCATGCAGAGAAGGCAGGCAGAAAATATCGATACCGGTGTAGAAAGCCTTCTTATCCAGTATCCAGCCAGGGAAAGAGAGAATATCCGTAAGGCCAGATACGCGTGCCTGTTCTTTAAGGTGGGCTTCTTCATCGCCGCTGCCGCCAAGGATAGCTTTGAATTCATAGCCACGGTTCTTGAGTATTTCCAGCGCAGTAATATAGGTATCAAATCCTTTTTTCAGAACGAACCTGCCCATAGTGCCTATCACCGGCACATCGCGTCTAGCTGGGCGATGCGGCAGTTCAGAGCAACGGATCATGTTAGGGATATGAAATACGCGTTCTTCAGATACACCTTGCTGCACAAGGTGAGAGATAAGGTCATGGGTGGTGGTGAATACCGCATCAGCATCCGTAAAGCGGCGGGTGCTATAGTTCTGGGCCACAGCGATCACCGGGATCTTGCCGCCAACGGCTTTCTCAGCCAGTGAATAGGCGCGGTTGGCATGGGCAATGATGCAATCCGGCGACATCTGTAAAAGTATCTTGCGCAGGCGGAACATGGCGAAAATATCCCATTCGCTCCAGTTCTTGAGCGGCACAATATCTACATTCGCATTTGCATCACGCAGCAGGCCATGAGCCACAGAATCCGGGTATAAAATGGCTGTTACCTTCTGTCCACGCTCGGAAAGACCTACGCAATAATCTACAAACGCCTGTTCGATCCCACCGCCGCTACGGCTGAACATGATATTCACAATGTGCATTGCTAATTTTCCTTTAATACTTATGCTCTACTTCTTAGCTGTTTTTGATAATTTCCACAACGGTTTGTATGGCCTCCGATAAACATTCTATCTCCGCCTTTATCATTGCCCTCAATGAGGCGGACCGGATTGCGCTTACAATCCGAAGCCTTAGGCGGGTTGCTGATGAAGTGATCGTGGTGGATAGCGGCAGTACCGATGGCACACAGCAAGTGGCTGAAGCGGAAGGTGCAAAGGTAGTATTCCATGCATGGAAGGGCTATGGGCCACAGAAACGTTTTGCTGAAGACCAATGCAAACACACATGGCTTTTGAATCTGGATGCGGACGAGATATTAAGCGATGAGCTGATCGATGAGATACAAGCGGTTTTCGCAGGCAATCCTGAAACCAACAGCGGCTATACCATGCGCATTTATAACATGCTGGCCGGTGAGGTGAAGATACCGCCTTATACGCAGATGAATACCTGCCTGAGGTTATATAATAAAAATTTTGCGAGATTTTCTGATAGTCCTGTGCATGACTCGGTCATAGTTCAGCAGGGTAGTATCGCGGCTTTGAAAGCACCGGTATATCACCCATCCTTCCGGTCGCTGGATCATGCCATCGATAAATTGAATCGCTACTCCACCATGCAGGCAGAAGATATGCTCACGCGTGGCAAGGGCGTATCTTTTGTACGACTTCTTGTAGAATTACCGGCGGCGTTTATCAAAGCCTATTTTTTTCGGCGCTATATATTCCGCGGTGCGCGCGGCTTTTCTTATGCCATGTTATACGCCTTCATGCGTTTCGTGCGCCTGGCCAAATTGCATGAGATGCAACAAATGAAAGATAAACAGCCATGATGTATTGCGATGCCGAGTGGTTGGAGCAGGTATTTGCACGTTATTCTAATGAAGAACTTTCACCTATCGTGAATATTGGCAGCTCCACACGTCATTTCCGTGAAGTCGTGCAGCCTTTTGTGCATGAGCAGGTCTTTGCGCCACTGGAAGCGCGTGGCATCAAAATCATCCATAGCGATATTAAAGACGGCGAGGGCGTGGATATCAGCTGTGATATTTTCGATGATGCTGGTCTCGAGAAACTCAAAGCCTTAAAGCCGCAAGCGCTCATCTGCACCCATATGTTCGAGCATGTGCTGGACAGGGAATTGCTGGCCAGCCGCCTGATGGCATTGCTGCCGCCAGGAGGGCTGTTCTTCATCACCGTGCCGATGAGTTACCATTATCATGCCGACCCGATCGATACCATGTATCGCCCGAACCCGGATGAACTCGGTGATCTGTTCCCGAATGAACGCATACTGGAAAAGAATGTGCTGACCGGCGATAATTACTGGTCGCACATCCGCAAGCGTCCGTTCACCTTATTCTTCCGGCACTTCTTCCGCTTCTTCACCCCCTTCCTTGGCATGAAGAAATGGAAGCGCAGTATGCGTAAGCTCTACTGGCTGCGTAATAATTATAAAGTAGCGGCGATTGTCGGCAGGAAGAATTAAGCGGCTTCGAATTCGTCTTCTTCTGCCTCTGCTTCATCCAGTTCTGGCAGCATGCCCAGCGCACGACGATAAGTGTCGAGGATGGTTTCCTGTTCTTCCAGTTCCTGCGCATCCAGCTTGCGGAGTTTGATGATAGAGCGAATGGCTTTTACATCAAAACCGTTGCCTTTGGCTTCAGCGAATACATCGCGGATATCGGCGGCAATGCTTGTTTTTTCTTCTTCCAGTTTTTCTACACGGCCGATGATGCTTTTCAGCTGGTCAACGGCAACACCACCCACACGGTTTTTTTTACTCATAGTTTTTTCCTCCTTATGTTTTTTGTTTTTTTAATGTTTCAGCGATCAGAAATGCAAGCTCTAACGCCTGAGATGAATTAAGCCGCGGGTCACAATGTGTGTGATACCTGTCAGACAGATTCATTTCAGAAATGGCCTGCGCACCGCCCAGACATTCGGTTACGTCCTGTCCGGTCATTTCAAAATGCACGCCGCCTGCGAATGTGCCTTCTGCTTTGTGAATGGCAAAGAACTGGCGCACTTCCGCGAGAATATCGGTGAATTTGCGGGTTTTATAGCCACCCGGTGCTTTGATCGTGTTGCCATGCATAGGATCGCATGACCACACCACATTATAGCCGGCATCTTTCACCGCATGCACCAGTGGCGGCAGTAGTTCGCCGATCTTGGTGCAGCCCATACGGGAGATGAGCGTGAGCCTGCCGGCCTCATTCTCAGGGTTCAAGGCCTCGATGAGTTTCAGCAGCACATCGGGTTTCATGCTTGGGCCAACTTTCATACCGATCGGGTTCGCGATACCGCGCATGAATTCCACATGGGCTTCATTGGGGTCACGCGTGCGGTCACCGATCCAGAGCATATGTGCCGAGCAGGCATACCATTTCCCATCGGTTTTATCCTGACGGGTGAGGGCAGATTCATAGCCAAGTAACAATGCTTCATGCGATGAGAAGAAGCTGGCTCTTGAAAATTCTTGAACGCTATCAAGCGACAGACGGCACGCGCCGATAAAATCAACACATTCATTGATGCGGGCAATGAGTTCACCAAAGCGCTTGCCCTGTGTGGATTTTTGCAGGAACTCCATATTCCAGCTATTGATGTGCGACAGCGAAGCATAGCCACCATCGGCCAATGTGCGCAGGTAATTCAGTGTAGCCGCAGATTGATGATATGCCTTAAGCAGGCGTTTAGGGTCAGGGCTACGGCCTTCTGCCTCAAACTCCATGGCATTGACCATATCACCGCGGTAGCTAGGTAGTTCAACACCATCGATCTTCTCGATAGAATCAGAACGTGGCTTGGCGAATTGGCCAGCGATACGACCCACTTTAACCACAGGCGAACCCGCACCATACATGAGGGCAATGGTCATTTGAAGCAGCACCCGGAAGAAGTTCCGCAAGTTCTCTTCAGAGAATTCGGCGAAGCTCTCGGCGCAGTCACCGCCTTGCAGCAGGAACGCCTTGCCATTTGCCACATCAGCGAGCTCGGCTTTCAATGCACGGGCTTCACCAGGGGTGGTAAGAGGCGGCATGGAGCGTAAATCCGCTTCCACATCAGCCAGTTGCCTTGCATCAGGATAATCCGGCTGCTGCTTGATGGGCAGGCCACGCCAACTATCAACCGACCATTTTTTAGCGTTCATAACTTTGCAAACTCTCAAAAAACCTGCTATGCAGGCTGTCCTTTGTTCGAAGCTACTTATTTAAGGTTTTACCCGTCACATGTCCAGTATTACTGCGAATATAATTGATCCTGAAAACACTATCGCCTTCATGGGTATCGAGGGGGCGAATGCCGACCTTGCGTGCCGTCAGGCCTGTCCGTATATGCATACGCTGCCATGCCCTTCATTTGAAGATGTGTTCGAGGTAGTGGAATCTGGCAAAGCCGCGCTGGGCATGATCCCTATTGAGAACTCACAGGCCGGTCGCGTGGCGGAGATCCACCAGATATTGCCCAAAAGCAAGCTGCATATCGTGGGTGAATATTTTCAGCATATCGAGCATTGCCTGGTTGCGCCTAAAGGGGCGACACTGGATACGGTAAAACATGTGTACTCACACCCGCAAGGGCTGATGCAATGCCGCGAGAATATCCGTGGCATCGGGCTGGTTACGCACGCTTATTCCAATACTGCTCAGGCCGCCGCCGACGTAGCCCAGTGGAATGACCCGACCAAGGCAGCCATCGCGTCGCCTTTGGCCGCGCAGCTTTATGGTTTGGATATACTCAAGACCCACATGCAGGATTCGGATGATAACATTACCGTATTCATCATGATCGCGCGTGAGCCAATGTCGCCACAGGAAAATGAACCGCATGTGCTCGCCAGCTTGTTGTTCGAGGTGCGTAACATTCCTTCCGCGCTGTATAAGGTGATGGGCGGGTTTGCCACCAACAATATCAATATCGTGAAGCTGGAAAGTTATATCAGCGGTGCAAAGCGTGATTCAGCGCAGTTCTTTGTGACCTTTGAGGGGCATCCAAGCAGCCCGGCCGTGCAGAATGCTTTAGAAGAGCTCAATTTCTTCTGCAAACATGTGCGTATGCTTGGGGTGTATCCCGCTGATCCGGAGCGATTTGGTGGCTAACGGCCAATTTGCTGGTTGATCATCGCCTTCACAGGTGAATCATCTGGCAGGGATTTATATAGGGCTTTCATCGCCTGCATGGCCTCTTCGGTTTTACCATCCTGAAGCAGGCGTACATTCATATAATATTTTGCCTCGGTGTGGTCTGGTAGTTGCAAGAGTACCATTTCAAGGCTTTGCTTGCTGTGGTCGCTCACTTTTCCATCCTCGTCCATTATCATAGAGCGGGCATAGGCCATGATAAGTTCCGGCTTGCCCTGAGATAACACAACAGACCGCTTGAAAGCATTTGATGCTGCATTCCACTGCTGCATATCAGAGAATGCCTGCCCAAGGCGAATCCATGATTCCAGATTCTTCGGGTCTTTTTTAACATTTTCAGATTCAGTGAGAATAACGGTCCGTGCCTCAGCTTGCTGCTTATGATGCTCATCAATAAGTGGAAGTAGTACAGGATTGCCGAATTGGTTATAGAGGAGGAGTGTAAGCGGCAGTATCAGAATGGTAGCAACAATACAGAAGGTGCGCTTTTCTTTAATAGGCCAGAGCAAAATGGCAAGTGCAGCTACTGTCGTCAGGATTACCAGTAAATAAGGCGTCATGCGCTGGGTGCTTTTCTAAAATAACGTAACGTTATGAACCCGCCAGATAGTAATAAGAGCACAGGCATCAACCATAACAGCAGGGTGTTTTGGTTCAGTGGCGGCATCATGCGTATGCCATCGCCATAGCGCGCAGTGAGCGCTTCGATGATTTCTGCATCTGTTTTACCATCCCGGATATATTGGCGGATGACCACGCGCATATCCTTGGCAATATCAGCTGGTGATTCGGCAATGGATTCACTTTGGCAGGTAACGCAGCGTATCTGGGTGAAGATATGCTTTGCGCGTGCCTCATCAGCAGGGTTCTCAAGCGGTGTTTCCACTACGAATGAGAAGGCCGGCGCAGAAACACCAAACAGCAGGATACAGAGCAGGAGCAGCGGCATATTATTTACGCAAGAATTCGATCATTGGAAGGATCACATCATCTACCATTTCTTCATCGATCGGCGCTTTATGGTTGAAGGCGATCTTGCCCTTTTTATCGATAATGAAGGTTTCAGGCACACCGGTCAGGCCAAAGCCGAAGGTAATTTTCCCATCAGTATCAACGCCGATATGATGGAACGGAACGCCGCGCTCTTTAAGCCACGCGGCCACTTTCTCAGGCTTATCCTTCCATGCAATGCCAATGATCTCCACTTTCTGGGATTGTGACAGGCGCATGAGTGCAGGGTGTTCGATCGTGCATGGTTCACACCATGAGGCAAAGATATTCACCACGACGACTTTACCTTTCCAGAGATCAGGTGTGATAACAGATTTGTTATCGAGTGTTGGAATGCTGAAATCGGAGACATTATAACCTATCAGCCGTGATTTTTTGATCTCGTCACCTGAACCGAACAGGCCAAAAGCGAGAAACAGCGCAAGCAGCAACATGACAAGCAGTGGCAGTAAACGCTTGAATTGCTCCGACGAATTAAGCTCTTTTAGCGAAATACGCACGCGCTTCTTCCATGATGATATTCAATTTTGTAAGTGCCTCTGTATTCTGAGCGAATTGCCTGGCACGCTTATGATAGATCGCCTGCGCATCATCTATTGTCGCTGTCGGGCCGAGACCAAGGCTTTCCATCCATTCTGGTAGATCCCATTGCGGGGTTTGCACAGCAGCAGCACTTTGTACGCCCGGCTCAAAACCTTTCAGGAGGACTGGTAATGTGCCCACACCCCAGCGTTCCATGTTGCGCCATTGGCGAATGGCAAGGTGCAGGGCATAGATATTATGCTCGATGGTCAGCCACATATCACAGGCAACGACGTAATTGCCGTAAGGGAAGCGAAGCTGCAGAGCTGCACCTGTGCGACTGCCTGTTTTTTTGCGATACCGTTCGTTGGTCGGCTGGTCGATGTCTATGGATAAAATGGCGGTGCAGTTTATGGCCTGAATCTCTGCTTCAAGAAAACCGATGCTTTCTTCCAGTGTCATCGGTGGCGCAAAATTACGATCCGTGCGTTGATTCGCGCGCGGTGTGATAGGAATCCATTCCGGCCAGTTCAGAGGAGAGCTAAAACGTAATGTCATGTATATCCCTGTTTTTTCCGTATTATACTGACTAACCCACCGATAGCAATGAACATAAAGCCTGCCCAGATAAATTGGATCATGGGAACATGGTATATGCGTACGGAAAGTTTACCACCATCAGCTGAATCCTCACCGATGACAGCATAAACATCTCCCCCAAGGTGCGGATAAATAGCTGTCTCGCTAGTGTAGTTACGGGTTATGGGATAGTAGCGATATTCAGGTTTCAGCACAGTCAATTCCTCGCCTTTATAGGAGAGTAAAAGTGTTGCTGTTTTAGTATTATGGTTATTGCCCGCAATGTCGGCTTTGCCTTTATAAATCACTGCATAATCATTCACTGCCAGTGATTCGCCTGGGGTAAGCCACTTTTCTGCTTCCGCCTTCCAGATGCCAACGCCTGTAATGCCCGCAACCATTAGTGCGACGCCAAAATGTGATATGGCAACAGAGATGCTGGCCTTATTTGTTTTGCGCCAGAGCAGCAATATGCTGGATGCCGCAAGCCATGCCGCCAATGTAAAACCAATCGCGGCATAAACGATATCTGCTTTAACCAAGGCAAGGATAAAGACTAACATGACCAAGGCGGCTATTGCAGCAGGTTGTAATTGTTTTAGTGCTTTGGAAAAACTTGCTTTCTGCCATGGCATAAATGGCGCGAGTCCGGCAAAAAATATTGGCAGTATCATCAATGGAATGAAGGTCAGGTTGAAATAAGGTGCACCCACCGTGAGTTTCTCACCATGCATCATCTCAGAGATCAGAGGATATAACGTGCCAAGTAGCACGCTCATGCAGGCTGTCATCAGGAAAAGGTTGTTGATAACGATCATGCCCTCGCGGGATACTGGCGGTGCTGCGGCAACAGATTTCAGGCTGTCTCCGCGTAAAGCATATAGGAACAATGCGCCACCCACAGTGAGCATGATATATGCAAGAATAAATACACCGCGCTCAGGGTCGCTGGCAAAACTGTGTACGGATGTCAGCGCGCCAGAGCGCACCAGGAATGTACCGATCATACTGAATGCAAACGTGGCAATGGAGAGGATATTCACCCACTGACCTAATGCATCACGTTTTTTAAGGATGATGTTGGCATGTAGCAAGGCTGTACCGGCAAGCCATGGAAGCAGTGATGCATTCTCCACAGGATCCCAGAACCACCAGCCACCCCAGCCCAGTTCGCGGTATGCCCACCAGCTACCAAGGCCGATGCCAATAGTAAGTGCAGACCATGCGGCGAGTATCCATGGATGAACGATTTCTGCCCATTCTTTACCACCACGACGCATAAGCAGTGATGCCACGGCAAAAGAGAACACGATAGAGAACCCGACATAGCCCAGATAAAGCAGCGGCGGGTGCATCGCCAATCCAATATCTTGCAAAAGAGGATTTAATGCTTTGCCATCAGCGGGTGGCGGGAAGAGGCGGGCAAACGGGCTGGAGGTACATAAGATGAATGCGATCACACCGGCAGACAGGCCCGACTGCACAGCGATCGTATGTTGATGCAATTCCTTGTGCTCGGAACGTGACATGCTGATGCATGCACCGAACATGGACAGAACCCAAAGCCACAACAGCATCGATCCTTCATGGTTTCCCCATGTGCCGACGATCTTGTAAATCAATGGCAGATGCAGATTGGAGTGCCGTGCTACATTCTCGACGCTGAAATCAGATTCGATGCGCAGTACTACAAGGCTGGCCAGTGAGAGAGTCACCAGCAATGCTTGCAACCATGCAGCATGATATTGGCATGTAGCTATGGCCTTCTTGTGCGTGGTCGGGAATATATACAGCACCTGAAATATGGAAACACACAACGCAAGGATCAGGCAGGTTATTCCGAATTCTGCGGTCATGGCTTATTGGCCCTCTTTCCACCGGCCAGATTTTTTCAGTGAATCCACCACCTCTTTAGGCATATAATTCTCATCATGCTTGGTGAGTACGCGTGTGGCTTTAAATTCCATAGGGCTTGTTATGTATCCCTCTGCCACAAGGCCCTGGCCTTCCCGGAAGAGTGTGGGCAACATACCGCTATAGGTGACATGCACGGACTGCGCATTATCAGTGACTTTGAATTCGATCACATCGTCGGCTTCTTTTACAACACTACCGGCTTCTACCAGCCCACCAATGCGTATCAGTTGTGTGGGCGGGATATTTTTCTGCGAAATATCCTGCGGGCTATAGAAAAACACCATATTCTGCTGGAATGCACGCATGACAAGCACTGTAGATACAAGCAGGAAGAGCATACTACAGATGATGAAGATCAGGCGTTGGTGTTTAGGCTTCATTGCCTTGCTGTGGCGATTGATGGGAAACGGATGCGAGAGACCGGCGTGCCTTACGCAATGAAACAAGGCTCATGCAAACCATGGTAAGCATTATTAGAGCAGCAATAAGGAATGACGGCCATACATAGAGCGCATATCCACCCATGTGCCAAAAATCTTCCATGCTTGAATCTCCTTTTTCGTAGTTTTTTTGCTAGGGTTGTGTGGTTCAGTCAAGTATAAATATCTAAATATTTCAGTGGATTAATATATATTTACTATTGCTTTAGAAAGTTCATGCAGTATAATGACCCAGTTAAGCCGATGGAAAATATACATAGAATGTAGCAGTGACCGATACAACAAAAATTCCTCCCGCAGAATATACTGAAATTGCTGACAAAATCAGGTCGGGCGAATATTTCCGTGAATCACAGACCATTTACGATGCCACCGTGCATGACATGATGTCGGAACGTTATTTCTATGTACTCATCACCTGTATCGCTTTCCTGATATTCGTTGTTACTTTTGTTGCCATGCAGGGCTTGTATCCTCTGGACAGGCTTGAGCCGTTCATTGTTAAGGCAGAAGATCTGGTTGAAGAAGTGCCGCGTATCAGAACGCTGATGGCCAGCAAGGGAGATGATGTTGAAGAATCACTAATGAAATTCGTGGTCAGCAACTATGTGATACTGCGCGAAGGCTATAATATCAGCACCATTGATAAAAGTATGAATGGTATCAAGGCGCAAAGTACCCCGAAGGTTTTTGAAGAATTTCAGCAATATATAGACCCGTCAAACCCTGAAAGCCCGATCAAGCTCTATCAGAGGCACACGGTAAAAACTATTAAGGTGCTGGTTGTGAAGCTGATACCGCAGGATGAGGAATATGGCGCCGAGGTACTTTATGAAGCGACACTTGAAAGCAAGTCGGAGCAAAAAAAGTCACGCTGGCAGGCAAATATTGCTTTTAACTACTCTGGCATTACGGTAGATGAGAATAGGGCTGGTGCGAAGCAACTCAGCTTCACGGTTACAAGCTATGAAAACAAGCTGTTGCAGGATATTAAATGAAAATAGTTTCCAGGTTTTTCCTTCTTTCCTTATTCATGGTGTTCGCAGCTGATAATGCACATGCTGTCAGGGAATCAAAACCGATCAAGGTGGATCACCGCGTACGCACCATCATGTACCAGCAGGATCAGGTGTATAAGTATGTTGGCCACTTCCGCTACCAGACATCCATAGAATTCGGACCGGACGAAGTGATCGGAACGATATCCATGGGAGATTCTACCGCATGGATGCTGAATCCATCCGGCAACCGTCTGTTCCTGAAGCCGCTGGAGCAGGATGCCACAACGAACATGACGCTTATCACCAATAAAAGGGTTTACCTGTTTGAACTTCATGCCCGCGAAACGGATGATATCAATGATCGGGATATGGTGTTCATCCTCCGCTTCATCTATCCGGAAGAAGATAACCTCTCCATCACCAAATATCTGGATACCGTGCCTGTTCCTGATCTGGAAAAGGACGGCGATAAGTATAATTTCAATTATACCATCTCTGGCACGGATGAGATCGCACCGGTGCGTATCTTTGACGATGGCGAATTCACCTATTTTGAATTCAAGGACAAAAATGCCGAAGTTCCAGCCTTTTTCTGGGTTGATGCAAATGGCGAGGAATCACTCATCAATTATCGCACCAGAGGTGATTACATCGTGGTAGAACGTGTTGCCAGTAAATACACCCTGCGTCATGGCAGGGATATTGTCTGCGTGTTCAATGAAGCACGGCTGGCAAAAGCGCAGTAACGCGGGTCATGAAAAAGAACTATAGTGTAGGTGTCATTGGGGGCGGTGCTTGGGGCACTGCGCTCAGTATATTAGCGAACAGGGCGGGCAGCTCTGTAATGCTTGGCACGCGCAATAGCAATGTGGTGCAGTCTATTCAGGAAAAGCGCAGTAATGAGGTATATCTGCCTTCCATCTTTATCGATCCGAACATTAAGGTAACAGACCGCCTGCTTGATGTATGCCGTAGCGATGTGTTGATACTGGCTGTGCCAGCCAATGTGCTACGCTCTGCCTGTATTCACATTTCCGATATGCTTGATACTAGCGTGCCAGTTGTAATCGCCAGTAAAGGTATTGAGCGTGGTAGCCTGATGCTGATGAGCGAGGTTGCGACTTCTATTCTTCCCAAGAACCCTATCGGCATAATATCCGGGCCAAACTTTGCTGATGAAGCAGCGAAGGGTCTGCCAACAGCTACAACCATAGCAAGTACAGATAATGCCGTACTCGATATGCTCACCTATGCCATCGGTGGTCGCTTATTCAGGCCATACACCACTAATGATATTATCGGCACACAGATTGGCGGTGCAGCTAAGAACGTGGTTGCCATTGCCTGCGGTATTGCACTTGGCAAACAAATGGGAGAGAACGCAAAAGCAGCGCTTATTACCCGCGGCTTTGCAGAGATAGCCCGCCTTGCGATCGCAAAAGGTGGTAAATACGAAACACTCATGGGTCTTTCTGGTCTTGGAGATCTGTTGCTTACCTGTGGCAGCACGAAGTCGCGTAACATGTCGTTCGGCGTATCCATTGGTCAGGGCAAAAAGAAAGATGATATCCTGCAAACCCGTGGCCGTACGGCAACTGAGGGTGTGATAGTCTCTGAGTCCGTATCGAAGTTAGCACGGAAGCTCGATGTGCCGATGCCTATCTGTGATTCAATTTATAGAATTTTATTTGAAGATGCCCCGCTAGACCAGATCATTCAAGATCTTCTGGAGCGCCCATTCTCGAACGAAGGAATGCTCTCAGAGCCTAAAAATGCCGCTGGATTTTGAAGAAGAGATAGACCGGCTGCGGAAACAGCAGAACGCCGTGATCCTTGCCCATTATTATCAGGATGATGAGATACAGGATATTGCCGATTTCGTTGGCGATTCATTGGACCTTGCCAGAAAAGCTGCCGCTACTGATGCGGATGTCATCGTTTTTTCAGGCGTGCGCTTTATGGCCGAAGGCGCAAAGATCCTCAACCCCACAAAAAAAGTGCTGATACCTGATATGGAGGCAGGATGTTCACTGGAAGATTCATGCCAACCTAAAGACTTCAGCAAATTTAAAGCCGCACATCCGGATCATACAGTAGTGACCTACATCAACTGCTCCGCAGAGATAAAGGCACTGTCTGATATTATCGTTACCTCTAGCAACGCAGAGGCTATCATTGCCCAGCTACCACGAGATGAGAAGATCATCTTCGCGCCCGATAAATATCTGGGCGATTATCTGAACAAAAAGACCGGCCATAATATGCTGCTCTGGAATGGCAGCTGTATGGTGCATGAACGTTTCTCTGAGCAAGAATTAGTAAAACTAAAAACCCGCCACCCAAATGCACATATCATTGCACATCCGGAATGTCCTGCTGGTTTGCTGCAATATGCTAAGCATGTGGGTTCTACCTCATCGCTCATTCGTTATGCCGAGCAGAATCACGGAAAAGAATTCATTGTGCTGACTGAGCCGGGAATCTTTCATGAGATGAAAAAACGCTCGCCGGGTAGCCAGTTCTATCCTGTGCCAGGTATTGCTGAAGGCAGCTGTATCTCTTGCAATAACTGCCCGTATATGAAATTGAACTCGTTGGAAAAGATCTATCACTGCATGAAGAATAATTCGCCAGCGATAGAGCTGGATGCAGAACTTATGATAAAAGCTAAACGGCCGCTGGACAGAATGTTAGAAATGTCAGCCAACATTTCCAGAGTTTAAGGCAGCAGTTCCCGATATACTTCCATTGTTTTCTGGCACATCGCATCAGTAGAGAAGTTCTGCGCGTTGTGTGTCGAATGGTAGGCAAGGTTGAACATATCTTCTTCCGGCAAAGCCAGCGCATGTTCGACGACGCGTGCAAGCTGCTCCACATCACCGGGAGACACCAGCCAGCCGGTAACATCAGGAATGACAGTTTCCATAGAGCCGCCATGGTTAGTGGCAACCAATGGCCTGCCCATGGCCTGCGCTTCCAGTGATATGCGGCCGAATGCCTCGGGTTCAATAGAGGTGGCAACCACCAGCTTGGACAGCATATAGGCTTCTGCCATGTGGTAAGTATGCGGTGCGATACGCACATGTCCTGCAAGGTCATTGGACAGGATGAATTCTTCCAGCTCATCGCGGTATGTGCCATGGCCTTTATCATCACCCAGAATCACTGCAAAGAAATTGCGGTGTGGCAGGGTGGCAAGTGCTTTCAGGAACACGTCCTGTCCTTTCCAACGTGTGATACGGCCGGGGAATAATATAAGCGGCAGTGACTCTGGTAAATGCCATTCCTTGCTCAATTCTATCATCCGCGTAGGCGAATAATTCGCAGGATTGAATAATTTAAGATCCACACCGCGATGGATGATACGCAGCTTGTCCATATTCATTTTATAATTATTCTGAATGTGATCTGCGATGAAATTGGAAATGGCAATAACACGCTCGCCACGCGTCATAATGGCATTATATCTGCGTTTCCATTTATTCTGAATATTATATGTGCCGTGAAAGGTGGTAACAAAATGGCAACCGGTGCGCTGTGCAGCAAGCCATGCAGACCAGGCTGGTGCGCGTGAGCGCGCGTGGATGATATCAACCTTATGTTTGCGGATAAGGCTTTCCAGCCGCCATGCGTTGGCCCAGATCTTAAAAGGATTCTTGCTGGCGAGCGGCATGGTGATGTGTGTTGCACCGGTGCGTGCCAGCGGTGTCACCATGGCGCCGCCTTCAGAGGCAACCAGTGCTTTCCAGCCAGACTGTGTAATGGCGCGCGCGATCTCTACGGTGCCGCGCTCAACACCACCACTGCGCATTTCTGGCAAAACTTGCAAGATAACTGGCTGTTTGACTATCTTTGGCTTTAATTGCGTTTTATACATGTGTTGAACATAGATGAGTGGCACTAAAGGCTGTAAAGATGAACCCTGACTCCGTCAAGCATAAAACCCCCTCCATACTCAGTCTGCATGATGGCAGGCAGCTGGCCTATTACCTTACGGAAGGTAAATTGCCGTGCGTCATCTTCATGGGTGGCTTCAAATCAGACATGACCGGCTCAAAGGCACTGACGCTTGAAACTCTTTGCCAGCAACGCGGTCAGCGATTCATTCGGTTCGATTATACGGGTCATGGTCAGTCCAATGGTGATTTCAGGGACGGAACGATCGGCTCATGGCAGCAGGATGTACTGGCTGTGCTGGATCAGCTTGGTGCAGATAAAAATATTCTGGTGGGCTCTAGTATGGGCGCATGGCAAATGCTGCTTGCGACGAAGGCGAGGCCAAAGCAGGTGGCGGCGCTTGTGGGCATAGCCAGCGCACCGGATTTCACAGAAAAACTTATCTGGCAGCAATTCTCGCCAGAGCAAAAACAAACCCTGAGCGAGAAGGGGGAGGTACTGCTTCCTTCCTGCTATGGTGAAGAGCCTTATCCCATAACGAAGCAGTTGATAGAGGATGGCAGGAAGCATCTGTTACTGGATAGGCCAATACCGATAAATGTCCCCGTGCGCCTTATCCACGGCCTCAAAGACGAGGATGTGCCGTGGGAATTCTCCGTAAAGCTGGCGCAGTGCCTGCAAAGCAATGATGTACATGTAAAATATATCAAAAACGGCGGGCACAGATTATCCGAGCCTGAGCATCTGGAAATACTCACAGAAACCGTAAAAAATCTACTGGATGAGCATTGCAAAGGTTAGGGGTTTGCGCTAATTTGCGCCTTCTTAACTTCTGATAGTGCGAATTCCATGAAACCTACCAAAAAACCCAATAATCCTAATTTTTCCTCTGGCCCTTGCTCTAAACGTCCCGGCTGGTCGCTCGATGCGTTGAAGAATGCAGCCCTTGGCCGCTCACACCGTGCGAAGATCGGTAAGGAAAAGCTGGCAGAAGCCATAGAGCTCAGCAAAAAAGTGCTGGGCATGCCATCAGATTATCTGCTGGGTGTTGTTCCTGCATCTGATACCGGCGCGGTGGAAATGGCCATGTGGTCAATGCTGGGTGAGCGCGGCGTGGATGTGCTGGCGTGGGAGAGCTTTAGCTCTATCTGGGCTTCGGATTGCAAGAACCAGCTCAAACTCAAAGATCTTAATGTTTATAAAGCGGATTTTGGCAAGCTGCCGGATCTTTCAAAAGTAGATTGTAATCGCGACGTAGTATTCGCATGGAATGGCACGACCTCTGGTGTGCGCGTGCCGAACGCTGACTGGATACCTGATAACCGTCAGGGGCTAACCATTTGTGATGCCACCTCGGCAGTATTTGCCATGGACCTGCCATGGAAGAAGCTGGATGTGGTGACATGGTCTTGGCAGAAGGTGCTGGGCGGTGAGGCGGCTCATGGTATGCTCGCGCTTTCTCCGCGTGCGGTACAACGCCTGCAGACCTATACCCCAAGCTGGCCACTGCCAAAGATCTTCCAGATGACCAAAGGCGGAAAACTCATTGAAGGTATCTTCAAGGGCGAGACCATCAACACACCATCCATGCTCTGCGTGGAAGACGTGCTGGACAGCCTGCGCTGGGTGCAAAGTTGCGGCAATGTTGCCGGGCTTGTTAAACGCTCTGAAGCGAACCTGAAAGCGATCGAGAACTGGGTAGCCAAATGCGGCTGGGCAGATTTTCTGGCCGAAGACAAGGCAACCCGCTCCTGCACCTCTATTTGCCTGAAGATAGTTGACCCTTGGTATCAGGGGCTTTCGGATGAAGCCAAAGCAGAAGGCGCGAAGAAAATTGCCTCCATGCTGGAAAAAGAAGGCGTGGCCTATGACATTGGCGCATATCGCGATGCTCCTGCGGGCCTGCGCATCTGGGGTGGTTCAACGGTTGAGACCTCGGATATCGAGGCGCTTCTGCCATGGCTCGATTGGGCATGGGGTGAAGTAAAAGCCACCATGGCGAAAGCTGCGTAATCAATTTTATATTAATGGATAGATACAATGCCTAAAGTACTAATAGCCGATAAATTAAGCCAGCAAGCCATCGAAGAGTTTGAAAAGCGCGGTGTAAAAGCCGAGGTTAAAACCGGTCTGGCTGTAGAAGAACTGCTCAAGATAGTAGGGGAGTATGATGGTGTTGCCATTCGCTCCGCTACCAAAATAACCAAAGATGTACTGGCTGCTGCCAAAAAACTCAAAGTGGTGGGCCGTGCAGGTATCGGCGTTGATAACGTGGATATTCCAGCCGCAACTGCCAGCGGCGTGGTGGTGATGAATACACCGTTTGGTAATTCCATTACGACGGCTGAGCATAGCATCGCGCTGATGATGTCGCTTGCTCGCCAGATACCAGAAGCCAACGCATCTACCCATGCCGGCAAATGGGAAAAGAACAAATTCATGGGCGTGGAGCTTTCCGGCAAAACGCTGGGGCTCATTGGTTGCGGTAATATTGGTTCTATCGTGGCTGATCGTGCACAAGGCCTTAAAATGAAGGTGGTGGTGTATGATCCATTCCTCTCTAAAGAACGCGCCGAAGCGATCAATGTAGAAAAAGTTGAGCTGGATGCACTTCTGCAGCGTGCTGATTTCATCAGCCTGCATACACCGCTGACCGAAACCACTAAAAATATTTTGAATAAAAAGACACTCGGTATGTGCAAAAAAGGCGTGCGTATCATCAATTGCGCGCGTGGCGGCCTTGTGAATGAAGCTGACCTGAAGGCAGCTATTGAATCTGGCCATGTGGCAGGTGCTGCG
This sequence comes from uncultured Rickettsiales bacterium, assembly GCA_964535825.1. Classification (GTDB taxonomy): domain Bacteria; phylum Pseudomonadota; class Alphaproteobacteria; order Rickettsiales; family SXRF01; genus CAZAQK01. The sequence goes on from CAZHUC010000001.1 coordinate 414,654, forward strand.
TTCGACGTGTTCGAGGAAGAACCGGCTAAATCGAACGTACTCTTTGGCATGCCTCAGGTTGTTTGCACACCGCATCTTGGCGCATCCACCACGGAAGCACAGGAAAATGTGGCCGTGCAGGTAGCTGAACAGATGGCTGACTATCTCACGAATGGCGCTGTAAGCAATGCGCTGAACATTCCATCCATGTCGGCAGAAGATGCTGCGAAGCTGAAACCATACCTTACGCTGGCAGACCAACTCGGCAGTTTCACCGGCCAGCTCACGGAAACCGGCCTGAAGCAAATTAAAGTTGATTATGAGGGAACAGCCAGCAAGCTGAACACCAAACCACTGACCGCTGTGATCCTGAAAGGTATCCTTGCGCCGCAGATGGAAGGTGTGAACATGGTGAATGCGCCTGTGGTGGCCAAAGATCGCAATATCGAAGTCAGCGGCACAAGCCATGACCGCAAGAGCGACTATAGCACACTCATCCGCATCACAGTGGTTACAGAGCGTGGCACTCGCACCGTTGCCGGCACATTATTTGCCGACAAACCACGCGTGGTTGAAGTAAGTGGCATTCGTCTGGAAGCAGGCCTCGGTAAGATCATGCTTTATGTGAACAATGATGACAAGCCCGGCCTTATCGGTGGTGTGGGTACGATCCTTGGTAAGGCTGGCATCAACGTGGCGAACTTCCATCTTGGCCGTAACGATACGCATAATGAAGCCATTGCATTGGTTGAAGTGGATAATACCATTCCTGCCAAAGTGCTTGCTGAGATCGAGAAGTTACCAAATGTACGTCAGGTGAAATTACTGGGGTTCTGATATGAAGCTGTTCTATTCGACCAATTCTCCCTATGCACGCAAGTGTCGCGTGGTTGTTATGGAAAAGGGATTGCAGGATAAGGTCGAATTTATAAATCGCTTCCCGCTTGAGACTCCCATTCCATCTGATCTGGTGGCGGCCAACCCTCTGGGACGTGTTCCTGCACTTATCACTAGTGAAGGAATGTCGCTGACGGAAAGCACCGTTATCTGTGATTATCTGGATTCATTCTCCAAGCCACGCCTGATTCCACAGGAAGGTAATGAGCGCTATATGGTGCTTGGTATCGCCGCCTTAACGGATGGCATTATGGATGCCGCCGTGCAGTGTGTATTGGAAAAACGCAAGCCTGAGGGCACGCAAAGCATGGATTGGATCGCCCGCAAGGAAGAATCCATTGTGCGTACGCTGGAACTATTGGCAGCACATGCTCCAGATAAAGACGAGCCTCTTAGCATGGCTACCATAAGCCTTGCGGTAGCCCTGAGTTATGTCAGCTTCCGCCTGCCGCACCTGCAATGGGAACAGAAATACCCAGAACTTGCTGCATGGCACAAGCACTTCTCCGGCCGCCCATCAATGCAGGAAACTCAACCGGTTAGCTGACTGACATAAAACCTTCATTATTTATCGATTGAGTCTTAGCCCCTAACAGCCATACTGGTTTACGACAGGGGAATCTATGGCTACATTACATGAGCAACCAAAGCATCGTGGTGTGATTATTGTTGATACCAACGTGCTTTATGACCTGCGTGCAGAAGTTCCAAAAGAATTTACGGGTGGGTTGCAAACTCACAAGCGCTTTATGGATATATTACCTTTTCTTGGAAAGAACGGGTTTGATATCCTTATTCCTGAAGAAGTGGTGTATGAGATCACACAGCATGTCGTTGTGAATGAGGGTAAAACATTAAAAAATATAGCCCCGTACCTCGAGGAAGAACATAGACTCCCGCCACGCCATGGATTTGCCCGTGCCTTTGGGAATGCGTTACATGATAAAATGCCGGGCGTACACATCTTGTCTTCAGCTAATCTTACTATTGATACTGCACATTATATGCGGAGGTTACAGGATGCAGTTGAGGAATATCCCGAACATAATGAAGCAGGAAGAGAAGCTGTGCAATTTGCATGGCGATCGGATCGTCGTAAAGGGCTAGGTGATAAGGCTATTAGCGCACATGTCAGGCGGTTCGCGCAATCTCCCGAGATGCCTGTGATCTTTGATCTTAGCACAGACCGTAAGCATGAGCTTTTTGTAGCAGAGCATCATCACCACGACCCAAAAGTTAAAATTCTCGATACAGCAGGGCTTATGAAAGCCATGGCTGATAGTAATCTACTGCACCATGCACTGGGAGTTGATGAACATATACCGTACCAGGCCATTATGGAGCATATAACGCAGGCTCGTGGTAGATATTTGGGAGATAGAAACAGTAAACCCAATGGCTTTCGCGATTCATCCTGTGAATTTGTTGGTGATTCTGATGTGTTGATCAATGACAAGCCATTTAGCTCCGCTTTACAAGAGCTCGCGAAGGATCTAGCCCATACTCATCAAAAACATGAGAACCGTAGGAATGGTAGTGGTGATAAATATGTAAGTAAACTTACAGGCCATACTGGTAACGGTGTCCATGTGCCGCCAAAAACTGATACGCCAATGAGCTTCTGATTTACACGTTAGGAGAAAAGAAATTATATCTTTTTTTCATATTTTTTTTACGGTTAGAGGGCACTCTCTTCTGCTTGATTGGCTTTTTAGGCGTTAGTAAATAATCGCTTTTACGGGCAACCGAGATGTATAAATTTGTCAGATTTTTATCAGTTTTATCATTAGAAAGTTTTGCATCAAAAAGATCGCCTTCTAACTTTAGGTTGTTGCATATTTTGAAGTAATTGGCACACGCAACGATCTTGTCCGGGGCGTACCATGCGAACCAGCGGTCGGTCCTGATATTAGAGAACATGATCGGCCTGAAGCCACCATATTTCCTGAATACACTGCGTCCGCTTACCGCTTTTTCCGAACTGCCTATATAATCAAGGATACTGGTCATAAGATCGGCGTGCGTAAAATAATCTTTTGATGCATAGCGGCTATTATCCGGAGTTTTTATTACTAATGTTCCCCAGTTGGAGGCTAGCATAGAAGCAATATTTCCGTTCTTCACCTGTGCACCTGATTCATCACCGGTAACGATCAGCAAGGTGTTATCAAGCAGTCCGTCATTTTTTAATGCGGTAATAAAATCTTGCAGGGCGCTATCTGCTGTATAGAAGGCTTCTTTGACATCGTTTCCAAATTTGCCTTTGAACTCTTTCTTTATAAAAAGAGGGAAATGGGTTGATGTGGTCATCAGAGTGGCAAACCAGGGTTTGCCATCTGCGTGCATTTTTTTAAGTTCTTTATGAACGCGTGGATAAAATACGCCATCCGGCATACCATACGTCAGGCCTGCGTATGGCATATCAGTATCAAGATGTGGGTGCATTACTCGTAATTTCTTATCGCCAAATTGTTCTTTTATGCCGGCGTTCTTCATAAAAAGATTCTTTTTAGAAAAAAGTAGATCACTGGCCTGAAAAAAAGTGGTGTTATAGCCAATAGAATTAAGAATCCTGGGTAAGCAGTTATTTTTCCTGCCGTATGCAATATTTATCCATTTGTTCGGGCTATTTTTACGGCCAATGATAACCATTTCTGGCATGGCTTTTTTTGTTGTGGAAAGTATCAATACCCGCCGATACAGAGTGGGCATATCACCACATAATATGCTGTATAAGCCGTTCTCGGTAAAACGCTGATGATAAACAAAATTCTCGTAATGAATATTTTCATCTGCTAGCTGTTTCAGATTAGGCATCACTCCATCTTGCATGAATTGCTCAGACAATCCTTCAATAGTAATAACCAACACATTGGGTTTTTTATCTTTTATAGTTGCCAGTGGCGCTATCTTTTCTTCTGGAAGCTCCAGCCGCATAAAACGGGCATATTCATGATCGGTTTCCAGGAAGTTCCTGTACGGTCTTTCTTCCAGGGTCGCGAAGATAGCCACAACATTTTCTTCAAAAACGTTATACTGTTGCCAGAATGGCTTGGCTGCATTCAGAGGGATGAATACTAACAGGAGTGGGAATGCTAATATTGGTAGGCCATAGTGATATGGCAGTGCAGGTAATTTCTTTCTTATAACATGTAATATTACGAAATAGCTGAGAATAAATGTCAGCAATGTTCCAATGATCAATGGGCTGCTGAGTGATTTTATAAGGAACTGCTCATCCGTCAGGAAGCGGCTATCGCCAATGTGTAAATTAGAAAAATTAATACCAAGATTTGCGATATTGGAGGCATAGGTCAGTGAATATACAAATACGCACAGCAAAGTGATAATGCGCTTTTGCGGTAGCAAGACCACGATACTTGCGAATATCAATGCGCAGGAAACATCAGAAAGCAGGCTTCTGCCCAAAACCGCGGCAGATAACATGCCGCGAAACAGATCAAGATAGTAATAAGAAAAGAGACGTGCAAGCAGTGCAACTGCCAATGCAGGCAAAAAATGCTGCACTAGTCGCTTGCTAAAAGAACTCAGCAGCCTGGTATAAATAGTTACTCCATGTATTGGCCACCATTGACGGAAATGGTCTCACCCGTGATGAAGGCGGCTTCGTCAGCCGCTAAGAAAAGTACTGCGCGCGCAATCTCTTCGGGTTTGCCCATTCGTCCAACGGGAATGTTGGAAATGATGGTCTTGAGTATATCTTCTTTTACAGCCTTTGTCATATCTGTTTCGATATAACCGGGTGCGACTGCATTTACGGTGATACCGCGTGATGCGGTTTCTCGAGCCAGCGCTTTGGTAAAACCAAAGATACCTGCTTTTGCTGCAGAATAATTCGTCTGACCGAACTGGCCCAACTGGCCGTTCAATGAGCTGATGTTGATGATGCGGCCGAATTTACGATCACGCATAGACTCAATGACTGCGCGTGACATATAGAAGCAGGAGTTCAGGTTGGTCTCGATCACGCTGTTCCAGCCTTCTGAATCCATTTTATGCATGGCGGCGTCACGCGTGATGCCTGCGTTATTGACCAGTATATCAACTGGCGCTCCCATATCCGCCGTGACCTTTGCGATGCCTTGTTTGCAGGATTCATAATCACTAATGTCCCATTTGAATGTTGGGATACCGTGTTCCTTGGTGAAAGCTTGCGCCACATCATCGCGAGCAGCATAGTTTGCGGCCACTTTGTAGCCTGCATTCTTAAGTGCAAGGGAGATAGCAGCACCTATGCCACGCGTTCCACCAGTTACTAATGCAATTCGACTCATTTTTTTTCTTTCATTCTGTTTTATTATCACACGCAGTTTTGGATGGGTGAACCCAGCCATAACCACTCCTTATCTTTCCACGCACATGGCAACACCCATACCACCACCGATACATAGCGTTGCCAGGCCTTTTTTAACATTCCTGCGGTTCATCTCATGGAGCAGGGTGGTGAGTACACGCGCACCTGAAGCACCCACCGGATGACCCAGCGCGATTGCGCCGCCATTCACATTGACCTTTGCCAGATCCCAATTCATTTCACGATTCACTGAAATTGCCTGCGCAGCGAAGGCTTCATTTGCTTCGATAAGATCGAGATCTTTTACGGTCCAGCCAGCTTTTTCCAGTGCTTTCTTGCTGGCAGGGATCGGGCCTGTGCCCATGATCGCAGGATCAACACCAGCATGCGCCCATGATTTAATGGTAGCAAGTGGTGTCAGGCCACGCTTGTCTGCCTCAGCACGCGTCATGAGCATTATCACCGCTGCACCATCATTGATGCCAGAGGCATTACCCGCCGTAACTGTGCCTTCCTTATCAAAGGCTGCTCGAAGTTTGCCCAAGGTTTCCATGGTGGTCTCAGGCTTTGGGTGTTCGTCAGTATCAACGATGGTATCGCCTTTTTTACCTTTGATGATCACTGGAATGATCTCATCTTTGAATTTACCATCTTTTATGGCAGCACCAGCTTTCTGCTGTGAGGCGAGGGCGAATTCATCCTGTTCTGTGCGGCCGATGCCAAATTGTTTTGCGATATTCTCAGCGGTAACGCCCATATGCACATTGTGGAATGGGTCAAGCAGCGCATCAAAGATCATCGTATCAACCATGGTGGCATTTCCCATTTTAGTTGGTGTGCGCAGGTTGAGGGCATGCGGCGCCATGCTCATGCTTTCCTGACCGCCGGCGAGCACAATATTGCTATCGCCATTTTTGATGGCCTGATAACCAAGGCAAACGGCACGCAGGCCAGAGCCGCAGAGCTGATTGATACCCCATGCCGGGCTTTCTTTTGGCACGCCGCCATTGAGTGATGCCTGACGTGCTGGGTTCGGGCCACAACCTGCGGTGAGTATCTGTCCTAAAATAACTTCTGAGACATCTGCGCCATTCACTTTCGTACGCGTGAGTGTTTCCCTGATGACGGCCTCACCAAGTTTGTGCGCGTGTAATGTTCCGAATACACCATTGAATGTACCAATGGCAGTACGAAGGGCACTTACGATAACAACATCATTGGCAGCGGTCATGGAAACATCCTTATCTTTTGATGGCGGAGTTTGTATGTAGGCAGGCAGGGCGCGCTTGTCCAGCCTTATTCAGTTGCAGAACCGATTATTTCCGCAACGCACAATATCAGAGTCTTTTGCCCAGCCATTTATCAAGTGGCTGCCAGAGCTCGCGCTTGGCATTATGACCAACGATCATGCTCACATGGCCAGCGCTTGGGTTTATCACTTCTGCCTGGCGGATAGCGCGCGCCAGAGGGAGTGCGCAATCATATGGCACGACATGATCGTTCTTAGGCATGGAGATAAAAGTTGGCATCCTTATGCCTTTAGGGTCGATAGTCTTACCGCCCAGCTGCCATTTGCCAGTGGCTAGTTGATTTTCCTGTGCCCATCCTATCAGGCAGTCATGGGCGGTGCGGGAGGTCATGGGCACGCCATCATTCACCCAATGCTCGAGCGCAACAAAATCCCGGGCGGCACGGCCATCTTCATCCAGCTTGGCAAAGCGCTTGAATTTCTGTTCGAACACCCAAGGATCGGTCATGTAGAACAATGCCTGTATGATCTCTGCCGGCACAGTGGCGCGTGTTGCCAGTATTTCGGAGATCTTCTCTCTGTATGCCTCATCCAGTATCAGGGGTTTGAAATTATCGCAGTGAAAATCCCAAGGGGTTGCAAGCAGGGCAAGCGCACTCACATGCTTGCTTGCCAGCTGTGCAGCCGCCAGAGCGAATACGCCGCCCATGCAATAACCGGCAAGGGCGATCTTACCACCGGTCTTTTTAGACAGATATTGGATGGCTGGTATCAGTATCTTCAGGATATAGTCTTCGCAATTATTGTTCTTTTCTTCCTCTGCGGGTACACCCCAGTCCAGCACCAGCGGATAATGTCCTTGCGCAGCCAGAAAGCGAAGCATGCTGCGCTCTTCTTCCAGATCCAGAATATAATAACGGTTGATAAGGGAGGGGACAAAAAGCACCACCGTACCGTCACGCGTGGTGGAGCTGGTCACTCCATAATCGAGCAATTTTGCTGCACCTTTGTGCCATATGGCAGGTGCTTCCTTGATATTGCGTGTATAGGGAGTACTAAAGTAGCGTTTTACGCCGGCCAGTACCTCAGCGGCGTGGCTTTCCACCTCTTTTTGCAGGGCTTTTCCGAACAGTTCCGGATCTAGCTTTGGGCTTTTTTGCTGCAAGGGCTGATTCCAGTGCGGCAAGGCGTTTTTCGCACATTGCCACGCGGAAAGCGAGTTCAGCCAGCCGGTTAGCATCATCAGATGCAGAGGCAGGGTTGGTATGTACGGGTTTTCCGGCATGTATGCCTTTTTGCATGGTTTGTAACATATCCAGCATAGCGTGGATAAATTGTTTGTCACTCACCACGGCAGAAAGCTGTTTTTGCCATAGATCCATCATTTCCTTGGCTAATTGCTGGTAAGTGGAGTTGCTCATAATAGTATTATCATCTGTTAATCTTCTTGCGCTGCACTGCAAAAAATGTTACAAAAGTGACCATATAATATGACTTTATAATAATTAGTCCATAGGGACAAGAAACGGATATGTATGCAGGCTAATGCCCAAAACCCAGTTGTTATTAAAAAGTACGCTAACCGTCGCCTGTATGATACTGAAACAAGCGCTTATATTACCCTCGAAGACCTCTGCCAGCGCGTGAAGGATGGCAAGGACTTTATCGTGGTAGATGCTAAAAGTGGCCAGGATATCACCCAACAGGTGCTGACCCAGATCATATTTGAGCAGGAAACCAAGGGTTTCCACCTGCTTCCTACCAATTTCCTTCGTTCAGTGATCCGTTTCTATGACGATAACATGAACAACGTAATGCAGCATTACCTTGAAGCCAGCATGAAAACCTTCGTGAATAACCAGGATAAAATGCGCGGTATGATGGGGGATATGGGCAAAAGCTTCTCTCCATTTAATCAGATGGAAGAGATGACCCGCAACAATGTAGCGCTTTTTGAGAAGGCTATGAGCATGTTCTCACCAATGAATTACTTTGCCGGTGGTGAAAATGCAGAACAGCCTGAAGAAGAAGCAGCGCGCGCAAAACGCACCAGCCGTCGCTAATCTTTCTTATTCTTCATCCGTTCGAGTTCTTTGGAAATCGCCACCTTGGGGTCGGCGTTTAAGAACAATTCCTTGATAGGCACTTTGAACATGAAAGCCACTTTCTTGGTGACATCGGCAGGAGGGGCAACCCCTTCACCAGATACAATGATCTCGCCAAAACCATCGGAATCGAACGTGCGTATATCAAAGCTTTTGTTTTTTACCTTGGCCTGAAAATCATCATAGCGGCTGGGTTTTACTGCTAGATAGCACCAGAACGGGCCAGCATTATTGCCCATCTGGCCATATACCAGCATGACCATCCGGCCTATATCGTCTTCTGTGAGATCGCTTTTGCTCATATGCACCCCTAAAGATTTTGGATAAGATACTGTAAAACAGTTAACTATCTATTATCAGGGGAGAAACCTAGGATCAGCGCTGCTGCCCTGCCATTTGCATGGCTGGCTGGTAGCCCTGTGCACGCATACGAGCCATCATCAGTGCCTGCATACGCTTCATGTCTTCCTGTGCGGCAAATGATTCGCGTTCAGGAGCTTCTTCTTTTTCTGCGGTGAGATATTTCACGCCAGTTACAGCAAGTACAATACCGCCGATCTTGGTGGCAAGCCAGCCAACGGTTTTAGATAATGCACCGGGTGCTGCTTCTGTGGTTGCTGCTTCGGTTGTTTTTTCTGCTGCTGCTGTACCGACTGAACCAATTTTATCAGCGATAGCTGCGCCTACATCTTTAGCGGCGGAGATAACACCCGCAACAAAACCCGGGAATACGAGTTCTACACCAGCAACGACCGCTGCAGTTGCAACGAGGCCTTTCACAAGACCACCCCAGCTGATACCTTTTTTCTCTTCACTCATATTCTTTTCCTTTTGAATTTTATTATGACTGGCCGCGGCCTTTATCGGATGATGGAGGAGGTGGCATATGACCACCAGAGATCTGTCCTTTTTCCTGCATGGCGCGCCAGAATTTTTTGCTTTCTTCTTCTGTCAGGGCAGCGAGTCTTTGCTTTTCTTCTTCGGTCATTAAAGCAATAATCTTTGATTTTTGTTCTGCATCCGGTTCAGCTGATTTCTCATCGTCTTTTTTGCCAGACATCACCATGGCGGTCACGCCCGCAGCGGCAAGTGTCCCACCTGCGATAGCTGCTGCTGTTTTGCCGGACATTTCAGTAAGACCAACGCTGCCTGCTGCAGAGGCTGCAGTATCGGTTACGGCTGTTGCCGCAGTATTTACACCTTCGGAGATACCTTCAGGAATAAAACCAGCACCTGCAACCAATGCGCCTGTGGTGACGGCAACACCCCCTAAAACTTTTCCCCAGCTAATGTTCGACATAATACCTAATCCAATTTCGGGTTTATCATGATTTCATACTACACAATTTTGCTGGCTAGTTGCATGACAGTTTTGTGAATGCGCTAAAACTACATGCGTTACAGAAATATGACAGCCGTTATTCATTGGTCGCCGCCTTGCCAACATATTGTAACGTATCAATTATTGTCTTTTTAGGGTCAATATCCTTAAAGAACTCTTTTAGGGGGATATTGAACATATTTGCTACTTGACGTGTGACATCGGCAGGAGGGGTGATCCCTTCACCGGAAACGATCACTTCGCCATACCCGTCATCCGGGAAATGCTGGATGTTATAGGCCTTGCTTTGCATGGCTTTCTGGAACTCTTCATAGCGGCTGGGTTTTACGGCTACATAACACCAATAATTACCGCCATTTTCCATGTGACCAAAGGTGAGTGCAATAATGCGGGAGAGGGAGTCAATATTCGCTTGCGTCATATACTCCCTGTGTGTGGTTAGTGACCCTTGGCGTTCATTGTCATTGCTGGTTTGTAGCCCTGTGCCTGAAGGCGTGCGACCATGAGTGCCTGTACATTGCGCATATCTTCACGTTCAGCAAATGATAGGGCTTCAGCATGATGCGGTTTGTTCTGATGGGCCGCTGCAATAAGACCGCCGGTCGCAGCTGCTGTACCAATAGCGATCTCTTTGTTCTCTGCGATAATTCCAGCGAATTGGCCAATTTTTTCCAGTACCCAGCTGCCAGCATCACCTACGGCATGATACGCTGCGGCGAGGCCTTCTTTAATGAAGCCACCAACCTTATCAACCTGTTCAGGAAACAGCGCAACCGCTGCAACAGCACCTGCTGCGATAGCTGCACCTGCAATGATCTTACCCCAACATACTTTTCCAGAACTCATACTCTGCACTCCAAACAACGATAAAAATTACTTCTTAAGTTGCACTATACCACGGTTTTTAATGAGATATGTTGCAATTACATGAAGGTTAACTTTTACAGCGTCACTCCTATTTCTTCTTTTTGGGCTTGGCTTTGGATTCTTCCATACGTTTTGCGATTTCTTCTTCAAGATCAACCGGCTGGAATAATTTGGTTGGATCGGTCTGGTACATTTCAGCTACCTTGAGGGTAATGGCATCGGGTGGGGATTTACCCTCACCAGATACAATGATCTCGCCGAATGGGTCAAAATGGTAGAGGTCCAGCTTGCCTTCCTTCTGGGCGAGCATGAAGCCATCATACTTGCTGGGCTTCACGGCTACATATATCCAGCATGGTTGCTTGGTTTCCAGCATAGCATAAACCAGCACGATAATGCGTGTCAGATCATCAGGTTGCTGTTTGATTTCGCTCATGTGATTGTTTTTACTATGTTATGTAGCTTCCAGCAAGGTTTTTACGCAGCTTTCTTAATGCTTCCTAGCAAACTGCGCATCACAAACTGCAAAATACCGCCGTTTTTATAGTATTCTACCTCATCGAGCGTATCGATACGGCAGAGCACAGGCACAACCTGTTCCGAGCCATCGGCACGTTTGATGACCATATCCACCTTCATGCGAGGGCGGATACCGGCGGCGAGGCCGCGCAGCGTAATGGTTTCATTACCGGTGATATTAAGCGTTTTACGATCTTGCTGACCGTGGAAGGTGAGAGGTAAAATGCCCATACCCACCAGGTTGCTGCGGTGAATACGTTCAAAACTTTCTGCGATCACGGCTTTTACACCAAGCAGCATCGTACCTTTTGCTGCCCAGTCACGCGAGCTGCCTGTACCGTACTCCTTACCGGCGATCACCACGAGAGGTGTGCCTTGCGATTTGTAACGCATCGCTGCTTCATAGATGCTCATCTTTTCGCCGTTGAAAAGTGTGTTGCCACCTTCTTCACCGCCGAGCATTTCATTTTTAATGCGGATGTTGGCGAATGTACCGCGCATCATCACATCATGGCTGCCACGACGTGCGCCATACGAGTTGAACTCAGCAGGCTGCACACCCATCTCCATCAGGTATTTTGCTGCGGGTGATGTTTTGGCAATGTTACCTGCAGGTGAGATATGATCAGTCGTGATTGAGTCGCCGAACACGCCAAGAATTTTTGCGCCGTTGATATCTTGTACGGAATCGCCGGATGATTTTTGCATGCCTTCAAAATATGGTGGGTTCTGGATATAGCTGGATTTTGCAGGCCAGCCGTATGTTTTGCCTTTGCCTACAGGAATTTTCTGCCATGCCGGTTCGCCTGCGAATACATCGGCATATTTCTTTTTGAACATTTCCTGCGTTACGCATTTCATCACCACATCGGCCACTTCCTTATTGCTTGGCCAGATGTCTTTGAGGTAAACCGGTTTGCCATCACTGCCAGTGCCGATAGCATCTTTGGTGATGTCGATATTCATGTTACCCGCGAAGGAATACGCAACCACCAGCGGAGGCGACGCAAGGTAATTCGCTTTTACCAGCGGATGTACGCGGCCTTCGAAGTTACGGTTACCAGAAAGAACAGATGCAACCACAAGGCTATTATCTTTGATAGCTGCTTCGATCTCTTCTTTCAGCGGACCAGAGTTACCGATACAGGTGGTGCAGCCATAACCCACAAGATTGAAACCAACAGCATCCAGGTCTTTATCAAGACCTGACTGGTTTAAATATTCCGTCACCACTTTAGAGCCCGGGGCGAGGGATGTTTTTACCCATGGTTTTGGCATGAGGCCTTTGGCTTTTGCTTTGCGCGCCACCAAACCTGCCGCCATCATTACATAGGGATTTGAAGTGTTGGTACAGCTGGTGATAGCTGCGATAACAACATCACCATGCGACATTTCGTAATTACCGACCTTGATCTTTTTGCCGACAGCCGTTTTCTTATCCTTATCAAGCTCAGGCTGTGCAGAAGCAAAAGAGGTGTGTGCTTCTGAAAGCAGAACTTTATCCTGCGGACGTTTCGGGCCAGCAAGGCAAGGCTCAACGCTGCCCATATCCAGTTCAAGTGTGCTGGTGAATACAGGATCTTTGTAATTGGCATCGCGCCACATGCCCTGCGCTTTCGCATACGCTTCAACCAGTGCGATACGGCCAGCATCACGGCCTGTAAGTTTCAGGTAATTGATGGTTTCCGCATCGATTGGGAAGATACCGCAGGTCGCACCATATTCCGGTGCCATGTTGGCAATGGTTGCACGGTCAGCGAGCGGAAGATTATCCAGACCCGGGCCATAGAATTCAACGAATTTACCCACCACGCCTTTTTTGCGCAGCATTTGCGTTACGGTAAGTACGAGATCAGTCGCCGTTGCACCCTCGCGCAGTTTGCCTGTAAGTTTGAAACCTACCACTTCAGGGATAAGCATCGATACGGGCTGACCAAGCATCGCCGCTTCTGCTTCAATACCGCCAACACCCCAGCCAAGTACACCCAGACCATTCACCATGGTGGTGTGCGAGTCTGTGCCCACAAGTGTATCGGGGTATGCAACATCACCATCCACCCACACAGCTTGCGCCAGATATTCAAGGTTCACCTGATGGCAGATACCCGTTCCCGGAGGAACCACGCGGAAATTATTGAATGCTGCCTGACCCCAGCGGAGGAATTCATAACGTTCACCGTTACGCTGCATTTCAACGTCGACGTTCTTTGTGAATGCATCCTTAGTGCCGTAATTATCAACCATAACCGAATGGTCGATGACAAGATCAACAGGTGAGAGTGGATTGATCTTCTCAGCATCACCGCCGAGCTTTGCCATTGCATCGCGCATAGCAGCTAAATCCACAACGGCTGGAACGCCGGTAAAATCCTGCATCAACACACGGGCAGGGCGGAACGCGATCTCGCGCGTTGAGCTTTTACTTAAATGCCATTCTGCGAATGCGCTGATGTCTTCACCGGAAACAGAAACATCATCTTCATAGCGCAGCAGATTCTCAAGGAGCACTTTGAGTGAAAACGGCAAGCGGCTCAGGTCACCGAGCTTTGCATACGCTGCCGGAAGGCTGTAATAGGTGTATGTTTTACCACCTGCCTGCAACGTCGAACGGCTGCCCAGCGAATTCTTACTCTTGTTTTTCACACACTTCTCCTTATGAATGGGGTATTAGAACACGATATAATAGGCTAAAGGCTAATAGTTAAGGGTTTATTACTAACTTCTTGATAATTCATTATGTTAGCATAGAGTTTTTGGCTGATTCTAAGGTTTTAACAGAAATGTAACAACTATACCGGCACTCATAGTGTTAGGCTGCACCCGGATGTGTTATCAAAATACATTTAGGGAAGACATAGCTGATGAGCTATTTTACCGAAGATAATCACCCTGAGCTAATGAACATTCCGCTTAAGGGAGGCATGTTGCAAGAATTCATTCAGCAATTAAAATTGAGTGGAGATTTGAAAAGCCTTGGCATTTGCGAAGACTCAGAAGCAGCAAAATATCCTTCCTTAAAAATGACCATGGACATCGTGCAGCGTATTACAGACCTTGTTATCGAGAAAGTTGATAACAAGGGAGCTGCAATGTATGGGGTGGATGCAAGGGATATGATGAATATCATTGCACGTGCGACGGGCCACAAAGCTCCTGATGATAGCACTGAGCATAGCAATTATATAGCAATCAGCCGGGATGATAATAATCCCGAAAACATAAAAGTGACTGTTTCTGAGGCTGAAACAAACATTACAGTTATCCAGCAGGTGATGCAGTTGTTTTCCATGTGCCTCGCGGTACAGGAAGGCAAGCAAAAAGAACTGCTTGATCTGGTGGAACGCGATTACCAAAGCAGTATAAGGATTGTTAATGCATCAGCAATTAATGCCGAGGATAAGGTGCTGGAAATGAGTGCAAAAACAGGCGCAATAGCCGGATCACTACTAACTGCTGAACATACCTTGAATGCATTAAAAGCCAGAAAAAGCCCCATTGCTGGATTAGTAGAGCAGTCTTTATTCGGTATAGATTATACGCGTACAAAAAAGAAGGCAGGCATCAGTGAGTTATTAGACCATGCCATTGAAGTGTTTGCGGCACAAATTCCCGAGGCAGGCAATTTTGATGGAAGCACGGAGCAGGGGCGGCAAAATATTAGAAAATATCGTACATTTTTGATTAAAGGCTTGCAAGAACACATGGGGATGCAATCAAGAGAAATAGACTAATTCAATTTTGGCCAGTATATCATGGCCATGCTTACTGTCGAAAACCTCACTTCTACACGTTCTGACCGGCTGATCTTCAGCGGGTTGGGGTTTTCGTTACAAACCGGGGCACTTTTACTCCTGAAAGGTCCGAATGGCGTGGGGAAAACCACGCTTATCCGCATAATCGCAGGTTTGTTGCCAGCGGAGCAGGGAAGTATCACGTGGAATAATGAATCCATCAAAGATAATGCCGCCTTCAAACGTGAGCTGATGTATGTGGGGCATAAAAGCGCAGTGAAAGCTGATAGCACAGTGGAAGAAAATCTGCGCTTCTGGGCAAAAATGTATAATACGGAACTGCTCATTCCCGCAGCACTCAAATATTTTGACCTCACGAAATTCAAGGATGCACCTGCAGGGCAGCTTTCCGCCGGCTGGCAACGGCGCGTGGCACTTGCCCGCCTTATCCTTGCGCCTAGCAAACTCTGGCTACTGGATGAACCCACCAATTTCTTGGATGATGAGGCGGTGATACTCATGGCAAGCCTTATTGAATCCCGCGTGACACAAGGTGGCATCGTCATCGCCGCCAGCCACACGATGAACTCCGTGATCGCGAGCCATACGCTGTGGGTAGGGGATTTCTGCCATGTTTAAGCTGGTCCTTACTCAAACTATATCGCATTCATTCCGCAAGGGCGGCGGGGCATTTGGCACGCTGGCTTTCTATGTGCTGGTGGTGACAATGTTCACCTTCGCCCTGAACCCACAGACACTGCATGACCATGCCGGTGCGGTGATGTGTGTGGCGTTGTTGCTGGCGAGCATTACTTCCTTGCCGCTTTTGTTCGAACGTGACCATGAAGATGGCACACTGGAGCAATATCTGTTGCAACCGGTAGCACTGGAAATTCTCGTGCTGGCTAAGATTGTGGGGCTTTGGATTTCCGTCATGCTGCCGATACTGGTAATGTCTCCGATCGTCGCGGCTATGGCGAATCTGGATACTGCACAAACTATGCAAGCACTTACCATGCTGCTGTTGGCATCGCCCAGCATTGTGGCGGTTGGTGCGGTTACGGCTGCACTGACGCTGGGTAATAAGCGCGGCGGCCTGCTGCAGGCGTTGGTGGCGTTACCGCTTTATACGCCGGTGCTGATATTCGCGGCATCCATCAGCGGGCAGGGGGTGGTGCTTTTTCTAGCGGCGATGCTGTGCGCTTCCGTACCGCTGGCATGCATGGTATGCGCAGCGCTTATTAGGCTGAGTTCAGAATAGTTATTCGATGTAATACATCAGCCGGCAACTAAGTTCGTTGCCTGCGCTAAGAGCATAGCCAGTACCATCCGCACATGTATCAACTGCAACGCCAGCCGCTACAGGAGCAATTCCCTGTATATTGCCTCTTTCCGGTTCGCCATCATCAAGTTTTATATCGATCTGTTTACCTTCATAGGTTGTGACACCCGATGCTGCAGTGCCAACACTAGGGATGCCCGAGATATGAATACTATTTCCAATATGACTATTAAAATAACCAGCGTAATCCCTGTAATAAAAAAATGTTGCCGATGTAGCCGTGGGAGCAATGCCATACACATACGGGCTGTTCTGCGATAGCTCAACGGCTATTAATCCAGCTAATTTAAGTTCTGCCCATGCGTAAGCTGGCTCATTAGCAATATCTCCATTGATATCACCATCGCCATCACCTGTTAAACTTCCCATTTCTGGCCAGTATTGGCCGGGAGCGCGCATGTCACCGGGTATCGCGTTGTATTTGTCCCTGAACGTGTAATAAGCACCATGAAAATTCTCGAGGCTTCTGATGGTTTTTCTTATCTTGGCAGTTTCTATAATGGTACGACCCACCAAGATGCCAGCTACCGCAAGGCCTATAACAATAAGCACCACTGCTACTTCAAGCAGTGTGAAACCCGTAGCATTGCTGGATCTTTTGTAATGCATCAGGCTATCCTAACATACTAGATCAGATCAAGAAATGTAAAACGCTCGCGCAGGAAACGCGCTGCGCCGCTAACGGCAATATAAGTATCCTGTTGCCAGCCAAGCGCACCCCAGAAGGACTGGCAGCCGGCCTCCGTCAGAATAGCCTGCATGCGTTGCGGCGGGATGGTCACCTTGCTTATCCTGCTGGCTACGTCTGGCCAGTTTTTGATCTCTTTGTTTTCCATTTGTTGCAATTTTTCTGCATAGGCCTTTTTTGCTTCGGCCGTAACATCAACGCCAAATAATTCTGTGATGCGGGCTTCCGGGAATATCTTATCTGCAAAGATGGGCTCGATATTAAGCAAGGCTTCCTGACGATTAGCCATCGCCAATGCAGTTACGGCAATTTCTTCACCGTGTAGTGCTTTATACGAACTGCCTGCATGTTTAAGATGCATGGTGTAAGCATGCGCGATCATATGCTCACCCTGACTTGCGGGATAGCTGCCTTTAGCGGCGGTCATACCTAATCCGGATAATAATAATGTCTGCATGAGCAGTTTTAGTACCTGCTCATCTGCCATGCGGATGCCTTTGGCTGATGCCAGCAATTCATCCTCAATGGCTAACAATGGTGTGAATACGGATTCATCATAATTAGTGCCGAGCAATAAATGTGAGAGCAGCCAATCTGCCTGCGCGGTAGAGCGCGCCATGGAGTCACCAAATCCGCCTTGGTTCAGGCGTGCCGGAGCTGCGCTTATAATACTCATGTCACACAGCACCGCTTGCGGCATCTGCGCAGCCATAGTTTTTTTGTAGCCTCGCTCTGAGATGGAGGCATTAGCCGATAGATAGCCATTCATTGAAGCGGCTGTAGGAATAACAATATATGGCTTGCCTTGTTTATGAGAAACATATTTGCAGAGGTCATTAAGTGTACCGCTGCCTACTGCCACCAGCGCATCGCATTTTATCGCGCGGTCGGATAGATAGGCTACAGCCTTGTCATCAGCGTCCGGCGATGACGCATAGGTTATATGCGTACAAGCATGTTTTGCCGATAGCGCCTTGAACACATGGTCGCCATAGGCTTGCGATGTGTTCTTATCATCTACGATCGCCAACGATGCATTCTGAAGTAATGGCGCGATGATATCATCCAGATCATGCGAGAGCGAAGATTCCAGAATGATGGCTGGTTGCGATGGCAATTTATTTTTTAAAGATTGTGTAATGATATTTTCCATAGCAACGCTCATTACCCAGATTGCAGGATAATTGCCATGAAAAAAATTACCTTCGCTCTTTATTTTCGCAGCAAGTCTGCTACACCTTTCTGATATGCGTAGATTATATACATGTATTGCAACTGTATTGCTCGTGGCGTCTTGCGCGGGCACACAGGCCAACACTTCAAAAACACCTGCTTCAAAAGCCTCTTCCGGCAGCTCCCGCGAGTTCAATGCGTGGCTCAAGGATTTTATGGCAGATGCAAAAAAGCAGGGCATCTCGGAGTCCTTGCTGAATGATGTGTTTGCTGACGCTGAACCGATAGACCGCATCATCGAGCTGGACAGGAAACAGCCAGAATCCACCGTTACCTATGATGATTACATGGCAAAAGTGGTAAGTGCCAGCCGCGTGAAAAATGGTATTGAGCATGCCGGCGAGCATGCTGCGTTGCTTAAGCAGGTAAGTGCGAAATACGGCGTTCAGCCGGAATTCATCGTGTCGTTATGGGGTGTTGAGACGAGCTATGGCAACAATATGGGTAGCTTCAGTGTGCCACATGCATTGGCTACATTAGCCTTTGATGGCAGACGTAGCGATTACTTCCGCGGCGAACTCATAAACGCACTTAAAATTATTGACGAAGGGCATATCGGCGCGTGGGAAATGGTAGGCTCATGGGCGGGTGCGATGGGGCAATGCCAGTTCATGCCTAGCAGCTTCCACAATTTTGCAGAGGATTATGACGGCGATGGCAAGCGTGACATATGGAGCACGCAGGCTGACGTATTCGCTTCTATTGCCAATTACCTGAGCTCTTCCGGCTGGAAAGGTGATGAAGGCTGGGGTGTGGCCGTTACCCTGCCAAAGAGCTTTAAAGAATCGCTGGCAGATATCAAACAGGAAAAATCCATTTCAGATTGGAAAGCACTGGGTGTGAAAGGGGCGAATGGACAAGCGTTGCCGGATATGCCGGAGCGCGGCTCTGTTATTTTTGTTGGGCAGGGCGCGGATGCAAGGCCATATCTCGTATATAATAATTATAAAGTCTTGCTGAAATGGAATCGTTCGCGCTATTTTGCAACAGCAGTTGGCCTCTTATCAGATAAGATCAAACGGGGGAGCATGTAATGTTTCGTAAATTACCTTTCGTGACAGCTATTGTGGTGCTTGGCATCCTTACTTCCTGTCAGCCGTCGCCTAGTGGCAAACCCACCGGTAATGTGAAGATCGGCAAGCCTTATGAGATCGCTGGTAAGATGTATTACCCGGAATATGACAGCAACTACGACCGTGTGGGCACGGCTTCATGGTATGGCCCGGGCTTCCATGGCAAATACACTGCTAATGGAGAGCTCTTCAATCAAGATGATCTGACCGCAGCGCATCCGACGCTGCCGATGCCCTCAATGGTGCGTGTTACCAACCTGCAAACAGGCAAAAGCGCCATCATTCGTGTGAATGACCGTGGGCCGTTCAAAGATAACCGCATCATTGATCTTTCCAAGAAATCCGCCCAAAGGCTTGGTATTCAGGGTTTAGCTAAGGTACGCGTGCAGTTCCTGTTGCAGGAAACAGAAGAATATCTTGCTGCCATCCGCAGTGGCCAGAGCTTCGATATGGTTGCCTATAATGATAAGCCGAAAGAAGCAAAGATCGTCGAAAATATCAGGAACTCCAGTTATGATGACACGCAGGGCGTGACCGAAGCTGCTCCTGTCGTTAGCGTCAGTTCTGTTGAAACCACCCCGTCTGAAGAAGCTAGAGTGGAGGACAATCTGATCCATGATGCGCCAATCAGCACACAACCTGTTGAGATATATAAGAATGAATCACGCGATAATGATAGCCATGCAAGGGGCACAGCATGGGCAAGTGACAATGTAACCTTGCCAGAGCCGGGCTCGGTCGCACCATCTGCCGGCAAGTCACAGCCAGCATTCAACCCGCCACCTGTTGCAGATGATGTTCCGCAGGTATCAGAAGTTCCTGGTGGTATATACACCATCCAGGCCGGCGTGTTCTCTACAGAAGAGAATGCCAGCAAACTGGTGGATAAGGTGTCGTCGCTTGCCAGCGCCAACATCGAAAATGTTGATGTGAATGGCAGGAGCTTATGGCGCGTGCGCGTCGGCTCTTTTGATGACAGGCAGTCCGCTGAAACCATATTGGCGGATGTGCGCGCCTCTGGCGTGCCTGATGCTCGGATCATAAAAAAATAACTTTAACTGATACAGGTTCATGATGCATAAGATACTTTCATTCTTTGTTGTGTGTGTAACGTTGGCTGCATTTCCTGCGGTTGCCATGGAAACCGCCGCAAAACAGGCACTTCTGATGGATGCAGATACGCATACTGTGCTACTCAATAAGAATGCCGATGAACAGATGCACCCGTCTTCGATGAGTAAATTGATGACGGTGTATGTCGCGTTCCAGCGCCTTAAGGACGGACGCATGAAGCTTACCGATGAGCTGTCTGTCAGTGAAAAAGCGTGGAAGATGCAGGGCTCCAAGACCTTCGTTCATGTGGGTGATAAAGTACCAGTAGAAGAGTTGCTTTTTGGTATCATCGTGCAGTCAGGCAATGATGCCTGCGTGGTGATTGCAGAAGGTATCAGCGGTAGTGAGGAAGCATTCGCAGCGGAAATGAACAGGGTCGCCAAAGAAATAGGCATGACGGGTAGCAATTTTGTAAATGCTACCGGCTGGCCCGATGATGGTCATATGATGACGGCACGCGATCTTGCCATTCTGGCGCAGCGACTCATCAATGATTTTCCGGAATATTACCATTACTTTGCCGTACCGGAGCATACCTATAACAAGATCCGCCAGTATAACCGCAACCTGTTGCTTGGCGGTGATCTGGGCGTGGATGGCTTAAAGACCGGTCATACAGAAGTGGCGGGTTATGGTATCACGCTCTCTGCCAAAAAAGATGGCCGCCGGTTAGTTCTGGTCGTTAATGGCCTTGCCAGCGAGAAACAGCGCAAAGAAGAGGGAGACCGTCTGCTGCGTTATGGTTTCCGTGAATTCACTAATAAGAAGATAGTATCCAAGGGACAAAATATTTCGGAAGCGGAAGTATGGTTCGGTGAGCAAAGAACAGTGGAGCTGGTTGCCGATAAAGACATTCTGATGACCGTGCCTCATGCAACCATGCCGGATATGAGATTCACAGTTAAGTATACCGGACCACTAGCTGCTCCTGTTACCAAAGGTGCGCATGTGGCTGATCTGGTAATAACTCAGAAGGACGGCGCACAGCAGACCGTGCCATTGATGGCGGCATCCGATGTTGCCAAACTTTCCGGCTTTGGGAAGATGAAAGCGTTCTTCAAGCATATGTTATCGGATAATAAGTAGGCATTATGACCGGTGCATTCATCACATTCGAAGGCGGTGAAGGCAGCGGTAAATCCACACAGGTGAAAATGCTGGCAACAGCTTTTGAACGCTCGGGAAATCCTTGCGTTATCACCCGTGAACCGGGTGGCACGGAAAGCGCCGAGCGTATCCGCGATCTGGTAGTGCAGGGGGCTAAGGATGCATGGCTTCCAGAAAGCGAAACGCTATTATTCCTTGCGGCTCGTATGGAGCATGTGAAGCGCCTGATACAGCCTTCATTAATTGCTGGTAAAACAGTGATATGCGACCGGTTCTATGATTCTACCTGCGTGTATCAGGGCATCGGCAAAGGTATCAATGAAGTGTTCATCAGCAAACTGCATGAGCTGTGCTTCTCTGATTTCCAGCCGCATCTAACCTTCGTTCTGGATATTGATCCGAGCGAGGGCCTTGCCCGCGCCGCCAGTCGTAAGAATGCCGAAACCCGCTTTGAATCCATGCCAACACAATTTCACGCCATCGTGCGGCAAGGCTTCCTTGATATTGCCCGCGAGAACAAGAAACGCTGCGTGATACTCAATGCCTCGCAGGATAAAGATACGCTTCATCAGGAAATTCTTAATGTCATAAGCAAGCGTTTTGGTGTAAAACTCGCTGCATGAGCGAAAATCACCCAAGAACCAGTACATTTCTTTTCGGCCATGATGATATTGAACTGCAATTGCATGAAGATGCCAGGGCAGGCCGCTTGCCGCATGGGTTGATCATCTCCGGCATCAAAGGTATTGGTAAGGCCACACTGGCATACCGGCTGGCGCGTGCGTTATTAACGCCAGAGCATGGCAATCCGGAAGGTGTGTTCAGCCGTGTAGCTGCGGGTTCGCATGCTGATCTGCTGGTGCTAGAGCCTGAATTTGATGAGAAAAAAGGCGAATACGCCAAAGATATCAATGTGGATCAGGCGAGGGAGGTGGCAAAATTTCTTTCGCTGACCTCGGGTGAAAGCAAGTGGCGGGTGGTCATCATTGATGCCGCTGATGCACTGAACATCAACGCAGCTAATGCCATCCTCAAGATACTTGAAGAGCCACCACCACACGCCATCCTTATACTTATCTCTCATCAGCCAAGCCTGTTGCTTCCTACCATTCGCTCGCGATGTCAAATGGTGCGTTTGCGCCCCTTGAAGCATGAAGCATTTGTAGAAGCGGCTAAATATTTGCTGCCGGACGCAGGGGATATGAAACTCTCGGCACTGGCACAACTTACGGGCGGTGCGCCCGGCAAAGCGCTGGATTTTGAAGAGCAGGGGGCGCTTGCCATGTATGATGAGATACTGGCACTTCTGGCTACTTTGCCCGCGATAGATTCTGCATCGCTGCACAACTTTGCAGACCGAGCGCTGATCGAGAAACCACATGAAAAATGGCGGCTTTTCAGCCATTTGATGTTGTTCTTGTTCGAGCGTGTGGGCAAATTTGCCGCTGGTATCGAATCCGAAGGTGCGACCTCGCGTGAGCCTGAAGTGCTGGAGCACCTGGCCAAATTATATCCGGCGCATGTCTGGGCGAATAAGTGGCAGCAGGCAGCTGATAATTTTTCATTAGCACAAAATCTGCATCTTGATTACAAACAGGTGATCATTACGTTCTTTCACTCCATACCATCTAAAGAAGGGCTTCGTTTAGGAAGTGCAGCCGCTTGAATAAAGATAATTTTTACATCACTACACCTATTTATTATGTCAATGACCGCCCGCATATCGGCCATGCATATACCTCTGTGGCCTGCGATGTGCTGGCGCGCTTCAAACGGCTGGATGGCTGCAATGTCAAATTCCTGACCGGCACAGATGAACACGGCCAGAAGGTCGAAAAATCGGCTAAAGCTGCGGGTGTCGAGCCGCAAGCATTCACCGATCAGGTATCGCAGCATTTCCGTGAGATGAACAAGCTGATGAATATCAGCAATGATGATTTCATTCGTACCACCGAGCAGCGCCACAAAGTAGCCGCTCAGGGATTATGGAAAAAAATGGAAGAGGCAGGCCACATTTATCTGGGCAGCTATTCCGGCTGGTATGCTGTGCGTGATGAGGCGTATTACGCTGAATCAGAACTGGTGAATGGCAAAGCGCCAACCGGTGCCGATGTTGAATGGGTAGAAGAGCCGAGCTATTTCTTTAAACTCTCTGCATTTGAGGGCAAGCTGCTGGAATATTTTGAGAAGCATCCGGATTTCGTGAAGCCGGAATCGCGCTTTAATGAAGTGAAGAGCTTTGTCAAAGGCGGCCTGAAGGATCTTTCCATATCCCGCACCACGTTTGAATGGGGTATCCCAGTGCCAGGCAATGAAGACCATATCATGTATGTGTGGCTGGATGCGCTGACGAATTATATGTCCGCTGTTGGCTATCCCAATGAAAATGCTCCAGAATTTAAGACATTCTGGCCGGCAAGCCTGCATATGGTGGGCAAGGATATATTGCGTTTCCACGCGGTATATTGGCCAGCATTCCTGATGGCGGCGAATCTGCCGCTGCCAAAGCGTATCTTTGCGCATGGTTGGTGGACGATCGAGGGTGAAAAAATGTCCAAATCACTCGGCAATGTGGTTGCGCCCGCCGATCTTATTAATGAATTCGGGCTCGACCAGACACGCTATTTTCTCATGCGCGAAGTGCCATTCGGCAGTGACGGCAATTTCTCCCGTGAGCGTATGATCACGGTCATCAATTCAGAGCTTGCCAATAATCTGGGTAATCTAGTGCAGCGCACGCTGTCGATGGTGGCCAAGAACTGTGACGGTAAAGTGCCAGATCCTCAAGGCGTTGATAAGGACGAGCTCGACCTGAGCTTCCTGAACAAGGTGTATGTCACTGAAAAAGATACCCCGGCAAAAGTAACCGCCAGCTACATGGACTGTAAGTTCAATGACATTCTGGCCAGCATCGTGGCCATTGCCACCGAGGCCAATGCCTATATCGACGAAAAAGCTCCCTGGAAGCAGAAGAAGGTCGATGAGCGACTGATGAACGCCACCTTATACCATCTGCTGGAAGGAATACGCTGTATATCTATTATGATTCAGCCATTTATACCTGTCTCCTCAAGTGCTATATTGGACCAGTTGGCCGTACCTGCCGATAAACGCAGTTTTGGCCATTTAAATGCACAATTTGCCCTTGTTCCAGCCACCCCCCTCCCAGCGCCAAGCCCAGTGTTTCCGCGGCTCGGGGGGCTAAAAGACGAGAAGGCGGGAGCTGCCTGATATGCTCCTGGTCGATAGCCATTGCCACCTGAATTTCCCTGACTTCAAGGAAGACATGGATGCTGTGATAGAACGGGCGAAAGAGGCGGGTGTAGGGGTCATGCAGACCATTTGCACCGAAATGGAAGAGTTCGATGAGGTGCATGGCATCGCCCAGAAATATGACGGGGTCTATTGCTCTGTAGGTGTACACCCGAATGATTCCGGAAAGACGAAAATTGTTTCTCCAGAAGAGCTTATTTCAAAGACTTCACACGCAAAAGTAATTGGTATCGGCGAAACCGGGCTTGATTATCACTATGAGAACACTGATCGTGTTACCCAGAAAGAGAGCTTTCTGAATCATATAGAAGCGGCTCGTAAATCAGGGCTGCCACTGATCGTCCATAGCCGCGATGCCGATGAAGATACGGTGGATATTCTGGCCGCCGAGATGAAAAAAGGCGTGTTCAAAGGCCTTATCCATTGCTTTACATCTTCAAAATATCTGGCTGATAAATCTGTAGAAATAGGTCTTTATATTTCACTTTCAGGCATTATCTCATTCAAGAATGCCCAGGCTATTCGGGACGCTCTGGTGGATGTGCCATTGGATAGATTATTGGTGGAAACCGATGCGCCATACCTTGCGCCGATGCCGCACCGGGGTAAACGCAACGAGCCATCCTTTACCGTATTCACGAATAACACGCTGGCGCAGATCAAAGGCATCAGCCCGACCGAGTGCGCGCGCATCACCACCGATAACTTCTTCCGCTTATTTGATAAGGCCAAGCGGCCGACAGGTTCTAGCTAATGCGGGTCACGATGCTCGGCTCTGGCCATTCCGGCGGTGTGCCGCTGATCGGCTGTGACTGTGCTGTTTGCACCTCGGGCGACCCCAAGAACATCCGAAAACGCGTATCGGTGCTGGTGGAAGCGGGCGGGCTTAATATTCTTATAGATACGTCGCCGGATCTGCACAGGCAGGCCATAGATAATGGAATAAAGCGCGTGGATGCGGTGCTTTATACTCATGATCATGCCGATCATACGCACGGAATCGACGAATTGAGGTCATTTAACTACCTGTCTGGTAAGGAAATTCCGGTTTTTGCCGATAAAAAGACGCTGGAAGTGCTACAGCAGCGCTTTACGTACGTTTTCAAGGGAAAGCCAGAGTATGTCTGGTTCAGGCCAAGTTTAACACCGCAGGCCATTCCAGAGGGAGAGGTGGTCGAATTTGATGTATCGGGGGTGGTAGTAAAAGCCTTCAAACAAGGGCATGGAAAACTGGAAAGTCTGGGCTTCAGGATCGGTGATTTTGCATACTCAACAGACGTGGATCTCATACCAGAAAAATCGTTTGAAGCATTGGCTGGTGTGAAGCTCTGGTTCGTCGATTGTCTGCGTTACACGAAGTCTCACACGCATTCAAATCTGGAACAAACATTACAATGGATCGAGCGTGTGAAGCCAGAGCGCGCAGTGCTCACCCATATGGCCCATGAGTTCGATTATCACACCCTAAAAGCCGAATTACCGGCTGGCGTTGAGCCCGGTTATGATGGATTGGCTATGGATATATAGC
Organism: uncultured Rickettsiales bacterium; assembly: GCA_964535825.1. Taxonomy (GTDB): domain Bacteria; phylum Pseudomonadota; class Alphaproteobacteria; order Rickettsiales; family SXRF01; genus CAZAQK01. The sequence goes on from CAZHUC010000001.1 coordinate 441,015, forward strand.
CCCGACTATGCTATTGATACTAAAACCTATGTTATTTTTTCCATAATATATATTATACGATAAATAGACTATGAACAAAACAATAGAAGATGTGCTACAAACGCTTTGTTCTGAGGTATCCCTGCTTTCTTCCAACGAAAGCCAACGTGCATATAAACTCGCTCCGAAACGTGATGCACAGACAGCACATAACATTCTAAACAGTTTTGGAATCGAGTCTAAGATCTATGATGAATCTGATCATTCTCGTATGTATCTGAGCCTCGCTTCGCTCAATCAATCTGAAGATCGCATAAATTCCTCCTATTTATACGCAAAAACCATGCGCTCCATGGCAGATACGCTAAATGAGCTATGCTCCTCACCTGATGTGCAGGCTTCTGATTTTGCTATGAATTTTATGAAAAACTCAGCCGGTGCACAGACCATTACCATTACTTTATCAGCAGCAAATGGATCTCAGAATGTTGCTGAAAATAGCCAGGTGTCTGCACCTCCTAAACCGTTGCCACAGCCAGTTAACAGGCCTTCCGGACTCAAAAAACACGGCCCGCGCCGTAAAGAAGACACCATCAGCAATGCCGGTGTTCCGACCATCGCCAAGACCTACCTGATGAAAGATGATGAGAATAAAGGCAAAGAAAAAGATGCCATGTGGCGCTGGTTATATAATAACCTGTTCCGCTATTTTGCAGAGAACGCTGTGCATGCAATGGTATTGATTGTCCTGCTCGCGGGTCTTGCTTCCATAGGTATCATGAGCAAAGCGGTTATTTGCCACGATTTTATGGTTAAGGAAAAAGATATACCCTGGTATTGTGACAAGGAGCGACTGCAAAAATACCTTCGTGGTGATCGCTTGTCGCCGCGTTAGCCTATGTCAAAGCTGCACTCAGTCGCCTGCTCACTGAACGGAACGATCGCCATCCCGGGTGATAAATCGATCTCGCATCGTGCGCTTATTCTTTCTTCGCAGGCATCGGGAAAAACGCTGATCAAAGGCCTGTTGGAAGCCGATGACGTGATGAATACTGCCAAGGCTCTAGGGCTGCTCGGTATATCCATTACCAAAAGTGGTTCAGCGCATTGGCAGGTGCACGGAGTTGGTATTGGCGGGTTAATTGAAAGTCCTTCTGTGCTGGATATGGGAAACTCCGGTACGGCGGCACGTCTGCTCATGGGGCTTGTTACCCCCTATCCTTTTGCCACCTTCTTTGCCGGTGATGAAAGCCTGAGCAGCCGGCCAATGGCGCGCGTCATGAAGCCGCTGGAGATGATGGGCGCAGAGTTCACAGCGCATAGCGGCAACCGCTTGCCACTCACACTCAAAGGCACAGCCACACCAGCCGCGATCGATTATGAGCTGCCTGTGGCATCTGCACAGGTGAAATCTGCCATTATGCTGGCCGCTTTGAATACCAAGGGCGTTACGCGCATTGTTGAGCCCCACCCTAGCCGCGACCATACCGAGAATATGTTGCGCTACCTCGGATATGAGGTAACTGTAAAAAAAGAAGGTACAGCCAATGTTATATCGCTGGCGGGCAAACAGATACTGCCGCCGAAGGAGCGTGAGATCATCGTGCCTTCTGATCCTTCTTCTGCGGCATTCCCTGCGGTAGCCGCCCTCATCTGCCCTAAATCGGATGTATTGCTCAAGAATGTGTGTGTTAATACGCTGCGCACAGGGCTTTTTACATCGCTCTATGAGATGGGCGGGCATATTGAATTCATTAACCAGCGCGTAGTGTGTGGCGAACATGTGGCGGATGTGCGGGTTTGTTCCAGCAAATTAAAAAGTGCGGTCATTGATGCCAAACGCGCCCCTTCCATGATCGATGAATATCTCATACTGGCTGTGGCAGCGGCGTTTGCTGAAGGCGAATCCGTGATGCATGGACTAGGTGAGCTGCGTGTGAAGGAAAGTGACCGCCTGAAAGCGATCATCGACGGCCTCACCGCCTGTGGTGTGCAGGCTTTTGCTGAAGGTGATTCGCTGCATGTCATCGGCAATGGCAAACCTCCAAAGGGTGGTGCGAATATCATCACCAACTTCGATCACCGTGTGGCGATGAGCTTCCTTATCATGGGTATGGCCAGTGAACAGCCCGTTACCATAGACGACAGCAGCGCGATCCAGACCAGCTTCCCTGATTTTGTGGCCCTGATGAACAATGCTGGCGCAAGAATTACTTCTCCCGACAAACAATCTACCAGCAATATAGGACGCCCTATCACCATCGCGGTCGATGGCCCTGCTGCGTCCGGAAAAGGCACGCTCGCCCGGCGGCTGGCAGAGCATTATGGCTTTGATTACCTTGATACAGGCAGCCTGTATCGCGCCGTGGGTATGAAGCTGGTCTATGGCGGTAAAGACCCGAACGACAAGGCGGCTGCCATCGAAGCCGTCAAAACTATCGATGCGGATGACCTTTCCAATCCTCGCCTGCGTCAGGAACGTATCGGCCAGGCAGCATCTATCGTATCAGCCTTCCCGGAAGTGCGCGCTGCCTTGCTTGAGTACCAGCAGAATTTTGCCACAGGTCGCAAAGGCGCAGTGCTAGATGGCAGGGATATTGGCACGGTGGTATGCCCGGATGCTGATTTCAAGTTCTTCATCACCGCCACGCTTTATACCCGCGCCAAGCGCCGCCACAAGGAGCTTGAGGGTGAAGGTATTGAAGTGGTGTTCGACTCGGTTCTGGAGGATTTACGGGAGCGTGATGAGCGTGATTCCAAGCGAGCGGCCGCCCCCCTCGTCCCGGCGGATGATGCGGTTTTAATGGATACCTCAACGCTGGATGCCAGTGAAGTCTTTGAAATGGCTTGTAAAGTCATTAATAACCGTGGTGGCTTCTAGCTCGGGTATCAAAAGTCCTTAGGAAGTGGATAGTTGTCATCATATCTTCATGCACAAGCATAGAAAAATCTGTTTAATTGTGCCTCATTGATAACTTAAGGATAATAGACCGATGGCATTGGATTATGATATTTGTACTACGCAAGATGCGCTCTGCAAACGTGCTGCGCAGGAAATTGCTGCATTATTGCGCCGCAAGCCAGAGGCCGTCATTGGTATGGCAACCGGCGGCACACCAGAACCTATGTATGCCGAGCTTGTACGCATGCACAAAGAAGAAGGGCTGGATTTTTCAAAAGCCACATTCTTCAATCTGGATGAATATGTAGGCCTGCCGCATAACCACCCTGAATCTTATCATGCCTACATGCAGAAACATTTATTCAGCCATGTGAATGCCGATCCTAAAAAGATCAATATTTTAAATGGTATGGCGGATGATACGGATCATGAGTGCCGTGCGTTTGAGGCCAAGATCAAGGCAGCAGGCGGTATAGACCTGCAGATTCTCGGCATTGGCGAGAACGGGCATATCGGCTTTTGTGAGCCTGGTACTGCGTTCGATAGCAAAACACACTGTGTTACTTTAACGGACAGCACACGTGAGGCTAATGCCCGCTATTTTAATGATGATATCAATCAAGTACCAACCCATGCGCTTAGTATGGGGCTTGATACCATTATGGACGCCAAACGTGTTATCTTACTGGCAAATGGGGCTAAAAAGGTCGAGGCGATCATAAAAGCACTCACTGAGCCCAAGACCGACCGGTTGCCTGCCTCTGTCCTTCAGGATCACCCTAATGCCCTCTTTCTGATAGATCAGGTGATAGGCAAAAGTTTGCCAGATCGAAATCAAGGGCAAGCGGTGGGTAAAGCCTAATAAAACACTTGCTTTCCTGCGGTTTATCATTACAAATGACGGCCTATTTAACCATAGACCGGAACGCCCGCCAGAGTTCCGTTTGAATTTTACATAAACCCGGAATGGCTCGGCGGCATTTCACAACCCCTCGGCTCTTTGTCATTTTGAGCCGAATGCGGTAACCCCGCTAGCTCAGGATGACTCTATGACCGAAGAAAATAGGAAAAATATGGCTAAAAGTGCAGCAGCGCTGGCTAATTTCGAAGTTGAAGATTTTGGCGCGTTATTTGAAGAATCAGTAAAAGAATCTGGCAAGAACGAAGGTTCAGTTGTAACCGGCGTGATCGTTGCGATCGAAAAAGACGTTGTGATCGTTGACGTGGGCCTGAAATCAGAAGGTCGCATTCCACTGCGTGAATTCTCTGTTGGTGGTGCAACCCCAGAACTCCGTGCTGGTGATGAAGTAGAAGTATTCCTTGAAAAGATCGAAAACAAAAATGGTGAAGCGATCCTTTCTCGTGAGAAAGCACTTCGTGAAGAAGCATGGTTCAAACTTGAAAAAGCATGTGCGAAGAACGAGCGCGTTGAAGGCGTTATCTTCGGCCGCGTTAAAGGTGGTTTCACTGTGGACATTCAGGGCGCAGTTGCGTTCCTTCCTGGTTCACAGGTTGATATTCGCCCAGTGCGCGATGTTGGCCCATTGATGAATGTGCCACAACCATTCCAGATTCTGAAAATGGACCGCAAGCGTGGCAATATCGTTGTATCTCGCCGTGCGATCCTCGAAGAATCTCGCGTTGAACAACGTGACCAGCTGCTTTCTAAAATTGCAGAAGGTCAGGTGCTCGACGGTATGGTGAAGAACATCACCGATTACGGTGCGTTCATTGATATGGGCGGTATCGACGGTCTCCTCCACGTTACCGATATCTCATGGCGTCGTATCAGCCATCCATCAGAAGTGCTGAGCCTCGGTCAGACCATTAAAGTGATCGTGACCAAATTCGACCAGAACACCAAGCGCGTTTCACTCGGTATGAAACAGCTTGAAAGCAACCCTTGGCAGGGTGCTGACACCAAGTATCAGGTTGGTACGAAACTGTCTGGCAAGATCACCAACATCACCGATTACGGTGCGTTCGTTGAACTCGAACCAGGTATCGAAGGCCTCGTACACGTATCTGAAATTTCATGGGTGAAGAAGAACGCTCATCCTTCCAAGCTAGTTTCTGTTAGCCAGGAAGTGAATGTTGTTGTTCTCGATATCGATGCATCAAAACATCGTATCTCTCTCGGCATGAAGCAGTGCGAAGAGAACCCTTGGGCAAAATACGCTACCAAAGTGAACGTGGGCGATGTGATCGAAGGTGAAATTCGTAACATTACGGATTTCGGCTTGTTCATTGCGCTTGATAACGAGATCGATGGCCTCATCCACCACTCTGACCTGAGCTGGTCTGAAGCGGGTGATGTGGCGATCAAAAACTACAAGAAAAGCGATGTGATCAAAGCCAAGATCCTTGCTATCGATGTAGAAAAAGAACGTATCAGCCTCGGCGTGAAGCAGCTTGAAAATGATCCATTCGAATCTGAATTCGAAGGCATCAAAAAAGGCGCGGTCATGACCTGCACCGTGTCTGAAGTGAATGATGATGGCATCACTGTAAAAGTGACCGACAACATCAACAGCTTCATCAAGAAGAGCGAGCTTGCGCGTGAACGCCAGGAACAACGTCCTGATCGTTTCGCAGTGGGTGACCGTGTGGATGTAAAGATCACCACACTGGATCTTGCTTCTCGTAAAGTAAGCGCTTCTATCAAAGCTCTTGAAGCAGATGAGCACAAAAAAGCGATCGCTGAGTACGGCTCAACCGATAGCGGTGCATCACTGGGTGACATTCTGGGCGCAGCCTTGAATGAAGCTAAAGAGAAGCCAACTAAGAAAAGCAAAAAAGCCAGCTCTTAAAAAAGCTAGTTGATAGTTGTGGGTTGATGGTTGATGGTGTATAAACACCCGCGATCATCAACCCTTTCTATTTCAGCCATGGCAATCAACGCAGACACCCTCCTCGATCGTTTATATCTCAAGGCACAAATTTCACGCTGGCGTCTTCTGGCCGTCGTGTTTGGCATTATTGCACTCATCGTATTCTTTGACAGGAATTCCCTGAACTCACCCATCGAAGGTGATTTTGTTGCACGCATCACATTCGACAGCATCATTTTGGACGACAAGAAAATCTATGACCTGATCGATGAGGTGGCCGAGAATCCGCGTGCCAAAGCTGTGATCGTATGGCTGGATACACCAGGTGGCAGTGCTGTTGCCGGCGAAGAGATATTCATTCGCCTGAGAGAACTCTCAAAAGGTAAACCGGTTGTTGCTGTAATGCGCTCTGTGGCTGCCTCTGCTGGTTATATGGTGGCATTAGGCACGGATCATGTGATCGCGCGTGAAGGCACGATAACGGGCTCTATCGGGGTGCTCATGGAAAGCTTTGAAGCCACTGAACTGGCCGATAAGTTAGGTATCAAGCCGGTCATCATCAAAACCTCACCACTGAAAGCCGCCCCTAACCCGCTGGAAAAGACCTCTCCTGAGGCTGAGCGCGTGATCCAGGAAGTGATCAATGATTTCTATGGCCGCTTTGTGGATATGGTGGCAGAACGCCGTAAATTACCCCGGGAGCGTGCCCTGGCGCTGGCAGATGGCCGTGTTTATAGCGGGAAAAAAGCCCTGGAATATAAACTAATAGATGCTATCGGGGGCGAGCAGGAGGCTATGGCCTGGCTTGTCAAGCAAAGAAAGATAAAGCCTAAGCTGGATATAAAAGACATCAAAATAGACGATAAAACGGGCTTTTTTGACCAATTGGCCGAATCTACAAGCAAAATATTTTTCAATTCTAAGAGCATAGGGCTTGACGGGATTGCTGCTATATGGCATCCTGACATCCATTAATCGTTTTACTTCAAGGGCATGTCTATGACAAAATCTGAACTTATCCTGAGGCTCTCTAAAAAGTACCCACACCTGTATCAGCGCGACATTGAAACGCTGGTAAATACCATTTTTGGTGATATTTCAGACACTCTTGTTGAGGGTGGTCGTGTTGAACTTCGTGGCTTTGGCGCTTTCTCTATCCGTAAGCGCGAAGCTCGCAAGGCACGCAACCCTAAGAACGGTCAGGAAGTTAATATCGGTGAGCGTTTCGCCATTTATTTCCGTACCGGTAAAGAACTGCGCGAGCGCATCAATAAGCCCTCCGTTATCGTTCGCAATTAATTAATTGTTCTCCAAGCTATTACGCACAGCTAGAACCATATTCATAGCGTGTGTTTCGCTGTTGTTCATTGTGTTCGCGGCCAGCAACCATGAGGTGGTGAGCCTGAGCCTGTTCCCTCTCTCCTACGCCATTGATCTTCCGGCATTCCTGCTGGTCATACTCAGTATATTCGCAGGGGCGTTGATAAGTCTGGTGGTGGTAAGCGGCAGGCTCAGCAATATGAAATTGCAATATCTTTCTGAAAAAAAACGGGCGCATACACTGGAAACAGAACTCAAAGGTTTGCGCGCAAAACAAACCTCTATGTCCACACTGCCCGACATCACCTCCAATGACACGTCGCGTTAAGATCTGCGGGCTGAAGGATGCCACGCATATCCAGTCAGCTGTATCAGCGGGCGCAGATCTCGTTGGGTTCGTACACTATCAGAAGTCACCACGTCATATCGAACTAGCAGATATTTCTAAGCTTATACGCAACCTGCCAAAGCATGTTGCATCCGTACTGGTGACTGTAAACCCAACGGATGACTGGCTGGATTCCATAGATTTTCCTGTAAGCTATTTGCAGCTTCACGGCGATGAATCCCCAGCGCGTGTACAAGAGATAAAAGCAAAGCTGCCGCATATAAAAATTATCAAGGCCATCGCTGTAAGTAATGCCAAGGATATTGAGGCTGCAGACGCCTATCTTAACTGCGTTGACATATTGCTATTTGATACGAAGGTAGAAAATATGCATGGTGGCAGCGGCAAAACGTTTGATTGGTCTTTGCTAAAGAACAAAAATATCTCCATGCCATGGATACTTTCCGGAGGGCTGAATATACACAATATCAAAGAGGCCATTTCCCAAACCAATACAGCCATCGTGGATGTATCTTCTGGTGTTGAAAGCTCTGCAGGTGTAAAAGATGCAGCATTGATAAAACAATTCATTGAAGCGGTGAAGAACTGATGAAACTGAACCTTGCAGGCCCTAACAAAGACGGTCATTTTGGTCATTATGGTGGCCGTTATGTGGCGGAAACCTTGATGCCGCTTATCCTGCAGGTGGAAAAGGCCTATTATGCAGCTAAACTCGATCCTGAGTTCAAGAAGGAGCTGGATTATTATTTTGAACATTACATCGGCCGGCCTAGCCCGCTGTATTTTGCTTCCCGCCTGACCCAGCATTGCAAAGGCGCAAAAATTTATTTCAAACGCGATGAGTTGAACCATACCGGCGCGCATAAGATTAATAACTGCATTGGTCAGGCATTGCTTGCGAAGCGTTTGGGTAAAAAACGCATCATCGCAGAAACCGGCGCGGGGCAGCATGGTGTTGCTACTGCCACTGTATGCGCTCTCTTCGGCCTTGAATGTGTGATCTATATGGGCGCTAAGGATATTGAGCGCCAATCACCCAACGTATTCCGCATGAAGCTGCTGGGCGCAGAGCTCAGGCCTGTACATGCCGGTTCAAAATCGCTGAAAGATGCAATGAACGAAGCACTGCGTGACTGGGTGACCAATGTTGATAACACCTATTACCTTATCGGCACGACGGCAGGCCCACACCCTTTCCCTGAAATGGTACGGGATTTCCAGTCTGTCATTGGTCGTGAGACGCGTGAGCAAATGCAAAAGGCAGAAGGTCGCCTGCCGGATACACTGGTGGCCTGTATCGGTGGTGGCTCAAATGCTATCGGCCTTTTCCACCCCTTCCTTGCTGATGAGAATGTAGGGCTTATTGGTGTAGAAGCAGCGGGACACGGATTAGACAGTGGCGAGCATGCCGCCTCCATAACCCAAGGCAAGCCCGGTGTACTGCATGGCTGCCGCACCTACCTGCTTCAGGATGATGACGGGCAGATCAAAGAAGCGCATTCCATTTCTGCCGGGCTTGATTACCCGGGCATTGGCCCGGAACACGCATGGCTGCATGACAGCAAACGTGTGAATTATGTGAGTGTTACGGATGATGAAGCGCTGCAAGCATTCCAGGCCGTCTCCAAATTAGAAGGCATCATCCCTGCCCTTGAACCATCCCACGCGCTGGCACATGTGCTGAAAATAGCACCTGATCTGCCGGCCAATCACCTGATGGTGGTGAATCTCTGCGGCCGTGGCGATAAAGATATACTTACCGTGGCAAGCGCACTGGGAGTAACGCTGTGACCGCTCGCATCAAACAGGTTTTTGATACGGCAAGGTCACAGAATCGTGCGGCACTCGTCACCTTCATGATGGGCGGTGACCCTAACCTTGAGGCTACCGGCGCATTACTTGATACCCTGCCGGATGCCGGTGCTGATATCATCGAGATCGGCGTGCCCTTCTCCGACCCTATGGCCGATGGGCCAGTGATCGAAGCCGCTGGCAAACGCTCTATCGCCAAAGGCACAACGCTTAAATCTATTCTTGGCGCCGTGCAGACGTTCCGTGAAAAGAATAAGAAAACACCTGTTATCCTGATGGGGTATTACAACCCGATATACCGTTATGGAGTAAGTAATTTCTGTAAGGACGCCGGTGTCGCTGGTGTTGATGGGCTTATCATCGTTGACCTTCCGCCGGAAGAAGAGCGCGAGATCACAGCGCATCTGGAACAGAATGACCTGCGCCTTATCCGCCTTATTGCCCCTACCAGCGATACAGAGCGCGTAAAGCTGATAACCGCCTCGGCCAGTGGCTTTGTGTATTATATCTCGGTAACGGGTGTAACAGGTGCGGCCACTGCCAGCAGCGATGACCTGTCAGCAAAACTCGATGCACTTCATAAAAACACCGCCCTGCCGATAGCAGTAGGCTTTGGCATAAAAACAGCCGAGCAGGTGAAAGCCGCAGCACAGCATGCCGATGCTGTGGTGGTGGGGTCAGCCTTGGTGAAGATCATTGCTGAAAGCAAGAGCCCTGCTCAAGATGCCGCTGCGTTTGTAAAGCAGCTCACGGCTGGGCTAACAAAATAGCCTTTAATTTGGGTAGCTCGTACATATCCAGCGCAGCATCGCCGTATATCTGTGGTGGGAGTTCTGGTTTGTGCATTAGGCCATGATGGATACCTGATAAAATAGCCGCAATAACTGCCTCAGGTTCAGCATCCGCCCCTGCGACGCGATGTTCTATCCTTTTATTGTCATGGGCACTGTCTGGCAGCCGAACCGCCACGGTGCGGTTATTTGCTCCCCAACTGATCGTAAGTGGTGCATTCGATCTCTCTACAAAACGGGCATAAGACGCTTCCGTGGGGGCAAATACAGGCATGGATTCCTGCATGGTTGCCAATAGTCCGCTGATAGAGAATTTTAGCTCATCACTAATGATCTCATCTTTTTTATAGAACACATTTTCACTCATGCTGTTCTCAAGATGCACATGGATATGCAGCCCACTACCCGGCTGATCAGGAAGAGGTTTGGCGGAGAAATCTGCTTTAAGGCCATACTGGCCAGCTAAATCAGAGATGAGTTGCTTGGCTAACTTGGTGTTATTTGCACAGGATGCAGCGTCTGAAGGGAGGAGGGCGATCTCATATTGCCCCTCTCCTTTTTCTTTTTCATGTTTCTGCAGGCTGATATTGCGCTGCTGGCAATGCGTGTGCACACCCTGCCAGAAAGCCTTGGGCACATCCTTACCATGTAAATAGAATTCTATTTCAGAGGCAATGACCGGCGTGAGGGAAAACTCAGCCAGCAACAGCCGTGATACATCCGTGATGGATCTATGCAGCAATTATTGAATCTATCCATTCCACCAGTTTGCTTTTAGGCAGCGAACCAACTTTGGTGGATACAGCCTGACCGTTCTTGAAGATAATCAGGGTTGGGATGCCTCTTACGCCGTATTTCTGAGGCGTGCCAGGGTTCTTGTCGATATTTACTTTAGCGATGGTGATCTTACCCGCGCGCTCACTGGCGATCTCATCCAGAAGCGGGCCGATCTGACGGCAAGGGCCACACCATTCTGCCCAGAAATCAACCAGCACAGGCTCGGCTGCTTTCAGTACTTTCTGTTCAAATTCGTTATCGTCGATGTGAAGCGTCATGGTGTCCCCTTTTTTGGAAAAGATAATAATTATATGTAGGAATCAAATGTGGATTCGTCAAGTAAAGCATCAGGAATTAGCTGCATACGCGCTGATGATGTCCACAGTAGTGCGCAATGCACCTGTTTCTTCGGATATATCTTGGAAAGCAGCAGCTTATAGAGGGTCATTTGCCGCAAATAGGCGGTTGGAAGCTCTGGTGGCATGCTGCCGGTCTTGTAATCCACTATCAAAACATCATCCCCAACCGACAGACGGTCTATCTGGCCAGACACTGTATATGGCCTGCCAGCTATCTCCACTACGCCGGTTACAGGCACTTCTGCCATGCTGCCTTGAGCAAAGACCTTTGCAAATTCCGTGTGGGTTATGATGCCAAGTGCTTCATTGATGCAGGAGGTACGTTCCTTATCATCCAAAGTGGCACGGAAACGATCTGCGATCTGATTGGCCAGATGTACGCGTTTTAGCTCTGCTATATCCGGCAAATGTTGGAGCAGTAAATGGATGCATTGCCCCCTGCTATAGGTTTTTCTGGCCTGTAGTGGCGATATACCCGCAGGCTCATCATCCGCAAATTTTGATGGGGTCAGTGGTTTTGCATATTCAGCCGGTGGAGCAAGTTGTTCGTTCAGGTAGCTGAAATCAATGTTCTGAGACGCACCGTCTGGCTTTGTAGGCGCTGGCGACTGCTTCTTTAATAACACAGGCGTACCGAGCCTTAAGCCACTACCTTTGGCTGTCTGGTATGGTGTGGCAACAGCCTGCAGGCTTCTGAATACAATATCGTACCATGTATCCGTTGTGGCCTTTTTATTCTCCGTCGCACCGCCGATGCACAGCATATCTTCCGCACGCGTCAGGGCGACATAAAGCTGCCTGCAATACTCTGCGTGTATCTCGCTTTGTTCGCCTTCTTTTAGCGAGTTGGTATAGGTATCATGTGCTTTTGCATGTTCAGGCCAAAATGGCAATGACTCATCATTCCAGAACATTTTTTCAAGTACGGTTGGTTTCTTTGCGGTATCCGGCAAAATAACGATGGGGGCTTGCAAGCCTTTTGCACCATGAATGGTCATGATGCGCACCTGCCCTCTCGCCTGATCCATATCACGCTTTATCTCGCTCTGGCTGTTATTCAGCCAATAAATGAAGCCCTGCAGACTAGGCACATGTGATCTTTCATATACCAGTGCCTGCGAAAGAAATTCATCAATAGGATCATCATATTCTTCGCCCATACGCCCGGTGATACGGCTACGCACAGCATGCGTATCGAGTAATAATGTATAAAGCTCGAACGGCGCAATAAAATCTGCCTTGCTGCGGAACGCTGCAATGAGTTCATAAGCATCCTGCAGGGTTTTGCTGTTAGCCGCCTCTTCCCCTAACCTCTGCCAGAGCGACCTGCCGCCACGGTTATAGGCAAGCTGGAATAGCGCTTCTTCTGAGATATTGCATATCGGGCTTTTTAATACACAGGCGAGCGAAAGGTCATCCTCCGGCAATAGCAATATCTGGCCAAATGCGATGAGATCCTGCACCGCAAGATTCTCGGTTAGTTGCATGCGGTCTATACCCGCCACGGGTATATTCCTGCGCTTGAGCGCACTAGATATTTTTCCTACCAGATCGGTGCGTGTGCGCACCAGTATCATAATGTCACCGGCATTGACCGGTCGCCCCTTGCTTTCAAGCCACATGGGCGCTTCCAGCCATGATGCGATGGTATCTGCGATATGTTTCACCAGCCGGCTTTTTGCAGAATAATTGATCTCATCATCTTTACCTGTGAATGGCCAAACCTCTACATAACCAGTATGCCCTGTGCGGTGTGCAATATGTTCCAGAGGTGAATCATTGAAGGTTATATTGCCTTTCAGGGCAGGGTCAGCGCATACTTTATCAACGGCCTGTAGCACCGCAGGCAGCGAGCGATACGAAGTATTCAGGCTGCGTACCTCTGCCCTTCCCCCTGAATCTTTGATGCGGTTGGCGAAATAATCCTGCATCTCCTTAAGTGCGCGTACATCTGCACCCTGGAAGCGGTAAATGGACTGCTTTTCATCACCCACGATAAACAGCGTGCGTTCTGTGGCCTCACGCGTACCTTTACCCGCAAAGAATTCTTCCGACAGGGCACGGATGATATGCCACTGCGCCGGGCTGGTATCCTGTGCCTCATCCACCAGAATATGATCGATACCACCATCAAGCTTATACAGCACCCATGATGAAATATCAGAGATAGTAAGCAGCCTGCTTGCGGTCAGGATGAGGTCATCATAATCCATCTGCGCGTGCGTTTGCTTTTCTGCCTCATAGAATGAAAGCAGCGCATGCGCTACCGTAAGTATGTGGCAACTGCGCGTCGCTATCGCTATCGCCCTGCACTTATTCTCAAACTCCAAGGCGCGGTCGCGTTCAGAGGTGAGTATCTCGATCAATGCCTCATCATGCAGCGTTTTAGCTGTGAAGATGTTCTTGCGTTTGGTTTGGTCTGTTTTGGTTAGATAGGTCTGGCAATAGGCTTGAGCGGCTTGCAGGTTTCTTTCCGGCTTTTCCAGCCAGCGCGCAAGACCACTTGCCGTTTGCTTGTCTGTATCACCACCTTCTGATAGCAGCGCGGCTATATGGCGCAATTTCTGTAATTGCTCATCGTCGTAAACAAAATATTTCGTAAGTAGTGCTTCTGCGCTGACATCAGGCTCTACGCCAAGTGTTTTCCATATGTGATATTTGGCATCTTCAAGCCGTGCAGCATCCCGCACGAGACTAAAGAACTCCTGCTTGTTATTGATGATCTCTTTCAGCACATCGCGCATGGTCTGTTCACTGGCCTCGCGCGCTAATGCATTCAATGCCGTAGCCGCCTGCTGGTCATTTGCCGTGCTTTGGGAGAACAGCCTCATCTTGGCGGTATGCAGCATCTCTTCTTCGCTGCGACTATCCATCAGCGAGAAATGCGGGCTGATACCGGCCTCTAATGGAAAACGCCTGAGCAGTGACTGGCAGAAACCATGAATTGTCTGAATACGCACACCTTCTGGGGCATCCAGCACTTTAGCGAACAGACTACGCGCAAAGGCAAGCAGGCGTTTGTCAGCTGCAATACCTGTGATCTCGGTGATGGTTTTCTTTAGTTCGTCTTCATCCATCATCACCCAACTGCCTAAGCGTTTCAGTACGCGGCTCGACATTTCGGCGGCAGCGGCATTGGTAAATGTAAGGCATAAAATGCGTGATGGCTCGACCCCGCTCAGAAGCAGCATCAATACACGGCTGGTAAGCAGGCTCGTCTTGCCCGCGCCCGCGTTGGCGGAGACAAATACAGATGAGGCGGGCAAAGGCCTATCTAACGCTGAAACTGAGGCTGAGTGCGGCATTTAGATGCAATTTTATTAAAATGTTCACGAAAGATTAATAGTAAATCAAGGAAAACTGCGGTATAATTGCGGTACAAGAAGAGTTTTGCATGGCAATTGGCAAGCATATCGTAGCAGACAGGAACGCCCCGCATGTGGTATTTATGCCCGGGTTGTTCAATGAGACCATGCAACTTTTGCATGACTCCTACGAATATTTTTCGATGTTCGGCGACGATGACCGCAGCCGCATCGAACCAAACCTGCAAACGCTTTATTCCTGTGAGATGTCGCGCATTACGCTGAGGCTTTCTGCCATCATGGCGTGGATCATGGTGCAACGCGCCGTGTTTTCTGGGAAGATCGAGCCACAGGAAGCTGCCCGCAGCTATGTGCTGGACTTCCAGGATATCTGCATGGTGGATAACCGCATGCTGCACGGCGTATTGCCGAGCTATGTGTGCTTTCTGCTTGATCGCAGCCTTGAGCTGTATGAGCGCGTGTACCGCCTCGATTCGCAGTTTCGCAACGTACACTAATTTCATCATACAGATTCCCACTCAGCTTTACGAACAAGATGTTCGTATTCATTATAGCTAAGTTCACGCTGGTTATCTTGCGGCACGGCGTATGGCTGCTTTTCATCCATATAGGTTGTTATCAGCCCTTTTAACATCTCTTCCCTTCCAGCCAGTATGTCATCGCTGAATGGAACATCGAATATCTCGGATGCAGATTTCTTTGCCGCCAGTTTCCAGTATTCAAGCTGGAAGTCTTTATCAATTGCTCCTTGTGGTGTGGGCAGTAGTTTTCCATGTTTTGCAATCATCGCAGCGACATAAAGCTGATTACCAAGCCCTGCGGAAATGTCTTTACTGTTTGGCAGACCACCGGTTTTATAATCAACGATATTTACGCGGCCATTCTTTGTAGCTTCCAGCCTGTCGATACGCGCCACCAGTGTGAATGAGCGGTCATCAATAGAGAAATGCCACTCCCCCTGCACCTCAGATAATACTTCTACAAATGATGCACGGCGTGATGCCTCCTGCTCCAAGAACCATTCGGCAACCGTTTCAAAACGCGGCCACCATAAACATTGCACCGCTGGTTGATGTGCAAATGCAGCAAACACCTTCTTTCCATAATCCAGAAGTTTTTCATGGGCATTATCTGGCAATGTTTTGGGGTGATCGCGTACGAAGAGTTCCAGCGCCTTATGTATCAGGTTGCCAAGATCTGCGCCGTCCGGGTCTTTATCCAGCTCGTCCAGCTGCCGCAGTTTTAAAATATACTTTGCATAAATGTAATACGGATCGGTCAGCCATTTATCGATATCCGTAGCCCGCATGCGTGTTGGTCGTGCATGGGCTGGAGGTGTTGCCTTTGGCGCATCGATTGCTGCTATATCGGCTGGAGCATCGAGATACGCAAGAGCAGCATCAATCGTATGAGTATTCATACGCGCAAGAGTTTCTGGTGATTTCTGGCTAACCAGTGTTTCCAGCCGCACCAGCCAGCGTGAATCCACTGTTGGTGTGCCGTCGGATTTGCGTGAGCGCGTAAGCCACACTTTGTCTGCATGACAATGGTTGAATACATCCTGCGCCGCCTGCCCTATGGCAGTTTCAGTGGCAGGAAGCCCAAATGCCTTACGCATGGGACGGCTCATCCACGGATCAGCCTCTACAGAAGATGGCCAGCTTTTTTCAGTCAGCCCGCCAAGGATCACACAATCAAATTTCTGCAAACGTGCCTCGATGGGGCTTAATATATGTAGTCTTGGATGTTGCGAGAATTTTGGCCAATAGGATTGCATGGAGAGCAAGGCATCGAACGTAGCGGGGTATATCGCCGGGTTCATATCCGGCATCACATCAGAATGCTCAAGCAATTCAGCAAGCCAACCGGCTAACTGCTGACCGGATTCTTTGGCCCATAGCACTTGCTTATCATTATCCGGCTCTGTCGCTAACCATTCAGAGAATTCGATATGCGCTTGCAGTAGCTGTTTGAATGTCGCCTGCTTTGTATGAAAGATATTAGCAAGCGGCCGCAACTGCTTTTCTATGCCTGAAAGCCATGTGGCCAGTTCTTCCAGTTTCTCTGCGCGTGCGGCATCGACCAAACCGCTAAGGCCTGCCTCATTACGAATACCCCGCAGGAACTGCCGCTCTAACATGGAGGCGAATTGCCTGCATATTGCGGCGCTCACTCCTGCCGCTGCCATTGGGTGACGCAGCAATGCCAATAGTGCCGCAGGTGAAATGCCTGAACGCACAACATCCAGCACCAATCTCAGGAATATTGCTGACGGTGCATCCTTCAGGTTACGGCCGGCAGAATCATCAACAACCACGCCAAAACGCTGCATCTGGCTGGAGACCATTTTTGCCAGCGCGCGGTTCGGGGTGATGAAGGCGGCTGTTTTACCTTCAGTATTAAGTGTATTGCGTAAGATGACCGCCACAGAGCGAGCTTCATCCAATAATGTATCCGCATGCACCAGATGAATGCCAGATAGGCCTGTGTTGAAATCACAGGTGCTATTCTTCCATTGGGCGGTTGCCACAGAAGGTTTGAATATCTCGCGCAGGCAGGATTCACGCTCGTTATCTTTGGCTGAGGAGAGATCTTTAACTTCTGAACGCTTAGAGCCTATCTTCTCAAGCAGCTTTTTAAGCATGTATTGCGGGTGTGTCTCATCAAGCGATTTCCATTCATCCTCTGATAACTGCTTATCAAGCATGGGAAGTATCACTTTACCTGTGGGCAGCTTTGCAATGGTGGCGATAAGCCGTGCTGTGGCCGGTTGGCTACCCGTAGAACCCGCCGCAATAATAGGAAAATCAGGCGGTTCACTCAATAACGCCGCTGAAATATTATCAAGCAGGTGATTACGATAAGCTATGACATCGCTTGCAGATTCATTCTTGAGCATCTGCGGCCAATGCAGGGAAACGATCTTCAGGAAATCCAGCGTTTGCTGCCAATGTTTCTGTAACTCGGACGGCACGATATTTTCCAGCCCGGAGAAATCCAGATCTTCACGCGCCACATCATCCAGCAGGCTTGCCAGCTGCTCGGCTAGTTGGGCGGTCTTTTCCATGTTATAGACACGCCCCTGCCGGTGCTTTTCAAAATTATTCACCAGCTGCATCAGCAATAGCTGCCTGCGCAAAGGATGCACCGGCGGCAACATATCGGAGGCGTATGCCACCAGAAAATTGTTATCTTCAATATCACCGATAGGCTGAATGCGTGGCAGCAGCATGGGCTTGCCATCGGTAATATCAAGGAATATCTCCCTGAGACTGCGGCAGGCACGACGCCCAGGCAACAAGATCAATGCGCGGGTGAGTAATGCCGCATCATGGCCATATTCAGCTAATACCCACTCTGCCAGGCATCGCAGAAATGATTCTGAGGGTGGGATTGAATAACAGTTCATGTTATATTAACCTATGTAAAGCTATAACCGGATAACAGCATTATACAACCGTCACCAATGATTGCACCTATTGAAAATATCCCACAGCTGCTTGCTACAGAATTTCGTGTTCTCTGGGAAGCACACAAAGCTGTAGGCCTTAAAGGCCATATGTGCCTTTATTCACTGGCTGAGCAAGTACCTTTCCGTAGTAAAACGGCGGGGATCACGCATTGGTTCGACGAGGCGGGCACAGAAACGGCCATACAGGAAATATTGCAGCATTATAATAATGGCAATCTGCCTAATACCACCCTGCTCTTAAATCCGGTGGTTCATAAAAAGAATGCTGATGGCACTTATAAGCCTCTGGGTTCTGGTATCGCATGGTGCTCGGCCCTGTCTCTCGGTGTTGAAACACTGAAAGAGGAATCGGCCCAGCGCATCTGGTCTTTAGGTGTGTTGGCCAGCCCTTTCAACCGCGGCGATAATGACCGCGCAGGTCTTAAGGTCATTGCCTTCCTTGATGAGCCGCAATCGGTATCAGAGGATGGAAGAACGATCCCAGGATGTAAGGAATTATACGATATAGCAAACATGCAAAGCCTGCCCTACGCGCATTGTTATATGCTTTCTGGCCTTTCTTACCTGACTAATAACGGTCTGTTCCAACATAAGAATATTGGCGCTCTGTTCAGCGACCATGACCTCAGCGATGCTAAAAAGGTCAGCAAGCTCATCAAGGATTCCGTTGTCAGTGTCGATAAGATCAAAGATGCAGCCTATTGCTGGAATGCCTACGAACGTCACCATACGCTTTATGAAAAATTCGGGACAGATCCGGGGGACGTAGAGCGAAACCTCAATTTCTTCAATCTCGTAGCGCGAGATGTTGAACTATTTGATGCCACCGGCCCGATGCGTAAAGAAGCCGATGATATGTTTGAATTCATCGTACCCGGTATCATACCGCGTGGTAGTGTGACCATGCTGGCGGGTGCAGGTGGCTCTGGTAAAAGCAGCTTGATCCATCAGCTCGCAGTTATGACCGCTACGGATTATGAACCGGGTGAAGAAGCCCCCAGATGGCTTGGCCAAAGGGTTTCGATAGAAAAGTGCAAAGGCATCACGGTGTATTTCTCCGGTGAAGATGGCCCGCCTATTTTAAATGCCAGAGCTGCCATCTTTGACCCCAAAGGTCGTGGCCGCCGCCTCATGTTCCAGCGTTCGGATTTTGGTGAAGGTGTCAGCTTTATCCAGCATCTCAAGCGCTTATATAAGATACCTGATGTACCACTTCTGATCATTGACCCGGTCAGGAAATTCCTGAGTGGCGACGAGGAAGATTCCAATATCGCCAGCGAATTCTTTGAAGCAATCGAGGAATTTGCCATCAAGAAGAATGCTGCCGTAGTTCTTGTGCATCACCTGCAGAAAGGTGCTTATCCTAAATCCGCAACTGAAGTACTGGATCTGTTGCGTGGCTCGCAGGTGTTCGTTGACAGGCCGCGTGTGGTCGTTGGTTTATACCGCGAAGGCCCGCATACGGTCGTTGGTCTTGCGAAGAACAATATTCCGCCAAATTTTGGCATGATGCAGGAAGAGCGCATCTTTGCGCGTGACCCGAAAAAGCTCAGTCTTGTCTGGTTGCCGGGTACAGATGGTGTAAGGAACGCGCTTCTTTCACAGGCAGAACTGGCAAAACTTGCCGCCGAAGCACAAAAACAAGGCCGCTAATTAGCCTTGCTGCAACCAGTCATTAGCCGGGCGACGGTCACACGGGCTGCCTTCTGAGCCAACGCACGGGCTTCTAAGATCCATCACTTCGTTCGAGCACGCGGCCAACATTGATAGTAGCACACCTAAAAAAACCGCTCTTACCATAGGATTTCCCCCTGAATATTTTAGGCGCTTATATTACCAGTAAAAGGTTCACAAGGGCAATATTATTTATCTGTAACCTTAGGTTCGCTGGCCATCTTGCGGGAATGCCCGTTGACGTGCCTGATCCAATGGGCTGCCACCGCCCTCTGCGGAAGCGACAGCTCCGCTATCTCCAGACATGCCACCAACGCCACCACCGGCCTCACGTCTCATCACATCGCGAACTTCATCAGTACGGCCCATGGTACCAGGATCACTACCCTTACGGCCTTTCACTGGTGACATCCAGTCAGATAATGCCCCCCTGAAATCAGCCAAACTAGTGGTCGAGTTCGCAAGATCACGCGCGATCATGAGCACAACGTTATTGAACCTGCTGGCCAGCTCGGCAAGGATAAGGAAAATAAGTACATTTATAATATCTATAGGGAACGCAGGTGAGCCGGCATTATCCGTACCTGTCCACGTCCACATGCCACCATATGGTTCGTTCTCATAAGTAAACCGCCAGTAGTGGGTATAGAACGGTGTACCGCGTACAGCTTCCATGGATTCTGTCCAGCACACATGCACGTCAAGTATCTTATCAACGGATGCTTCGATCAACCGACAGAAAAATGCAAAGAATGCAAATAACAAGACTGGCTGAAGTGATGCGTTGATAACCTGGTTCAGCCAGCCCTGAAACAGGTGGCGCGTGCGGTTGAACAGCAGGCATAATATAAATATAGGGGCTATGCCAAATAGCAGGGTCTTTACTACAAGCGACATCAGATATACCCATGCGGCAGTAAGCAGCGCACGCATGAATGAGCCCACAGCCATCAGCAATAACAATCCGAAAAGCAGCCCGTATGGGCCAGTAAAGAATGTGGCAAGCAATGTTACCGCCATTTTTGCAGACATGGCTTTTGCAATGGCCTCATCAAGCACGACAAAGGGCGGATCGCCCGGATTTACAGGCTCAGAAATACCAGCTACGGCTATCTGGCTTAGCTCGGATATTAAGGAATCTGTACCGTCATTAAAGAAATGCACCACATTATCATTGAAGAAACCCCATGAAGAGGGGCTGACAAGTGCCACTATGATGCCAACTTTTATCATACGAACGGCAAAGTCAAAGAGCGTCACCTGCACCATCGCGAACATGAATAACGTGCCATATATCGCAATATAGAGCGTTACCGCCGCACCAGCCATTTGCCTGAAGCCACTATCTCCTGCCACAGTGCTGTAAATACTCTCGGTAAGTGTGTCGAGCACGTTCTTTATATTTTCAACAATACGGGAAACAATACCTTCACCAGGGGCTGGAGGATCCGGATTAAATTGCGGGTCCATTGTGCATGTGCCATCTGGTGCAGGAGGCAATACCTGAGCCTGTGCAGGAAGTGTGGCACTAAACAAGGTAATGCAAATAAAACATAGCGCAAAACGCCCCCAGTCTTTGGGAGTCATTGATAGGATATGTTTAATTACATTTTTCATAGCGTTATATTTTATCACAGTATTATTACGGTTTTGTTGTCATTAACTTCTTTTTTTAGTTGCCATATTCCTCATACTATCAATGGTTTGCTTGAGGTTGTCACTAAGTTTTGCAGAAGTTTTCTGCAGCTGTTCAGGGCTTGCACCAAGCATTTTGCGGGTAGTGGTCTCGATCTGTGTAGGCTGCACAGTGATACGGTTGAGTGAACCGGCAATATCATCGGCAATGGTCGGGATCTTGGTGATAATCGACTTCATCAGCGATGCAAATATCCACAGACTGATAAGGGCAAACAATAATTGCTCTTTAATAGCTACGTCATTCGGCCCGAAATTAACTCCCGGCACGTTCATCATGTTGGTATTATATGCCCTGCGCAACAGAGGATTAACATTGGATTGCACGGCCGGAATACTTAACTGATCTGATTGTGCCATATTTTGTATCTGCTGGCTAAAACTTGGATCGGCTGGCATAAGCCATGCAAATAAAGGCTGGTTCATTTTCCAGTAAGGAGTGAAATCCGGATCATCACAGGAAGCAAGGTTACCGCCTGTGCATGGGTAACCAAGGATCTCGAAAATATTTCCTACGAGTCCGTGGAATATTCTGAAGAAGAAATAAAGGAATGTGAACATCAGGATAGGAACTAACCCTGCAGAAACAATTATATGCCACCATTTATTGAAGTATTTCTCTGTTGAATAGAACAACAGCATCGGCGCAAAGAATGGCGTCAGCGCCAACATAAAACAGATCAGCATGATGGCCAGCAGATAAGTAAATGTTACGTTGAAGATAAAGAAGAATATATCGAGCATGGCCACAAAGCCTGCGAGGAATAAAAATATGCCCGTGGTCGAGGACATCAGGGTAGCGCCCAGAATACCCAATAAGCCCTGAGTTATTGCAAGTGTAGGCCCGAATCCTAGTAATTTTCCTATCATGGTGTCGATCAAAGTGAATGGCTCATAACCAGCATTCAACATCATCAGGAATTGCTGTAACACTGCAAGAACTACACCTGCTATCTGATCGGTAAAAAAGAAGAAGTACGAAACAACACCGATCTTGATAGATAGCGTAACGCTTTTTTGTGTTAGTTGCCTCTCTCCGCCTAATATCTGAACCCCTAGCCAGGTAACAGCAAGGGAAAGCATGGCAAGTGCGACCGGCGCCATGTAACTCGCAAGCATAGTCGCCATCTCACGCGAAGCCTGTAACATTGATGCAGTAACGCAAACGACTACTTTTGTGGTATACGCATGGGGTGGCAATCCACTCGCACATGAATCTATGTCCAGACCCTGGGCATTTGCAGCACTCGTAACACCCCAGAATAACAGAGCTAACAGCAATGAGCGATATAGAGTAGCGATACTCATCCTTTGCCCCCTATCAGATTGCCCATTACCCTATTCTTGAAGTTTGCCATCACATTGTCCCCCGGAGGCGCAAATGGGCCAGTACCGAATGCAGGCATAGACAATACATCACCCGCCACACCAGAGCCAATGAATGGCAGCAGATCGATCATCAAAAGGAAGATATAGGTTATGAGCACTGACATAAGGAACGACAGCATCAGGTCTATCCAATACTCTGTCGGGTCGTCTCCGCTGTGGCCTGTCAATTCAGACAGTGTTTTCCAGTCGATAACTTTCACTGGCAGATCCACCAGGAAGTAATTGAGTGGTAATAGTCTGCTGGCAAATATATCCCTTGGTAGTCCTGAACTTTCACGCCATTCACTTGGATCAGTGATCTGTTCCGTGATTCTTATCTCTGCGCCACCAAGATCCTTTGTGATACCGACCACACCAGTCTTGATATCTTGCATGGCGATACCATCCACGATCTTTTTAGGGTCAACGTTATACGCCTGACTGCTCTGGGATGAGTTAGCGTATACACCATTATCCAGTAGCCACTCCCCTAATTTAAAATCTGAATTGTCCACGGCATCACCAGCGATGGTGCGATATAAAGAATTATCACCAGTGTAGACCACCACATTATAGGCTGCCATCAACATCGAGAGATAGGTAAAGAGGAATAGTGGCTGCAACATGAATCCCATGGTTATCCTTAGCCATTTTTCAAAATAACCAAAGGTAGCTCGAAACAATATAAGTGGGATGAAAAGTGGAGAAATGCACACCATGATGGCAAATGCCAGATAGGCACTGATAAAAATATACACTCCCCTGATCAATGCCCATATAAGTTGGGCGATCACCATCAAGCCAAGCAGGCCGATGAACAGGCCGACCGTCTGCGAGAACAGCGCTGAAACAAGAAATCCTGTGATCCCAAGGTAAATATTAAATGGCTGGAAGATACCACCAATTAAACTGTCTATGGTGCAATCCACGCGCTGCCAAACTGCAATGGATTCACTAGGGTTTCTGACAATGCAACTGAACGAAGGTGGAAATCCCAAATGTACGGTTACCATCGTTAGCATCTCTTCCATTGCATCCAGGAAAACCGGGAACATATCCCCAAAATTATCCGTGAACATCGCAACCGCACCTAGCTTTACACTAAGGATCGCAAGGTCTTTGACCGGTGCTGAATTTTTGCCTGTCACCATCAAAGCACCCCATAGCGCCACAGCAAGTGTCGCCGCTGCCGCCACAAAGCCTGCAAGATAGGCACAGAATTGCACAAGAAAATCCCTTACAGCCGTAAGTATAGGTTCTTTGATACAGGTAATGATGCGTGCCGTGTAACCATCATTATCAGGGTCGCCATCGCCGTCGGGATCATGGCAAATCCTGTCCTGGGAATCGAGAACTTGAATATCATCGCGGAAATCGTATGCATATGCAGAGGCAAAATGAGTCATGCCTATCAGTGCAGCAAGCATGATAAGTAGACAGTGCTTCAAGAAGCTATTTTTTGCCTTCTTTACTAGCAAATTTTTCTTTCTCCAATTTTACTTTTTCCTGAAATAATGGCATCCACGCTTCAGGTGCATCCCCTACTTTCTCGCGGATCTCATCAAGAATTACGATGGTCTCCGCCCTTGCCGAGAGAATATTCACCACATCTTCCATACCACTCAGGTCAATGCGTGCGATCACCACGTCCTTACCCTGTTTTACAAGGAAATAACGACTTCCCGGATCGGTTGTTTTTAGCAGGTTGAATTCCCTGTCAGTGACCATGAATGCTTTTTTATATGCATCGGTCGCTTTGGGATTCGGCAGGAATATCTGCGTTGCGGTCTGTTGGATCAGTGTTTCAGAGATAGCGCTGTTCGAAGCATCTTCAACGCTTTGTGTAGCGAATACTACCATCCCGTTCAGCTTACGCAGTGTCTTTAGCCAGTCACGGATACGGCCAGCAAATATCTTGTTATCGATAAGCGCCCACGCCTCATCGAGTACGATAATGGTAGGTGTGCCATCCAGTGAAAGCGAGATGCGGTGGAATAAATAAAGCAGTGTTGGCGCAAGGCTCACACGTTCACGCAACACCTCGCCCATTTCGAAACCGAACGCGTTACCGATCGAGAAATCAACCACGTCTGTTTCGTTATCAAATAATCCGGAATACGGCCCGCCACTGTGCCACATTTTCAGGCGACCTGCGATAGTACCCGGTCCTTCCATACCAAGGAATGCCGCAATATTTCTGAGCACCCTATCCTTTTTTGCCAGCTTATAGTTACCTGCTACAGCCTCATTCAGCCTGTCCATATCATCGGCGGTGAATGGTTCATCGTGCACAGTAACAAGCGTGTGCAGCCACTCGGCAATGAATGTGCGATTCTCGGGAGTATCCGGGAGTTGTAATGGATTGAAGTTACATTTCTTGCCCGGTTCGATGATGGTGTACTTGCCCGAAATAGCACGGATAAATATTTCAGCACCGCGGTCTTTATCAAAGAAGAAGATACGGCAATTAAATTTTTGTGCTTGTGCGCATAGGAAATTTAGCAATACCGTTTTACCTGCACCGGTCGGCCCGATGATGGTGGTATGCCCCACGTCTCGCGCATGGAAATTAAAGAAGTATGGCGTGCCGGATGAAGTATCAAATACGGTTACCGCATCACCCCAATGATTATTGGCGATCTTACCTGTAGGGTAATTGTGCATACTGGCAAAGCCAGCAAGATTCATGGTGCTGATGTCTGAACCGCGTGCGATACAATCGAAATTCGCAGGAAGCTGTGCCCAATATGCAGGCTCCATCACGAATTTCTCACGCACCGGGTTGATACCAAGATTTACAAGCTCAGCGATAGCGAGTGATAATACTTTTTCAAGCTCTGGCAGGCTTTCTTCATAGCACATCACCGTCATATGGTGTGGGCCGAAAGCAACGTGACCACTCATCGCCATATCAAGCGCGTCTGAAATTTCAGCGATCTGCGAGATCGCCGCATCTTCCGCCGCCATCATTCGACGCTGACGGATCTGCATGCGGTTGATGTTCACGCTGCGGTTATGGAATGTGTATGACTGGGAAATAATGAATTCAAACGGTAGCTGTAAGAAACCGTCCAGCAAACCAGCCGCCGTTGCTGGCGCGTATTCCTTGATACTGATGATGCCACCGAAACGTTTTTTGGGCGCACCAGAAACTTCCACAGCGCGATCACCAAAATACAGACGATGTACAGGCAGCGCCTCACTGATCCTCTCAGTACTAAATCGCATGGGCTGCGTGAATCCGCAATTGACCAGCTTGCTTAAGAACTCCATTGGTTCCGAGAATGTCCCGTGTTCGGTTTCATAGGTGGTGAGCAAACGCGCACCATAATCTTTCATGGTGGCAACCAGACGACTTACCGCCTCGGCAAGTTCCTTGTAGGAATCACGCATCGACTCAATGTTGTTCGCCTTACTGCTGACATCGGACGCCTTCTTCATAAAATGATGCACTTTAGCAGCGCCTTTAGTGTCAGGCTTGCGAATGACCGTGATGTAAAGTTCGTTTACATACGAGTCTTTTGAGTGATGCTTCTCACGCCATTGTTTATCCAGATAGGCCGGGAAGCCGGGAGGTTGACGGCCACCGGGATAGGCGCTCTGCCTGCGACGAATGGTATGAAACCATACTGCGTATGTACCGTCTGCCATACTTTTTAGCAGCGAGTTACGCACCATTTTTTTCATATCAACGTCTTCGTCGTCGGCAGTCTCGAACGAGAAACCTTCCAGTTTTATGATCTGGAGAAATTCTTTTTTGTGCGTGATGATGGTCTCGCGATCCCAGTGATATTCATACGGAATGAACATCGAGGTAGGCACTTCCAGCCTTGCATAGCCTGCTTTTTTAGTTTTACGACGCTGGGGCATTAATTTCATATCAATACGGATCGTAAGAGTTGGTGTAGCCGTGATAACCACGGTTTATACATTTATAGCCTTTGTTGATCTTGATGATAAATAACTCAATAGCACGCGGCTCTTTCAAGCAGATGATATAACCGATCAGATGTACCGTTGGTGCAACTACGAGGATCATCACAAAACTTTGCATGTTGATGAACGTAATCATGCTTACCACCGCATTGATAACGAAGTACATGTAGCTCACGCCAAGAATCATGGTCGGGCGGGTTAAGCCTTGGAATAACGGGTCAGATTGAAGACGGCCTACAGACATGCTTTACCTTGGTTTATTCATCGTTTTTACAATAGGTTGCTTAAGAAAAAGTGAATTTTTCCTATTGGTACGCATTTATCATAGCACAGTATTATTGCAGTTTTGTTTCAATGGTGTTTCTTGTAAACAACTATGTAACTATATTTGGCTACAATAGCCGCGTCATTAACTAACATATTGTATTATATGAATATTGCTGTTTTGGGGTCTGGATTGCTAGGGGTAACCACCGCCTATGAGCTAGCCAGACGAGGGTTTGACGTCACTGTTATTGACAGAAGGTCCTCCAGCGCCTCCGAATGCAGCTATGCCAATGGTGGCCAGCTTTCCTACAGCACCGCAGAGCCATGGGCTACCCCCGGCGTTCTGAAAAAACTGCCAAAATGGCTGGTACATCCGGATGCACCGCTGGTTTTCCGGCTTCGCGCAGATATTGATATGGTGAAATGGGGGCTGCGTTTCCTGCGTAACTGCACCGTTGATCGTATGCAGACGAATACAATAAATCTCCTGCGTCTTGGCTTATATAGCCGGCTTGAAATGCACCGTATCGAACAAGAGACCGGCATTGCGTTTGATTACGCAAAGCAAGGCATTCTGCAGCTTTACAGCACAGATGCAGATTTCAATGATGCAAAAGTGCAGATGGATTTTCAGGCAAAGTTCGGATGCGAACAGAAAGTGCTGACTCGCGAAGAATGCATTGCGGTTGAGCCAGCGCTTGCACATACATCACGCACGATCGCAGGTGGTATCCATGCTATCACCGATGAAGTTGGCGATGCGCATATTTATTGTAACCGTTTGGCAGAATACATTGCAGCCAAATTCAATGTGAAATTCATGTATGAGACGAAGGTCAAAGCCATTATCACCGAACAAAGCCGAGTGATCGGGATCAAAACTGATAATGGCGAGATATTGGCCGATGGTTTTGTCATGGCGATGGGTGTGCACTCTACCTCTTTCCTCAAAAAAATTGGCATTCACATTCCTGTGTATCCGATGAAAGGCTACAGCCTGACACTGGATGCCAATGATTATTCTCCCCTCACCAGCATTACTGACAACGAATATAAGGTGGTCTACACCCGTATAGCTGGAAAACTAAGAATTGCCGGCACCGCTGAGTTTGCAGGTTATAATGATAAGCTAAATGAAGCGCGCATCCGCCCGATACTTAAAGCAGCAAAGAGTATGCTTCCTAAAGTAGATTGGGAGCAGCCCATGGAAAAATGGGCGTGCCTGCGACCATCAACGCCAAGCGGACTGCCTGTTCTGGGGCGCACACCTTACCAGAATCTATTCATCAACACAGGCCACGGCACACTAGGTTGGACGCAAGCGGCAGGAAGTGCTTCCATCGTTGCCGATATTATGCAAAATAAAATTCCTGCAATTTTATTGAATGGAATGACCCTTGAGCGATAACAGAAAAGATCTTCAGCAATTATATGATGAGTTTGGTTCTTTAGGATCATTCAAAGAAATATTCTATGACTGGAATGGTGCGAATGAATGGCTGTTCTTCAAGATAAATAGCTTTCATAGCGAGCTCTATGATCACGTTATGCTTATCCTTTCTCACTTTGGGAAGCATGAGCATTTTAAATTTTATTTCTTGCTCGCTGTGATCTATGCACTGGTCAGTACGATTATCAAAAAAGTAAATGGTAGCGTAGCCATTAAACTCCACATTTGCAGGTGGTTCGGAGCACTGCTGGTGCTAACCGCTGGCTACGCGACGATGGGACTTACCGTAAAATACGCTAAAACTGAATTTGGATTTGAACGGCCATATGAGAAACTCGATAGCAAGGAAGTAGTATGGCTAGAACCGCAGGATAAAGAAAAGGCCACCCAAAGTTTCCCAAGTGGGCATTCGGCATTCATCATGTTCCTGCTGGTCGCTTTCTGGCCGGTTTTCTCTGATAATATGCGCTGGGTCAGCATGGTGATTGCTATGGGCGTTGGCTGGTCGCGCGTGGCACTTGGTGTACACTTCCCTGCCGACGTTATCGGCGGATTCATATTTGGTGCAGGCATTACCTATCTGGTCAGGCTGGTTATCTATAAAAGTCTGGAAAAACTACTAAAGATACATTGCTGATGCAACCTTCTATCTGCACACTCCACATACCAGAGCGCGCAGACATCTATAAGCCCGCTGCGCTACAAGCACATGAACTTTCATATCTACACTGGGGCATGAAAGGCGAAGCAGTATTATGCGTACATGGCCTTACCAGAAATGGGCGTGATTTTGATGATCTTGCAACGGCGCTTGCAGAAAAATATCAGGTCATTTGCCCGGATATGCCCGGGCGCGGCCTAAGTGAATGGCTGAAAAATCCACTGGATTATAATGTCAGCACATACATTGCCGATATTTTGCATTTACTTGATTCACTGGGAATCAAAACTGTGCATTGGGTCGGCACATCCATGGGCGGCATCATTGCGCTGACCATGGCTGCTATGCGCCCCGGCCTTATCAAATCCGTGGTTTTGAATGACATCGGTTGCCAGATCCCGGCGGCTGGCCTCAAGCGCATTTTAAGTTATGCTGGCGTGCAGACCAGCTTCCCTACACTGGCTGATGCTCAAGCCAATCTGCGCATGATCTGCGAACCATTTGGAATTCCCGATGAAGCACACTGGCAGCATTTGTTCAAGTATAGCTTAGTCCAGAGATCATCATGGCAGATGCATTACGACCCTGCGATCGTTACCCCGATGAAAGGCGCTGAACCGGTGGATGTTGTGATGTGGCCATTGTGGGAAGCAGTGAAATCCATTCCTGTGTTACTGATACGCGGGGAGAGCTCGGATATACTCACCAAAGAGACCGCACTGGCCATGCAAACCACACACCCTAACCTGCAATTACTAGAAATAAAAAATGCAGGACATGCACCGGCACTCATGACGGAGACAGAGATAAACTCAATAAAGAACTGGCTGACTAAAGTGTGTTAGTGCACACGAATTGTTGTGAATTATCAACCATGAAGCCGCCGAGGGCTGCAAGTGCGAGTGCAAATACGAGTGTTACTTTTACACGTTCCGGCGTGCCATACATGAAATCAACAAGCAGATAGGTCATATTCTTCATGGAAGAAAGCGCCGCGACGAATGGATTGGTCTCACGGATCGCAAGTGCTACAGGACGTCTCATAAGCATCTCCTTCTACCCATTATCAGTGGTGATTATAACAGAAATTAGAAAAAAGGTTAACAAAAAACGCACAGAACCTTGGGAGACCCTAAGTTTTGTGCGTTTTTTTGTAACTATCAGCTGTAATTATTCGTTACGATCTGAATTTTTGCGAGCCAGTTTGCGGGCGCGGCGTTTTGCTTCAGCGGCCTTGCGAACACGGGCTTCTGCCGGTTTTTCGTAATGACGACGCATCTTCATTTCACGGAAAAGACCCTCACGCTGCATCTTTTTCTTAAGAGCGCGCAGTGCCTGATCAACGTTGTTATCGCGTACAATAACTTCGACCAAAAAAATATACCCCCTTCCGGGCGTTGGAATTCAAAAGGACACACATACTAACAGTGGGCATCGACACTGTCAAAGCAATAATCGAGAATTTTATCAAAGAGTTATGCTTATATCCTGCACTTTATGGCAGGTGCTGTCATGGCATGGCTGATAGCGTAACCTGACAGAAAGTCTGGGTTTTTTAGGTACATCACTGCCAAAGGTCACGCGTGCTTTTGCTTCGATCTCTTCTTCGAATAGACGCATGACTCCCCTCA
This sequence comes from uncultured Rickettsiales bacterium, assembly GCA_964535825.1. Lineage (GTDB taxonomy): Bacteria > Pseudomonadota > Alphaproteobacteria > Rickettsiales > SXRF01 > CAZAQK01. Next base: position 471,615 of record CAZHUC010000001.1, read on the forward strand.
CCACCGGCTTTGGATAAACAACCTCAACTTTTTCAATAGCATCGCCCTGAATATCCAGCTGGGTTGGAATAAGATTAGGTTCACTTAGTTCATTTGCATTAATGTGCCAGCCCGCCTCGATACGAATTTTCACCGGAATTTCAATGGTCGCCCCTGCAGTGATTTGCTCAGGAGGTCTTGCAGCCTGCATGAACACCACACCATCCGGCGCAGCCATGTCCAGTGATGAGCTATTATCGGTATAATCCACAAAGGCTGCGGATCTTTTCTTGCCACCATTTACCATGCTATCCAAGCGTAATGCACCTGCCAGCATGGTGGCGTATTCAAGCATGATACGGTCATTCCCATTCAGGAAGTATTCGCTGAGTGATTGCGCCTGCTGTAAGTAAGTATCTTTCTTTGTGATGCCATAAAGTTGAATAAGATTATGTAGCATCACGGCATTGGCATTAGGCAGCGTTGCATCATCGCCATTTTTTATCCTGAATATCAGGCGGTCGTTCAGTTGTGTGTAGAAATAGCCTTGTGATGAACCATCAAAGAACAGTTCATGCGCCCGGCTCATCAACGCTTCGATACTATTTAGCAGGTCAGGCTTGTTTTCGGCATGCCACAGCATGATAAGCCCTTCGATCAGGTACGCATAATCTTCCAGCGTTGCGGTGAGACTGCTTTTCTTGTCGATGATTCGCTTAAGCACACCATTATTATCAAACCCGTTCTCCAGAATGTAATTGGCAGCTTTGCTTGCTATCTCGATATATCTTGGTGCGTTGAAGGCAATAGCTGCACGCGCATAGGCCGCTATCATCAGCCCATTCCAGCTGGTGATAATCTTATCATCAAGATGTGGTGCTTTGCGCTGGTTACGGTGCGCCAGCAATTTGTTCATCACTTGCGCAGAAAGTGCCGCCAGCTCGGCATACGGTTTGCCGAATTCACGCGCGGCAATATCCAGCGGCTTGCGTGCAATGATCACTTTGCCATCAGTGTGTTTGTGGCCCGGGAATGCGGGTATATCGGCTAGTGCATAGAAACTAATGAAGAATTGTGATTCCTCAGGGCTGAGTATTGTTTGCAGCTCTTCTGGTGTCCATGCGTAATACGCGCCTTCGACCTGATCGGTCTCTGCATCGATGGCGGCATAGAATGCACCTTTGCCGTCACGCAGCGGACCTGCGGTGAAATCGAGGATACTTTTGGCAATATCTGCGAAATAGGCGCTGTCGGAATGCATTGCGGTGCGCGTGTAAAGATTCGCAAGCATGGCCTGATTATAAAGCATCTTCTCGAAATGCGGCACATACCACTCTTTATCTACTGCATAGCGATGAAAGCCACAGCCAACATGGTCGTAGATACCGCCCGCTGCCATTTTAGCGAGTGATTTCGTAACCAACGCGAGAGACTGCACAGAATTGGTGTACTCGTAATGATCGAGCAGGAAATTCAGGTAGCATTCATTAGGAAATTTGGGTGCCTGGAAAAACCCGCCTGCACGCGCATCATGATGTTCTTTCAATGTATTGAACAACTGTGCAGCCATCTCGGCAGGCTTGAATTCATTTGCCATTTGTGGTGTTGGAAATGTCAGGAATGGCTTTAATGCTTCTGTGATCTCATCTGCTTTTTTGCGGACTTCCTGTTCCTGTGTCATCCATGAATAATTGATCCACTCCAGCAAACGTGGGAAAGCTGGCTTGCCGTAAGATTCATCGGCTGCATATGTGCCGCCGGCATAGAATGGCTTCAGGTCTGGTGTGAGGAAAACGTTATTTGGCCAACCGCCCTCATGCGTCATCAACTGGCGAGCCACCATATATATCTCATCCAGTTCCGGGTGCTCTTCCCTATCAACTTTGATGTTGATGAAGAACTTGTTCATGTGTGAAGCGATGGAAAGATTCTCGAACACTTCCCGCTCCATCACATGACACCAGTAACAGGTGGAGTAACCTATAGAGAGCAGGATAGGCTTATTCTCGACGAATGCCCTGTCTATCGCCTCTTTACTCCACGGATGCCAGAATACCGGATTATGCGCATGCTGGCGCAGGTATGGACTTGTAGAGTTTATCAGCGGATTGCTGAATTGCGGATTGCGTTCGACAGGTTTGATCACATTATTCTCTGAAGTTGCTTATCAATTTACGTTCGATCTCTGCCAGTATATTTACATGATCTTTACGGCCAATGCTCTGGAAATCTGCGCAGTTCAGCCATTTGCGCTCCTGGGTGGAAGGGGTGGTCTCTGCATCCGAGAGGAAGTTATCAGCCGCATGAACCTCCGCCGCGAACAGCCACATATATTTGGTCTTACCCGTGGTGGCCGACGAAAAATTGAATGCCCCCATATCCAGCAACTGGTTGATATTATCAAGCTTTAGGCCAAGTTCCTCGATACCCTCACGCAGCGCAGTGGCTGCAAGGGTTTCTTTAATATCAGCGTGCTGACCCGCCCCATCGCGTATATCCTGCCATGAACCATCCGGTAGCTGGTATTGCCGTGTTCCCTTACATATCTGGAACGGCGGCTCACCCAGATCCGGCGAGGTGGAAACAGGTTTCATCAGGAAGAAACTAAAGCCCTCCTGCCGTACAAAAGGCACAACGCCAGCCTTGTTATAGTGCGTAATGGTGTGCGAATGTACATCTTCCCACAGGCGCGCGATGGTCTGTTGTTGCAAGAAGGCTTCTATTGCGGCATGGTTGCTTTCATTCATGGTCTAAATCTTACAGGTATTATGCTTTTTGACAACCGCGAGCTTGCTTTGGCTCACCATATGGCTGATATTGCTGGCGAAATCTTGCGCCGCTATTGGCGCACACCTGTCAGTGCGGAGGTGAAGGCCGACCTGAGCCCGGTAACCCACGCTGACCGCGAGGCAGAAGAGGCCATGCGCTCTGTGCTTATGGCTAATTTTCCCGATCATGGCATATTGGGGGAAGAGCACGGACGCACCAATGAATCGTCTGAATATCAGTGGGTCATCGACCCGATCGATGGCACTCGGGCATTCATCGCTGGCTACCCTATTTTTACCACACTCATCGCGCTGATGCATAATAATGTGCCCAGCTTCGGTATCATCGACCAGCCTATCAGCGAGGAACGCTGGCAAGGTTTTACCGGTGAACAAACCACCTGTAATGACAGGCCTGTATATACGCGCGATATGCGTGAGCTCTCTGGGGCAAACCTTGCCACCACCTCGATCTATCATTTCTCAGCAGGCCAAGCGGCTGCGTTCCAGAAGTTAAAAGCTGCATGTGCGAATTTCCAGCTGGGTGGCGACGCCTATGCCTACGCCATGCTGGCCAGCGGCAATCTGGATATCGTGGTAGATGCTGGTATGAAGCCCTATGATTACTGTGCGCTTATCCCTGTGATCGAGGGTGCAGGCGGTGTCATTACTGATTGGGCCGGTAAACCGCTCAACCTCCATTCCGATGGCAGCGTGCTTGCCGCAGCAACAAAAGAGCTGCACGCAGCAGCACTCGCCATTTTGCAAAAATAATAAATCCCCCTTCCCGACCACGCGGCTTACTGCAAACCTTCTGGGTATCGCATTACCAAAGGAGCAACCATGCCAAGCAGCATTCATTTCGAACCACAAGTTTCTTATAACCTTACCGCAACCATCGCCAATGGTCAGAGCGCCAGCGCAGAGATAGACCTGGCGGGCACAACACTGTGCGGGCTAATCATTCCTTCTGCCATCACCGGCACTGCCTTTGCCATTCAGATGGCAGATGCCAGCGGCGGCACATTCATCGCCGTGCAGGATGGTAGTGGCTCAGACGTCAGCATTGCGGTTGCTGCCAGCAAATATATTCCCATCAACAATCTTGCGGTTACGGCCGGTCTTCGTTTTATCAAGATCGTAAGTAACGGCACAGAAGCAGCCCAGCGCAGCATCAAGCTGGTGACCAGGGCGGTATAATCATGACGCGTTTATTATTGCTGCTCTTTCTGAGCATTCCTTCCAATGCACTGACACTGGAGACCAATGAAGCACTCACCGCCGAAAATGGCGATTTCATTACCTACGAATAAAGGAATTCAATATGGCAAAAAAGATCAGCCAGCTTACGGCTGCAACCAGCCTTGCTGGAACAGAACTCATTCCTGTGGTGCAAGGTGGTGTAACAAAGTCTGCCACCATGCGGCAGGTATCCGGCGTCAACAGCAGCTATTTCTTCCATGGCTTTGCCGGCACACAAATTGTGGGAGACCCAAAATTCTACGATACATCCGGTGCAGGTAACGATGCCTCTTTTGGCGCAAACCTTTCAAACGCCAATGCATGGGCGAATACCGGGTATGTTTCCACTGTGAACCCGACAGGTGGTTCAACCGACAGCGTGATCCGTATGCCTGCCGTTAATTTTGATTATAATGGCGGTGAAAAACTCATCATGTGGTGGCTGGGTAAAGCCACACCGGAAGGCTCTTCTGTTTCCTTACTGGGTGATGGTTTCAACGCCACCTATCCCGGCGTGCGTATTCGTTGCAACACGGCAGGTACAATGCAACTCATCGCTGTAGATGCTTCAGCCAGCAGCTTCTCCAGCACACCAACTGAAGTTCCATTCGATGGAACATTGCATAGTTTTGCCGCCGTGCTTGACGGCCAGGCAAAGAAATTTGGTTTCTGGGTAGATGAAACCTATGCCGCCAATCTAAGCGGTGCATACGCCACCTTTGATTCCGGCAATGCGCGTGATACCCGCACGACCAATACCTTCAATATCGGCACATCTGTTCCGGCAGCTGCTGCCAGCACAGAAGGTCTAGTAACACAAACACGCGCCTTCGTATTGCTGAAGCTCTCTGCCTCAAAAACAATGCCGAGTATTGCCACACTTACGCCTGTGTTTCAGGCACTGCGCCGCAATCCATCGAAACGTATTCTGGCATCGGTGTTTTAATGACCAAGATCATTGATTACCCTCTGGGTACAAATTTCTCAGGCGTAAATACATTGCAGGCGCAAGGTAGTATCGTAAGTGGCAACAGTTCGCCTACCGGTATTGGGAGTGCACTTTCTATTTCGAATGGTTACATGGTGTCGAGCATTACGCAATCTGACACACTAACCGCCACAGCGATCCGTGCAGAGATAACCGCGCCAGCAGATAGCATGGCAGAGCGCTGGTATGTGTGGGAATTCATGTTGCCTGAAAGTTTTGCACCCAGCAGCGATCCTATCAGCCTCATGCAGATCCATGACACGCCCGATGGTGGCGATGGCACAAAGGCTGTTCCTTTTTCATTTTATTATGAACAATCTGGCTGTCTGGCCGCGTATGTGCCACTGCAAACTTTACCAGCAGAAGGCGCGAGTTTTAAGTTAGCTGGAAGTATCAATGTAACTAAAGGACATTGGTATAAGGCAGCCCTGCATTGTCTGTGGTCAACCACCACAACAGGTTTTCGGGAGTTCTATCTGGATGGCCAGCCGCTCTTCAGGCATTTCAACCTGCCAACCATGTATAGCGATGCTGTTGGCCCATATTTTAAGGTGGGGTGTTATGACTCCACACATAATGCTCGCTTTGGCACAGCAACTGCCTACTTCCGTAATGTCGGCATCTGGTCTGGCAATGATGGATTTAATACGGTGTTGGGGGCATTGCCAACTTTAGCGCCGCAACGGGTGGAGAATTAGAACTTTATATTGTTACTCCCGCGTGCGTGCTGTGATATCAAGCACGTTCCGAGGATTTTCCTTTAGCTAATTTGACACCATCAAGAAGAGTCTCAAACCTATCATATATAGCTTCAGCAGCGACCTTAGCTCCGGCTTTGTTAGTGTCACCTTCTCGTGCGTAATTATATTCAGCTATTGCCGCTGCTAACGGCTCAATTATATCTTTTTTTGGAAGATGTTCATCTTCCGGTAATGCTCGATTCAGTAACATCATACCAATTGCCAGCGATGCAATCTGCTGAATCGCCTCTATGCAAGTAAACTCCCTTTTCGACTCACCGGTTTTATGCGGAAATCCGATAGCGTCAGATATCGCTTGATTATTGAAAGTTGGCTTTTCTTTTTTGCTGCCGAATTTTTCCATAAAACCCATATCTAAATCCTTTTGTGATAAATTATGTCTGAGAATTGATGGATATTAGCATTAACTCCTAACGCTCAAGTATGACAGTTTAATTAAGGTTTATTAAGCATATGGCAATAAAATATGTATAAATATCAATGCCCCATAATAAGAAATTCTAAATTTCTATGCTAAAATCTTTTGAGCCATTCCTTCGCCAGCAACCACAAGAATTTACTATTTGTAACCGCATACCGCCTGCACATGCGGCGTGGCTCTTGCAGCATCCGGTAAAGCCATTCAAGCCCTGCCTTCTGCATCCATAGTGGTGCGCGCTTGGTGATGCCTGCCTTGATATCGATCGAACCACCCACCCCCATCAGGAATGGAACATTGATAGTATCCTTGTACTGCGCGAGCAGGCGCTCTTTGGTTGGGCTGGAGATGGCTATGAACAGGCAATCTGCATTACTATTTGCGATATCACGGATGATGCCCTCCTCATCAGCTGCGCTGAAATATCCATTGCGATGGCCAGCTATTTCAATGGCGGGGTACTGGGCTTTAATATTCTGGATCGCACGTTCCAATACATCCTGCTTTGCTCCAAAAAAATATGGGCGGTATCCTTTTGCAGCACAAAGCGCAAGCAAATGCTCCATGATATCTACACCGCTCACACGCTCTGGCACATGATGCCCACAAAGCCGCGCACCCCACACCACACCCATACCATCAATATTGATAAGATCACTGCCGGATACATCTGCCTGAAGATTCGCATCATTTTGCATGTTCACGAGCTTCGCAACATTCACCACAACATGTTGCAGGCGTGTGCGCGTTCTTATCGCATGCTCTGCAATGGCCAGCGTTTGCTGCATGGTGAGCGCATCCATCGGTGCATTCAGGAAAGTAAATCGGTGTGTGGGCTGCTTAACGTAATGCTCTGCAGCAAACAGCATCATGCTGCTTTATATTCAAAGCTGTTGCGAGCGGCGTGCTTTTCGGAGAGTATATTCACGATGCGCTCGCTGCTTTTACCATCGCCATACGGATTGGCGGCTTTTGCCATTTTTGCGTAGAGCACATCGTTTTCCAGCAGGTCGATCGTGTGCTGAACAATATTCTCACACTTAGCGCCCACCAGCTTCGTTGTACCTGCCATGATGGCTTCCGGCCTTTCTGTGCTATCACGCATGACGAGCACCGGTTTGCCAAGTGATGGCGCTTCTTCCTGTACCCCGCCAGAATCGGTAAGTACCAGATGCGCACGCTGCATCAGTGCTACGAATTCAGGATAATCCAGCGGCTTGATTAGATGCACATTATCAATATCAGCCAATGCCTCATGCACGGTTTTCTGCACATGCTGGTTAAGGTGTACGGGATACACAAACTGTAGCTTCTGTTTTGCATATTTCTCGGCAAGCTGCCTGATAGCTGTGCATATCTCTTGCAAACCATTGCCATAATTCTCACGGCGGTGGCTGGTCACCAGCACTATTTTCTGATCCGGCAGGATATTGGCAACTGGATTGCGTGGCTTTTTGGCCAGCATATCCCGCGTTACAAATAACGCATCGATCACCGTGTTACCGGTAATATATACATTTTGCGTGATGCCATCCTGTTTCAAGGCAGCGGCGGCCTGCTCTGTTGGTGCAAAATTCCAATGGCTCATATGGCTGATGAGTCTACGATTAATTTCTTCCGGATAAGGCGAGTAGTTATCGCCGGTGCGCAGGCCAGCTTCCACATGGGCAATGCGCATCGGCGTGCTACGTAGCTTGTTCTTCCAGAAATGATCGTAACTATAGGTGGCAGCAAGGCTGCCGATAAATGCCGATGTCGTATCGCCCTGCACTATGATGATGTCTGGTGCGGCCTCCTCTATCACGTCATGCAAGCCCGACAGCAGCCTTCCCGCCAGATGCGAAAGTGGTTGCTGGTGACGCATGGTGTCCAGCGTGTAATCCCTTGAGATACCAAACCAATCAAGGATAGGGAACATCATGTCGGTGTGCTGGCCGGTGGCGCATACGGCCACATCATAGGCCTTGTTCTTGTGTAACGCGCGTATCACGGGCGCGAGTTTAATAGCTTCCGGGCGCGTGCCGATGATTGCCAGAACATTTTGTTTTTTATTATTATTTTTCATTAAACGTTGCACCGTGGATTGTATTTTGTGGCAGTAAGGTAAGCCATTTTGCCGGGCAAATTTCAACCCTTTTTTGTATAAAAATTTTCTTATGAATTTGCCGGTTGATATTAATGCTTTATGCGGGCATACAGGGTTGTTCTAAATTGGGAAACCAAGGGTTTAAAGGCTTATCGTGCTTCAGGAACATCAAAGCGCAAACCAGATGGCGAACGTGCCCGACGTGTTCGAGGTGCTGCGTGTATTGCTGCGTTATAAAAGACTGATAGCAAAGGTGATGATGGGCTGCGTCATGGTTGGTTTCATCATTGTCATGCTCCTGCCGAACTATTATCGCGCCTATGCCACCATCGTGCTCAATGAGCAAAGCCTGAATATCCGTGATTTCCATAATCTGCTTACTGGCGTGAAGCAGGACAATATGTCTGTGCAGACGGAAATGAAGATCCTGAATTCACATAGCCTCGCGCTGGAGACGCTAAAGAAGAGTGAGTTGCTGAAGCATCCTGAGTATTCGAGCATTGATAATGAAGATGAAGCGATAAGTGCCTTCCAGAAGAACCTTACCGTAAGGTCACAAGGTGTCTCCCGCGCTATTGAAATTATTTTTAAATCAAAAGACCCGGAGTTTGCGGCCAAGGTGGCCAATATCCATGCCAATACCTATCTTGCATCGCAGGTAGAGTTCAAACGCGAGCAGGCTGAAAAAATGCGCAGCTGGTTCGAGGTTAAGGTAAAAGAACTCAAGGCCGATGCCATCAAGAAAGCACAGGCTGTGCAGGATTATCGCGCCAAAGAGAAACTTGCCATCGGCAAAGATGATAATGAGCTAATCTATCAGCAAATATCTGATGTGGCTGGTCAGCTTGTGCCGGTGGAAGTAAGCAAATACGGCATGCAAGCCAAAACACAGGGCGCAAACGATACAGCCTCTGATGACGTGATAAAATCTCCCCTCATCCAGAATTTGAAGGCGCAGGCCAGCAGCATTTCGCAGGAGCTTGCATCGCTGCGTGCGAAGTATGGCCCGAATCATCCGAAGATTCTGGAAGCAAAGAACAGGCTGGCGCAGGTGAATGCAGCGATCGCGAAAGAAACCAACGCGATCGAAGATTCAGCACACCAGACTCAGACCGCAACAGAGAAACAGGAATCGCTGCTCAAATCACATCTGGATTCATTGAGCAAAGAAGCTGATGAGCTGCGTGAAAAGCTGATTGTTCTGGAAAGCCTGCAAATAGAGGCCGATGCCAGCAAAAAGATACTCGATAATTTCCTGAAGAATTATGAAAGCATCCAGTCGCAGGTGAGTTTTGCATGGCCGGATGCCACGCTGGTATCCCCCGCCGTTACCCCCACCAAACCCGCACCCCCCGGCAAAAAACTGCTGATGTTCTTTGTGGTACTGCTGTCTGCGTCGCTGGCACTTACCACCGTATTGATGAAAGAATTGCTCCCTAATAAACAGGCAAGCGCAGCCTGATATGTCTGCAGATAACCTGAGCATTGAGGAATCGCTTAGGGTCATCCGACTCCTGAACCAAGCTGAGTGCATGCTGGTAAATTGCCTACGCATGCTGCTAATCAATATACTTGGTCTTGGCTTCACAGCAGCCAGTATCGCCGCACCATCATTAATGCCAGACGATGTGCTTCTATTTAGAAAGCGCACCATCAATGACGCCATTCCGCAAGGTATACGCCTTGGAGGTATGTTGGTAAGCCCCGGCGTTGAGGTGGCAGAAACCTATGATGACAATATCTTCCGTACCCAAGCCAATGAGAAATCAGATCTCATCACGACCGTAAAACCTGCCATCGGTATCCAGAGCAACTGGGACAGGCACGCACTGTTCTTCGGTGCTGAGGGAGAGTTCGGATTTTATAAGAATTATACCTCAGAGAATTTTGAGGATTATGGGGTCATGCTCTCTGGCCAGTATGATATTACAGACGATACTTACCTGATACTTGCCCTCTCACAGGCAAAGCGGCACATAGGCCGCGGCTCACTGCTTGATCCCAATGCTTCCACTCCCACAGAATACGAGGTCACTCGCGAACAATTCCGCTTCGCGCGTGAGCTTGGCATGCTCCAGCTCTCTCTGGATGGGCAGAATGAAGACGTGCGCCTGACCGATGTCACCAATACAGGTGTTTCACTTACCACCTTCGCCGAACGCGACAATCAGGAAATAGGCGGCACACTTACATTTGAATATATGCCGGGCAATGCCATCTTCGCCGGAGTTCATTACGCCACCACGGATTATACCCTCGCAGGTGGTGCAAACCGGAATGCGGATGGTTATGACGTTAAGTCCGGCATGGAGATAGATTTGAACCGTGGCATTAAAGCCAGCCTGTTCGGCACATATATCAACCGCCGTTATGAAACTCAGAACCCGGACACCACCCGCCTCTACCCGGGGGCAACGCTGAGCTACGATATTACCAGCCTCACCACCCTCACCGGCCTGCTGGAGACAGATTTCAATGACACTACCGTATCAGGAGTAGCCGGAGTACTGCGCACCCAGCGCAGGCTTGGCCTTGCCCATCAGTTCACTGAGCTACTCAGCGCCGAGATTCATGGCGGGCTGAATGACTATGATTATGTGGGAGGTACGGGCGCTATCAACCGCAAGACCGATGTTCGCTTTGCCGGACTGGCCACACAATACAAGGCCACCGAGCATTTGGGGCTAAAAGCAGCCTATGACTGGCAAAAACGCTCCTCCCCCCTACCCACTGATGAATATACGGATAACCGCGTTTCCCTCTCTTTAATCTACATGTATTGAGAAAAAAGACGTATTTTCAAATAAATAGATTGTAATCCCACATTTTTTATGCATAATGACCGAGAGTTTTCGCAAGACTCTTTGTTTAATTGCTACCTGTTTGACTACAGTTCTTGCCTTGGTTTAAGGCAAAATGAGATCGACTTCGTTGTAGATCCCAAGCGTTTAGTAAAGAGTGACCTGCTGAATAATCAGGGTGATAGCTCTTTAATATAAACACTTTTTTTAAGGATACTACAATGTCTACAGGTACAGTAAAATGGTTCAACCCAACCAAAGGTTACGGCTTCATTCAACCTGATCAGGGCGGTGGCGACGTGTTCGTTCACATCAGCGCAGTTCAGAACGCAGGTCTTTCAGGCCTCAACGAAGGTCAGAAAGTTAGCTTTGAGCTGGAAAGCAACAAAGGCAAAACTTCTGCTGTTAATCTGAAACTGGCTAGCTAACAACTACCCTTTTTCTACTAAAATTTAATGCGAGTAGGCGAGCCGGCATTGTGCATGGCATCGTATTGGCTCGCCTATGGACATATATAAATGGAAAACTTCCAATCACTGGGGTTGCCACAGCCATTGCTGCGCGCACTCGAGAAAATGCAATTCAATACACCTACGCCTATTCAGGCGCAGGCTGTTCCCCCCGCCCTTGAAGGCAAAGATATCTTAGGATCGGCCCAGACCGGCACCGGTAAGACCGGCGCGTTCGGTATTCCGCTGGTCACTAAACTCTTAAATAGCCCTCGCGGCTCTGCGCTGGTGATGACACCTACGCGTGAACTCGCCGTACAGGTCATCCAGATGCTGGAAAAACTTATCGATAATCAGGGCGGTATAAAGACCGCACTGCTCATCGGTGGTGACTCCATGCCTAAACAGATGGCACAGCTGCGTATGCGCCCACGTCTTATCGTTGGCACACCTGGCCGAATCAATGACCATCTGGAACGTGGCAGCCTCATGCTGCACGATGCTGGTTTCCTTGTGCTCGATGAAACTGATCGCATGCTCGATATGGGCTTCTCGGTACAGATCGAACGCATCCTGAAATTCATGCCTGCCCAGCGCCAGACCTTGCTCTTTTCAGCAACCTTGCCGGACAACATCGTATCGCTCTCCAAGCGTTACCTGAAAGATCCGGTGCGCGTGTCAGTAGGTTCAACCTCCAAGCCGATCGCCAAGATCGAGCAAGAAGTGTTGCATGTTACTGAAGATGCAAAATATGACGAGCTCATCAACCAACTGAACAAACGCGAAGGTTCAATCATCGTGTTCGTGAAGACCAAATGGGGTGCTGAGAAAATGGCAAAACGCCTGCGCAAAGAAAATCACAGCGCCGATGCCATCCATGGTGATCTTCGCCAGAACCAGCGTGATCGCGCAATTGCGGCATTCCGTGCCTGCAAATACCGCATCATGGTGGCAACCGATATCGCCGCTCGCGGTCTTGATATTCCGCACATCGAACACGTCATCAATTATGACCTGCCACAGTGCCCGGAAGATTACATTCACCGTATCGGCCGCACAGCTCGCGCTGGCGCGGAAGGTTCGGCACTCTGCCTTATCACTCCGGCAGACAGGGAAAAATGGCGCGCTATCACCCGCCTGATCGACCCATCAGCAAAACCAGAACCACGCAGTGGTGGACGCCCTAACGGTAACGGTTCACAGCATCGTGGTGGTGGAAATAATAGCGGTGGCAAGAAACGCCCGCATGGCGGCTTCAATCGTCGTCGTCGCTTCGGTGGTGGTAACAAAACCAAAGCCGCTGCTTAATAGGCAGAAACGCTAAAGAAAAAGCCCGCTTTATGCGGGCTTTTTTTTGCTTAGATCACCGCCTCTATCATGATCTCAACGGCGTATTCCGAGGCTGCAAGCTTGGCCTCCACCGTGGCGCGTGCCGGTGCTTTACCTGCTACCACCCATGCATCCCATGCCCTGTTCATATCGGCGAATGAGTCCATATCTGAGAGCCATATATTGGCTTTGAGGATACGCGTCTTATCGCTACCCGCCTGCGCAAGCAACCCGTCTATCTGCTCAAGAATGTCCTTGGTCTGCTGGTAAACATCCCTGCCCGCCATCGCGTCGGCTACAATGCCGCAGGTGTAAATCTTATCGCCATGGATCACCACTTCGCTCATGCGCGCGCTGGGGTTGATACGTTTTAGTTGGGACATTTATCAGCACTCCTTTTTCTGGTATATGGAGGAGGGGATGGGATTCGAACCCACGGTACGTTGCCGTACACACGCTTTCCAAGCGGGCGCCTTAAACCACTCGGCCACCCCTCCTTATTAAAATCCGGCAACTCAAACACCGCGAAGGCTGGCACTCGGCCATCCCTTCTTTTTTAGAGGATGCAGGAATGCCAGAGCAGGCCGGTAATGTCAACGGCTGGCGTGTTAAAACACGCCTTTCATAAGCAATTTCATGTACAACCAACTATTTTTGCTTTGCCCATATACTTGTCTATGCGCCTGTATCACCCCTGCTCCTTTTTTGAAGCTATTTAGAGCATTTGGATACGCAGATTCTAATAAGGCCTCAGACAGGCCATAGAGCATCTCGTTTGATGTGAGGGCTTCAGGATAATGGCTGCGATGCTGCTCGATCAGGCTTGTAAGCCCATCTATGCTCACATGCGCATTCTGTATCAGCGGCGTGAGCATTTCAAGCACAGGGTGCGCCTGATTAGGCTTGCCAAGCGATTCCGCCCACCATGCATAGCGGATATGCGCCAGCAGTTCCTCTGTTACTACGGTGCGTATGGCTGCAATTTCTGCCGCAAAGGCATAAAGCACATGCAGGTCACGGCGGGCATCCGGCGGCACGAACAGGCTGGCCAGAAACATGTCTGGCTGAGACTTATGTGTCAGATCGCTGCAATAGTGCTGGTTGTCGTTATTTTTCATATTTTTCCATATCAAATATTGCAATACCCGACAACTGCACTTAAGTATAGGGCATGTTAAAAAGCACCAGACGACAATTCTGCAAGAGTATTGCCGCTGTTTCACTCGCAACCATCGGAGGAAGATTTATGTCAAACGCCGCTGCCGCAAAACCCGCTACCGGAGGATCTATGCCTTTTTCATTACCAGAACTGCCATACGCAACCAATGCGCTTGAGCCGCATATCACTGCGAACACTTTTTCATTCCATTATGCGAAGCATCATCAGGCATACATAACCAACCTGAATAATCTGGTGAAAGATACTCCTATGGCTAGCATGTCACTTGAGCAAGTGATCATGGAATCTGCCAAGGATGCTTCTAAATCTGGCATCTTCAACAATGCCGCGCAGGTGTGGAATCACACCTTCTACTGGCACTCCATGAAGCCAAATGGTGGCGGTGCGCCTAAGGGTAAACTGGCTGAAATGATCACTCGTGATTTTGGCGGCCTCGACCAGTTCAAAGAAGCTTTCAAACAGGCAGCTACGACACAATTCGGTAGCGGCTGGGCATGGCTGGTGGTTGAGGGTGGCAAACTAAAAGTGACCAAGACCGGTAACGCTGACCTGCCGATGGCGCATGGCCAGAAAGCCCTGCTCACTATCGATGTGTGGGAACATGCCTATTATCTGGATTTCCAGAACCGCCGCCCGGATTATATCACCACCTTCCTCGATAAGCTGGTGAACTGGGAGTTTGCGGAAAAGAACCTTGGCGCTTAATTAAGCTAGACCTGGCCCTGATTTGCCTGGCTGAGCAACGCCCGGTGAGCCGGGGCCGGGGATGACCGGCGTGGCTTCTGATTGTGAAACGCCCTGCTGGAATTCTTCGCCAACGTAACTTGTCGCATCATTCAGGCTTTTGATGGTTGTGCCTGCGTGGCGAGTGTTCATCAGATTCAGGTTAATGGACAGGTCACGCAGCTGTTCCGCACTCAGTGTATCGCCGCCGGGTATAACCTTACGGATTTCATCCGCGAATATATCGAACTGATCGTTCTCTTCTTTGGTGCGCACTTCAGTGGGCTTCTTGGCGGTTTCGGCCGCACTCTTGACCAACTCAGCATTACTGGCCGACCATGTCTGGATTCTGGCCATATCGTCTGATGTTAGTTCTGGTTTTTCCATCGTTGCTGCCATTGTGTCCTCCTCTCAACTTTAGATAATAAGGGTATCATGATATGCCCTGCGATAAAACCCCTGAAAATGTTACAATCCCATGATGATACACCATATATACAATGGGTTAGCGAATTTATGGTCTCATTATCAGCCATAAATCAGCCAAGTTACTGTTATATATACATTCACACTGTAACAAAAACTTCATACCCATTTTTTTTAAAAATATATTACTTTTCATAAAGTTTTATTGGAGCGTTTTGTGACAGTTGAAGACCCATCACCTGAAGATCTACGGAAAGAATTGCTGGCCAAAAGCACTGTGCAGTTGCCGCGTGGAGTATTTACCGCCATGCCTAAGATACCCTCTCCATTCGGTGATGGCCCTCCCAGTCAGGCATGGTTTCGTGAGGATGTGATGATAGGGGCGCAATGGCTAAAAGATAATCCACTAAAACATCCTTTTTTTCTTGGACAAAGACCTGCTGTGGAAGAGGATACCATTGAACTTGAGAATCTTTTTGCCACGATTAGTCCAGGGCATAATCCGCGTACGCTGAATCAACTGATGTATCACCTAGGTAATATCGCCAAAGATGGCGTAAGCCGTTACGTTAATTTTCTGTCCGCTGAACGCGAGGTGGGGTAATCAGACCGCCATCAGCGCGGCGGCCACGCGGCGCTCTTCCACAAGCAGCACATTATAGGTGCGGCAGGCAGCGCCGGTATCCATTATTTCAACGGCAATGCGTTTTGACTTCAGGAATGTTTTGATCTCAGGCGTTAGTTGAATGGTAGTTTTACCCGTACCGATCAACAGCAGCTCAACCGGTGGCAAGGTGTTTGCCACCTCCTGAAAATTCTCTGGTATCAGGCGCGAGGCATCTGAAATGCTCCATGCCTCTACCCGCTCGGGAAATAGCAGTACCGAGCCTTTGATGAGTTCCTGATTTATTTTGAATCCACCATCGCCGTAGCCGGTAATGGAAAGTTTGGCCTTCCCGAGTATGGGAGTGATGTCCATTAGAGCGAGAGCGTCTTAGGCCGTTTGCTTTTCAGCCATGTAACCACCATCAGGCGTGTAACGAGTACGGAGGTGTACAGAGAGCAGATAATGCCGATGGCCAGTGTGACGGCAAAGCCCTTCACCGTACCCGTGCCGAAATAATAGAGAATAAGCGCGGCAACCAGTGTGGTGATGTGCGAGTCAATGATCGTGCCGAATGCCATTTTGAAGCCATCTTGAATAGCAGCATACGGTGTTTTGCCATTCTTGGTTTCTTCACGAATGCGTTCATAAATAAGAACGTTCGCATCCACCGCCATACCAACCGTCAGCACGATACCGGCGATACCCGGCATGGTGAGTGTTGCCTCGAAGAGTGCAAGCAGTGTCATGGTCATGAAGGCATTCACAAGCATCGCGATATCGGCAAACAGGCCGAACATCCCGTAGAACAACACCATGAATACAACAACCATAACGATGGCAATGATGGCAGCCTTAGCACCTGCCTGAATGGAATCCATACCAAGGCTTGGACCAACGGACCGTTCTTCGATCACTTTAAGTGGTGCAGGAAGCGCACCTGCGCGCAGGAGAAGCGCCAGATCATTCGCACTCTGCACAGAAAAGTTACCTGATATCTGGCCACTACCACCAAGAATAGCGGAGCGGATCACAGGCGCTGTGATGATCTTGTTATCCAGCACGATAGCAAATGGCTTGCCGATATTTTCCGAGGTCACTTCACCGAATTTGCGAGCACCCGTGGTATTGAAACGGAAAGTCACCACTGGTTCAGCCGTATCAGGATCATAGGATGTATTGGCATCCACCAGCATATCGCCGGAAACAACCACGCGCGAGAACAGTGCGTATTTTTGCGGAGCATTCGCATAGCGCTCTGTATCCGCCATTTGCACCAGACGTGTTCCTGCGGGTGTGATACCGTTGGCTACATCATCCTGTGAGACTTCTTCATTCACCAGATGGAAGGTCATTTTAGCTGTACGGCCAAGTATCTCTTTCAGGCGCTCTGGATCAGTGAGGCCTGGCACTTGCAATAAGATACGTTTGTCGCCCTGACGCTGGATGATAGGCTCTTTCGTACCTGTTTCATCGATACGGCGACCAATAATCTGCAGTGATTGCTCCATCACTTGCTGGCGGCTGGCAGTTTCCCACCTGTCATTGAATGACACCGCATAGCTGTTGCCCTGCTGCTCGATCTCCAGATCGCTACTGATCTTATTGATGATACTTTGTATGTCTGCCACAGCATCATCACGCAGTGTGAACTGTACTTTGCTTTCACTCTGGGTCAGTGCCCTGTAACCGATCTTCTCTGCGCGCAGGCGCAGGCGAATTTCGTCAGCAAGATTGGTGATCTGCTCTTTTTCGTAGGCAGCAAAATCAACTTCCAGCAGGAGCTGCGAACCACCTTGTAGGTCAAGCCCAAGGGTTACGGCGCGTTTTGGCATCCACTCAGGAAGGGAATTTCGTGTTTCTTTTGGTAGGAAACTCGGTATTGAGAAGATAACGAACGCCACGCAGGAGAGAACGATCAGTACGATTTTCCAGCGGGGAAAGTGGAGCATAATTAGTTATCGTTGGCGTTTTTACCGGATTTATCATCTTCCACTTTATCACTGATGGAAGAGCGTGCTACACGCACTTTAACTTCTGGTGATATCTCAACGATCACAACATCGTCACCTTCAAATTTTATAACAGTTCCAATGATGCCACCACCAGTGATGACCTTATCGCCTTTAGCAAGGGCTTTAATCAGGGTCTGATGTGCTTTTACGCGGCGTTGCTGCGGGCGGATGAGCATAAAATAGAAAATGAAGAACAGCATCCCCAGCATCATGAGGTTGTCCATCATCATTTTTTCAGCGGAAACATCATATGCTGCTGTATCGGCCTCAGATGAAGTCGTTGTGATACCACCTTCTACCGGAGCAGTAGCGTCCTGTGCTTGTGCGTCACTTACAATAAACAGCATGGGTGCTATTTAATTTTTGCTTCGTTGAATACAACGTGCTTGCGCGCAACAGGATCATACTTACGGAAAGAAAGTTTTTCCGTTTTGGTTTTTGGGTTCTTTTTGGTCACATAATAAAAACCGGTATCAGCAGAGCTAACCAGTTTAATAAGCAAAATATTTTTCTTGGCCATAACACATCCGAATGATTAATTTGAGGGGCATAACATATACATAAGCTGCTGGCTGTCAAGCATAAATATGGCATTTCTAATAAGCCTAAGGCATTAATTCTTTTGACTTTTTGTGGTATTTGCCTACAAAGACGACATGAAAAAGAAGATACGAAAAGTCATATTTCCCGTGGGCGGGCTTGGTACACGCTTCCTTCCGGCCACTAAATCCATGCCAAAAGAGATGCTACCGGTGGTGGATAAACCCCTCATCCACTATGCATTCGAAGAAGCAAAGGCTGCTGGCGCGGAGCAATTCATCTTCGTTACAGGCCGTAACAAGCATGCGATAGAAGACCATTTCGACCATGTGTATGAGCTGCAAAGCCACCTTTCCAAGAAGAATAAGAGCAAAGAGCTGGAACTCACCAGCAACTGGCTGCCAGAGCCAGGCAATGTGTGTTTTGTGCGCCAGCAAGAGCCGCGTGGCCTTGGCCATGCGGTATGGTGTGCCCGCCACCTGATCGGTGATGAGCCATTCGCGGTGATATTGGCCGATGACATGGTGCTCTCTAAAAAACCGTGCCTGCAGCAAATGGTGGAAGCCTACAAGCAATGCGGCGGTAACGTGCTAGGTGTAATGGACATTCCGCGCGAGAAAACCAGCAGCTACGGTATCGTGGATATTGATACCAAGGCTAAAACACCGGATGCAAAACTTATCAAAGCCAAAGCACTGATAGAAAAGCCTGCTCCGGATAAAGCGCCTTCTACACTTTCCATTATTGGCCGATACATTCTTGAGCCGGAGATATTCTCACTGCTGGATAAACAAACACCAGGCGCAGGTGGCGAAATTCAACTTACCGATGCTATCAACCGCATGATCAGCAGATCATCCGTGCATGGTTATGAATTTGATGGTGTGCGTTATGACTGCGGCTCGCTTTCAGGATTCATCGCCGCCAATGTTGCCTATGCGCTGGAACGCAAGGATGCCGCGAAAATGGTACATAAAGAACTTCAAGACGTATTTAAACGAAACGGGAAAACACTTTCATGAAAATTGCAATGATCGGTACAGGCTATGTTGGCCTCGTGTCTGGCGTATGTTTCTCAGAATTCGGATTCCATGTCACATGCGTGGATAAAGACAGCGAAAAGATCGGCCGCCTGCAACAAGGCATGCTGCCTATCTATGAGCCTGGCCTTGAACAGTTGGTAGAAAATAACAGCAAAGCCGGCAGGCTTTCTTTCTCTACGGATCTCGTGAGATCTGTGGCCGATGCAGATGTAGTGTTCATCGCCGTAGGCACGCCTTCTAACGATACCGATGGCATGCCGGATATAACGGCATTGAACGCTGTCGCCAAAGATGTGGCGAAAGCACTGAAGAATGCAACGCTGGTGGTTATTAAATCTACCGTACCACTGGGTACGAACCGCACGATCGCCAAACTGATCGCGCAGGAAAATCCGGATGCGGATTTTGATATTGCATCAAACCCTGAATTCCTGCGTGAAGGCACAGCGATCGAAGATTTCATGTCCCCCGACAGGATCATCGTCGGTATCGATTCCAAGCGCGCCAAAGAGATGCTCGCCAAACTCTATGAACCTATCTGCCTGAATGGCGCACAACTGTTCTTTACCACCTTTGAAAGCGCGGAGATGATAAAATATGCCGCCAATTCCATGTTGGCACTGCGTATCGCATTCATCAATGAGATTGCAGACCTGTGTGAGCGCACGGGTGCGAATATCCGTGATGTTTCGCGCGGTATCGGTATGGATAAACGCATCGGCGATAAGTTCCTACAGCCCGGCCCGGGCTATGGTGGATCATGTTTCCCTAAAGACACCCTCGCCCTGCGCCAGATGGCACGCAACGCGAAATGCGATAGCAAACTGATGGATGCTACCATCCAGAGCAACGACACCCGCAAGGTGACGATGGCAAAACGTATCCTCACCGCGCTTGAAGAATCCAAAGGCAAAACCGTGGCGATACTTGGCCTTACCTTTAAACCGGGCACCGATGATATGCGTGAGAGCCCAAGCCTGGTGATTATTCCCGAGCTTCAAAAGGCTGGCGTGAACATCCGTGCCTATGACCCTCAGGGTATGAAAGAGGCTGCAAAACACCTCACCGGTGAGATCGCATGGTGCAAGGATGCCTATGAAACCATGAAAGATGCCGATGCGCTGGTGATCCTCACGGAATGGAACGAATTCCGCCATCTGGAGCTTGCACAGGTGAAATCACTTTTAAAGAAGGCACTGGTGCTTGATTTCCGCAATATCTACAAGCGTCAGGATATGCAGCGCCTGAACTTCCATTATGTATCAATCGGCAGGCAGGAGCTTAGGCCGGGAGAGCCTTGGATATCCGATCTGAATATTGATAGTGAGGCAGCAGCGTAAGGAGAAAAAGCATGATAAAGACTCAAAAATCAAAAGATGCCCATGAGGCTGCAAGGCAAGCCGTTCAGCCAACGTTAAATAAGGTTGGCGTCAATGAAGTAACATTACATCAGCAGCTACAAGATCATATAGATGCGATGGGGAAGATCGAAGATCCTGCAGAACTTGCAGGCTATGCAAGATGCCTGCGCACTGTTGCCGAGTCGCCTCTGGTCGCACGCCCTACCCGCATCATTATTGGGGAAATAGCCGATAAATATCTTGCCGCATATTGCGATGAAATGGATGCAAAGGCAGCATCTGGAAAGATTCACAGAAGATAATGAAATCACAGGATACCAACCCTGATAAAAAAATAGCAGCTGCGCACCAAAAAGCGTATGCGGCTATATTACCTTTACTTCGCAGATCAGAATTGATTGGACGCGTAACAGATGACAGGTACAGTTTTTTCAGCCACGACACATTATTAGCGCATGTTGCGAACATGTCAGATGCGCCTAACCTCGATTATCTGGTAGGATATAGCAAAGCTTTACTTGCAAACATCGACATGCACCGCTCCGGGGAAACTAACATACAAATAGGCCGTACCCAAACAAGCCTGGAAGATACCTGGATGCAGGTGATACATGAATATGTAAAAAGCTTTACCGCTTCTTTGCGTGTACCGAACCCTTTGGAAACTCAGGAACGCTCGCGCTAACCCCTGCCTCTGTATGGCGGAACGCCCTGCTCCGGTATCCATACGTCTTTTGGTGGGTTGCCGGTTTGGTAGAATACATCGATCGGGATACCACCACGCGGATACCAGTAGCCACCAATACGCAGCCATACAGGCTTTAATTCTTCAATAAGTTTAAGCGCGATTGCTACCGTGCAATCTTCATGGAATGCACCGTGGTTACGGAATGAACCGAGATATAGCTTTAGCGATTTGCTTTCCACCAGCCAGTCCTTTGGGATGTAATCTATGACAAGATGGGCAAAGTCCGGCTGGCCGGTGACCGGGCAGATAGAAGTGAATTCCGGGCAGGCAAAACGGACGTTATATGCCACGCCTTTATGCGGGTTCTTTACCTTCTCCAGTTTTGCTTTATCTGGCGAATTCGGTAGCTTAGTTTGTTTTCCGAGCTGGGAGAGCTTACTCATAATCGTTAATTATCATCAAATATTAATAGACTCCATACCGCCCGAGGAGTACAACCAGAAGCTTGGAAATTCAACCAATTTCAGAGGTAATCATGACTCAACACCTACAATCTGAGAAACATATCAACGGCGATAGAATCCATGTATCGCCTTTATCCATTGCCCAAATCGCCAAAAACTTCGATCAGGGCGTCAGGGTAATAAAGTTTCCCGGCACAATGCTGTATCCTGAATCAGATGCAAAAAACTCGCCTCATTCCCTCGATGTTGTGCTTACCCCCGTTGCCCTTAGCGTGGTGCGCACCATGAATAGCTATCTTGGCGATCTGGCTGGCATGGTTCATCTCAAGACAGGTATTGAGAACCAGCGTTCACAAGGATATGCCACCGGATTGCTGGTAAAGTCTGACGTTGCAGACGAGATAAAAGCAGCCATTCTGGAAGCATTGAATGCAAAGATCGCCTCTGAAGACGATAAGATCAAACCTTCGGCCGATGGCTCTATCACTGTTGGCACTGAACGCTTAAGCGAAATAGTCAGGAAGCTCGAAAGAGCACCGCGTGGACACGGACTACAGATCGTACGATAACCGGCTGATAAATGGGGCGAGTGAGGGGACTTGAACCCCCGACATCCAGAATCACAATCTGGCGCTCTAACCAACTGAGCTACACCCGCCATATTTAGGGTTTGGGCATTAGGGGATACGGATTAGGGAAGAAAAAGTCAACCTAAATCAGTGCAATGCCTTGGTAAAATGCGCCTTTAAGTGATTGGCCACATTAGACGACACGAAGCTGGAGACATCCCCGCCCAAACGCGCGATCTGCTTCACGAAACGTGAGGATATGAAATGCGTATCCTCAGAAGCCGTCAGGAACACGGTTTCCATGGCCGGATTGAGGCGATTGTTCATACAGGCCATCTGGAACTCATATTCGAAGTCAGAGACCGCTCTTAAGCCACGAATAAGGATATTCGCCCCGTTTTCCTCGGCAAAACTCACCAGCAGGCCAGAAAAGGTTTTTACCTCTACCCTTTTGGCATCCGGCCCTAAAGCCTGCCCGATATCGGTGCGAACCAGCGTGGCGCGCTCCTCAATGTCGAATATAGGGGCTTTGCCCGTATCCAGCGCCACGGCGATGACCAGCTTATCCACCACATGCAGTGCACGTTTGATGATGTCCAGATGGCCAACAGTGATGGGGTCGAACGTACCCGGATAAATGCCTACGCGCATGATGACTAACTTTGCTCGGCTACGTTGGTTTCAGGTGGCAGGTCGGTTTCGGGAAGATCATCCATTGCTTCCCCTTCCGGCACTGTCACGACCGATACCACCTTTTCATTATGATCAGTCTTCAGGATGGTGACGCCCTGCGTATTACGGCCTGCAATGCGGATACCATCCACTGGTACACGGATCACCGTAGCACGGTCGGTCATCAGCATGATCTGGCCTGCCTGCGCAACCGGCTGGCTGGCCACGACATTACCATTACGCGATGATGTCACGATATTCACGATACCTGAACCACCACGACCTGTGGTGCGATATTCATACGCTGATGAACGTTTGCCGTAACCATTCTCGGTAACAGTGAGAATGAATTCCTCAGCCGCTGCCATTTCGTTGAAGCGTTCATCGCTGAGGCTTACTTCCGGCAATGCTGCTTCATCAGATTGTTCTGCCTGCTCGCCTTCAACGCGACGCAGTGCAGATGCACGCTTCAGATACGCCTGACGTTCTTCTGCCGAACAGTCGATACCATGCAGGATGGTCATAGATACCACTTCATCACCATCGGCGAGCTTCATGCCGCGCACACCATCGGAGGTGCGGCTCTTGAATACGCGCACATCATTGACCGGGAAGCGGATACATTTACCACTCTTAGCAGCAAGCATCACATGGTCATTCTCGGTGCATGGTTTTACGGAAACGAGCTTATCGCCCTCGTCCAGCCTGATGGCGATCTTACCATTCGCACGGATGTCATGGAAATCAGAAAGGTCATTACGGCGCGCATTACCTTTGGCGGTCGCAAAGAAGATATTCATTGCATCCCATTGTGATTCATCCTCAGGCAATGGCATGAAGGTGGTGATGGTCTCGCCTTCCGACAGCGGGAATATATTGACCAACGCCTTACCGCGGGTATTGGCAGCACCGATCGGCAATTTGTATACTTTCAGCTTATATACCTGCCCTTTGTTCGAGAAGAACAGCACTGGCGTATGGGTATTAACTACCAGAAGTTCTGAAGTAATATCCTCATCGCGCACATCCATACCGGAACGGCCTTTGCCACCGCGTTTCTGGGCGCGATAGGCAGAAAGTGCGGTGCGCTTGATGTAACCATTGCCGGTTACCGTTACCACCATGTCCTCTTTCTGGATAAGATCTTCAATGTCCGCTTCGAACTCAGACATTTCAATGTTGGTGCGACGTGGTGTAGCGAACTGGTCTTTCACAGCGATCAGTTCTGAACGCAAGATGCCATAGAGTTTTTCACGGTTGGCAAGAACAGAAAGATACTCAGCAATTTCTGCTGCGAGTGCTTTCATCTCTTCATCGATCTTCTCGCGC
Source organism: uncultured Rickettsiales bacterium (assembly GCA_964535825.1). Classification (GTDB taxonomy): domain Bacteria; phylum Pseudomonadota; class Alphaproteobacteria; order Rickettsiales; family SXRF01; genus CAZAQK01. Next base: position 496,050 of record CAZHUC010000001.1, read on the forward strand.
TCGAGGCCGGTCAGGCGTGCAAGGCGAAGTTCAAGAATGGCGCGTGCCTGCGCTTCAGTGAAGCGGATCTTGCCACCTTCTACCTTATTGCCGGAATCATCTACCAGCTGCAGCAGCGACAATACATCTTCTGCTTTCCAGCTGCGGCTCATGAGTTCTTCACGCGCCACGTTCGGATCAGCTGCGGCTTTGATGACCGCGATGATTTCATCGATATTGGCAACGGCGATAGCAAGACCAACGAGAACGTGTGCACGGTCACGCGCTTTGGTAAGTAGGAAGCGAGTACGACGGGTGATAACTTCTTCGCGGAAATTGATGAAAGAACGGATCACATGTTTAAAGTTCATGAGCTCCGGACGGCCATTATCCAGCGCCAGCATGTTCACACCAAAGCTGGTTTGCAGCGGGGTGTAAGAATAAAGCTGATTTAACACTACGTCTGGCACAGCATCTTTTTTCACTTCAACAACAACGCGCACACCGGATTTATCCGATTCATCGCGCAGGTCAGAGATGCCTTCGATTTTCTTTTCGCGCACCAGTTCGGCCATACGCTCGATCATGCGTGCTTTATTCACCTGATAAGGTATTTCATTGATGATGATGGCATAGCGGCCTGGGCGAATCTCTTCGATCTCTGTCTTGCCGCGGATGATGATAGAGCCCCTGCCCGTCTGCATCGCAGCACGGATACCGGAACGGCCAAGGATGATACCACCCGTTGGGAAATCCGGACCGTGGCACACTTCCATCATTTCTTCGATGCTACATTCCGGATTATCCAGATACATGCAGCATGCATCGATCACTTCGCCCAGATTGTGGGTGGGGATGTTGGTCGCCATACCCACGGCGATACCACCGCCACCATTCACCAGAATGTTCGGGAATGCCGCTGGTAATACGATAGGCTCTTTTTCAGAACCGTCGTAATTGTCCTGGAAACCAACCGTATCTTTATCAATATCTGCAAGAAGCGAATGCGCGGCTTTTGATAAGCGAGATTCGGTATAACGCATGGCGGCCGCATTATCGCCGTCCATCGAACCGAAGTTACCCTGACCATCCACCAGCTCAAGGCGCATCGAGAATGGCTGCGCCATACGAACGAGTGAATCATAGATCGCAGAGTCACCATGCGGGTGGTATTTACCCATCACGTCACCGACGATACGAGCAGATTTCTTGTATGGTTTGTTATGCTCACAGCCCAGTTCCAGCATCCCGAACAGGATACGGCGATGCACTGGCTTCAGACCGTCGCGCACATCAGGAATGGCACGGGAAACGATCACGCTCATGGCGTAATCAAGGTAGGATTTCTTCATTTCCGCTTCGATGGAAACGGGTACAAGTTCCTGATTTTCTACTGCGTTATTATCGGTCATTCCATACTCTCGATCATAGGTGATTTTAACCAATATGAGTTCTAGCAGATTAGGCAGGCCAATCAATAAGTTTCGCTGGTTTTATACAAAAAATATCACTATATTTTAACTCTTATTAACCAAGCGTATTTATACAAAAAAGCTATGTCAGTTGCCGAAGAAGAAGGCGATAATAATGCCCCCAGATTAAAGCTTGCAGCCAATGCGGCTGACATGCTCAGCAGTGGCGAAAGGCTTGTGCTACCTGTTGATAGCACCAAGATTAGTCCTTCCAGGGTTTTGGACATAGTCACCACTTCGAATATTGCTATTCAGGGTTCAAACCCTGTAAAATATATGAACCCTGCTGCTAAATTTGATTATCATTACGATCAATTTACGCAATATTTCAATCAGGCCGTTGCCCAATGGGATGCTATCGAAACAGATGAACGCGAACACATGCTGGGTAATCAGGACGGGAAGTTCTATACCACTCTGGATAGAGCATATGATGACGCCAGGGGAATGCTTGCCATTCTTTCAGAGCGCCGGTTCTGCAACCAGAAAAATACGGAGCATTACCGCGATAAGCTTACACGCTTTATTTCACAGCTTGAGGTGGTGCTGGCAAAAGACCCTGTAACGGACCAGTCAAGACACAGATCATAGAAAGCTAACCTGTTATTTTTTGTCTTGTACCGAATCAACATTAACTGAGAGTTCATCATTCACAGGTTTCTTTTTCTTCTTGGCCACACGTCGGGTGACATAGACTTTTTTTCTAACTATTACCTTGTTCTTACTTATACGTCTTTTTTCATAGATCACGACACCATCTGCTACAGGTATCGTATTCATTTCAGTAATTAGCTTGCTGTTGTTCTGAATGTGATCATCGCTCCGCATGGCTACAGCGGTGAGCAATTTTTCATTGGCCGCTTTTGCAGGAGAGAGTTTTGCATCGAATAGTTCACCTTCCAGTTTGCGTGTGCGACAGTTAGTGCGGTTACTTCTGCATATCATGATCTTATCTTTTGCAAAGTATGTGAGCCAGAAACGGCTATGGGCACTTGCCATCATGATGGGGCGAAATGTATCATATTTCCTGAATACACTGCGGAAATTAGTAGCCTCGTGTGATGCACCGATATAATCCAGTACACTGGTCTTGATATCAGGCTGCATGAAATATTCACGGCTGGTATGAGCCACATTATCAGGTGTCTTGATAACAGCCAGCCCCCAGTTCGCTGCCATAGGACTGAATTTGAAATTCCTGTCGAGGTTCAGGCGTGACTCGTCACCGATCACGATCACCAATGTATTCGCCAGCATATTTGCGTCCTCCAGCCTAGCCATCATACTTTGCAGGCCTTCATCTGCAGCACGATACGCAGCAAATGGGCGGGTTGGGAATTGATCACTATATTCTTTGGTAATGTTATATGGGTGGTGTGTGCCTGTGGTCATAGCGAAGGCAAACCATGGCTTTTTGCTATAGTCTGAGTATCTGATCAACCTGTCTGCTACACTAGGTAAGAAAACATTATCTGCCATACCCCAGCCAAGAAAGCTGAACTTCATTTTATCTTGCGCCTCTTTGGTTCTAAGCTGGGATGCAGAAAACGCCTGATCGAATCCAATGGTTTTTACAAATTTTCTTTTATTGGTGTAATCAAGGCTGCTTCCTTGAAAGAACAGGCTTTTATAGCCATGCTTTGCCAGCAGCTGAGGAATACAAGGCTGTAATGCCCCATGGTTCAATGTAGCAAACCATTTATTGCGCTTATGAAAAACCAGATTCTGGCCGAAAGATGAATAATCGCCGCACAGGATCGAAAATATCCCATTCAACGTGTATTGTTGTGGGGAAATAAAGTTCGGATAATAGATAGATTTAGTTGCAAGCTCTTTCAGATAAGGCATTTGCCCTCTCTGCAAATAGAAATCCGACAATCCCTCGATCGCAACGATAAGGATATTAGGCTTGGTATTCACCGGCCCGGCAAATTGTTCCCCTCGCAAATCAAGATCTGTATATTTTTTATATTCCTTATGCACCAGCCTTGGTGACACACTATGAGAAGGAATGATGTTCGATATAAGATAATCAGAGGCGTTCTCCTCGAATATGTTATAAGACCGCCAGTAATTCTCGCTCATCGGTAAGAACCAGACACCACAAAACATAACCAAAGGCACTGCGATAGTAATATTGGTGGTATGTTGCGGCTTAAATGACAGTTTCTTTAGTAGCCAGTTCAGCCCCATGCCAACCGCAAGGAATACCCCCCACAGCATCATTACATCCATTGAAAGGACTGACCCCAGTACGAATTCCTGTTCGCCTAATTGCCCTGAGTCATTGAAATTGATATTTGCGCTGTTGGCTTCAATATGGACAAGATTACCGGCACACAAGCCTGCCCAAAGAAAATAGAGGCCAAATACCACCCATTTGCGCTCTGTGATGGAAAACAACAAAGCGGCAACAAACGAAATTAGCATGTCGGATGCAAAGGCTCTTAGATTGAACCAGCCATAATCGCCTTGTGCAATATGCACGGAGGTGAACTCGGCCCACACCCTTGCCAGTATAGCGATCGTACATAGTGCAATAAAATGTCTTACTATGCGTTGGCCGGGCTGTTGCATATGCGCTATTCCAGCTCGTCTATCATATCCGAGATATTATCCAAACCTTGTTGCCAGAAGTCAGGTTTGCTGGCATCCAACCCGAAGGGCGCAAGCAGCTCTTTATGCCGCAGCGTGCCCCCTGCCTCCAGCATGGTGAGGTATTTCTTTTCAAAATCCCTTACCTTGCCTTTCTGGTAAACGGCATAGAGCGAGTTGACCAGGCAATCGCCGAACGCATAGGCATATACATAGAACGGAGTGTGTATGAAATGCGGGATATAGGTCCAGAAATAGCGATAATCGCCGTGCAGCTTGATGGCCGGGCCAAGGCTTTCACCTTGCATCTTCATCCAGATATCGCTGATACGCTCTACCGTGAGCTCACCCTGACGGCGCTCAAGATGCACAGCGCGCTCGAATTCACAAAATGCGACCTGCCGCACCACAGTGTTCAGCATATCCTCCACTTTCGAGGCGATGAGATGTTTACGTTTTTTTGCATTCTTTTCCTGCCGAACCAGTTCACGGAAGGTAAGTTGCTCTCCAAATACAGAGGCTGTTTCTGCCAGTGTAAGTGGTGTATCGCACATCAGTGTGCCCTGCTTAGCAGCCAGTACCTGATGCACACCATGCCCCAGCTCATGCGCTAATGTCATCACATCGCGCGTTTTTCCCTGAAAATTAAGCAGCAGGTAAGGATGCACACTTGGCACAGTGGGATGCGCAAATGCACCCGGCGATTTACCCGGTGTGACCGGAGCATCGATCCATGCATTATCAAAGAATTTCTTTCCAACGATCGCCAGTTCTTTTGAAAAAGTAGCATACGATGAAAGCACCAGTTTCTGTGCCTCCTGCCAGCTGTATGAGGTATCAACCTCACCGGGAAGCGGTGCATTCCGATCCCAGTAATCCAGCTGTTTCTTGCCGAACCATTTCGCCTTTAATTTATAATAACGGTGTGAAAGCTGCGGGTAATTCTTCTGCACCGTGGAAAGCAGCGCATCCACCACATCATCTTCAATGTAATTACTGAGATTGCGCGATGAGATGGGTGTATTGAATCCACGCCATTTATCTTCAATTTCCTTATCTTTAGCCAAGGTATTGGTGATAAGTGCAAAGAGCGGAGCTTTTTCATTGAAGACCTTACCGATCACTAGTGCCGCCTTTTTACGCGTAGCAGCATTCTTTGATGAAAGCATATCAAAGGCCTGTGGCTCGGTCAGGTTCTTGCCATCTATTTTAAAGCGTAATCCTGTAATGGTCTCATCGAACAGGCGAATCCATGCAGACTGTCCAGATACATGCTTTTCCAGCAATAACTTTTCCAGCTCATCTGAAAGCTGGAATGGTTTGAATGTGCGCACATCACGCAACCATGGCGCATATTTCTTTAGTGCGGCATCCTGCAACTTTCTCTGCAGTTCCGTTTCCGTGATCTTGTTGATGCTCAAACCAAAGAACAATATCTGCGAGGAAAGGTCTGTAATCTTTTCCTGCGTGTTCTGATAGAATTGGGCCACAGATGGGTCTGCCATGTTCTTGGCAAAACGCAGCCCGGCATAGCTTCCCAGCTTGCCGAATAGTTCCTGTATGAGCTCATACTCACTAATGGCCTTAGCCAGCTCACTGCCGCTTAATGCAGCAATCCTGCCATCATACTGTTTTGCAAAGGCGGTGCAGAGTTTTTCAAGTTTCGTAAAATCCTTTACAACCGATACATCCGTAACTGAATTATAAAAATCTGACAGATCCCATTCAGGGAGTTTTTTTGTCTTTGTGTTCTTTTTCATAAACTCTGCAATAGTTATTGGTCACCATAGGTTTCGTTGCTTTCTGGCTCTGGCTGCAAGATCTGCGGCATTGGCGGCGCAGTTTCAACCTGTGGAGCAGCCTCGACCGGTGGTGCAACTTCAGCAGGCGGAGCAACAGGCATTTCTTCAGCCGGTTTATCTTTTGCAGTGAGTGGCGTGTTCAATCTAAACAGCTCACCGATCACTGAAGCGGTCAACTCTTCAAACGTAATGCCACCAATATATAATACACCATTTTTCTCACGCTTGATAGCAATGGGTGTGCGCTCAGCAAATTCACCTTTTACGCCAGATATTTTCTTTAGCACGGAACGTAGTGGTGCTTTGAACGGCATGGATATCAGATCACCGCTCAGAAGGTTTTCGGCATTAAGCACTTCAACATCCAGTGCGCCTGATGGCAGCGGGTCACTGGAAGCAAACGACAGCTGCCCGGTAGCGATGATATTGAAATCTTCACCCATGAAGGCGATCTTATGGACTGAGAAATCTATGTTATCCAGCGATGGCATCAGGCGCAAATAATCCATACGCAGACGATCCCCCGTATACTCCGCATCAAAGATCAGACTGTGTGGCTTACTGTGCCGATTTCCGTCATGCACCACAATATCGGTCGCGCGCCATTCAAAGCGGCCTTTCATCTTATTATCTGCCACTTGATGCATATCACCATTAACCGTCAGATCGGCGATAGAGATACTGCTACTGTTATCATTCACGATCTTTATCTCCGGCAGGAAGTAGCTGATAGTGCTGGCACTATTGTCTGCATTGGTTTCTGCTTTGATGAGGTTATTTGGCCCAAACGAAAGAACAACACGTTCCTTCACCACCTCGACCTCACCCGCAGCAGGAACAGGTGCTATGATCATCTGTTCAGGCAATTTGATGGAATGGAACAGCTGCGGGTTGCCAGATGCTTTATTCTCTGAATATGAATATATTATGGCTGATGACGGGGTGATCGTGTTCGTCATTTGGCTGTTTTTGATCACATTGATCGGGCTCTCAAAAAGGAATTGTACCGGACCCATACCTCCCTGACGTTTAACCGTCATGGATTGTGTAGAGAGAGAAATACGCTGACTATCGATCAGCGATTTTTCCAATATTTCATAGCTGACATCGGAAACAACGGCCTGGGTATCATACCCCCACCCCTTCATGGATATATTGCCGTATTGAAATTTTGCTTCTTTATCCTGCTTAATTGCCTCTTCCTGAACAAAATAGCTGAAGCGCTGCAGATACCCGGCTGTCTTCTGCTGGGTCAGAATGTCTCCGTTACCCGAAAGTATGAGTAATACCACACACGCGAGAATAACCATTCCCAGTGATGATTTTTTGGTATGAGACAATGATTCGAACATAGACGCTCCCTCGCTGAAATACGATGGAACGATGATATATTTTTTTGCTGATTAGGCAACCGCCAACTGGTTATTTCTTATCAACCATCATGTTGCGAGTGGCAGATGGCAGACTCACGCGCAGCCCGTCGAGCGCATCACTCATCATGATCTGGCAACCAAGGCGTGAAGTATGGGTCAGGCCGAATGCCAGATCGAGCATATCTTCTTCATCTTCAGTTGAACCTTTAAGTTTATCGAACCACGCCGGATCAACGATCACATGGCAGGTAGAGCAGGCCAGTGAGCCCTCACACGCACCTTCCAGTGGCACGCCATTCTTATGTGCTGCTTCAAGTACAGAGATACCTGTTGGCACTTCAACAGTTTGTTCTTTACCGTCCTGATATACAAAGGTCATTTTAGGCATTGTTCTTGGTCTCCACCGTATCGATATGCGCCCCTTTTAACGCAGACTGAATGGCTTTGTCCATCCTTCTTTGGGCAAAAGGGTTGGCCAGATTAGCCAGTTGCTGCACTTCAACATCCATATAATCACGGTCCTCGCCGGCAATTGCGCCACGCACGGCCTGTATCTGGCGATTAATGGCTGCAAGTTCATGGTCTTCCAGCAGGTCTGAATCCTGCTTCATGGCTGATTGCAGCTCAATGATAACCCGTTCTGCCTCCACACGAGCTTCAGCCACAAGGCGCTCTGTAATATCCTGACGCGCATGTTCCATGCTTTCCATGAGCATTCTTTCCATCTGTTCCGGCTCAAGCCCATAGCTGGGTTTTACGTGGATACTCTGTTCTACGCCGGTGCGCTCTTCTGTAGCGGAAACTGTGAGCAATCCATCGGCATCCACCGCAAAGGTTACCTTTACGCGGGCAACACCCGCAGGCAGCGCCGGAATACCCGCCAGTTCAAACTTTGCTAACGAGCGATTATGTAGCACCATCTCGCGCTCACCCTGCACCGCATGGATCTGCATACCGGTCTGGTTATCCTGATAGGTGGTGAATTCCTGCGATACGGATACTGGAATGGGCGTATTGCGCTCGATGATTCGTTCGGTGATACCACCCATCGTTTCAAGCCCTAATGAAAGCGGGATGACATCCAGCAGCAAATGGTCACTGCCCTGTGTAAGCCCTTTGGCCTGAATGGCAGCGCCCAGCGCCACGACTTCATCAGGATTCACATCAGATAGTGGCGTTTTTTGGAAGAACTCTCCCACTTTCTCGATGACGAACGGCACGCGTGTACTGCCGCCTACCATTACCACACCCTTTACATCGACAGTGGAAAGGTTGGCATCCTGCATCGCACGGGAGCATACAGAGATCGTTTTTTCTACATACGGCAGGATGAGTTGCTCAAATACATTACGGCTTAACGGGTAATCTTTGTTATTGTAATGAATGGTTGCAGATGACGCTGTGGTGAGCGTGTGTTTGGCTTCACGCGCCAGTGACACCAGCTTGCCTATTTCTTCACTGTGAAGTTTGCCATGACTCGCAGCAGATTCTGAAAGCACCCACGCGGCAATGGCCTGATCGAAATCATCGCCACCCAATGCCGTATCGCCACCCGTTGCCAGCACCTGAAAGACGCCATCTTCAAGCTTCAGCAGCGATACGTCGAACGTGCCACCCCCCAGATCATATACAGCGTAAATACCTTCAATGCCTTTATCGAGCCCATAGGCCAATGCGGCAGCGGTGGGTTCATTCACAAGGCGTAAAACTTCCAATCCGGCCAATGTTGCGGCGTCTTTAGTCGCGGCGCGTGCAGCATCATCAAAATAGGCAGGCACAGTAATGACCGCTTTGGCCACTGCTTTGCCCAGTGCTTTGCTTGCAGATTCTTTTAAATATTTCAATATTTCTGCCGAGACCTCAACCGGTGTGACCTCGCGACCGCCAGCTTTAAGTCTGACCATGCCTTCGGATGCCACCACATCATATGGCAGGTTACCGGCTACGGTAGCGATATCCGCCACACCGCGCCCCATCAGGCGCTTTACCGATGCAATAACGCCCTTCTCACCTTTTTCGTAACGTAACTTAGCGGAATATCCTACTTCTGGCTCTGAGCCACCATAATACACCACGGAAGGCACAAGCGCGTGCCCATGGATGTTATGGATAACTTCCACATTCTCACCCGATGCCACCGCCACTACAGAATAGGTCGTGCCCAGGTCAATACCGACCGCCGCCACATCTTCATGTGGCAAGGGAGTTTGTCCGGGCTCGTGGATCTGCAAGAGGTTCATTTTGAATCTTCTAACGTTTTGACAATATAACCAAGCCGCAGCGTCTCCTGCGCCATGTCATTCCATGCGCTGGTTATATAATGTTTTGCTATCATCTCAACCGATTCCTCATGCATTTTTTTAAGTATATCGGCGCTTATTCCATCTTCCCGCCACTCCATCACTTCCATAAGCAATGCGTGTGATGGCTTTACCGTATCTTTATCTGTCCCGACCGTAATTCCCTGCGTTTTAAGCAGGTATTGCGCGCGCTTCAGTGGGTCTTTCAACATGTTGTAGGCATTATTGATATCAACACTGCGCTGTATGGCTACATGCTTTTCTGTAGGTGGTTTCGTAGCAAAACGGTCAGGATGATATTTGCGCTGCTCGGCAAAATATGCTTTTTCGAGTTGGCTTAAATCAAGAGTAAAAGCTGGCGATATATTGAGCAATTCGAAGTAATTCATATTAAAACCAATAATTCGCTAGGCTGAGCCGGATACGCTGGAAACGGCGCGCGCAGCGACTGAGCTTATAAAGTGATAAGTGACAAGAGCGAGCACGTCGTTTTCAAGTAAGACGGCCAGCATAGTAGAATTAAACGTGGAAACTCTCACCGCAGCCACACCGCCCTTTTTCATTCGGGTTGCGGAAGATGAAACCGCTTTTGAGTTTTTCTTCCACATAGTCCATTTCCGTGCCGATGAGGAACATCACCGCCTTGGGGTCGATGATCACACGCACACCATCTTTTTCCACCACTTCATCGAATTTGCTGGCTTCGTCAGCGTATTCGATGGTGTAGGAAAGGCCGGAGCAACCGCGTGTACGCACGCCTACTTTGATGCCATATGTTTCTTTACCGCGTGCATCTATCATCTGGTGAATACGCGCCAGAGCTGCATCAGAGATATTGACGATCGGTGCTGCCATAATGCTATTTAAGCGGCATCGCTCTTTGTGCCGTGCTTTGTTTTATAATCTTCGATAGCGGCCTTGATGGCATCTTCCGCCAGAACAGAGCAGTGTATCTTTACTGGTGGCAATGCGAGATGCTCGGCGATCTGTGTGTTTTTAATCGTCGCCGCTTCATCAATGCTTTTGCCTTTTACCCACTCGGTCACGAGCGAGCTGGAAGCAATAGCAGAACCGCAGCCGAAGGTTTTGAACTTTGCATCTTCGATGATGCCATTTGCACCCACTTTAATTTGCAGTTTCATCACGTCACCGCACGCAGGTGCGCCCACGAGGCCTGTGCCCACGTTGTCGTCGTTCTTATCCATAGAGCCCACATTGCGCGGGTTTTCATAATGGTCGATGAGTTTTTCTGAATATGCCATAATTACCTACCTAAAACCTACCTAAATATGTATTAAAATCCACTTCGAATCGTTCACCATTTTCTGCTGCACGGATATGATCCGCCAGCCTGTTTGCATCTATGCTCATTACAACAGCAGCAGCATCAGATTCACCAACAGCCGCTATAATAGCCTTAGCCAATCTGTTCACGGCCTTGTCAAATTTTGGGCCATCAATGATCGCACCTTCATCAGACGCCAGTGCTTTTGCTTTAATATTTTCTATTAAACCTGTTTTAATTGACATAGTTTCCTCAATGTGCTGCCCACTCAATTTTGCTTATATCAACGCCTTCCTGCACCATCTCCCATAGTGGGCTCATGTCGCGTAATTTATCAATACTATTTTTAATCAGCTGAATTGCGTAATCCACTTCTGCTTCTGTGGTAAAGCGGCCAAAGCCAAAACGGATAGAGGTATGCGCCAGCTCTTCATTCACGCCCAGTGCACGCAGTACATAGCTTGGCTCAAGCGATGCTGACGTGCAGGCAGAACCAGAAGACACGGCGAGGTCTTTTATCGCCATGATCATGGATTCACCTTCGACATACGCAAAGCTCAGATTCACGTTGCCTGGCCAGCGCGCATCACGGTCACCATTTAGAAATACATCTTTGATGCCGTCATGCAGTTCGGTCATGAATTTATCAAAGAGTTTGCGGGCATGCTTTTCATCCTGCACCATTTCTTCTTTGGCAATGCGTGCCGCTTCACCGAGACCTGCAACAAGTGCCGGTGCTAATGTGCCAGAGCGGAAACCGCGTTCCTGACCACCACCGGAGAATAATGCTTCAAGGCGCACGCGCGGACGACGGCGCACATACAGCGCACCCACACCCTTTGGCCCATATATCTTATGACCACTGATGCTCATGAGGTCGATATTCATGGCTTCCACATCCAGCGGAATTTTACCGAAGGCCTGCGCGCAATCTGTGTGGAAGAAAATGTTATGTTCACGGCATATCTTACCGATCTCAGCCAGTGGCTGGATAACACCAATTTCGTTATTCACGCCCATCACCGAGATCATCAGGGTATTTTCCTTGATGGCGGCTTTGAGTTCATTCAAATCGATCAAACCATTCTTCTGCACCGGCAGATAGGTGACTTCAAAGCCTTCCTGCTCCAGATGGCGGCAGGAGTCGAGCACACATTTATGCTCGGTCACAGGTGTGATGATGTGATTTTTTTTATCTTTGTAAAAATGCGCCACACCTTTGATGGCGATGTTATTTGATTCCGTTGCACCGGATGTGAAGATAATTTCTTTTTCAGATGCGTTGATGAGTGCTGCTATCTGCTCGCGCGCTACATCGGTCGCGGCTTCTGCTTCCCAGCCGAACGCATGGCTGCGTGAATGCGGATTACCAAATTTTTCCGTGAAGAATGGCAGCATTTTATCAAGCACCCGCGAATCCATCGGCGTGGTCGCCTGATAATCCAGGTAGATCGGGAACTTGAAATTGCTATTGGCAGCGCTCATTTTAATACTTTTCAATGGGTTAATCTGAGGGCAATTCCCCTCGTCATTAATATAGTATACCCGAGTAAATTTATCAACTATTCCACAGGAAGTTTTACCTAGCGCATTTATAGCAAATATTCAAGCCAATCCCTTGAAAATATTACGCAACTTGGTTTTTAGTTGCGAGTCGTTCGCAAGTAATTTTCCAGGCCTCTGTAAAGCCTGAAATATCGCTTTCCTGGGTATTCCAGCCACCACTGATGCGAATGGCAGATTTTGCTATGTTCTCTGCCGCTCCCATGGCTGCAAGCACATGCGATGGCTCTACCCTGCCAGATGAACATGCCGACCCTGCCGATACGGCAAAACCTTTCAGGTCAAAATCCATCAACTGAATTTCCTGCGACACATTCTGCATAGCAACACAGGTGACATTGGGCAGACGCGGAGCAGATTTGCCAAAAATCATAGCGCCCTGCTGCTGCATGGTGTTTTCCATAACATCCAGCCAACCACGCAGTTTTTTCATTTGCATATAATCAATGCACTCGATAGCTTTGGCAAAGCCCGCGATGGCCGCAACATTTTCCGTACCGGCACGCCTTCTGCCTTCCTGCCCGCCTGCAAATAGCGGTTTAAAATACACGCCACGCCGTATCACCAGTACAGCCGCGCCCACTACCCCACCGCATTTATGGGCAGAAAGCGTCATCATATCCACACCCAGCGCACCACAGTCGATCGGTATTTTGCCTAGTGCCTGCACGGCATCCGTATGAAGTAGCGCGCCATGGGTTTTGCAGAGTGTTGTAATATCCGAAAGCGGTTGAATGATGCCGGTTTCATTATTCGCAAGCATCACAGAAACCAATGCTGGCTTTTCTTTTGCCAACATCTGCTCCAATGCTTTCAGATCAACGATACCATCACAGCCCACAGCTATCTTACGGAATGGCTGCGAAATGGAGCTATGCTCAATGGTGCTTGCCAATGCTTTACCTTGCACTGAATTAAGCACCGTTGTGTTCGCTTCTGTGGCAGAGCCCATAAAAATGAGCTCATCAGACCAGCAGCTAATATGTTCTGCAATGATACGACGGGCATCTTCAAGCCGCTTCTTGGCCGCCCTGCCGTAACTATGGATCGATGACGGATTGGCTGGCTGCGATGATATTTCTTTAATAATATCAATCACTTCAGGCCTTACCGGAGCAGTCGCGTTATAATCGAGATAGATACTCATGATTTCATCAAAAATTAAGCTATTTCAGTAGATAATAGCTGCTCGTATCAAAATAACAAGGATTACCCATGTCTGCTAAAATGCCTGCCCCTGCAATGGTTTATATCTCCGGTGAGGAAATGACGCGTGAAGTGATGAAAATGATTCTCGCCCAGTGGATAGACCCTTACCTCGATACCAAACAGTGGCAGCATTTCGACCTTTCCTGCAAGAATCGCGATGCCACGCAGGATAAGGTACTTAAAGATGCCATTGCCGCTGGTGCTGCTTGCGGTGCTATCTTCAAAGAACCCACCATCACCCCCAATGCCGAACAGGTGAAAGAAATGGGGCTTTCCAAAAGCTGGGGCAGCCCGAACGGTGAAATGCGCCGTGGCTGGAATGGTTATTCGATCGACCGTGACACTATTTCCGTACCCGGCCTTGGCAGCCAGATGGGATACAAGAATCCTGTGCTTTTCTGTCGCCACGCTGTGGGCGGTCAATATGGTGCAAGCTCAGCCATCCTTGGCCCGGGCTCTATCAAAATGGTGCACACCGATGCCAGCGGTAAAGACACCATCATCGATACGCGTAAACTGACCGACAAAGAAAACGCGGCGGTGATGTATCACAACCCGTATGACAATCTGGAGCAGCTCGCGCATCACTTCTTCCAGCGCGCACTAGCAGCTGATGCCGTACCTTATGTGGTTACCAAGAAAACCGTGTTCAAATGGCAAGAACCGTTCTGGGCAAAAATGAAAGCCATATTCGACGCGAATTATAAAAAGCTATTCGAAGAAAAAGGCCTGCTAAAAAATACCGGCGGCACACTGCGTCACCTGCTTTCTGATGATGCGGTGATGAAAATGGCTGCATGGAAAGATGGTGGCTTCGCCATGGTCGCCCATAATTATGATGGTGACGTACTGACCGACCTGCTCGCGCAGATCTATAAATCACCGGGATTTATTTCATCGGTGCTCACTGGCTTCAAACCGGATGGCCAGAAGATCATGGAATTTGAAGCCTCACACGGCACAATCTCCGATCAGTATCATGCCATGAAAGCTGGTAAGGAAACATCGGTGAACCCGCTGGGTATGGTGTATGCGCTGCGCGGCGCGATCGACCATTCTGCGAACCTTGCGCTCGAAAGCAAAAAAATATCAGCCGCAGAAGCCGAGAAGATAAAAAATTACACTGCTATCATGTATGCCTCCATGTGCGAGGCCATGGCGGATGGCAAAGGCACGCGTGACCTTTGTGGCCCCGGGGGGCTTACCACCGAAGGCTTCGTGGAGGAAGTAGCCAAACGCATGGGTGTAAAAATGAGCGGCAAGAATTCGAAGGTTGCATAGAACCAACATATCTCCATACCGTTCTAGCACTATATATTATTATAAATCAGTATATTGTGTACATATAATGTTGTAACAAAAACTTCATAGTTCTTTTCTGCGCTTTGATATAACCTTCAGCGGTTAATTAGCCTTAAGGAGGTGTATGACAGATTCAGATTCATCAGGTGACAAATCACCCAGAATTAGCCTCGCAGACATTCGGCAACCACGGGATCGTGGTGGGCGCGGCATGGAATACACCTTGTTCACTTTGCTCGGAGCAGGTCTTGGAGCGGGAGGCACTTACGCTTTGAAAGATATAGAAGCCGCACTTAGAAATACCCCAGAAATTCGCGCAAAGGCTATTGAACGCGTGGATAATTTCAGGGCAGAGAATCCAAATGCAACGACGGAAGATATGATTGCCGCTTATGAAAGGGCCATCGAATTTGGAATTGCTGAGCATAAACAAAATAAAGAAGGAAGCTCCTTAATGAAATGGGGCTGGCCTAGATAAGAAGTCTTGCCTCCGAGTGAGGAGAGTAAGCTGCCTATTTTGTAATAAAACCGTCACTTTATTCACAGCCATCCTTGAGCTACATATACCTCTAAAGGATGCAGCCATGGCTAATGAAGAAAACAAAGATAATCCGTCACCACAAGATCAACCTGCCACACCAGGTGAACAACAACCTGCGGCTGATACTACGAAAGAACCACCAAAGCACACTGGTCGCACGCCTTTTAAGGATCTGTCGCCAGAGCAGCAGCAAGCTGAACTAAAAGCGTGGGCAGACTACACTCGCAGAAGAGATTCCAGAAGATTTACCCCGCCACTTGGCAGGTGGAACGGCTAACTTTACCTAAGCTCGGTTGGAATGCTACCGGTGATGCTTTTGATGGCTGACGGTTTTTTATTCCGCACATCCGCCAATGAAATGCCATGCAGATAATCATG
>CAZHUC010000002.1:0-332230 GCA_964535825.1 uncultured Rickettsiales bacterium
ATCTCTTGTCCTGACCTTTCCTCTAAGCGCTGGATATACGAACAATACGACCACATGGTGGGTAACGACACTGTGGCGCGCCCCGGCGGCGACGCAGCTGTTGTGCGCGTGCATGGCACACAGAAGGCACTGGCCATCAGCACAGATTGCACACCGCGCTATTGTTATGCAGACCCTATCGAGGGCGGTAAACAGGCGGTGGCGGAAACATGGCGCAACCTCACCGCCGTGGGTGCAACGCCACTGGCGATTACCAACTGTCTGAATTTCGGCAACCCGCAAAAGCCTGAGATCATGGGGCAGATCGTTGGCTGCCTTGATGGTATGAGCCAAGCTTGCCGCACGCTGGATTACCCGATCATCTCTGGTAATGCGTCGCTCTATAACGAAACCAACGGCAAAGGCATCATGCCTACTCCGGCCATCGGCGGTGTGGGTGTACTAAAAGATGTGAACAAGCGTTGCGGCAATGCCTTCGTGAATGTAGGTGATGCGATTATCGTCATCGGCAATACCAAAGGCCATCTCGGTCAGTCATTATACCTACGCGAAGTGCATGGCCGTGAAGAAGGCTCAGCTCCCATGGTCGATCTTGCAGTAGAGAAAAAGAACGGCGACTTTGTGCGTGAACAGATTCTCTCCGGCAATGTTTCTGCCTGCCATGACTGTGCGGATGGCGGGTTACTCGTCGCCCTCGCCGAAATGACATACAAAAAGTTCATCGGCGCGAAAATAGATGCGAAAGGTGATGCTCGTTTCTGGTTCGGTGAAGACCAGGCGCGCTATGTGCTTGCTGTATCGGCAGCAAAAACCTCCGTGGTCATCGATGCAGCTAGGAAAGCTGGAGTAGCTGCCACCCAGGTCGGTATCACTCAGCCCGATACGCTGGAAATCAAAGAAATTCTTGCAGTTCAAGTGGTTGATCTGATAAACGCACACGAAGCCTGGATGCCAGACTATATGAGCTAGCTTGACAAGCTGAGCTCTGCATGAAAGATTAATGGCAATTAACCAAAACTGCCGTTCGTTTATGTCCGAAAATCAACCAAACTTTCCTGCACTCTTCCGTGGCGCCACATGGCAGGAAGAAGGTAATTACTGTTTTGTCAACGCACCTAAAACGCCAGGACTGGTCGACTATCTTAACACACTCGAGAGATTCGGTGTACAAATGCAAGTCGTGGGAGACCGAGAGATAGTAGCGCAGTTTCCTAAACATATATTCCAGCAACTCGGTATGACAGAGCTCAGACAATTTATTGATCAGCAGTTGGGTAAAGGTTCGTCGGCAGGCCGTGCATGAGCCAAGACAAAAAACGATTCGTCGATATGATACGCGGCCAGGTGGGGTCACTGCCCGATGACTATTACATGCGCCAGCAAACCTTGCGGGATCTTCACGACGCCGCGCGAGAAGTATGCGCAGAATCATTTGCCGAGGCACTTAATGCGCGTGCGACCAACATGCCGCAGATCAATTTCCGTGAGAAGCAAACAGTTGCCGATTGGGTAAATCATGAGTTACGCCCGCTGGGGCTTGCTGTGTGCGATCCAAAAACCGGTCAGGCTGCGTTACTCAAAGCCAGACAGGGCAGAGACCAGCAGATGCACGGCGAATACTATTTTGAAGTTACCGACAGTGATGGTGTGCGCCACAGCCGACCAACCATTGGCAAAGGCTACCCGGAACTACCCACGCTAAAACTCATGCCCGCTGAGTTGGACAAGCTCTCACACGTTGAGCACTCCATACTACGCCATAAATAATAGCAATTTATGCAGCCAATCCCGTAAACATCCCTGCGCCATCCGTGCCGCCGACGAGTTTTTCGGCGTGGCGTTCGGGGTGTGGCATCATGCCAAGCACGTTGCCCTTTTCATTGCAGATACCTGCAATGTTCAGCTGTGAGCCGTTCGGGTTGGCATCTGCGGTGATGTTGCCATTTGCGTCGCAATATTGGAACGCGATCTGGCCGTTATCCTGCAATTTCTTGAGTGTATCGCTGTCTGCAAAATAGTTGCCATCGTGATGCGCCACCGGCACGTTGATCACCTGCCCTTTGGTGTAGCTTTTTGTGAATGGCGTGCTGGTGTTACCCACTTTCAGGAACACTTCCTTGCATACGAATTTTAGCTTTGCGTTGCGCATCAGCACACCTGGCAGCAAGCCCGCTTCGGTAAGCACCTGAAAGCCATTGCATACGCCAAGCAGCAACCCGCCGCGCTCTGCGTGCTTCTTTACTTCCTGCATGATGGGTGAATGTGCAGCCATTGCACCAGAGCGCAGGTAATCGCCATACGAGAACCCGCCCGGCAACATGACCATATCCACCTTGGGAAGCGCGGTGTCACGATGCCATACATATTGCGTGTTCTTATCAACATGGTTCTTCAGCGTGGTAAGTGCATCACGGTCGCAGTTGGATGCAGGAAATACAATAACAGCGGTTTTCATTATTCCACCAGCTCGAACTTGTAATTTTCTATCACGGTGTTTGCGAGCAAGCCTGCGCACATTTTTTCTACGGCGGATTCTGCTTTTTTGCGGTCTGATTCTTTCAGTTCCACTTCGATATATTTGCCCTGACGCACATCTGATACGCCATCAAAGCCCATATTGCCCAGTGCGCCCGCGATAGCCCGCCCCTGCGGGTCCAGCACACCGTTCTTCAATGTTACATGTATCTTTGCTTTCATTTCTTCTTCTTCACTTTCGCTTTCGCTTTTGTATTGCTCTTTGCAACTTTAGGCGCTGGCTTTTTCTTCGGCTGAAATTGCTGGAACACTTCCTTTTCATTCTGCGGCAATACACCAAGGCGGCGCGCCACTTCCTGATAGGCATCTTCCACACCGCCTAGATCCTGACGGAAGCGGTCCTTATCCAGCTTGCGGCCAGTGGTATAATCCCACAGGCGGCAATTATCAGGGCTGATCTCATCGGCGAGCACGATCATCTCGCGGTCATTTTCCTGCAGGCGGCCGAACTCCAGCTTGAAATCCACCAGACGAATACCGATGCCGGTGAACAGGCCAGAGAGGAAATCATTGATGCGGAAAGAATACATGCGGATCTCATCGATCTCCTGCGGGGTTGCCCAACCGAACGCATAGATATGTTCTTCGGCAACGAATGGATCACCCATTGCATCATTCTTGTAACAATACTCAATGAGCGGGTGGCCAAGTGGTTTGCCTTCCGGCACGTTGAACCGCTTCGCAAAACTGCCGGCCGCATAGTTGCGGATGATGATCTCAAGCGGCACTATCTGCACGGCTTTGATAAGCTGCTCACGCATATTGAGCGTGCGGATGAAATGGGTAGGAATGCCCTGATCCTGAATACGCGTCATCAGATATTCGGAGATGCGGTTGTTCAGCACACCCTTGCCGCTGATCGTCCCTTTTTTCAGGTTATTGAAAGCGGTGGCATCATCCTTGAAGTGCTGGATAAGCGTGCCGGGTTCTGGCCCTTCAAACAATTGTTTGGCCTTGCCTTCATAGATAGGTTTGCGGGTGGGCATCATGAGAATCTTTCTTTGCTGCGTCATAGGCTTACTAATAGAGTAGTTTTTTTATCACTGCAACATTGCAGTATGACAAAAAACCCCTTATATACACCCCATCTTACCTTAAAAACGCAAGGAAACCACTATGACAACCTATGATGACCGCCAAAAAGGATTTGAAAGCAAGTTCGCTTTAGACGAGGAACTCGCGTTCAAAGCCACTGCCCGCCGCAACAAGCTGGTTGGCCTGTGGGCAGCAAATAAGCTTGGAAAACAAGGCGATGCAGCCGAACAATACGCCAAGGATGTGGTGATGGCCGACTTTGAAAGCGGTGGCGCTGACGATGTGGTGGATAAGCTGCTCGGTGATTTTTCAGCTGCAGGCATTACCATTTCCAAAAAAGAGATACTGGAAGAAATGGAACGCCAGATGCCTATCGCCCGCGATCAGGTATTGGCTGCGAAGAAGTAACGAATTGTAATATTGTCTCCAACTCCCGCTTGCGTTACACTCATGCACAAGCAGGAGGGGTTTGGTGCAACTAAAGAGAATATCGCCATTACAGCAACTGACCCACGCCGTATCTGCGGTTGCTAAAGCACCCAGGAAACTGACTGTCGGCTTGTGGTACAAGCTCTATGGCTGGTCAGATGATACACCTGCTGCGCCGCTGCCTGAAGCAGAAATGGAGCGCATTACCCCTAAAGATCCCACCTTCAAGGAAATATCTTTTACCTTCTCGCTCATTGCGCTTGCTGCACAGGTTGCACGCGCTGATGGCGCACTCACCGCAGAAAAATATATCGCATTCCGTGAAGCCTTCCCGCTGCTCGGCGGCGTATGCATGAAGATACGCTCGCTCTTTGCCATGGCGTGCGACAATACGGTACATTTCAGCCACTATGTGAACCAGGTCAAATATGTGTATCCGCGCAACATCCCGCTTTACTCGGAGCTGGTGGAACGTTTGTTTCGCATCGCTGCGGCCGGTGGCGTGGTATCACCTGCTTCCGAGATGATGCTGGCTAAGATCGCACATATGCTTGGGCTAAGCGCTTCACAATACACCGCCATGCGCGACCGTAACATTGGCGCGCCCGATGCGCATCAGGTGCTGGGCGTGCAGAAACGTGCGAATGCTAACAAGATCAAGAAACAATACCATGAACTCATGCGTGAATACCACCCGGACCGCTTCGCCACACAACAGCTCTCGCCAGAAGTGGAGATGTTGCTTAAGCTGAAAAGCTCAGAGATAAACAAGGCCTATAAGATACTGAGCAAAAAAGCGGCGTAATTTACTCGCGCTCTTTTTCGCCGCCGGATATACGGCGCTTGGCCTCTTTTGCAGTGTGATCGCCTTCAATCTGTTGAGACTGGTTGGATTCCAGTTCGCTAATGCGCGCAGCAAGCTCAGCCGTTTTTGCAGCGATACGTTCACGCAGCGCAGGATCCGCCAGATCGATCACATAACCGTGCGATGCTACGCCGCCAACGGCTACTGTCGTTACACCACTCCGATTTCGCTGGATGAACTGCACCATATCGTCAGGCTTCAACCCAACAGCATCCAACGCTTCCTGCACTTCTTTGGTCGGGTGGAAGCGATGGTTGAATGTTGTTTTAGCCCAGTTAAACTGCCGATGCACAGCACGCCGTATTGCCGCATGTTCATGTTCTTCTCGCGTGCGTGCTTTTTCTAATGCTTTCGTCAGTTTTTCATCTTCAGCGCGGTACTCTGCGCGGTGGCGGTCTGCATCCTCATGGAGTGCCATAGGGAAATGCAGATCCACGGGATCTGCACGCTGCACGAACAAGACCGCTGATGTTTCCGGCGGCATCATCTTTTCTTCCATCTGCTCTGACAGCGCACGATCATTTGAAAGGAATCCTGCGGGAAATATCCCTGCAAATTTACTTTTGCTGCGCCTGTCGGTAAAATATTCCGGGCCATTCACATCTCCTACCTTTTCACCGGCAAAATGTTCCGGTGGATAGATTTTCACTCCATCAAGTGCCACCCGTTTTGCCTGCGCGAAAAACGATCTCTGCATATTTCTTTTGCCACCAAACTGTTCAAGCATGCTGGCGTAAAGAGCGGTAACGATGTACTGACCAAGCAACGCCGCACCATCATCCTGACGAGCGAGCTGCTGCTGTGTGGCGAGAAGTTGTTTCTTGTCTTTTCTGACTGGTTTGCGGCTAGTCATATTATATCTCCTGTTAAGGCAGAAAAGTTAACATGATTTAACTTTGGGTAAAGTGATTTTTCTACAACAGTTTCTGTAAAACAAAACAATGGTTTAGGGTGACAATACCAACTCCATCCGCTACATTGCCGCTTTAGAATTTGTATCGTATGACCCCACTCCATATTTTCTACGCCATACTTGTGCCGCTCATCTGGGGCGGAAATTTCGTTGCGTCCAAATACGCGATGATGGATTTTCCACCCTTCCTGTTCACGGCCATGCGCTTTGCGATCGCGGGGAGCGTGTTGTTCTGGTTCGTGCCAAAACCTAAGCGCACAGAACTCAAAAACCTTGCCTGGCTTGCCACCAGTTTTGGTGTGCTGCATTTCGGGCTTATCATGGGGGCGATGTATTATGGCTTAAGTATCGCAAGCTGCGCCATTGCTGCGCAGACCGGTGTGCCCTTCTCCTGCATATTGGGTGCAATGTTCCTCAACGACAAGCTCGGCTGGCGGCGCACACTCGGTATGGTGATCTCTTTTGTGGGTGTATTTATTGTCGTCGGTACGCCAAATGTGCTTGAGAATCTGTTCGGTTTCTTCATCGCCATCGCAGGCGGATTCTTCTGGGCGGTCGGCAATATGGTAACAAAGAAACTGCACAGCGCCTCCGTATTCCAGATGCTCACTTATATGTCGCTGCTTGCTGTGCCGCAGCTTTTAATACTGTCGTGGATATTTGAAGCAGATAGTTGGACACCACTCACTGATGCCAGCACGCGTTCCTGGATCGCGGTGATGTATACAGCGTTCGGCTCTACCATCACCGCTTACGGGCTGTGGTATTTCCTGCTGAAGAACCATCCCATCACCTATGTTGCGCCGTTCTCGCTGCTTGCGCCTGTGTTCAGTATTACCTTTGGTCAGATATTCTTTGCAGAACACCTGACTTGGCATATCATGGTCGGCGGACTCATCACGCTGGCTGGCATTGCCATCATCGTGATGCGTCGGCCAAAGATCGTAGAGATAGGTAAAACCGAATGATCATCACCGAACGTAACTCGCCGAATTACGACAGCCGCACCGGTCATATGGTGGATATGCTGGTGCTGCATTACACCGGTATGCGCACCGGCAAGGAAGCGCTCGACAGATTATGTAATGCCGATGCAAAGGTAAGTGCGCATTATGTGGTGGAAGAAAATGGTGATGTATTCAAACTCGTACCAGAAACGTCTCGTGCATGGCACGCTGGTGTCAGCATATGGCGTGGGCATGAGAATATCAACCAGCGCTCCATCGGTATCGAGATCGTCAATCCCGGCCATGAGTTCGGTTATCGCCCCTTCCCTGCTGTGCAGATGAAGAACGTCACACTACTGTGCAAAGAGATTCTCGCGCGTAACAAAAACATCGAACTGCGCAACATTGTAGGGCATTCCGATATTGCGCCAACACGCAAGGAAGATCCGGGTGAATATTTCGACTGGCAGACACTGGGAAAATTCGGCATCGGCCTGCTGCCTAAAATTACCTACGAGGAAGCACCGGCAGAAAAACTGGCCGATTACGGCTATGACATCACCGATCTGCCCAAAGCCATCACCGCCTTCCAGCGGCATTATCGCCAGAAAAACCTTACTGGTCAGTGGGATAAACAATGTTCGCACCTGCTTGCGGGATTGTTGATGGTGGTATAAAATGCATCCGCCAGATGGCCAGATGATCGCGGGGTGCAAACCTCGAGGAAAGTCCGGACTCCATGCAACACGGTGGCGGGTAACACCCGCCGAGGGCGACCTCAGGGAAAGTGCCACAGAGAATATACCGCCCGAAAGGGTAAGGGTGAAAAGGTGCGGTAAGAGCGCACCGCGCTGCTGGTAACAGCAGTGGCAGGGCAAACCCCGCCGGGAGCAAGACCAAATAGGGATGGTGTGCGTTGCACACGATACCATCCGGGTAGGTTGCACGAGGTGTGTGGCGACACACATCCCAGATGAATGATCATCCGCGACAAAATCCGGCTTACAGGCCGTCTGGCAATATTATGATACAAGGGAAAATACAGTGACGGCCAGACGATTCAGCGTACTTAAGACCATCGAAACCATCTTGGACAAACAAAAGGACGGCGCAGCCACTAACATCACGTTCCCTTCCGCTTCACATGCTGAGGCCAAATGCATAGAAGGTATCATGGTGATTCTTTTTGCAATGTCTCATAACAGCGAGAATGGCCCGGTCAACCAGCTTGAGGTCATCCCCAGCACCTCCACCGATGCAGGATATGGATTGAAAAGAAAAGATGGAAAAGAAGAACGTGTAACATGTGACTGGGATGAAAATACACACACCGCCACCATGCGCTTACCACATCAAAGCAATCCGTATCGCATGCATGATATCTTGCAGGAATTCAGACGACACTTGTTCGTGGATGCTGAATTGAGCCCTGTTTCCGTGCGTGGTGAAGAAAATATGCTATATGTCATTCCGTATGATTCTGTTGCCGAGCTGCAGACTTACAGTACTATGGCCGCTGCTATGGTAGTGGCGCATGGTCTGGATAAGGATGAGGTCATGCTAACGCACAGCGAACATGAACCTCCGCTGCTACTTTTCAAAAGATCTGCTTTCGAGAAATTACGGTCTCGGGAAAGTGACCAGCAACCACCGCTGCCACCGCATTGATATTATAACCCATCCGGCGTTATGAAACGCACAAGGGTGGTATCTGCCGTGTTCAGGTCGCGCCATGTGCCCTCGAACTGAAGCTCCACGAATGAACAGGTGGGAAAGCGCATCGATACCTGATGTCGTAGCTTATTGTCGCCATCTTTGGCGAGGCGAGCGCACAATTCATGCAGGCCGGGATTATGCCCTACCACCATCAACTTTGAAACGTTTTCAGGCTCAAAGCCAATGATATACGCAATATCCGCTGCGGTCGTATGATATAATTTATCCTCATAATGGATGGGAATGGTTCGCGGGAATGCGTCCTGTATCTGCTGCCATGTCTGGCGTGTACGCGTGGCGGTAGAGCACAGCACTTTCTCCGGCCAGAGATGCTGGTTCATCATGTATTTTCCCATCTGGGATGCTTCAGAAAATCCACGCTCCGCCAGCGGACGCTCATGGTCTTCACCGCCGTGGGTGATGGCTTCTGCTTTGGCATGCCTCAGAATATAAAGGGTTTTTTGCATTTATTGCTCTGTATAAAGCTCTAACAGGTTTATTTTTAACACAAAATACATTATCACCAAGCTATAATTACAGGTTCTGCTTTTGCCGCACATCACAATATCTTATGACTGAAAAACGCACTGAATCCATACTGAAACATTCGCATGAGCGCTATATCAACCGCGAGACCTCGTGGCTGGCGTTCAACACGCGCGTGCTGGAGGAAGCAGCGAACCCGAATGTGCCGATCGCCGAGCGCATCAATTTCCTTGCCATCTCTGCGTCGAATCTTGATGAATTCTACATGGTGCGTGTAGCTGGCCTGAAAGATTATGAAGATCAGGGCGTCACCAAAAAAAGTATCGATGGTATGACTCCCACCGAAGAGCTGGAAGCCATTATCAAGCTCTCGAACAGCATGGTGGAAAAGCAGCATCAATGCTGGATCGAATTGCGCGAAGCATTGGCAGAAGCAAATATACATATCGTGAAAGCCAACACGCTGGATGCAAAAGATGATGCCTGGCTGGAAGAATATTTTCTGGAAAATATCTTTCCGGTGCTCACACCGATCGCGATCGATCCGGCGCATCCCTTCCCGTTCCTGCCGAACCTTGGCCTTGCGCTTGTGCTGCAGCTAAGCACACTGGAAAAAACCCGCATGCAAATTTCCATTGTACCGCTGCCCGCGCGTCTGCCGCGTTTTATCAAGCTGCTTTCCAAAGGCAAGATGCAGCGCTTCGTGATGCTGGAAGATGTGGTTGAAACACATTGCGACATGCTGATGCCGGGTTTCGAGAAAACAGATTCTGCACTCTTTCGTATCATCCGTGATGGTGAGCTGGATGTGGAAGAAGGCAATTCTGATTTCGTAAGAAATTTCGAACGCGCTATTAAACAGCGCCGTCGTGGCCGCGTGATACGCACAAAATTTGCAGCACCCGCCTCTAAGCCACTCGTGCAATTCGTGACCGAGCATCTGAAGATAGACATGGATGATGTGTTCGAAGTCAGTGGCATGCTCGGGCTTTCATCGCTTAAGGCATTGCTGGAATTCATGCCTTCCGATCTGCGTTACACACCATTCAAAGTGCGCTTCCCGGAACGCATCGATGATTTTGGCGGGGATTGTTTTGCCGCCATCGCAGCGAAAGATATTGTGGTACATCACCCCTTCGAATCATTCGACGTGGTGGTGCAATTCCTGAAACAAGCAGCAGAAGATCCTGATGTGGTATCGATCAAACAAACACTCTACCGCACCAGCAAAGACTCCCCTATCGCCAAAGCACTGATCTCTGCAGCAGAAGCGGGTAAATCCGTAACAGCGCTGGTCGAGCTTAAAGCGCGTTTCGATGAAGAAGCGAACATTCAGTGGGCGCGTGATCTGGAGCGTGCCGGTGCGCAGGTCGTGTATGGATTCGTAACACTGAAAACACACTCAAAAGTTACACTCGTTACACGCCGCGAAGGCAAGAAACTGGTGTCATATGTGCATTTCGGAACGGGTAACTACCACCCTGCCACCGCAAAGATATATACCGATCTTTCGTTCTTCACCTGTGATCCTGCGCTCTGCCGGGATGCGGCATATCTGTTCAATTTCGTGACCGGTTATGCACCACCAAAATCCTTCAAGAAGCTGGTGATCGCCCCGCGTGACCTGCGCAAGCAGCTCATGCATCTCATTCATGATGAGATGAATCATGTTAAAAAAGGTAAGCCCGGCGCGATCTGGGCGAAGATGAATGCTCTGGTCGATCCGGAGATCATTGATGCGCTATATGCCGCATCACAAGCTGGTGTTATCATTGAATTGGTCGTGCGCGGCATTTGCTGTTTACGCCCCGGTGTGCCTGGGCTTTCAGAAAATATCCGCGTGAAATCCATTGTGGGTCGATTCCTTGAGCACTCGCGCATCTATTGCTTCGGTAACGGGCATGGTTTGCCGTCACCGGATGCCAAGGTATATATCGGCTCTGCCGACTGGATGCCGCGTAATCTTGACTGGCGCGTGGAGACCATGATCCCGATCGAGAACCCTACCGTACATGAGCAGATCGTGGGACAGATCATGATAGCAAGCCTCAAAGATGAAAAACAAAGCTGGGTGATGCAACCGGATGGCACATACCAGCGACTTGCAGCCACCGCAAACAGCCTTTCTGCACATGATTATTTTATCCAGAATCCAAGCCTTTCTGGCCGCGGCAAATCACTCAAAAAAGTAAAAAGCACCCAGATGCTTAAGTACAAGCCGTTGAAAAAAGGCGCATAATTTACAGGCTTGCCCCCCTTGCGGGCTTCTGGCATAAGAGCGCCATGGCAGAAAAACCTTCCCTTAGCGAGCAGCCTTTCAGCGACGGACGCATTGGCATTATCGATATTGGTTCGAATTCCATTCGTCTGGTCATTTACGATCAACAGAAACGCTCTCCTGTTCCTATCTATAATGAAAAGGTCATGTGTGCGCTTGGCAAGGGGCTGGCTGCATCCGGCGTACTGAATCCTGATGGCGTAGAAATGGCGAAGGATACACTGCGCCGCTTCCTTGCGATGGGACGCAACATGGAAATCACCTCTCTGTATGTAATGGCAACCGCCGCCGTGCGTGATGCGAAGGACGGCGAATCTTTCGTTAAGTACATTGAAAAGACCTACGACATTGACGTGGACGTTATCTCGGGCAAAAAAGAAGCGCGCCTTGGTGCATATGGTGTGTGCTCATCCATGTATAAACCGGAAGGTATCACCGGTGATCTGGGCGGTGGCAGTTTAGAGCTGGTGTGGCTTGAAGACGGTAAGATCGAAGATCATACCAGCATATTGCTCGGCAGCCTTCGCATGATCGACGAGACCAAAGGTGATCGCGACAAACTGCGCAAGCTGGTCGATAAACGCTTTGCGGAACTTACCTGGCTGGGCGACCATAAAGTGCCGAATTTCTACGCCATTGGTGGCAGTTTCCGTGCACTAGCGCGTATTTACATGACCATGAATAATTACCCTCTGCGCATCCTGCATGAATATAAGGTGGAATCAAAGAAGATCCTCAATTTCGTTCAAGAGCTGATGACACTGAGCAATGAAAAAATAGAAAAATTACCGGGTTCTGCTGCACGTCGTGTACCGCAGCTTCCGGGCGCAGCCATCATTCTTGAAAAGATCATCACTATCACCAAACCGGAGTTCATCATCTTCTCGGCCAGCGGTATCCGCGAAGGCTATCTGTATGAAAAACTCTCGCCATATATTCGTGATCAGGACGGGCTGCTTGCGTCCTGCACCGAGTTTGCCACTAAAGGCGGACGTTCCACTGCCTATGCGAATGAGTTATTCACATGGATGTATCCGCTCCTGAAAGATGAATCGGAGAAAGAGCGCAGGCTACGCATGGCTTTTTGCCTGCTGACCGATATCGCGCTGCATATTCACCCTGAATATCGTTCAGACTGGGCGTATCACCGCATCCTGCAATCCGCACTTACCGGTCTTACGCACCGCGAGCGCGTGAAGCTCTCGCTTGCGCTTTATCATCGTTACCAGTTCAAGTTCAAGGAATCATGGCCGAGCATTTCATTACTAAAATCCGGCGATCATGAATGGGCGAAGCTGGTGGGAACAGCAGCGAATCTTGCGTATCACCTATCCGGCAGTATTTATGGCAACCTGCATAATGCTTCGCTTTTGCTGGAAGGAAAGAATGTCGGGCTGCAATTCTCCAACAGCATGCAGGATGTCATGGGTGATGCGATCAAGAAACGTCTTGATGGCGTGATCGAAGCATATAAAGATTATTTAAAGAAGTAGTCAGCAACGAAAGGCAAGTAATGCACGATAACAATATGCATCGTCATGTTTTTATCTGCGGCCTGCATAGAAGCGGTACATCCCTGCTGCACAGCCTCTTGCGTAATCACCCGGATATTAGCGGTTTTGCCAACACCGGCGCACGCGAAGATGAAGGCCAGCACCTGCAAAGCATCTACCCCACCGGCCGCGCTTTTGGTGGTCCGGGCAAATTCTGCTTTGATGCCGCAGCACAGCTGACAGAAACCTCCCCGCTCATCAATGATACGAACAGTAAGAAATTATTTTCCGAGTGGAGCAAATTCTGGGATCTTGGCAAACCTGTATTGCTGGAAAAATCACCACCGAACATTATCCGCAGCCGCTTCCTGCAAGCGATATTCCCAAACAGCCGGTTCATTTTTATCGTGCGCCACCCCATTGCAGTATCCCTTGCCACACAGAAATGGTCGCATACATCCCTGCCGGAATTGTTACAGCACTGGAAGAAAGCGCATGAGATCATGGAAAATGATCTGCCATATCTGACACACAAACTCGTGATACGTTATGAGGATCTGGCAAAGGCATCAGATGCTGTTATGGAAAAAATTTATTACTTCCTAGATCTTCCCGCGATCGCAACAACAGAACGTATCGATGCCAACGTGAATGATGCCTATTTAAAAAGCTGGGAAGAGTATGTAGGCATGAACCCACAGACCTTAGAGGCTGCACCCTCAAACACATATATATTTGACAAATTTGGCTATGCGCTTGATAAACCTTATACAAAACAATAACTTAACAGCTAAATACACGTCATAAAACCTTCACACACAGAACGGCTAATCCTTTGTATTATTGAAGGAAATAGCAACATATAATAGCGTTACGATGACTCAACCAAGACTGATACTCACCGGTGGCACACTCAGTTCCTCACTTAATGCGGAAGGCCTCCTCGTACCATCGGGCGAAAGCCTTGATGCGATGGCGTCCGAGATCGGATTCAAGAGATCGGTGAAGCCATACATTATCGATAGTATCGATTTCGATATCACGGAACATTATCCGAAATTGCTCGCCGCTGCGCGCGATGCGCTGGATGCTGGCGACACACCCGTTGTCTGCGGAGGCACTGATACGCTTACATGGTATTCTACCCTGCTGACCAAAGACCTCATGCGCCGTGGGTATCTCAAGGATGGCAGCGATCAGGAAGTGATCTTCCTGACCTCTATGAAAAGTATTGAAGAAGCACCGGAGCTGGTGAAAGGAATATTGTCCGCCGGGAAAGTGGTGGCAGAACAAAGAAACCTGAGTGGTGGCTTTGCACTCAGTGCACTTGGTACAGGTGGCAAAAGAGTTGATGTGCACGACGTAACAGACCAGTTCGATAAGATCTCTGCAAAACTTATCAATGCGCTTAGAAGTAATGGCCCGGCAGCATTTGTTTCTGGCGGTCATATTTCATTTCCTGAAGCCTATACACCACAGAAATCTTCACCGACTACAGACAAAACCACATATGCACGCATTGCACCTCCACTCCTGCGAGAGCATGATAGTGAAGCGATCATCGCATATCTGAGACGCCTTGGCGTATCTGAGAAACCGTATGATGGCGTCATTATCGAAGGCTTGTCAGAGCGTATACATAAAACAGATAAACAAAATCTGCCTAAAATTGTAAAGGCACTAACAGCCGCAGGCACACGCGTCATGTTCGTCAATCCCGTACGCTATGACAATAGCGTGCACAGTATGACGCCAGTGCTCAAGGGCACAAATTGGGATAATGATAAATGGGAACTGAAAAAGGCACTGGTTGAAGCGGGTGCAGAGTTCGCAACCGGCCTGCCTAAAGATATTTATATTGATATGATGCTGGGTACAGCACCCGGCCATGCAAACCAGATCACCGAGCCGGAAGCATTACGGCCACTGCGTAACCAGAAAGTAATGGGACTTCGGTACGTTCCTGATGCTGCACTTATGAGTGATGCGGTAGATACACTTGCCCCTAAGGTCAAGGCCATGGTGTTCTCCGCACTTCCCGGAAGTGTTATGCCTGATGCTATGCTCCCTGCACTTTTGCGTAACCAGGATAGTACAAGATACCACAGTACCTTTGAATATACAGGCAATGAATATATTGGTCAGCAAGGCGAAGAGATTCTTGAGAAACCACATAATGGCTACGCCGCAGGGCAGAATGCGGGCGCATTGATCACACCTCATAAAGGTAGCAATGCGGTCGTAGAACTTTTCGGGTTTCGCCATGGGTTTATGCCGTAAGTCAGCACGGCACAAGAAGATATTTATCTACAGATACACATCACTTTTGAGCAGGTAATTCTGCACATAGTCACGTACGCCATCGGTAAGAGAGGTGAAATCAGATTTATACCCTGCCACACGCAGCTTCTTCATGTTGGCTTCTGTGAAATACTGGTATTTTTTTACCAGTGCTTCCGGCATGTCGATATAGGAGATATTCGGTTTACGGTCCAAGGCCGCAAATATCGCACCCGCCATTTCGTTATAGGTGCTGGCTTTGCCTGTGCCCAGATTATAAAGGCCGGACACATGCGGGCTATCCAGTAACCACAGCATCACCCGCACGCAATCCTTCACATAGATCACGTCACGCTTCTGCTCGCCGTCGGCATAATTGGCATTATAAGACCGGAAGAGTTTGACCGATGCACCCTGCAGGGCTGCCGGCACAATTTTAGAGATCACGCTGCGCTGGTCGCCCTTGTGGTATTCATTTGGCCCATAGGTATTGAAGAGTTTGAGCCCCACCCATTGTGGTATCGAAACTTCGCCGCGTGCTACTGCACCTGCAACATGCACATCGAATATATGTTTGCTCCAGCCATAACCGGATAATGGTTGTAATGAACGTAGATAATTCAGATCACTACTGTCTTCAAACCCATGACTTCCATCACCATAGGTTGCCGAAGCGGATGCATAGACAAGTCGTATGCCGCGCGCATTGCACCAACGCCATAATTTCAATGTCAGCGTAAGGTTGTTCTGTAATATCTGGTCAATATCCGTTTCAACGGTCGAGGAAATGCTGCCCAGATGATAGACCATGTCGATATGGGCGCGGTTGAACTCGATCCAGTCGAACATTTTGTCGGGGTGGATGATCTCAAAAACAATATGCTTGGAAAGGTTGCGCCACTTCTCGCTATCGCCGAACGTATCGCACACTACTATATGGTGCGTACCCCGTTCCAGCAGGGCAGCCACCAGGTTTGACCCGATGAACCCACCACCACCCGTGACGAGAATAGTTTTCATTGATAGTTCAATATCTTGAATGTATATTGGTTGAGCCTATATCCATCCTACACTGTGACATTTTAATAAAGTGTAAATAAAGTCAGAGGAATCGTAACATGCAGAAAGATAATAAGTTTTTTGAAGATATGGCCAGGCTGGCCAGCGGTGCGGCCGGCAGTATGGTCGAGATGGGCCGTGAGATGGAGGGCATGATGCGTTCCCAGATGGAAAAATTATTGCAAAACATGAACTTAGTGACACGTGAAGAATTCGACACGGTCAAGGGCATGCTGGCTAAGTCTCGGGAAGAACAGGAAGAATTAAAGAAGCGCCTGACCGAGCTGGAAAAGCAGCTGAAAAAATAAAAAAATCCTGATTTTTCAGGCACTAAAAAAATAGTCCGAAATTAATTAATAACATATTGTATTATAACAATATAATTATTTTCATTCACCCTTTCTAAAGTAATAGATTTTTGAGCAGAAACCGCTAGATTGAAGTCCTCTTCAAACGAGACTCACCAACACTTTGGAGGCTTAGGCGATGACATCAATGATGCTCAAATCAGATTCAGTATTTTATAATCCACTCGACATTGCAGAATCAGTAATCATGGATCGTGATTGGACATTTGATCGCACGGATGAAACACAACTCATCGCGGAAGCAAGTGGTGCGTGCTGCAACTATCGCATCTGGTTCGACTGGCAGGAAGATTGTGGTGGCCTCACACTCTCTTGTTCACTCGATGCAAAACTTCCGAAGAAAGCACGCGAACGTATCTACACACTCCTTGCACTGGTGAATGAAAAATTATGGCTCGGCCATTTTGATATTTGCAGTGATGATGACACGGTAACATTCCGTCACTCACTCCTGTTGCGTGAAGGTGCAAGCACATCGCAGGAGCACATGCGTGACCTGCTTGATATCGCTATCACCGAGTGTGACCGCTTCTATCCGGCGTTCCAGTCCGTTATCTGGGGCGGCAAGACTCCGGCTGAAGCACTCGAGATCGCAATGTTCGAGACGATCGCCGAAGCATAAACCGGTTGATGGTTGATAGTTGGTAGTTATTAGTTTAAAACAACCAGCAATGAACAACCATTCATTATCAAAAAAATGAAATCACTCCTCCTCGTCGGCTGTGGAAAAATGGGAAGCGCGATGTTGTCACGTTGGCAAGCATCGAAGCATTTGTCGCGTGCTAAATTTTATGTAATCGAACCGTCTGATAGTTTTACTTTTGCCGGCGTCACTCATGTGAAGAATCTGGAATCACTTCCCGATGATGTTGCACCCGAGGTGGTGATGTTCGCTATCAAGCCACAATCATTTGATGATATATTGCCGCATTATAAAAAACGTTTTGGAAAAAAGCCTATCTATATTTCTATCGCCGCCGGTAAAACACTCGGGTCGATGGCGATGCAGCTTGGGGAAGATGCTCAAATTATCCGCGCCATGCCCAACACCCCTGCCCTCATCGGCGAAGGTGCAACGGTATTGTGCGCTCCTTCCTTCGTTTCGGCCAATACTAAAGAAATGGCCACGCAGCTGATGGAAGCGATCGGCACGGTCACATGGATCCATAAGGAATCGCTGATGGATGCGGTCACCGCGCTTTCCGGCAGCGGGCCGGCCTATGTGTTCCTGTTCCTCGAAAGCCTGACCGATGCCGGTGTTGAAGCCGGACTTTCTGCCGAAATGGCGCGTATGCTTGCTGTCCAGACGGTGATGGGCAGTGCAATGCTCGCAGATGAAAATGGCACAGCATTCAGCAAGTTGCGTGAACAGGTCACAAGCCCAGGCGGCACGACTGAAGCTGCACTGGCCATATTGATGAAAAATGATGCCCTGAAAAGCCTTATCAAAGAAGCCATGAACAGAGCCGCTGAGCGCTCCTGCGAGTTAGCTAAATAGTTATTTATCAGTATTTTAGATAATTTTGTGCATTGCAACATTTTTCTTGACGGTTGCGGCCTTTTGTGCGAATATGCCCCCAATACAAATACCCCCCTGCTAATGACATATATAAGGAGACTGACCATGAACTATAACAACGCATTCAATGATTCTTTCAAAAACATGTGGGATTTCAACCAGCTGTTCTCTACCCAGCGCCGTAACATCGAAGCGCTTGCTGAGATCAACCAGACCATCGTGGAAGGCGCGCAAGCCATTTCTCGTCGTCAGGCTGAAGTTGTGCGTGACAATGTTGAGAACGTACTGAAAGCATCTAAAGACATGCTGACCGGTGGCTCACCTGAAAACAGCATTGCAAAGCAAGCTGATTTCACCAAAGCGATCTTCGAGAACACGCTGTCTAACATGCGCGAAGTGACCGAAATGGTGACCAAATCTGGTTTCGAAGCATTCGACGTGCTTAACAAGCGTACCGCTGAAAGCCTCGAAGAGATCAGCCGTGCTTCAAACAACGTTGCTAAGAAAAAATCTGCTTAATTGATCTTTTCTGACTGAATAAAAAACCCGCATAGCAATATGCGGGTTTTTTTATTGTCCGGAATCCCCATGAAAATGATCATATATCTGGCGGGCGATGGCTTTATTGATGCCTTCCACCTTTTCTATCTCTGTGATACTCGCACCTGATAGTTCGCGCACTGAACCAAAACGCTGAAGCAGTGCCTTCTTGCGACGAGGGCCGATCGATGGAATAGCATCCAGCTCAGACACTTGCATAGTCTTTGCACGTTTGCTGCGATGTGTGCCGATAGCGAAACGGTGCGCTTCATCGCGCATTCTTTGCAGGGAATGCAGCACAGGGCTTTCATACGGCAACTGGAAAGCCTCCTTACCCGGAACGTGGAAGAATTCGCGGCCAGCGTTGCGGTCTTCTCCTTTTGAAATAGCAACATAAGGAATATCGCTGATGCCTAACTCCTCGAACACTTTGGTGGCAACAGAAAGCTGCCCTGCCCCGCCATCGATCAGCACCAGATCTGGTAACTTTGATGTGTCCTCTTCTTCCTGCAACTTGCTGAAGCGGCGCGTCAGCACTTCACGCAACATGCCGTAATCATCACCCGGCACGATGTCTGCCTGTTTGATGTTGAACTTGCGGTATTCCGCCTTCATGAATCCTTCCGGCCCTGCCACGATCATGCCGCCCACAGCATTCGTGCCGCTGATATGGCTGTTGTCATATACTTCAATGCGCTTAGGCATCTCATCCAGCCCGAACAATGCCTGTATTTCCTGCAACACCTCACGCTGCGATACATGAATGGAAATGTGCCGTTTCAATGCTTCTGCGGCATTCTTCGCTGCCATGTCTATGAACTCACGTTTATCGCCACGCAGCGGATGGATGATCTCCACCTTATAATCCGTGTTCATACGCAGCGCGTCTTCAAGCAGCGCCGATTCCTTCATCACATGACTCACCAGAATGAGGTTCGGTATCGGTTGGGTCTGGTAGAACTGCCCGATGAAGCTGGAAATGATCTCTTCATCACTGTGCGATGCGGTATGCGCCGGAAACCATGTCTTGCTGCCGTAATTCCTGCCCCCCCTCACCGCGAACAGAATGATGCACGCACTGCCTGCATCACGCGCGAGGGCGATTACATCCGCATTGCCAATGGTCGAGGTAGAAGCAGAGAGTTGTTGCTGCACAGTGTTGATGGCACGGATGCGGTCACGCACGACGCGTGCCTTCTCGTATTCCATCTTCAGGCTCAGTGATTGCATTTCCTCTGTCAGATGGTCGCGCACCTGCTGGTTCTTGCCGGAAAGGAATGCCTGAGCCTGCAACACCAGATCGGCATAATCTTGTGGTGTGATCTTGTTCACGCACGGGGCAGAACACCGCTTTATCTGATACTGCAAACAAGGACGCGTGCGGTTCTTGAACACATTATCCGAGCATGGGCGCAGCAGGAACGCCTTTTGCAGCAACACCAGCATTTCATTGACAGCATGCGCCGATACGAACGGGCCGAAATACTTTCCCTTCTTCGTCTTTGCTCCGCGATGTTTTCCGATGCGACTATAGTCATGATCACCGGAAAAGAAAATGTACGGGAACGATTTATCATCTTTCAGAAGTATGTTGTAACGCGGCAAAAATTTCTTCACCAGATTTGCTTCGAGCAAAAATGCTTCCGCTTCCGAACGCGTCGTTGTGATGTCAACCGTTGCAACTTGCGACACCATCTTTTGCAACCGTGTGTTGAGTGCCGGTGTATTCACATACGATGCAACACGCGCTTTCAAATTCTTTGCCTTGCCGATGTACAGCGCGTTTCCCGCTTCATCGATCATGCGATAGATGCCAGAAGTCTCCGGCATGCTTTGCTGGAAGCGCTTTATGTTCGCACTGCCTTGTGCGAGTGATGGAAGTTTTGTGTTCATCTATTGTAATAGAACAATTTTTTTTACCTGAAATTCAACTGATAAAAGTAATCCACGAAACCTGTGGATAACTCTGTTTGTAACCCTTTTTCGTACTCCTCGGATGCAAGAAAATCCATGGATTCATCATTTCTGCCTAAAAAATAGGCAGTTTGTCAACGTATTGTTTTTTCTGCCATTATCATTATTAGTTAACGCTACAACTTATAGGTTTAATCCTTTCTTTATCGTTTTGTTACAGCCCTACTAATTCTGTGTACAAAAACATGGAAATATTTTCCCCATCATAAAAACCTCGGCAAAATTTTCCTACATAAATATACTGACTGATATAGTTTGTGCTTACCAATATGAAATAATTACTTCATATACAATAGTAGTTCGTATCTAACAGGGAATACATGCATACATCGGAACAACTCGTCCACATTGTTGTGTTACTGCTTGCAGCAGTGGCGATCGTTGGCACGTTCCGATTTATCCGTTTAAGTCCTGTACTTGGCTATCTGGTGGCTGGCACGATCATCGGTCCGTTCGGACTTTCTGTCATCGAAGGCCATGAATATGCCAAAGGTATCGCTGAATTCGGTGTGATATTCCTGCTGTTTATCATTGGTCTCGAATTATCTTTTGAACGCCTGCGCAGCATGCGTACGCATGTGTTCGGCTTTGGCGGCGCGCAGTTCATAGTGACCGCTGCTATCATCACCTTGCTGTTCGTAGGGTTCGGTGGCGATACCACTTCAGCCTTTATCATCGGTAGCGGTCTTGCCCTTTCTTCC
This sequence comes from uncultured Rickettsiales bacterium, assembly GCA_964535825.1. Taxonomy (GTDB): domain Bacteria; phylum Pseudomonadota; class Alphaproteobacteria; order Rickettsiales; family SXRF01; genus CAZAQK01. Next base: position 21,139 of record CAZHUC010000002.1, read on the forward strand.
ACCGCGATCGTGCTGCAGGTAGTTAGCGAACAAGGAGAAAAATCCTCGCAAATAGGCAGACTCTCGCTTGCTACACTTATCTTGCAAGATTTGGCGGTTATCCCGCTCCTCGTATTCGTTTCGCTAAGCGCCGAGGGCGGATCACTGATCGCAGCCATCAGTGATGCAACACTTAAAGCAGCTATCGCACTTACTGTCATCTTCATCGCCGGCAGGCTTCTGCTGCGTCCGCTCTTCAGACTCATCGCCTCCATGGAAAGCACAGAGCTCTTCACGGCAACGACCATGCTGGTCGTACTTGGTGTTGCGGCAGCAACCAGCATTGCAGGTCTCTCACCTGCGCTTGGTGCGTTCATCGCAGGACTGCTGGTGGCAGAAACAGAATTCAAGCCACAGGTAGAATCTGACATCTTGCCGTTCAAAGGCCTGTTGCTTGGCTTTTTCTTCATGTCCGTCGGCATGTCACTCAATCTTGATATGATGATCGACAAATTTGCTGGCATCATTGGCCTTGCCGTCGCACTCATGGCGACCAAAGCACTCATTATCATGGGATTGTGCCGTGTGTTCGGATTCGGGCTTTCCACTGCTGTGCATTGCGGCCTGCTGCTTTCGCAAGGCAGTGAGTTCGCCTTTGTGCTGTTCGCACTGGCAAGCAGCCAGAGCATGCTAAGCAATGATCTTTCCCAGATATTACTGGTAGTGGTCACCGTCAGTATGGCGCTCACCCCGCTCATCGCGCAGTTGGGCAAGAAATTTGCGCACATGCTGGAACAACATGCGCTGTCGCGCCCACGCATGATGATCGAAGAAACGCTTGATCTAAGCCACCATGTTATCATCAGCGGTTATGGCCGTGTGGGACATACCGTGGCACGTTTGCTTGAAGCAGAAAATATCACCTACTCTGCCATTGATATGGATTCCTTCCTGGTTGCGAAAGAGCGCAAGGCCGGTGTGCCTGTATTTTATGGCGATACCACGCGCATCCATGTACTGAACGCACTGGGCATCGCGCGTGCGCGTGCACTTATTATCACCCATACCGATATTCGCGTGGCGCTCCAGACCATCGCCGTGGTGCGCGAGATCAACCCGGAACTGCCTATTATCACCAGGGCAAAGAATATTGAACAAGTACAGAAGCTTGAAAGAGCTGGCGCGAATCTGGCCGTGGCCGAGATGTTTGAGACCAGCCTTCAACTTTCCGGCGCATTGCTTAAACATCTGGGCGTTAACGAATACGAAATATCAAGGATTATCGATATGTTCCGCGCTGAAGACTATGCCCTTACCCGCTCGGCGGAAAAACTCCCCACGGGCGCAAATTAGCTGTTTACAAGCCCCTTTTATGTGTTAGATTGCCGCACCTTAATAATAATCTCAGGCGCGAGCCACGCTGATATGGCCGTGTCCATCTGGTAGGTGTTTTTATCACCCGGCAGATGGATGGTTTGCTTTGCCTGGAAAACAAAGGGTGCATGAAGCATGAAAATACTGGCCTGCAATAGCAACATCCCCCTCGCCCAATCGATGGCGGATTACCTCGGCGTTCCATTGACCAACGCTGATGTGAAACGTTTTGCCGATCAGGAAGTGTTCGTTGAAGTGCATGAGAACGTACGCGGTGAAGACGTGTTCGTGCTGCAATCAACATCTTATCCTGCGAACGACCATATCATGGAACTTCTGGTATGCCTTGATGCGCTGCGTCGTGCATCTGCCCGCCGTGTTACTGCGGTCGTTCCCTATTATGGTTATGCCCGTCAGGATCGCAAGATGGGTTCACGCACACCGATCTCTGCTAAGCTGGTGGCGAATCTTATTACCGCAGCAGGTGCGCACCGCGTACTCACAGTGGATCTGCACGCTGGCCAGATACAAGGATTCTTCGATATCCCGCTCGACCATTTGTATGCTGCACCAGTGATCGTGAGCGATATCAAGGCTCACTATAAAGACCTGAGCAATATCGTGGTGGTATCGCCTGACGTAGGTGGTGTGGTGCGTGCACGTAGACTGGCTAACCGTCTGCAGGCAGATCTTGCCATCGTTGACAAACGCCGCGAGAAGGCTGGCGAATCTGAAGTAATGAACATCATCGGTGATGTGGAAGGCCGTGATTGCATTATGCTGGATGACATCGTGGATTCTGCAGGCACGTTGTGTAATGCCGCACAGGCACTCAAAAATGCCGGTGCTTCTTCTGTATCCGCGTATGTAACGCACGGTGTGCTTTCCGGTAAGGCTGTTGAGCGTGTTGAGAAATCAGTACTGAGCTCGCTGGTCATTACCGACACCATCATGACCACCGAAGCCGCAAAGAAAGCAAAGAATATACGCGTTGTTTCCGTTGCACCGCTCCTTGGCGAAGCCATTAAGCGTATCAGCAGCGAAACATCAGTATCGAGTTTATTTGATTAGAATTTTTTAAAGGAGAAAGACAATGACTAAAGAAAATACAAAGAAAGCAGGCTTAGAGGCCTTCTCTCGTGACAAAAGCGGTAAGGGTGCAGCTCGTAGCCTGCGTCGCGATGGCAAAGTGCCAGCCGTGATCTACAGCAAGGCAAGCGCGCCTGTTTCTATCTCAGTAAAATCTAACGAACTGCGCCAGGAATATATGCGTGGCCGTTTCCGTTCACGCCTGATCGACCTGATGCTTGATGGCAAAGTGGTCAAAGCCCTTCCGAAAGACGTGCAGTTCCATCCGGTCAGCGACCAGATCGAACATGTTGACTTCATCAAGGTTGAAGCTGGTGTTGCTGTGAACGTACAGATCCCTGTAAAATTCATCGGCCAGGAAAAATCTGTTGGTCTGAAAAAGGGTGGCGTACTCAACATTGTTCGTCACGAAGTGGAATTCCACTGCCTGCCAGAAGCAATCGTTGCGCACATCGAAATCAATATCGAAGAAATGGATATCGGTGACAGCGTACACATCAACGATGTGAAACTGCCTGCAGGTATCACACCGGTAATCAAGCGTAACTTCACCATCGCAACCGTTGCAGGCCGCAGCGCGTCTATGGAAGAAGAAGTTAAACCAGTTGCAGCAGCAGCTGATGGCGCAGCTCCAGCCGCTGATGGTGCAGCCGCTCCTGCAGCAGCCGGTGCAGCAGCAGCTCCTGCCGCTGACGCTAAGAAGGAAGAAGGCAAGAAATAGTCTGTTGGTCGTGAGCCATGAGCCTTTGGTCGAACATATTGGCCAGATTCGGGCGCGTGGCTCATGACTCGCAAGCTATGACGGCTTTTCTTCTCATCGGCCTTGGCAATCCGGGCACGCGCTACGCGCATAACCGCCATAACATTGGATTTATGGCAATTGATGCGATTGCCGAAAAATACGGATTCTCCAACTGGTCACAGAAGTTCCAGGGACATGTTGCAGAAGGCAAAATAGGTACACATAAAGTGTTCCTGCTCAAGCCGCAGACCTTCATGAATCTGTCTGGTGAAAGTGCTGGTGCGCTTGCCCGCTTTTACAAGATCCCGCTGGAAAATGTCATTGTGTTCCATGACGAGCTCGATCTGCCACTGGCAAAAGTGCGGGTAAAATGTGGCGGTGGCAATGGCGGACATAACGGCCTCAAAAGCCTTGATGCCCATCTTGGTCAGGACTATTGGCGTGTGCGTATGGGTATCGGGCATCCGGGTGATAAGGATATGGTCTCTCCGTATGTGCTGTCAGATTTCAGCAAAGAGGAAACACCGGCGGTAGTGGCACTATGTACTACATCAGCAAAACAAATAGATCTGCTGCTGGCACGCGATGATGCGGAGTTTATGAACAAGATCACGTTATCAATGAAGTAAGGATAGAAATTATCATGAGAAATAGACAGTACTTTGGCCCGCGGCTTTATACGCGCCTGCACGATACGCTGAAAGCAACTATTTCCACGCTTCAGCAGGCAATTAAAGTCTCTGAAACATTGTCAAACCGCTCAGAAAATGCAAACTACCCTGCTGCCAAAACGGCTGCAGAAGCAGCACTGGAAAATGCTCAAACTGCATTCAGACGCGCTGAGGAATTCACTGCGGGCTGGAGTGAGCAAATATCAAAAGATAATGCTAAAACACTGCTACCGGATATAAGAGCGATACAAGATTCCATTGTATTGATGAACACTGCACTCAAAGAAGGTATTAAAGAAGACGGCATTGCTACCCAACCTGTTTCTGGCCGCGCTGCAAGCGTACACCTGCAGGATTTCATGAAAATGGCAAACGAACTCAAAACACTCGATGGCCATATGCTGAGTTATATCAACCCCAGACGCAGCGGCGGACAAGATGGCGGCCGCGGCGGCAGATCATAGAATAATCAAGTCATAAGGAATTATCATGGGATTTAAATGCGGTATTGTCGGACTTCCTAACGTAGGAAAATCCACCTTGTTCAATGCGCTCCTTTCCACCATGCAGGCGGAAGCAGCAAATTATCCTTTCTGCACCATTGAGCCGAATGTCGGCCGTGTAAGCGTACCTGATGACAGGCTGGATAAACTTGCAGCCATCGCTGCATCGGCACAGATCATTCCCACACAATTAGAATTCGTGGACATTGCAGGCCTTGTGCGCGGCGCGTCCAAAGGTGAAGGGCTCGGCAACCAGTTCCTCTCCCACATTCGCGAAGTAGATGCGATCATTTATGTGCTGCGCTGCTTCGAAGATGGCGACATTACCCATGTGGAAGGCTCGGTCGACCCTATCCGTGACGCTGAAATCATTGAAACCGAACTGGTACTGGCTGATCTGGAAAGCCTGGAGAAACGCCTGCCGAATCTTCAGAAAAAAGCCAAAGGCGGCGACAAGGAATCCATCGCACAAGTGGCAATGATCGAGCGCGTGTTGAAAGTCGTATCCGAAGGCAAACCCGCGCGCGTGACCGAGATCAAGGACGCCGCCGAGCAAAAAGAATTCCAGCTGCTGCAACTCCTCACCTCTAAGCCAGTGATGTATGTGTGCAATGTGGAAGAAGGCTCAGCTGCCGGCGGCAATAGCTTCTCCAATAAGGTCGCCGAGATGGCAAAAGGAAAGAAAGCACCGAGCGTTGTGATATCTGCCCGCATCGAAGCAGAGATCGCGATGCTTGAAACAAAAGAGGAAAAGCAGGATTTCCTGTCATCCATCGGGCTGGAAGAAACCGGCCTTACACGCATCATCCGCGCTGGGTATAATTTGCTGAACCTCATTACCTATTTTACTGTCGGACCAAAGGAAGCACGCGCATGGACCATCACCACCGGTACACAAGCACCTGCCGCAGCCGGTGTCATCCATACAGATTTCGAAAAAGGCTTTATCCGTGCAGAAACCATTGCGTATGATGATTACATCACCTGCAAAGGCGAAGCCGGTGCAAAGGAAGCCGGAAAATTCCGTTTGGAAGGCAAGGAATATAGTGTAAAAGATGGGGATGTCTTACACTTCAGATTTAATAACTAACATTTGCCCCCGTTCGCACCTACTGGTGCTCACATGAGGCATCGCTCAAGGCTGAGTGGTCTACTGACCACTTATGTAGAAGGTATATAATGTTCTTTCGCAAGCGCCACCAACCCGAGCCTGATCCTGCGTCTTTTGGGATGAAATGGATCATCATTGCCTTCGTTCTATATGGGTTCTTCACCATCCAGCGACCCGATACAAAGGAAGAGCCAAACCCCGTGCGTAAAGCGGTGAATCAGGCGGCAGACGAATTAAAGCCTTCGAACTTTGTCAACTTCAGTGAATACAAAGAAAAACTGTTCCCAGGTTATGTGGGCGCACTGCGTATCAAAGATACCAAGCTAGGCAGTGGCCTGCCCGTGGTGTGCGGTCAGGAAGCAACCATTACCTATGACACGTTCCTGCCAAACAACAAACCCTTCGATGATTCAGCTACCGCGGAGAAGCCACTATCATTCGTCATCGGTGAACACAAAGTAATGCCGATATTCGAACAGGGCGTGATCGGTATGCAGCCAGACGGCATGCGCAGCCTGCTTGCCCCGCCAAATCTTGCCTATGGTCGCGAAGGCTTTGTTCGCGAAGACACACCTAAGAATGAGCTGATGCGTTTTGAAGTAACCTTGCTTGGAGCAAAACCAGCACTGCCCGATCCTGATAAGTCACTGTACCGTATCGCACAAGTGCGGCAAGGCGTGGGCACAGTTATTTTGTGCGGTGAACGTATCAAGTTACATGTCACGGTATGGGGTGTTGACGGCAAAAAGCTTTTCAGCACGCAGGATAACAACGCAGAACCACTACAATTCACCCTGGGTGCATCAGAGGTCATCGTTGGGCTTGAACAGGGCGTGATCGGCATGACCATGGGCGAGCAACGCACCCTTATCATTCCGCCTGAGTTCCAGAAGCCGCTGCGCAAGGAAAAGCCGGACGTGGAAATTCCTCTGCCTGCGAGCCAAACAGTGCTTGTAGATGTGGAGACGGTGCAGTAAATTTACAGCCCAACTAAATTGTAGATTCCGTACTAACAGGTCACTCAAATGAATATAAAAGCAGCAACTGCCATGAAACAAGATTCCGCATCAAATACAGGTCTTATCGCCTCCCGTCTTTCCCGTGTTAAACCCTCGCCTACCCTGGCTGTCACTGCTAAGGCCGCCGAGCTTAAAGCTGCCGGCAAAGACGTCATCGGCCTTGGCGCCGGTGAGCCGGATTTTGATACGCCGGAGCACATCAAACAGGCCGCCATCGATGCGATGAAAAAAGGTGACACTAAATATACGCCCGTTGCTGGAACGGCTGCGCTTAAAAAAGCCATCATCGATAAATTCAAGCGCGATAACGGGCTTGAGTACGCTGCCAACCAGATCATCGCTGGTGTGGGCGCAAAGCAGGTCATCTTCAATGCGATGCTTGCTACACTCAATGCCGGTGATGAAGTTATCATTCCTGCACCATACTGGGTTTCTTATCCAGATATGGTACTGTTCGCAGAAGGCACACCAGTGATCGTATCTTCTAAAGAAGAAGATGGTTTCAAACTATCGCCGCAAGCACTCGATAAAGCCATCACACCTAAAACCAAATGGCTTATTCTGAATTCGCCTTCCAACCCGACCGGTGCGGCCTATTCAGAAAAGGAACTGCGTGCCCTTGCCGATGTGCTGCTGAAACACCCGCATGTGATGATACTGGCGGATGATATCTATGAACACCTGCTGTATGACGGTTTTGTGTTCAAGACCATCGCGCAGGTCGAGCCCAAACTGTTCGAACGTACACTCACGGTAAATGGCGTATCCAAGGCCTACTCCATGACCGGTTGGCGCATTGGTTATGCAGGTGGCCCAAAGAACCTTATTGCTGCTATCACTGACATCCAGTCGCACTCTACGTCGAACGCATGCTCTATCTCTCAGGCAGCATCGGTTGCGGCGCTGAACGGCCCGCAGGAATTCCTGAAAGAATGGCGTGATAGTTTTGCTGCACGCCGTGATCTCGTGGTGAATGGGCTGAATGATATTCCGGGCATCACCTGCCTGAAGCCGGAAGGCGCGTTCTATGTATTCCCAAGCATCAAAGGTTTGATCGGCAAGAAAACACCATCCGGCAAAGTGATCGATCGCTGCGTGAGTTTCTGTGATTATTTATTGGAAGAAGCCAATGTTGCCGCCGTATTCGGTGAAGCATTTGGTATGGGTGGATATTTCCGCATCTCTTACGCGACGTCAGAGAAGAACCTGAACGAAGCAATGGCACGCATCAAAAAAGCGTGCGCTGCGCTGAGATAAAAAAAAGGCCCACATTGCTGTGGGCCTATAAGCTATAACAGGGAGGATTATGGGGCTTGCGCCCCCGATTCAGATTGGGGAATCTAAATCTCGTGCGCGCATTGTAGTCATTCCGTTAACTATTAGTACACCAATTATTTCAATGCTGCTATGCATTTTTTGCATAGCTCAGGCGGCCTTGCCGAGTCCATCCTCTGCCAGTTTCCTTATAAGGAAGTCTTTGAATACATTCACTCTTTTTGAGTTTCTCATTTCCATCGAGTAGACATAATACACATCTGTCGCCGGGCCTTTGACCTCGGGCAGGATCTTGCTGATATGCGGCAGGCCGCGCACCATATAATCCGGAAGACCCGCCACCCCTACTCCGCTTTCCACGGCCTTGAGCATACCGATCAAGCTATTGATCTTGAAGAGCACAGGTTCTTTCTGCTTGGTACGCACCATTTCCAGCAACCAGTTCACCTCAGCGAATGGTGCATTTGGATCTTCTCCATATGCAACCAGTGTATGGTTCTGCAGATCCTGCGCTTTTTTAGGCACGCCACGCATGCGCAGATATTCATTCGATGCGTAAACAGAATTCTTCAGTGCTGTGAGTTGCTTTTGTATCATGTCCGGATGGCGCGCAGGGAACAGGCGTATCGCCACGTCGGCCTCACGCATCACAAGGTCAAGCTCGCGGTCATCCACAATAAGCGTGAGCGCAATATCAGGATAGAGTTCGCTGAACTCGCGCATGTGCGGCGTAAGCCATGTCGTGCCGAGTGCAGCGGGTGCAGTAATTTTCAGCGGGCCGCGCGGACGTTCCTTGCTTTCAAGCAACGCATTCTCCACTGCAGCAAGCCGCGAAAGAATATCGCTTACGGTTTTGAACAGCATCTCGCCCTGCTCAGTGAGCAGTAGGCCGCGCGCATGGCGATGGAACAACACCACCTGCATACCTTCCTCGAGTGCACTGATCTGACGGCTGATGGCGGACTGGCTGACATTGAGCACTTCACCGGCACGCGTAAAGCTCTGCGCGGTGGCGACTGCGTGAAAAATACGAAGTTTATCCCAGTCCATCATGCGGCAGTTCGTAGCCTAAACTTCGCACAATGGCAAGCTAAAGGAATACTGAATTGACTGCTTGGTCAATTATTTAGTGAACGCCTTGAGCAGCAAGGTATTTTTCGGCCTCAAGCGCGGCCATGCAGCCCGTGCCCGCTGCCGTAACGGCCTGACGGAATATCTTATCCTGCACGTCACCTGCGGCATATACGCCCGGAACGTTTGTTTTTGTGCTGCCTGGAGTCGTGAGGATATACCCCTCTTTATCCATGCCCACCTTGCCTGCAAATATCTCAGTGTTCGGCTTGTGACCGATGGCGACGAACGCGCCGTCGCATTTGAGTTCTTTGGTACTGCCATCCTTGGTGTTTTTCAGGCGTACACCCACGAGGCCAACCGGCTCGCCGCCGCCGAGGAACTCATCCACCTCAACATTCCACTCAACGGTGATCTTTGGATTCTTGAATAGGCGCTCCTGCGCTATCTTTTCTGCACGCAGGGAATCACGGCGATGAAGCAGCGTGACCTTGCTTGCGATGTTAGAGAGATACAGTGCTTCTTCCACTGCGCTGTTGCCGCCGCCGATAACTACTACTTCCTTGTTCTTGAAGAAGAAACCATCACAGGTAGCACAGGCAGAAATGCCAAGCCCCTGCAGCTTCTTTTCACTTTCCGTGCCGAGCCAACGCGCGGTCGCACCCGTTGCAATAACGATGCTGTGCGCCGTATAGGTATCACCGGACTCACCCACACAAACGAATGGCTTCTTAGAGAAATCTACACTGGCGATCGTATCATCCAGTATCTGTGTGCCTACATGCGCGGCCTGTTTTTCCATTTGCTCCATGAGCCACGGACCTTGCACGGCATGTTCAAAGCCGGGGTAGTTCTCCACATCGGTCGTGATGGTGAGCTGCCCGCCCGGCTGGAGACCACGCACCATGATAGGTTTAAGCATAGCGCGTGCGGCATAGATGGCTGCGGTGCAGCCAGCTGCGCCCGAGCCAATGATAAGTACGTTGGTTGTATGATTTGCCATTATTGTCTTGCTGCTCCCAATTGAGGTAATAATTCTCGTAATTTTTTTTCTACTATGTCTGTTGCATTGTAATCTTCCACGGCTACATCGGCACCGTCACAAGGATTACTTCCCAACCACACAAGCTTTACACCAGGAATATGCTGCTGAAGCCTTGCGGTCGCGCGAATCAATTCATCACGGTTTGAGTATATGCCATCGCTGACAACTATAATCGCTGCTACGCCCCTGTGCTTGTTCAGATCGATAATCGAAGCAATTTCTCCGTCTCTGTGCTCAACAGAATAATTACCGCCTTTTATCACTGGATTATGCTGGTGCGTGCCTTCAGCGGTCGCAGCAAAAATATGAATCGGCAACCCCTTTCGCTGCAAATCGCGAAATATTCCATGCGGAATGTTCTTATTGTCCAGAATGACAATCTGCGATGATTTTGCAGACTCTTCGACTTTCCTAGGCCAGCTCATATACATCCGTTGGGGTATGGATTCAGCACAAAGTGCATCCAAATGCCCCGTGGATGTCAACAGACACCCGCGGGGACATGACGCAAATTACAGTTTTGATGAATTTTTCTTGAGGTAGCTGGCAACGCCATCAGAAGAAGCCTTCATGCCTTCTTCACCGCGCTCCCAACCGGCCGGGCATACTTCGCCATGCTCTTCATGGAACTGCAACGCATCGACCATGCGGATCGCTTCATCGACGTTGCGGCCAAGTGGCAGGTCATTCACTAGCTGGTGGCGCACCACACCGTTGCCGTCGATCATGAATGTGCCACGGAATGCTACTGCTTCACCGAGCAGCACGTCATAATCACGCGCGATGCTCTTGGTAAGGTCAGCTACCATCGGGAACTGCACATTGCCGATACCACCTTTTTCAACAGGTGTTTCTTTCCATGCAAGGTGGGTGAAGTGTGAATCAACAGATACTGCAATCACTTCTGCTTTACGCAGCTTGAATTCTTTTACGCGGTTGTTGAAAGCAATGATCTCAGATGGGCACACAAAGGTGAAATCCAGCGGATAGAAGAACAGCACGCCGATCTTGCCTTTTTTGGCAACATTACCATTCGCATCACGCTTGATACCCAGATAGTTCATCAGGTTAAAGTTCTCATCAAAGCTGTTGTCTGGCATTACAGCTTTAGCGGTAAAATCCGGTGCGGGTTTTCCTACGAGTACGCTCATGGTGAATCTCCTAAATAAAATGGGTTGGAAAGACAATATAGTTGTAAAAAAGCTAGTTTCAAGGGAACTTCTGGCTTATATGTGCCGTATGAAATTCCGCAGACCCGAACTTATCCCGCTATTATTCATGATCTTTGCAGAGCTGGTGCTTATCACGCTTGGCGCGTGGCAGGTACAGCGACTGCAATGGAAGAATGCATTAATTGCCGAGATCGCGCATGCGCAGGCGCAGGAAACCCTTGGCAGCTTTCCTGAGGATATCTCCGACCTTACATATCGCAAGGTCATGGTGACCGGCCATTTCATGAATGAGCAGGCCCTGCGGCTGGTGGGTCGCAAGGAAAACATGCGCGCAGGCTTTTTTGTGCTCACGCCATTCGTACTGGAAGATGACGGCAGGGTCGTGCTGGTAAATCGTGGCTATGCCGAAGAAGGTAAAGAGAATCCGGTAGATGGCATACAAACGATCGCAGGCATCATCCGCCCACCACGCGAAAAACGGCCATTCGCCCCTGAGAACCAGATAGATAAGAATCTTTGGTTTTACGAGGATATTGCAGCCATTTCAGGCATCATTGGCAGCCCGCTCCTGCCTTATGTCGTTGAGGCGACCGGGAATGACAGGCACACCCAGCCATTGGTCAGCAACGGCAAAATATCTATGCGAAACGACCACTTAGGCTATGCTATCACCTGGTTCAGCCTTGCGCTGGTCGGGCTGGTTATGTTCGCGTTTTATCAGCGTATTCCTGAAAATAAGGCCTAAATCCCCCCTAATGCATTGAAAGCGGCGGCGGCTGGGTATATATAGTGCCCTCCTTAAGCTGGAATCTACATTATGGCAATTCGTTACATATCCACGCGTGGCACTGCGCCTACGCTTACTTTCCGCGAAGCGGTACTCGCTGGCCTTGCCAGCGATGGTGGTTTGTATGTGCCAGAATCCATTCCGGTGCTGTCGGCCGCAGAAATGAATGCACTCAAGCAGGCCTCCTACAGTGAGCTGGCCTATGCGATCATTTCGCGTTTCATCGACACCTCATCCGTGCCGGCTGATGTGCTTAAAAAGATCATCACGGAATCCTATGCCACCTTCCGTCATCCCGAAGTTGCACCGCTTAAAAAAGTAGGCGATGTGCATGTGCTTGAACTTTTCCACGGCCCAACACTCGCCTTCAAGGATTTTGCATTGCAGTTCCTCGGTAGGTTGCTTGGTTATATCTTCTCTACCTCGAACGAACATGCAACTGTGGTCGGTGCGACCTCAGGGGATACCGGATCAGCGGCGATAGCCGGTTTTGCCGGCCGCCCTAATATGAATATCTTCATCATGCACCCTAAGGGCCGCGTATCGGATGTGCAGCGCAAGCAGATGACGACCGTGGCGGATGCTAACGTGCATAACATTGCGATAGCAGGCACGTTCGATGATTGTCAGGATATCGTGAAAGCCCTGTTCAATGATGTGCAATTCCGCAGCAAGCATAAGCTGATCGCAGTGAATTCCATCAACTGGGCGCGCATACTGGCGCAGGTTGTGTATTATTTTTATGCGGCGTTCAAACTGGGTGCACCAGAAAAAGCAGTGAGCTTTACTGTGCCGACCGGAAATTTTGGCGATATCTACGCAGGCTATATCGCAAAATGCATGGGCTTGCCGGTGGAAAAACTGGTCATCGCGACCAACCAGAATGATATTCTGGCACGCACGCTGGAAACCGGTGAATACAGCATGGGCGGCGTTTCCCCTACCCTTAGCCCGAGCATGGATATTCAGATCTCCAGCAATTTCGAACGCCTGCTCTTCGACCTGCACGGACGTGATGGAAAAGTTATCGCTCATAAAATGACCCAGCTCCGCAGCGAAAAGAAACTCACGCTTTCACCTGATGCCTACGCGCAGTTCAAAAATGAATTCGCAGCTGGCTCTGCCGATGACGCCGCAACGCTTGCAACCATCAAGAACGTACATGCAAACACAGGTGAGCTACTCGACCCACACACCGCTGTGAGTTATGCCGTAGCACTTAAACTAAGATCGGCCACACCGATGATCGTGCTGGCCACCGCGCATCCTGCCAAATTTCCGGATGCCGTAAAGAAAGCATGCGGTGTGCATCCTGAACTGCCTGCTTATCTTTCTGACCTGTTCAGCCGCCCTGAGCGCATGGATGCATTGGAAAATGATAAGAAAATTGTTGAATCTTTTATTGAGTCTCACACGAAATGACCTACCAACTCGCCACCTTAGATAACGGCCTGCGGGTCGCCACGGAATTTCTGCCCGGCGTTGAAAGCGTTGCCATCAGCATCAGCACCAACGTGGGCGCGCGCTACGAAACCGATAGAACCAACGGTATCTCGCACCTGCTGGAACACATGGCATTTAAAGGCACAAAAACCCGCAGTGCCAAAGATATTGCCGAAGCATTCGATAATATCGGCGGCCAGATCAATGCCTACACCTCGATGGAACATACGGTGTATTACGCAAAGATACTGAAGGAGAATATCGAACTCGCGGTCGAGATACTCGGCGATATCATGAAGAATTCTGTATTCGATAGAGACGAGCTTGAACGCGAAAAAGATGTCATCATTCAGGAAATAGCGATGCATCACGATTCACCGGAAGATCTCATCGTGGATTATTTCGATGATGTCGCATTCAAGAACCAGCCGCTTGGCCGCTCGATCCTTGGCACGGAAGAATTAGTAGCGTCATTTACTCGCAATGATGTGATGGGCTATATGCATACCTATTACACACCTCAGAATATGGTGATATCTGCAGCAGGAAATCTCAACCATGCTGAATTCGTGCGCCTTGTAAGCACCTATTTCTCATTTGCTGATTCCGCAACACCACCTGCCTGCCTGGATGCCATATATCGCGGTGGTGATGCTCGCGTTACCAAAGATCTTGAGCAGCTGCACCTGATCATCGGCCTGCCTGCGATCACCATTCATGATCCGCGCTATCACACGCTACAGCTTTATTCCAACATACTGGGCGGTGGCATGTCCTCGCGACTGTTCCAGGAAGTGCGTGAGAAACGCGGCCTTGCATACACCGTATATTCTTCTGCTTCGTCGTATGTTGATTGTGGTGTAGCCGGCATCTACGCTGCGACCAATGCGGAGAAAGCAGGTGAACTTTCCGGTGTACTGTGTGAACAGATTGCAGGCATGGCACGCGCCATCCGCCCGGAAGAACTATCCCGCGCGAAGAACCAGCTGAAAGCTGAATTGCTCATGGCGCGTGAGAATCCACAAAGTGTTGCCTCATGGATCGGCAGACATCTGCTGACCTTTGGCACATACAGGCACGCGGCTGAGATCATTCGTCGTATCGATGCGGTTACGCTGGATGATGTGGGAAGCCTGGCAGCAGAACTCACCAAGGGCAAACTGACCGTTGCAGCACTGGGCGATATCTCGCAAGTACTGCCTTACGAAGACCTAAGCACAAGGCTGGCAGCGTAAGCGCCGTTCTTTCTCTTCTATTCCATATTGCTCACGAGGAGCGGCCAGTGCCGCCAGCGCTGCGATCAATCCGAATGAGCGGAAATGACACCCGACCACAGGTTGCTTGTCTGATGCTTTCTCATCTTCATCGCACATACCAGTAAATTCTACACCGGCGGCATTCAGATTATTCTGCGCATCGCGCTGACCGTTGATACGGTACATGCCGCCCACCGGCAAGCCATCCACCATATACACCATGGGTTCTGCCGGCTTGTCATCCACCCGGTCGATCGTCGGGATACCTTCCTGGATAATCACTTCATTCACCTGCGCACCTTCTTTGATCGTGTGCATCTTGTTGCGATCTTTTTTGTTGAGCTCAAGCATTTCACTACCGGAACGAACGGTCATGATGCCCATACCATATGTACCGCTATCGGCTTTTACATACACATACGGATCATCCTTAATACCGTACTGGCTGTGTTTCTCGCGTGCAGCGGCCAGCACTTTATCAACACCTTTTGCCACGCAATCAAGCCCGGTGCGTTCCTTAAAATCAACTACACCGCATTGATAGAATTCTGCGTTGATCAACCAGCTATCCAATCCGAATTCTGCACTAAACGATTTTACCAATGTCTGGTACGCACAAAAATGCACACTCTTGCGGCGCTGCCACCAACCCTTTTGTGGCGACGGTATAACAGGCTGGCTTATGTTCTGTATGACATCTGGAATGCCCTTTGTCATATCGTTATTCATCAGCACCACATCAGGAATGAATCCGCCATCAGCTACGATGCGGCCATTTTCTTTAGCAAGCGCATATTCCACGATCTCGTTACCTGCGGATGTGGTGAGCTTCATCGGCTGGCCCTTCTCTGCGATAAGGCTGCCGATCACCACCTCCACGCCTGCATCTTCGAGAATATTTTTCAGACACCAGAGGTTCTGCAAATAGGAAAGATTGCGTGTGTGGTTCTCAGGAATGAGCAGTATTTTTTTTGCCGCGGGGAATCGTTCCGAAAGCAACGATTGAAAATACCGCCCCGCACGCTCAGTCGCCGCTGGCGACAGATTATTAAATCCCGCCGGGAACAGGTTGGTATCCACAGGCACAAGGCGCTTGCCAGAATGCCTTAGATCGACCGATGTATAAACGTAAGGCGATGCTTGCCTGCGCTGTGCTGCCAGCCACTGC
The DNA here is from genome assembly GCA_964535825.1 of uncultured Rickettsiales bacterium. GTDB lineage: Bacteria > Pseudomonadota > Alphaproteobacteria > Rickettsiales > SXRF01 > CAZAQK01. The sequence goes on from CAZHUC010000002.1 coordinate 36,844, forward strand.
TCCACTGCATCCCCTTTGGTTTCAAACAGGGTGCGAATCTGGCTTAGAATTTCCGACATGCTATTTATGCTCCGAATGCAGGTTTTTTATCCCAATCACCACACCATGCCTGAATGCAGGCTAGCGCAGCGATGGCAGCGGTATCCGCGCGCAATATACGCGCGCCCATGCCAAAAGGCTTTATGAATGCCTGCTGTTTCAGTATCTTTTGCTCTTCCGGTGTGAAACCACCTTCTGGCCCTATCAGCAATGCTTTTGGCGTATGCGCCATGGTTGAAAGCAACGATCCTATCGGCACACCACCACCCGTTTCATCCGCATATAACAACTCACGTCCTGACCAGTTTCCCAATATATCGGTAAGATCCCTCGGAGTTTCAAGATGCGGCACATCCAAACGTTCACATTGCTCAGCAGCCTCTATTGCATGTGCTTGCATTTTCTCCATATTCAGGCTGCGCACAATGGTGCGATTGGTAATGGCAGGAATGATGCGTGACACGCCAAGTTCCACCGCTTTTTCTATCACCATGTCTGTTTTGCCTTTGATGGGTGCGAACACCAGCCAGAGGTCCGGGCTTGCTTCCTGCCCGCGCAGTTGCTTTTGCAGCAACAGATGAACATGTTTCTTATCCTGCCGGGTGATACTGGCAAGCCATTCACCGTCCGTGCCATTGAACAGCAGCAATGCATCACCCTCACCAAGACGCATGACCTGCGCAGCGTAATGGGATTGTGGTACAGACAAAGTGAGTTGTGCGCCGGGCGACAGCACATCCGGCACGTAGAGGCGTATTTTCTTCCTGTTTGCATTCATGCGCGGCACTATACATAATTCAAATGCCATCAGGAAGCACGAATCCGGCTGGTAAAACTCCCTGCTGCCATTATAACTATGCCTATGAATTCGCCCTATCTTCGCCTTATGCGTTTGCACCAGCCGGCAGGTATCCTGCTGCTGCTTTGGCCATGCTGGTGGGCGCTTGCGCTGGCGTCGCATGGTATGCCTCCGCTGGATATATTCATCCTGTTCGGTATCGGCGCGATCCTGATGCGTGGTGCAGGATGCATCATCAATGACATCGCAGACCGGAAGTTCGACCCTCTCGTGGAACGTACCAAAACCCGCCCGCTGGCCAGTGGCGAACTTAGCCTGAGACAAGCGATAAGCTTCCTGTTGCTGTTGCTTATGCTTTCGCTTGGTATCGCGATATTGCTTGGCTGGCATGTGGTGCTCTGGGCGGCCACTTCACTGATACCTGTTGCCATATATCCTTTCATGAAGCGTATCAGCTGGTGGCCACAACTGTTCCTTGGTCTTACATTCAACTGGGGTGCATTGATGGGCTGGGTTGCCGTGCGTGATGCCATCGAGTTACCAGCACTGCTGCTATATGTCGGCGGCGTATTCTGGACATTGGGTTATGATACTATCTACGCCCACCAGGATAAGAAAGATGATGCGATGATAGGCATTAGATCCACCGCCCTGCGTTTGGGGGATGCCACCTTACCAGCTATCCGGGTTTTTTATGGAATATCTGTTTCATGCTGGGCCATGGCGGGCATCCTGTGGCACACGGAAGGGATGTTCTATATTTTCCTGATCCTCGTTCTTTGCCATTTTATCTGGCAAATTAAAGGGGTTAGCCTGAACGATCAGGCCTCATGCCGAAAATTTTTCATTTCCAATGCCTTTCAGACAGGTTTTTTGATGTATCTGGCGTGCCTGAACGCATAGCATCATATTGTATTATATAAATAATACGACGCATTATTTTCCATAGCGCATTTTAATAAAAATTTACCTTTCTCCTGTAGAATCAATAGAGTTGTAACGAAAAAAACGCGGATGGGACTAGAACCAAATGTTTTTTCAAAGATCCATTCCTGACCGCGGCGAGGAAGAACATAAGAATAAAAAAACACGCATGACGAATTCTCCCGACTCACCGCAGGCGCAAACCGGTTTTGGTTTTTCTTACCCTGGCAACTTTTCAAAGTTGCTGGACGATTCCATCAAGCTGGTGATTGATAATCATACCTCCGGTTCACTCATCCTGGTGTCTGTAACCAATCTTGCGATGATCATCAGTGCGTATGGTCATGATACGTCTGAATGCGTAATGCAGGACCTGACCAATATGATCAAGGCGATCCTCTCTGAGAATGACAAGATCGAACGCCTCCAGCGTGACCAGCTCGGCATTATTTTACTCGGTACATATCCGGAAGAAGCGCAAAGCATTGCAGAGCGCATTCACAATATCATCATCAATTTTGGTCGCGATAATTTTGACACCGCATCCCTGCATATTATCGGTGTTGTCGGCAGCGTGAATTTCCCGCTGGAAACAGCCAGTGCGCATGATGCGCTGGATAAAGCCTATGTTGCGGTCAATTGTTCGAACAGCGTGCCTTGCCGCACGTTCGAGATGACTCGCCATGAAGCAGATCTGAGCCGCCAGCAAATGGGGCTTGCGAATTACCTGCTGCGCGCATTCAAAGAAAAACGCCTGCGCATGGCCTACCAGCCAGTGATCGAAAGCAAAACAGGTAAGACCGCTCATTACGAAGCACTCTTACGCATGGTTAGCCAGAACGGTAAGATCAGTTCAGCCGGCGCATTGATCCCGGTGGCAGAAAAAATGGGATTGATCGACATCATCGATACGATGGTGATGGAAATGGTGATAGAAGAACTGCGCAATTCACCAGACGTAACGCTGGCGTTCAACGTTTCCAACAACACGACAGAAAATGCAGCATGGCTTGAAAACATTGCCTCGCTGCTAAAAGAGACACCGGATATCGCGCAACGCCTGATCGTAGAGATCACAGAAACCGCCGTGCATCGCGATCTGCGCCGCACTGCGTTCTTCGTGGCCAGCCTGCAATCCATGGGATGTCAGGTAGCACTCGACGATTTCGGCTCAGGTTATACCTCATTCCGCCAGCTTAAAGCACTTTCTGTAGACATGGTGAAGATCGACGGTATCTTTATCAAAGACCTCGCCCACTCTGCTGACAACCAGTTCTTCGTCAAAACGCTGCTCGATTTTGCACAAGGCTTCGGGCTCAAGACCGTGGCAGAATTCGTGGAGAATGGTGAGATCACCAAGATCCTCATGGGCATGGGTGTCGATTACATGCAGGGTTATTATTTTGGTAAGCCAGAGAATCATCGCAGCTGGCTGAACGAAGGCGAATACAAGCACGACTAAGAGCGTTGTTTCGCTTCGTCCTTATCCGTGAGATCATTAAATGCGCGTGTAAGTGATTTGCTGTTAGCAATGATCAGCAATCCACCGATCGCAATGGTTGCAGCAGTAAAGCCTTCAAGCAGCGCCTTGTGAAATTGTGGCTTATAGATATATTCGGATTGATTCTTGATACCGTTCAGCCCTAGCTTTTTCATACGCTCACGGATGGCTTCCGTGTATTCATTTTCCAGCGGTATTGATTTTGTTTTGAGATCATACGGACTATCGGAATTACGAATATGCTCAAGTGCTTCGAACATTTCTTTTTGCAGTCTGCCATTTTCATGCGTTTCTATCACATCATGCAGACCGCCGCGCGCCTTTAGTTTCTGGAAGGTGTAATGACGGATCTGGTTCTTGGTCACCCACCATCCGGAAAACCCGCCAAGCGGATACGCAGCGATCTTCAACACCTTGCTTACGATGTTATCCGGTTCGCCGTTCTTTTTGCCGTTACCGTTGGTGCTTTCGTTACCTGTCATCTCTGATCCTGAATGTATCGTCTAGCTTATACTTACGCTTTGGTCATCACTACTGAACGCATGCGAAATAGTTTTGTTATTTGCAAGCGTAAGCAATGCTCCGACCGCGATACCAGCCACGGTCATGAATTCAATCAATACGGCATCTTTCTGGTCAGGGCGCAAAAATTTCCAGCGCTTGCGTGTAGTGCCAAGGCCTGCATACTTAAAACGTTCCAGCACCTTTTCATAATGATCCGCATGGAGTGGAACTGATTTTTCAGTAATTTCGTACATTGTCTTTGAATTAGCCGCTTCCCTTGCTTCCTTACCGATCTGTGTCATTTTTTTATGACGCTCTGTGTCTTTACCTGTCAAATCGGATAGTATGTCGTGATCTTTTACGTTGGCATAGGTGTGGTTAAAGATACTACGGCTTGCCACCCAATAACCGCTGACTGCAGCTATAGGCAAGGACAGTATCTTTATGGCTTTACTTAAAAAGCCATTACCTTCAGAATTTCCATTATTATCGCCGTGTGCCATATGCTAGGATTTTAACCGTAAACAGGGGCAACCCCCATCTTTTTTTTGTTACAATTCAGTGAAATACAGAAATTATTGTTATTTTATCCAGAATCAGTGGGTTATTCTACAGAAAACAGTTGCTTATTTCGCCACATTCCCATAATCGATTATCCCTTCCCTTATGTGCCGCTTTAGCTCAGGGGTAGAGCAACCGCCTTGTAAGCGGTAGGTCGCCAGTTCAAATCCGGCAAGCGGCACCACTCTTTTTCATTGTTTTGCATGATTACAAGGCGGTTGTATTTTGTTTATGATCCGCTCGCTAACGCTTGCGGTGGGCCTTGTAAGCGGTAGGTCACAAGTCTCAAGTCCGGCAAGCGGCACCAGGGGAGCTTTTTACCCCCTAAAATCCCTATATATCGCCCGCGAACCACTTCAACATACTGTAATTGCGATATTTTTTACAGAACAATTGGCACGGTCCTTGCATATTCATTCCTTAGGAGGAATAAATTATGCAAGTACTGGAACGTAATGCCGCTGCCATTCTGTTTGAAAAAGCGAGCGATCTGAATCACAAGCCGCATAATAGCTGGCGCTGTATCTATATCGCCCTTTCTGCCCATCGCACACGTCATAACCATGGGCTTCTTGCCAACTTCGTGGGTAAGGCAGTGCGTGAACTCCTCGCCGATGCGGAAGGATATATCTATCTCTGTCAGGACGGCGATATCTTCATCCTGTTCCAGGGCACATTGAAATCCGTGACTGCAAAACTGGGTGAACATTTCAGTGACATGCAGCTTGATGAAACCGGCCAGCCGGAAAATACCATCTTCACCATTCTGGATTTGAGTAGAGACTGGGAGGTATTCTTCAAGCTGTGCCGTGCTAAATCACGTCAGCAAGTGCCACTCTGGGCGGAAGATCCTATGCCGTTTGCTTACAGCGACAAAAAAGCCAACAAGGAATTTGCGTTGCAGAAGTAAATTACCCCGCAGCGGTCTTTTTAGCCACCACTTCCACCGGCACAGGCGGCGAGAATAAATAGCCCTGGAACAGATCCACACCTGCATCACGCAACTGCGTGTGCATCTCGTCCGTTTCGATCCCCTCACCAATGACCGTACTGCCAATGGAATGTGTGAGATCAACGATGTCCTTGATAACGGCACGCTTACCAGCATCACCCGCCTGACGCGCCAGATGCATATCGATCTTCACGAAATCAGGGCGCATCTCTGCCATAAGTTTCTTTGCACCATCGAGCGATTCCACGTCATCAAGTGCAATGGAATAACCCTGCGAACGACAATATTCGCAAACGCTTTTAAGATGTGTCATGTCGCGCTGCGTTTCGGCGCGTGTAAAATCCAGCACGATATGTTTGGCAAAGATACCATATTGCTTCGCAGTTTCGCTGAGGCCTTCCAGATACACTGCAGGGCGATGAATAAAACCGGGGAAGAAATTCACGAACAGGTAGCCGTTGAAATTACTGGTAGCGAATGTATGGATCGCCTGTACATGCAACAGACGGTCGATCATGAATTCGATGTTGAGTGCACGGCTTGCCGCCATGATCTTGTCACCCGCGATCACGCTGCCATCCGGCATTTTCACACGTGCAAATGATTCATAACCGAATACTTTATCTTTACTGCTTACGACCGGTTGCAAGTAGCACACCACGCGATTTTCTAATAGCGCATCACCTAACCAGAGGCTTTCAGCGATCGCCTGCATGTTGGTGGCTGTTCTGCGGTCTGTGATCTCTGCTGGCAATGTTTCTCCTGCCACAACCGCCACTTCAACGCCACTTACTGCACCAGCTTGCTGGAGTGCTTTATAAAGGGATTCCCATGTATCTTTCCATTTAGCGCCAGTTTTAACGCCCATGCCGCCATTACCTGCCGATTGCAGACCGGCATCACCCAATGCTTTGAGCGCAGTAGCTGAAAAGCTGCCACTAGTAGGGAAAACCACGATCCAATACGCATCACCTGAGTGCCAGGGAAGATTGAAATTCTTTAGCTGGATAGCGGTCATAAATGCGGCCTGACAGAATGGCTTGAAAACGCTAGTTTAGCAGCCTGTTTCTTACTTTTTTCTTAAGATTACAGGTATTTTTATATACTATGCGGCCAGCCTGAATTGTAGCGCTGCAAGGCGACTGTAAAGTGGGCTGGCCTTCAATAATTCGGTATGTGTCCCCACTGCTTCTATCTTGCCTTCATTTAGCAGCACGATACGGTCCGCCTGCATCACTGTAGAAAGTCGGTGCGCAATGACAAAGGTTGTGCGGTTCTTCATGATGCGGCTGAGCGCCTCCTGGATAAGGTGTTCATTTTCAGAGTCCAGCGCACTGGTCGCTTCATCCAGAAGTAATAGCTTGGGGTTACGCAAGATAGCACGCGCAATAGCAAGACGCTGGCGTTGCCCACCAGAAAGTTGAATCCCTTTTTCGCCTACAGGTGTATCAAATCCCTGTGGCAGTTTCTCAATAAATTCCAGTGCAGAAGCTGCTTTTGCGGCATCACGGATGGCATCATCACCGGCGTGAATATTACCAAGCAAAATATTATCGCGCACACTGCCAGAAAAGATCACAGGCTCTTGCGGCACGATACCGATCATACCGCGCAGATCCTGCAGATCATATTCATTGATCGCATGACCGCCAATGACAATGCGCCCGTTATCTACATCATAGAACCGCAGAAGAAGTTGGAACACCGTGGTCTTCCCTGCACCTGATGGCCCTACAATAGCCACTGTTTCACCAGGCCGTGCATGCAGGGAAAATTCGCTGATCGAATGTGTCTGGCGGCGTGTTGGATAGGAGAATGTCACATTGTCGAACTGCACATCGACACCGCCACTGGTTTGAAGCGGCTCAACCTTTTTTACAGAAGTGATCTCTGAATTCATGCCAAGCAGCTCACCTAAACGCTCTGCTGCGCCGGCTGCGCGTTGCAGGTCCGCGATGACCTCACTGATCGCACCCACAGCACCGGCAACTACGATAGAATAGAATACAAATGCCGATAATTCACCCGCAGTGATGCGTCCTGCCAGCACATCCTTACCACCGAACCACAACACAGTTACGATCGCACCGAACATAAGCGTAATAACAATGGCAGTGAGGAATGCGCGGGCGCGAATACGCTGGTAAGCCATCCGTGTTGCCGCCTGCACATTTGCATCAAAGCGACTACGGTCGTAGTCTTCAAGTGCCAGTGATTGCAGCGTGCGCACGGCATTAATGGACTCTTCCGCATGTGCAGAAATATCGGCCACTTTGCTTTGTGCTTCACGCGCAAATAGTCGCACGCGTTTTCCCAGCACCACAATAGGCACGATCACCAGCGGTATCATCATGAACACATAACCAGTAAGCTGCGCACTGGTGATAAGCAGTAATATGATGCCGCCCAAAAGCATCAGGGCATTACGCACAGCAACCGATACAGAACTACCAATAACGGTCTGGAGCAAGGTAGTATCCGTTGTAATGCGCGAGAGCAGTTCACCGGTGCGCATGGTTTCAAAGAAACCTATATGCATGGCCATGACGTGACGGTACACATCACTGCGTATATCAGCGACCGCACGCTCGCCGATCCATGACACCAGAAAGAAACGAACGTAGGAAGCAACGGCGAGTAACAATGTCACTCCCAGCAAGATCATGAAGGCTTTATCCAGCAAGTGTGCGTTACCTTTGCTCAACCCTTCATCCACGAGGTAGCGAAGCCCGCCGCCCATAGCAAGTACCGCTGATGACGTAAATACCAATGCGACCGTTGCACCAACGATCTGCCATCGGTACGGGCGGAGATAACGCAGCAAAGGCCATAGACTCTTTACATTACCTTTGGGGCGATCAGCCGCAGTTGAATGTTTTCGCATGAATTATAACGTCACTGAAATTCCAGAAAGCGAATGCAGTTCTTTTGCCAGTAATTCGGAAAGAACACAACCATCTGCAAGCAACCACTGCTGTTTTTTGTCGTCGTAAGAAAAATGAAGTCCTCCACTGATGGGCGATGAAAGCCATAGCTGGCGGCTCGGCGTGTGCTTGCTGACTAACAGAACCTTACCATCCTGCATCGTTAGCGTCAGTGCGCCGTGGGCATATTCAATATCTAAAACACCTTCCGTATCGGCATCTTCCAATGCATCCTGAACGGCCGACAACCAGTTGTCCGTAAGCTGATGAAAGTGGGTTTCCTGCATAAGACCAGTTCCAAATTTTCGTTTACCTTTTGGTAACTTTGTGTAAGTACTTAATAAATATGGCGATAAGACCATACCCTACAATATACAATATTGCCAAACTTTAATGCTTTGTTCATTGCGCTATCATACAATTAGTACTGTAATGAAGAATAACAAAAAAGTAGTCATCAGGGGAAATAATCCAAATGCGTGAGAATAGCCATCTTTATCACTGGCATGAAATGCACTATGCCGCCATTGCGCCAATTAAAATGTTCGCAACGGCTAGCAAAGCAATGCACAAGAATCCGTTCAACCCCCTTACCTATACCACCTATGGGAAGAGTATGGCTGCTGCTGCCGAGCTGGTGGAACGCGTAACACACCGCTATGGCAAGCCGGATTTCGGTATCACCCACAGCACTGTAAATGGTTCAAAAGTAGACATCATTCAGGAATCCGTGGTTAGCAAACCATTCTGTGACCTGATCCATTTCAGGAAAGATTCCAAAGCCCACCAGCCTACATTGCTTGTAGTTGCTCCTATGTCAGGCCACCATGCCACGCTGTTGCGCGGCACGGTTGAAGCGCTGCTTCCACATGCCGACATATACATCACTGACTGGAAGGATGGCCGCAATGTTTCCCTGACCTACGGTGAATTCTCGCTGGAAGATTACATCGCATACACGATCGAGTTCACACAGAAGATCGGCAAGAATGTGCATATGCTTGCCATCTGCCAGCCGTCTGTTCCGGTACTGGTCGCTGCAAGTGTAATGAATGAAGCAAAAGATCCGTGCGCGCCGCTTTCAATGACACTTATCGGTGGACCAATCGATACACGCATCAATCCAACCAAGGTGAATGCATTGGCAGAACAAAGGCCACTCAGCTGGTTCGAGCAGAATGTTATCACGCGCGTGCCATTCAATTATCCGGGCTTTATGCGCCGTGTATACCCAGGCTTCCTGCAGCTCACCGGTTTCATGTCACTTGATCTGAATCGCCATATCAATGCGCATGTCGACCTGTTCAAACATCTCGTGATCGGTGATGGTGACAGTGCTGCCGCACACAAAAAATTCTATAATGAATATCTTTCAGTGTGCGATCTGCCAGCTGAATTCTACCTTGATTGTATCGAACAGGTATTCCAGAAACACCTGCTGCCTAAAGGTGAATTCGAATATGAAGGCCGCCGTATCGATACCAAGGCCATCACCAGAACTGCACTGCTCACGCTTGAAGGTGAGCTCGACGATATTTCCGGTGTTGGACAAACCGAAGCTGCGCAAACACTTTGCAGCAGCCTGCCGAAAGATATGCGTCACCACCATATGCAAAAAGGTGTGGGCCATTACGGTATCTTCAACGGCCGTAAATTCCGCGAGCATGTAGTGCCGATCATCAGCGAGTTCATTAACAAGCATGATAAATAAAGCAATGCATTGCAAATGATCGCGTATTTATTATGATACGCTGATGCTGCCTTCTGTTTCCAAACATTATCATTTCTGGGTGCAGGGATTATGTTTCTTTGCCGCCGCGGCATTGTTCATTGTCGGTTGCGGCTACAACATGATCCTCGACAGCGACCCGTTGTGGCATGTTGCCGCCGGCGACCTGATACGCGCACAGGGAAGCATCCCCTTACATGACCCGTGGTCTTTTACCGCCGGTGATTACCGTTGGCTCAATGTATCATGGCTGTGGGATGCGGGCTTCAGTTATATCGTGGAAAAAATTGGATGGAGTGGCGCCGCCGCTGCTAACGGCATCATCATAGCGGCCATACTCGCGTTGGTATACACACATTGTGTACTTCGCAGCGGAAACGGGATCGCCTCTTTTATTACCATCGTATTACTGGTGATGATGTTTCATCTGCATCTGCGCTCCTTGCATGTTACGCATCTGATGATAGCCCTGTGGATGTTGCTACTTGGACTTTATACAAGGAATGAGTGTCGTGCTGGTTGGTTGGCATTACTGCCTCTTACCATGCTACTGTGGGTGAACTCGCACGGTGGTTTTATCATGGGTTATGTTGTCATAGGCGCATTCGGACTGGGTGCTTTATTACAACGCAATTCCAAACAGTTTACTGCACTGGTGATCGTGAGTCTGTTTTGTGTGGCTGCAGCATTCTGCAACCCGTATGGTATCGGCATCATCGAAACCGTACTCAGGCCACTCACCACGGTTGCGAATGAATATATCGTAGAGTGGCAACCTGTTACGCTTAATGTATCTACGTTGATCAATTGCCTGTATCTGGTTCTGTTCGTAGCGCTTGTCATTGGCAGACCCTCCTTTGCCACACTGCCGGAAAAATTGCTGGCATATACATTTCTGTTATACGGGCTGACCACCAGCAGGGCCTTGCATAGTTTTATTATCATCGGTGCGCCGCTGCTGGCATACCGCCTGTCTTTCTATTTCAAGGAATCCGGCACTGCAGATCAGCGCGCACTGAACATTCGCCAGGCCATATACGATTTCACAAGGACATCTTCTGGATTGCTTATTTCTTCAGCGCTTGCGCTTTGTGCCATTATTGTGGCCACTTCCAACATATTCCTGCAACTTTTCCCTCAAACCACAGAATGGCCAAGACTTGAAGAAGAGATCGCCTTTATCGAACAGCATTATCCCAAAGGCCGTTTCCTGAATGATTTCCAGATCGGCGGCTATATCGCCTACGAAACACGAGGCAGGATACCGGTATTTATAGACGCTCGCACGGAAACAGCCTTCCCACGCGAGATCATGGAGGATTATTTCGCCTTTTTATATGCCGGTCCGGGGTGGGATAATATCGTGTCAAAGTATGATATTACCGGGATCATCATTCTCAATAGCATCAACAACGCACTACATGAGCGCCTGAGTACACGAAAAGGCTGGAAGACAGCCTTCAAAGGCAAAGATGCCACCATCTACATTCGCAGCCAAGATTAACGGTTGACAGCCGCAGCCTCCCTCTTTATTGTCCCGCCAATTTGCCTGCCGCCAACCGGGGTGATATATAGAGAAAATGCCACACAAAAAGAACACTACATCGCCAAACAAAAACGCCTGCTTATTGCTGGCTGACGGCACAGTGTTTTTTGGTACATCCATCGGCAAACATTCCACCACCATCGGCGAGATCTGTTTTAACACCGCCATGACCGGCTATCAGGAGATACTGACAGACCCGTCATACGCCGGCCAGATCATCACCTTCACTACACCCCATATCGGCAATGTCGGCTGCAACGATGATGATTTTGAAGCAGAAAAACCTTATTGCTCTGGCCTTATCGTACGCGAACTCCCTACCCTTCCCTCAAATTTCCGCAGCCAGATGAGCCTGCAGCAATGGCTGGAAAAACATAACATCAGTGGCATTGCTGGTGTCGATACGCGCGCGCTCACGCGCCATATCAGGAAGAACGGCGCACAGAATGCCATTATTGTTTCTGGCAAGCAGGACATGACCAGTGATGCGTGGGACAAGCAATTAAAAGAAGCAAAGGAAACGCTCAGTAAAGCGCCTTCCATGAAGGGACTTGATCTTGCGAAGGCTGTTACCACCAAGAAATCCTATGAATGGTCGGAAGGCCTGTGGAAGCTGGATGCTTCGCCTCGTACTAAAGCTTCCGCTTACCACGTTGTCGCCATTGATTATGGTGTTAAACACAACATATTACGCTGCCTCGCCGAGCGTGGGTTACGCATCACCGTTGTGCCCGCCACATCAGGTTTTGATGATGTAATGAAACACAAACCTGATGGCATCTTCCTTTCGAACGGCCCGGGTGATCCCGCAGCAACGGGTGTATATGCCCTGCCCGTTATAACGAAACTGATGGAGACCGGCATTCCTATCTTTGGTATTTGCCTAGGCCATCAACTACTCGGTCTTGCATTAGGTGGCAAAACTGAAAAGATGCCGCAGGGGCATCGCGGTGCGAATCATCCGGTCAAAGATCTACAAAGTGGCAAAGTGATCATCACATCGCAGAACCATGGTTTCGTGGTAAGCAAGGATGCCTTACCAGCCAACGTGGAAGTAACACACACATCCCTGTTCGATGGTACGATCCAGGGTCTTCGTCACAAAACGAAACCTATCTTCTGTATGCAAGGTCACCCTGAAGCATCACCCGGCCCGCATGACAGCCAGTATCTGTTCGACACCTTCGCAGAACAGATAAAGCTACACAAGACAGGTAACTCCCAGTTGCGCGGAGTAAGCAATGGCTGAGATACATCACCGTAAGCCCGATGTATTTCCCCGATATAGTTTTATTTTTTTTGGCAGTATCATTTACCTCTGTGCCGTGCTTGCGATCACCGCCACAGGCAACGGTATGTTTGTGGATACAGACCCGCTTTGGCACTTAGCCGCTGGCGACTGGATACGCGCTCACAGTAGCCTGCCATTTTCGGATCCATGGTCTTTCACTACCACTGGTTACCAATGGCTCAATATTTCATGGGGATGGGATACGCTCTTCAGCTTCATTCATGAAACACTTGGCTGGCATGGTGCGTTTGCTCTGAATGCCATCACACTTTCTGCAACCATGATAATAATATATAGCGTTTGCGCAGTGCGTAGCGGCAGTATTATCGCTGCACTCATCACCCTTGCGTTGCTTATGCCGCTGCTGGTCGTCAATGTCCGGCCTCTGCAGATCACTGCGCTCATGACCGCAGCTATGCTATTGATACTCGCCTGCACCGTTCGCAGGCAGTGCGGACTTTGCTGGCTTGCACTCATTCCTGTGCTCACGGTGGTATGGGTCAATTCACACGGTGGATTTGTCATCGCCCCCATCCTGCTCGGTGCGTATTTCATCAACATGATACTTACAAAGAATGCCCCAATGGCGCGGGCATTGTTTACCACCGGTATCGCCACGGCGATCGCCATCATATGCAACCCGTATCACCTTACTATCATCGAGGCGGCGTGGCGTCCGCTTACCACCTCAGCCAATCAGTTCATCATTGAATGGCAGCCTGTAACCACCAATCCAAAGAATCTTGTTACTTATGGCTTTGCCATATTATTCATCGTTATCGCCAGCCGTAAAGACAAAACCATTTTACTCATGGAGTATGTGTTGGCGTATTTCTGGCTGGTCATGGCAGTTACTTCCATGCGCCATATGATGGTGTTTGCGATCGTCGCAGCACCGATCGTCGCCTGTGGCATCGCGACAAACTGGCAGAGACTATGCAGCAAATTCCAGAAACTGCCACATAGCTTCGCATCTAGCTACAACAGCCGGAATGTTGCATTTTTAGGCCTTGTGATGTGCGCTGCTATGACCGCGTGGTTACCAACTGGCAGTGCTGCGAACTTGTATGGTCATAAGAACATATTATACCCAACACTTAAGCCAGAGATTGATTTCATCAAGGAACATCACCCCGATTCAGATATGTTGATCGATTTTGATCTGGCGGCGATGGTTGTGTATGAATCGCGTGGTGACGTGCCCGTATTCATAGACCCGCGCACGGAAACCGCCTTCCCGCCCGAAGTGATCAAGGATTATGACCGGTTCATCAAGGCTGCGCATGGATGGGAAGAGATACTCGATAAATACGGCATTGATGGCATTATGCTTGCCAATGATACCGTCCCCAGCTTCCTGGATAGATTTTCCGAGCGTCGTGGCTGGAACGCAGTGTTCCGTGGACCTCTGGCCACAATTTTTATAAGGGATTCACATGAGAAGCATTGACGAAGGGCAGCGCTTTCTCTACGTTCTGCGCCAGAAAACAGGATCAAACCATGCCTAAACGTACAGATATAAAATCCATCCTCATCATCGGCGCAGGCCCTATCGTCATCGGGCAGGCGTGCGAATTCGATTATTCCGGCTCGCAGGCATGCAAAATTCTCAAGGCGGAAGGTTATCGTGTCATTCTGGTGAACTCCAACCCTGCCACCATCATGACCGATCCTGAACTGGCGGATGCTACCTATATCGAACCTATCACCCCGGAGTTCGTTGAAAAGATCATTGCAAAAGAAAAGCCCGATGCATTGCTTCCTACCATGGGCGGACAAACCGCACTGAACTGTGCAAAAGCACTGGCAGAATCCGGTGTACTGAAAAAATATAACGTGGAATTGATTGGCGCGAAGCTGGAGAGCATCAACAAAGCGGAAGACCGCCTGCTCTTTGGTAAAGCGATGGCAAAGATTGGCCTTGAAGTGCCTAAGAATGCTGTTGTTGGCAGCATGGAAGATGCGCGCAAGGCACTCGATACCATTGGCCTGCCGGTGGTCATTCGCCCATCATTTACCATGGGTGGTGCTGGCGGTGGTATCGCTTATAACAAGGAAGAATTCGAGCAGATCGTATTCTCAGGCCTTGATGCATCACCAGTGAGTGAAGTGATGATCGATGAATCGGTACTCGGCTGGAAAGAGTATGAAATGGAAGTGGTGCGCGACAAAGCAGATAATTGCATCATCGTCTGCTCCATCGAGAATGTTGACCCGATGGGCGTGCATACCGGTGACTCCATTACCGTTGCCCCTGCCCTGACCCTCACCGACAAAGAATACCAGATCATGCGTAATGCATCCTTCGCGGTACTGCGCGAGATCGGCGTGGATACCGGCGGCTCGAACGTGCAGTTCGCGGTGAATCCGAAAGATGGCCGCATGGTGGTGATCGAGATGAACCCGCGCGTGTCACGCTCATCAGCGCTTGCTTCGAAAGCGACCGGCTTCCCGATTGCCAAAGTAGCTGCAAAGCTCGCTGTTGGCTACACACTCGATGAGATCGCCAATGACGTCACGAAAGTAACGCCGGCATCATTTGAACCAAGCATTGATTATGTGGTGACAAAGATCCCACGCTTTACCTTCGAGAAATTCCCGGGCGCAGAGCCGATGCTTACCACCGCGATGAAATCGGTGGGTGAATCCATGGCGATGGGGCGGAACTTTCAGGAGAGCCTGCAAAAAGCACTACGCTCGCTGGAAACTGGCCTTACTGGTCTTGATGAAGTGGAACTTGCGACCGCCGATGAAGCACGCGCCGCACTGGGCAAACCAACACCTGACAGGTTGCTGGTTGCTGCACAGGCACTCAGGCTTGGCATCAGTGCAGAAGAGATCTGCGCCATTACCAAATATGACCCATGGTTCGTTGCACAGATCGAAGAGATCGTGAAACTGGAAGCCAGCATCCCACAATCAAACGGCAAAGATTTTGCGCTGTGTGAAGAGCATCTTGTAGCGCTAAAACGCGCAGGATTCTCTGATGCACGCATTGCAAAACTCGCCAATGTAAAAGTTGCGGATGTGGCAGGCTGGAGAAAGAAATATGATCTCCACCCTGTCTATAAACGCGTGGATACCTGCGCAGCAGAGTTTGAAAGCAACACGCCATACATGTATTCCACCTATGATTTTGAGTGTGAATCACAGCCTACCGATAAAGAAAAGGTCATTATCCTCGGCGGTGGCCCGAACCGTATCGGCCAGGGTATCGAGTTCGATTATTGCTGCGTACATGCAGCTTACGCGCTGAAAGAAGCAGGCTACGAGACCATCATGGTCAACTGCAACCCGGAAACTGTTTCCACCGATTATGACACTTCCGACCGTCTGTACTTCGAACCGCTGACGGCCGAAGATGTCTTCGAGATCATCCACACCGAAAAGAAGAACGGAAAAGTAAAAGGCGTGATCGTGCAGTTCGGTGGACAAACACCGCTTAAACTTGCACGCGCGCTGGAAAAAGAATTCGGCAAAGATATCATTATTGGTACATCGCCTGATTCAATCGACCTCGCCGAAGACCGCGACCGCTTCCGCGCACTCATTGAAAAATTAAAATTGAAGCAGCCTAATAGCGGCATTGGCTACAGCGCTGAGGAAGTCCTGAAAGCCGCAAATTCCATAGGTTTCCCGCTGCTCGTACGTCCATCGTATGTACTGGGTGGACGTGCCATGGCGATCATGCATGACACGCCAAGCCTCGAAAAATATATCGGTGAGATCACCAAAATGTTCGGCGACGGCCCGATATTGGTGGATGCGTACCTGAAGGATGCCACCGAACTGGATGTCGATTGTTTGTCTGATGGCAACGATGTACAGATCGCAGGTATCATGCAGCATATCGAAGAAGCAGGTATTCACTCCGGCGATTCCGCCTGCTCGCTGCCTGCTTATTCCCTGCCGGATCATATTCTCAAAGAAATCGAATCACAGGCACGAAGCCTTGCTAAAGAACTCAAAGTGATCGGCCTGATGAACGTGCAGTTCGCGGTGAAAGATGATGTGGTGTACCTCATCGAAGTGAACCCGCGCGCCAGCCGCACCGTGCCATTCGTTGCAAAATCTACCGGCGTGCCAGTTGCCAAGATCGCAGCACGGCTCATGGCCGGCGAGAAGCTTTCCAGCTTTAAGCTGCAAAAAGGCAAAGCGTTGCAGCATGTGGCCGTCAAAGAATCTGTGTTCCCATTTGCCCGCTTCCCTGGAGTAGATGTGATCCTTGGGCCAGAAATGAAATCAACCGGCGAAGCCATGGGCATAGACCGCGACTTCCCACGCGCCTTTGCGAAATCTCAGCTTTCTGCTGGCAGCACCATTCCAAGATCAGGTACGGTGTTCATCTCTGTGAAGGAATCCGACAAACCGGCCATCACCAGCATCGCCAAAGGACTGGTGGCGCAAGGTTTCTCTATCATTGCCACACGCGGCACGGCCAAACACCTGCAACAAGCAGGCATTTCGGCAGAAGTGGTAA
Source organism: uncultured Rickettsiales bacterium (assembly GCA_964535825.1). Classification (GTDB taxonomy): domain Bacteria; phylum Pseudomonadota; class Alphaproteobacteria; order Rickettsiales; family SXRF01; genus CAZAQK01. The sequence goes on from CAZHUC010000002.1 coordinate 54,094, forward strand.
ACAAGGTACTCGAAGGCAGGCCGCATATCGTAGATATGCTTAAGGATGGTAAGATCGCACTGGTCATCAACACCACCGAAGGTGCGCAGGCCATTGCCGACTCATTCTCCATCCGCCGCACGACGCTCCTGAACAAGATCCCGTACTACACCACGGTGGCGGGCGCACAGGCTGCCGTTTTTGCCATCGCCGCCATCAAAGAAGGCGAAGGGCTTGACGTGCGGCCTATACAATCGTATTTTGCTGCTTAGTAAGTGCTGAGAACTCAGTACCGGCTCTAGGCTGATGCCTTAGCCCGGTGTGCTGGACTCAGCACTCTGCACTTATAGGATAGACCATGGAAAAGATTCCCTTTACCGCCGCTGGCTTTGCCAAGGTAGAAGCAGAACTGAAACACCGTAAATCGGTGGAACGTCCGGCCATCATTCAGGCGATCGCTGAAGGCCGCGCGCATGGTGACCTGTCCGAGAACGCGGAATACCACGCGGCTAAAGAAAAGCAGTCGTTCAATGAAGGACGCATCAAGGAGCTGGAGGCTGTGGTCTCGCGCGCTGATGTGATCGATGTAAAAGCACTCTCTGGCAATACCATCAAATTCGGTGCCACAGTGAAACTGGTGGATGTAGATTCCGATAAAGAGACCAGCTACCAGATCGTAGGTGAGTATGAGGCCGATATCGACCAGCGTCAGGTATCCATCACCGCCCCTATTGCCCGTGCACTCATCGGCAAAAAAGTGGGCGATAGCGTAGAAGTTAAATCTCCAGGCGGCACGAAAGAATATGAAGTGCTCGCTGTGAATTACAAATAAGTGGAAGCGCGCCACACCGATTTTCTGATTATCGGTGGCGGCATTATTGGCCTTGCGCTGGCGCGGGAGCTTAAGGGCAGGTTTCCTGCCAAGCACATCACCATTATTGAAAAAGAACCCGAGCTTGCCTTCCATGGCAGCGGACGTAATTCCGGCGTGCTGCATGCCGGTTTCTATTATTCGGCCGACTCACTGAAAGCCCAGTTCTGCCGGGACGGTAATCGCTTGATGAAAGAGTATGTGGCAAAACACAAGCTGCATATCAACCCGTGCGGCAAAGTGGTTGTTGCCAAGGATGAAGCCGAGTGGCACACCGTGCATGAACTCAAGCGGCGCGGCGATGTGAATGGCGTGAACGTATCCATCATCACCCAAGGGCAACTGGATGCCATCGAACCTAACGGAAAAACACACAAGGAAGCCCTGCTCTCACCGGATACTGCAACGGTTGATCCCATAGAGATATGCCAGACACTGGCGAAAGAACTGAAAGAAAGCGGCGTGGATATTTTACTCGCCCATCCATACATTTCGCGCGATCAGGGCAATAGAATACGCGCCGGCAATATTCATATCACTGCAGAAAAGATATTTAATTGTGCAGGTTTGTATGCTGACCGCGTGGCAAAAGATTTTGGCTTCTGCAATGATTACACCATCATTCCTTTCAAGGGCATTCACCTTATCTCGAATGCCACACCTATCGTGCGTTCACTGATATACCCAGTACCTAACCTGAAGAATCCATTCCTTGGTGTGCATTTCAATATCACGGTGGATGGCCGCGTAAAGATCGGCCCAACCGCGATTCCCGCCTTCTGGCGTGAGAATTACAGTGGCCTCTCCAACTTCAAGCTGGATGAACTGGTTGCTATTGGTGCGTGGGAACTTAAACTCCTTGCCACCGATGCGTTCAACTTCCGCGCACTCGCGTGGGAAGAGATACAAAAATACAATCGTAATCATCTGCTGAATCTGGTGCGGCCAATGGTGAAGCACCTTGATGATGCACAGTTCAATACATGGTTGCGCCCTGGCATTCGCGCTCAGCTGCTGAATAAGAAGACCTTGCAACTGGTGCAGGATTTTACGGTAGAGGGCGATAAAGATTCCGTGCATGTGCTGAATGCCGTATCGCCCGGATTTACCTCCAGCTTTGCTTTTGCGAAGTGGATCGTGGATAAATACGCTTAGGATTTCTTCTTGCCCGAGAAATAATAATCAGCACTTGGAAATTTGCGCGCTTTCACTTCATCCGCATATTTTTTGACAGCCTTGCTGATGGCCACTTCAAGATTTTCATACTTCTTCACAAAGCTTGGCGCATAACCGCCCATGCCCAGCATATCATCGATCACCAGCACCTGCCCGTCACACGCAGGCGATGCGCCGATACCGATGGTTGGGATGGAAAGCTTCTTGCTGATGTCACGCGCCACTTGTTCCTGCGTGCCTTCCAGCACCATGGAAAATGCACCGGCTTTCTGCACGGCAAGCGCGTTCTCTAAAATAAGTTTGGCTTCCTTGGTATCACGCCCGCGATAACGATACCCACCCAGCGCATGTACATGCTGCGGCATAAGCCCGACATGCCCCATTACCGGTATGCCACGCTCAACAAGATAGGAAATCGTTTCTGCCATTTCCTTACCGCCTTCAAGTTTCACTGCACCTGCACCGGTTTCTGTCATGACGCGTGCCGCTGACATGAATGCCTGTTCTTTCGATGCCTGATAACTGCCAAACGGCATATCAACAACAACGAGCGCACGCTTCGATGATCTCACCACAGCCTTGCCATGCGCGATCATTATATCGAGTGGTACGGCCAGTGTATTCTCCATGCCATACACCACCATGCCGAGCGAATCACCCACCAACAAGATGTCCACATGTTCATCAAGGATGCGCGCAACCGGCGCAGTGTATGCTGTGAGCACTACGATCGGCGTTTCTCCCTTGCGGGAGGCGATATCAATGACAGAGAGTCGTTTTTTCATGTCTTAGGTAATATACTTGATGATGAGCCCTTCCCTCTCTTTTAGCTCACGAGGCAGGGTAAAGACAATAGTTGTGCCGACATTTACTTCACTTTCAATGGTAAATTTTCCCCCCATGATCTCCACGAACTTCTTGGTGAGCGGCAATCCGAGGCCTGTACCCTCATATTTACGGGAGAAAGTGCTGTCTACCTGCCCAAAAGGCGACATCGCACGGGAAATATCCTTAGGGGCGATACCGATACCGGTATCTTTAACCTCAAAGGAATAGGTATCGTCAGCGGCATTGCGCCATGCGCTCACGCGCACCTCACCACCGGCCGGGGTAAATTTAACCGCATTTGACAGCAGGTTAAGCAGGATCTGCTTAAATTTCTTATTATCTGTCAGCATAATAACTGCATCCTTAGGCAGCGCTTCTGATAATTTTACCTTGGCCGATTCAGCACGCGGGCTAACCAGGCGCATACTATTCTGTATCAGTTTGGTAGCATTGGTCTCAGAGACCTCGAGCTCCAGCTTGCCGGCCTCCGCTTTTGAATAATCCAGAATATCATTGATCAGGCTGAGCAAATGCACGCCAGAGGAGTGAATATCACTGATGTAATCGTGATATTTCTTGTTATCCATCGGCGCGATGACCTCATTCTTGATGATGTCAGAAAAGCCGATCACCGCATTCAGCGGCGTGCGTAATTCATGGCTGATATTGGCAAGGAACTGTGACTTCTCGCGGTTCTGTGCTTCTGCGGTCGCGGCAGCTTCTGCCAACTCGATATTGGCTTCATGTTGCCTTGCGATGATACCTTCTGCCCTGCGTGAGCTGAATATCACAATGGCCAAGAATATCATGAACAGCAGTACGATGCCGGATGTGCTGTATAGCTGAAGGTAGCTGGCATATTCCTTGGTTGCGGAAATATCATAGATCATTTCCAGCGCGCCATCGAGTTCACCAGCTGTAGTACGAATAGGGATCAGCGATTGTAATACGCTGGCGTTGGAATTTCCCTGCAATGCCACGCCATCGAGCACATTATTTTTTACCGCAATCGAACGCAGCTCTAGTGCAACAAAAGCTTTATCGGGTGATGCATTCTTATCCATCAGTTTGTTTTGCTCGGAAGTATTCACGCTCATGAGCAACATACCCGCTGCATTATAGATATTAATGCGCAGCTGCGGCATATGCTGGAAGTGACGCAAGGTCTCGCGTGCAAATTCCACTACCTGCGAATTGCTGCCAAGCGCAGATGGATTACTGGTTGCTAGCGGAACGATCACATCGCGGTACTTTTTCCAAACACTCTCGGTATAACTCTTTGCCAGACTCCGGTTATTATGTTCAACCGTAAGCAGCGTGTGTTCCATGACGGCCTTGTTCAGCCCGATACCTGCCAATATCGCGATAATGACGATAAGCATGATACTTATAAGGCTGAAGATGCGTAGATTACTGAACATGGATAAAACACACTTTTGGCATGATATTCCCTGAAGTATATTCCATTTACCTTAAGAATTAGTTGCCGGGGTTTCTTATCAAGTAGTGGATTTTTCAATAAAAATTGGTTAATTTTTGGCGTAAGATGGGCTATTGACACCGGGGCGCTACATCGCTATAAAGCTCTTCCTTTAACAAAAACAGAGATTTTCCGGGGATTTCCCATGAAAAGAACATATCAGCCAAGCAAGATCGTCCGTAAGCGCCGTCATGGATTCCGCTCGCGTATGGCAACCGTTGGTGGCCGCCGCGTTATCGCTGCCCGCCGTGCCAAAGGTCGCAAGCGCTTAAGCGCGTAATATCGTTCCCGTATGAATGCGGGGCAACAAAAACTCACTACCATCAAATCACGCCGTGATTTTCTGGCTGCCTCTCGTGGCAAGCGCTGGGTCACGCCTAGCTTTGTTCTGCTTACCTTAAAGCGCGCCGATGACCACCCGGTAACTGATATTCCAAGGATCGGTTACACCGTCACGAAAAAAATGGGTAATGCAGCTCAGCGCAACCGTATTCGCCGCAGACTGCGCCATGCAGCGGTACAAATTGCCTCCGCACACACTCTGCCCGCACATGACTATGTCATCATTTCGCGTGAAGCCGCGCTTACTTGCGAATTTTCTGCCCTGCTGCGCGACATGGAGTTTGCATTTTCACGAATACACGCTAATAAGTAACCCTCCGTATCAAAAGGTTATCATGAAAACAGTTCTGCATATCTTTGTGCGCATATACCAGCTATGCATCTCACCGGTGCTGGGCACGCATTGTCGTTTTGTGCCAAGCTGTTCCTGCTATGCACATGAGGCGCTTGAAAAACACGGCGCGATAAAAGGCAGCCTGCTTTCAGTCTGGCGCGTACTACGCTGCAATCCTTTTGTTGCCGCTTCATATGATCCCGTTCCCGACCACAAATCACAGATATAATCCATGCAACAACATACCGATCACACCCGAATTTTTTATACGCTCTTTCTGGCCGCCGCTATCCTGCTTGGCTGGCAGGCAATGGTTGAGCATCCACGCCGCCAACAACTGGCTGCCATGCATGCCAAACAGGCAGAAGAACAAGCAAAGATCAAAGCCCGGGAAGAAAAAGCACAGACGCTCAGAGATACTAGTGGCAGCAGCTCGAGTGCCTTACTGACGCGTAAAGAACGACTGGCCCTTTCCCCGCGTGTGACATTCGCCACGGAAAAACTGCAGGGTTCGATCGCTCTGAAAGGCGCGCGCTTTGATGATCTGGTCATGCCGAAATACCGCGTTGAACTGGCGGAGACCAGCCCTGCAGTAACATTGTTCTCACCCAATGGGGACATACAGGCATATTTTGCACAAGCTGGCTGGATCTCGGCTGATAACAAAACACAAGTGCCAGACCAGAACAGCCTTTGGCAAGCGGACAAGCAGTCCATTTCTGCCAATAAGACCGTGACACTTCGTTGGACCAATAACGCGAATGTTACGTTTATCATCATCGTATCGCTTGATGAGAACTACATGTTCCAGATCAATCAGCGCGTGGAGAATGGTTCGGGCGCGCTTATTAGTGTGACGCCTTATGCCTATATCAACCGCCAACACGAAGAAGATTCGAACATCCAGCATTATGCGATATTGCATGAAGGCCCGCTGGGAGTAATGCAGGATGCGCTGGAAGAAATAGGATATGAAGACCTGCGCAAGGAAAAGAAAACCTTCAGCGATGCATCCGGCTGGATGGGTATCACTGATAAATACTGGCTCTCTGCCCTTATCCCAAATGAGAAGGGCTACAATGTAACTTATAGCCATTACACGAAGGATAAGCATAACCGTTACCAGGTGGATTATGTGTCAAAAGCCCAGCAGATACAATCCGGTGGGCATGCTGAAAGCAGCCTGCGTTTATTTGCAGGTGCAAAAGAGATTCGCGTGATCGATGCGTATGCCAATGGTGATGTGAAACACCCGCCCATTCCGCTGTTCGACCGCGCCGTGGATTTCGGTGTGCTCTACTTCCTCACCAAGCCGATGTTCCTGATGCTCAACTTCTTCTTCACGCACACGGGCAACTTCGGTATCGCCATCTTGCTGCTTACCATCATCGTGAAACTGATGATGTTCCCACTGGCTAACAAATCCTACAAAGCATCTGCACAGATGCGCAAGCTCCAGCCAGAGATGCAGAAACTGCGCGACCGTTATGGCGATGACCAGATCCGCATGCAGCAGGAGATCATGGCCATGTATAAACGCGAGAAGGTAAATCCTGCCGCTGGCTGCTTGCCTCTGCTCGTCCAGATGCCTGTATTCTTTGCGCTCTATAAAGTATTGTTCGTGACTATTGAGATGCGCCATGCACCATTCTTTGGCTGGCTCAAGGATCTCTCCGTGATCGATCCGTCTAATATCTTCACGCTGTTTGGTATCCTCGACTGGAATCACCCCAGCTGGATGCATCTTGGTATCTTGCCGATACTCATGTGCGCCACCATGGTGATACAGATGAAGCAGCAGCCTAAACCGACCGATCCGATCCAGGCAAAGATGATCGCATTCATGCCGTATTTCTTCCTGTTCATCTTTGCAAGTTTCCCGGCAGGACTGGTGCTCTATTGGGTATGGAGCAACATGCTTTCTATTCTCCAGCAGCATGTGATCTCGAAGAAGTATGGCGGTAAGCAGAACAAGGAAAAAGCGTGAGCCTGTTTCGCAGCCCATGCCGCTTTGTCGCCGGTGCGAATAATGTTGATGCACTCCCACCTTGCACGCATCCTGAGATAGCTTTCATTGGTCGCTCCAATGTTGGAAAATCAAGTGTCATCAATGCATTGGTAGGTCAGAAAGCATTGGCGCGCACCTCGCAAACCCCCGGCCGCACGCAGCAGCTGAATTTCTTCCTGCTGGATGAACGGCTGATGATGGTGGATATGCCAGGCTATGGCCATGCCAGCGTTTCCAAGAAAGAAAAACGCCAATGGAGCAGCCTTACAAAGAATTACCTGCTCGGTCGCCAGAGCCTGAAACGCATCTGCCTGCTTATCGATAGCCGCCGCGGCGTCATGGAAATAGACGATGATTTCATGGACCTGCTGGATGAAACCGCCGTGTCATACCAAATCGTCTTGACCAAGGCCGATACGCTAAAGCCAAAAGAAGTAGAGGATGTATTGCAAAACGTGCACAAGGCATTAAAATCGCACGCGGCTGCTCATCCGAACATATTGGTTACCAGTTCGGTTGACAAGCAAGGTATTGAAGCATTACAGGAAGAATTGGCAGCATTTGCCCTACATAGGACCGCACCATGAAAACACGGCAACTTAAAACTCAGGATGCATGGCTTAAAACCGTTTCCACACTTTCGGAAGCCTTGCCATATATGCGCCAGTTCGCTGATGAAACGTTCGTCATTAAATATGGTGGTCATGCCATGGGTGATGCAGCGCTTTCACGCCAGTTCGCAGAAGATATCGTACTGCTCAAGCAGGTCGGCATCAACCCGATCGTTGTGCATGGTGGTGGCCCGCAGATCGGCAAAATGCTGGAGCGCCTGAAGATACAAAGTTCTTTCATCGATGGGTTGCGTGTCACCGATGCTGCAACCGTTGAGATCGTGGAAATGGTACTCTCCGGCTCGATCAACAAACAGATCGTCAGCGAGATCAATGCGGCAGGCGGCATGGCCATTGGTATCTCTGGTAAGGATGGACACCTCATCGAAGCGCGTAAATTGCGCCGCCACGCTAAAGATCCCGATTCCAATATTGAGAAGATCCTCGATCTGGGTTTCGTGGGTGAACCGGTGCGCATCAACCCCACCATCATTCAGGAATTCGCGGAATCGAATATCATTCCGGTCATTGCGCCTATCGGCGTTGGCCCGAACGGCGAAACCTTCAACATCAATGCAGATACCGCCGCTGGCGCGATCGCTGCTGCGCTTGCCGCAGCAAAGCTCATGATACTCACGGATGTACCAGGCGTACTCAATAAAGATAAGGAACTTATCAGCGAACTCACCATCAGCGAAGCGCACAAGCTTTCAAAAGATGGGGTGATCACCGGCGGCATGATCCCCAAAATGGAAACCTGTATTCACGCGTTGGAGAATGACGTGGAGGCGGCGCATATCTTAGATGGCCGCCTGGCGCACGTCTTATTACTTGAAACCTTCACCAAATACGGTGCAGGTACGATGATCTACCGCGATTAGCGCACCAGCTGTACGCCCAGCGCCTGCACGATCATAATAGCCAGATTCTCGAATATTGGCCGCAGACCGCTAGATACGTTGGTATAGAACGCGAGCTCAGGACGGGAAGCACATGATGTGAGCAACGCCTGGTTCGCCGCACCCAACCCAACCGTGATAACGGTGATGCCCCTAGCTTTTGCTGCCGTACACATGGCAAGCGTTGACACGTCATCGTGCGATGTTGTCGGGTCTTGCCCCGCATAAACAGTGTTCGCACCGTCTGTCATCAATATCAGGAACCCCAGCCTGGTTTCATTGTATTGATTAGGCAAGTTGAAACCTGCCGGACCTAATAGATTATCCCATTCCGGAGAAAGCGCACGATATCCCCAACCTAAACCGGTATTGATACGCGTACACCCTTCCGCAACCAGACCATTGATCTGAGTGAGCATGGGGGTTTTATGCTTGTTATAGAAAGTTGCCACCTGCTGGTTGCCTGCTTCCTGATCCCAACACCAGTACGCAGGTGTACCAAAGCCTGGAGTGAACGGTATGGCAGCTGTCCCCATTTGTGCCTGCGGTGTACGGAATCGACGTCTTTCTGTATTAGGCTGCTGATCCGTAATGTCATCATATGTAGGATCCATCGGGAAATCCGGATTTCGATTCGCAAGGTATGCTTTGTTTACGATACCAACCTGCCAGTCATAGCGTGGCTGCCATGGCGCTTGCACCCAGTTCCTCATGTTCGGATACTGCGCAGGATTAAATGCAACAGAGGTGGAATATGGGATGATGTTCACCCAAATGAAACTCATAAATTCATTGCCACCGGCCAGAATATTTATCAGTTCAGATGAGGCGGCCTTCAGGTCAGCTATCGGCTGCCCTGCCATAGAGCCTGTCGTATCCAGTACAAGTGAGATGAATGCTTTGCGTTGTGTTTCCTCAGTATTATTGACCGCTGATGCACGCGCAGTAATGATCTCATAATCATCACCGAATATTTTCCTCACATGGTTAGGGCTTCTGACCTTTACTTCAGCCGTGTAGACACCATTATTTAGTATCTCATCTTGTGTCGGCTTGTTGAACGCATCATCTTTACTCATGGTATCGGAGATCATATCGGCAGTGACCTGCACCTCCATAACCGTCGTCCCCATATACCATCCGTCGCCTCCGTTAGATAAACGTGGGTAGTTGGCATGGAACAGGCGTGTAAATTCAGCTTCTACATCAGGTATCTCACGGACGGACTTCATTGCGCCAAGCAGCGCCACATCTACAGATGCTTGCAATTGATGTCGTACGGCATAATGCACGGCGATGTCGACCGCGAGGCCTACCGCCATAAGGATGGTCATGAATGCAAGGCCGAACACTAATGACACGGCACCTGCTACAGACTTTCTCAAGCATTTGATTTTTCTCATTTTGCACCACCCCAAAAAAATATTTGGCCTACAACATGTTATATAGAGTATTTATGATTATAATTAAAATATATTAACTTTTAATTAAATTTGATATGAGAGAATTTAATATGGCATTGTGATAACTTGCCTACCAGTGTTAGAATGAGCATATGAATATCATTAAAAATAATATAAAACAACATATTAAACGCCTTCTAGTCAAGAAAGATGGGGCGGCGGCAGTAGAATTTGCTCTGATCGCGCCAGTTTTCTTTCTATTAATGATGGCTATTGTTGAGGTTGGTCTCATCATGTTCGCTGAATCCATGCTTGAAGGTGCGCTCGCGCACGGTGCTCGCATCAGTAAGACAGGCTTCACCATTGGCGAACGCCAGGCCTATATCAAAAGTGAAGTTGTGAAGCTCTCGGGCGCAATTCTAGACCCTGATCAGCTGGTCGTGGAGGCACTCAATTATGATACGCACGCAAACATAAATCAGCCCGAGCCTTGCATCACTGCACTGTGCGAAGGAGGAGCTGCTAATATCGACTACCGTGATGTTAACGGAAACAACCAGTGGGATGAAGATCAGGGCACAGCAGGCCCAGGCATTCGTAACCGCATCGTACTTTACAAGGCAACTTACACATGGCCGATCTTCACACCAGTTATGGCTAACCTGTTTGGTAATGCTAATGGGGATTATGAGTTTTCTTCTACAACAATTGTCAAGAACGAGGATTACTAATGCTAAAAACATTTCATCGCTTTAAGCGTTCAGACTCCGGCGTTGCTGCAATCGAGTTTTCGATCATCCTGCCTGTCATGATCATCATTCTGATCGGCATTATTGAAACATCCCGCATGGCACGATTCGACCAGAAACTTAAAAGTGCGACCTTCCAGCTGGCGGATCTGGTGACCCAGAATGACGAAGTGACGAACACCATGCTTACGCAATATACGAACGCTGTCAGCCAGATCATGGATCCGTACGAATTTGAAGGTACTGTGATATTCACTTCTGTTGCCTCGCTGGATCTAAGGCCACGCCCAGGCAGGGATGATGCAGTGGCTGACCCTGCCGTCAGTGCTGCACGCGCAGACGTCGGCTGTCTGGGCGGATGTATCGTCTGGCAGCGCAGAACCATCGGTTCTGGTAGCAGTAGGGTCGGCACTGCAGGCGGAGAAGCCAGCATGCCTAATGAGTATGAGTTGCTGGGCACACAAAATGTTATGGTGGTAGAGATATTTGCCAACTATACGCCAATGCTCGAGATATCAAGAAACCTCATCGAGGCATTCACCGATAGGGAAACGTATGCTGTGGCGGTCTATAAACCGCGCATGGATTCGCTGTTGCAGCCCCCACAATAAACCTGCACTTGCACATAACACCACTTGCGTTATGTTGCCTGCATGAAAACCATACTTATCACAGGCGGCGCTGGGTTCATCGGCTCGCATTTGAGCCGCAAGTTGCTTGCTGCCGGAAACAAGATCATCATTCTGGATGATCTCTCCACAGGTAGTCGCAGCAATATTGAAGAGATGCTTGCGAATCCGAATTGCTCACTGATCGAGCATGACATTACTGAACCGCTCACGCTGCCATCTGCGGTGCATCAGATATATAACCTCGCCTGCCCTGCTTCACCGCCGGCGTATCAGGAAAACCCCATCAGAACCACACTGACCAATGTGCTTGGCATGCGCAATATGCTGGAGCTCGCCAGGCAAACCGGAGCGCGCATTTTGCAGGCATCCACCAGTGAAGTATACGGCAACCCTGAAGTGCATCCGCAGCCGGAAAGTTATCTGGGCAATGTGAATACTATCGGTCCGCGCGCCTGTTACGATGAAGGCAAACGCTGCGCAGAAACATTGTGTTTTGATTATCATCGCCAGCACAAGGTGGATATTAAGGTGGCGCGTATCTTCAACACCTACGGCCCGGCTATGGCAAAAGATGATGGCCGCGTGGTCACCAATTTTATTTATCAGGCGCTAGAGAACCGCCCCATTACAGTTTATGGCGATGGCTCGCAGACACGTTCTTTCTGTTATGTGGATGATATGGTGGCTGGCCTTGTAGCACTGATGGAAAGCGGTGCTGGCATCGCAGGCCCTGTCAATCTAGGCAATCCTGATGAATTCACCATGGAAGAACTCGCAGAACTGGTGCTGGAAATTACCAGCTCATCTTCGCCGCTGGAATATAAACCACTGCCGCAGGATGACCCTCTGCAACGCCAACCGGATATTACACTTGCGAAGAATTTACTGAGCTGGCAACCGACCATCAAGCTGCGCACTGGTCTGGAAAAAACCATCACCCATGCGAAGAAACACCTTCGCAAAGCAGCTTAATTTCCGCCGCCTTTTTCCCACTGTTGTTCCAGATCACGCCCTAGAGCGGTTGTTTTCGCGTGTGAAGTAATGTCTTGCACGTTACCAGTAAGATAAATCCGTATCTTATTGGGTTGTCCGTCCGGATAGTTAGGATTGCGACCTGGCGTAACACCAGTCTCGTAATACAAAGCATCTGTAACCACCTCAAATGAGTCTGCGTGCAGATCTGCAACTAGCTTTCCTGCCAATCGGTCAAGTTCCATAGGGTTTACACGTTTGTCTTTAAGCCATGTCATCACATCAACGGTCAGTCGTTCCCCATCATGTTGGAATGTACAGTGGCATGATTCATCTGTAGTGATGTTGATTGACAGCGCCGTGGCAGCGCGGTGTAGTGCGGCCATCATGTACTTGCTCAGGTAGCTTTCCTGCTCATCCTGTATTCGTGCCGCATGTCCGCTCATATCATGTACCCAACGGCTTAGGCCATTGCAGATGCTTGCATGATGTGGCAAGGCCTTTGGCATCATCTGTTTCGATCAATGTGCCGCACACGGTTGCAGCACCGGTCGCGGTATCCATTTTTGCTTTAGGAATTTTAGTAAGGAAGCGCTCCAGCGGGCCAGTGGGTTCAAACCCGATCACTGAATTATAATCGCCGCACATACCAGCATCGGTCTGGTAGGCTGTGCCTTTTGGCAACACGCGGGCATCCGCGGTCGGCACATGTGTATGGCTGCCCACCACCGCACTCACGCGGCCATCGAGATACACACCCATCGCCATTTTCTCGGATGTGGCCTCACAATGGATATCCACCAATATAGCCGCATCTTTTTTCAATCGCATGGATTCCAGTACTTTATCGGCGGTCGCGAACGGACATGCCGTATGTTCTTTATGAAATACCTGCCCCAGAAGATGCAGCACGGAAAGCGTACGGCCATCAGCAAGTGTCACCGTATATAACCCGCTGCCCGGTGTTCTGTTGGGGAAATTATGCGGGCGAAGCAAACGTTTTTCCTGCGCAAGATACGGAATGAGTTCTTTCTGATCCCACACATGGTCACCACCGGTCACTACATCCACACCTGCTACGAACAGGTCTTTGCATATCTGTGGATTGATACCAAAACCACCAGCTGCATTATCGCCACTGGCAATGACCACATCGAGCTTATGTTCCGCACGCAGTTTAGGCACAGCATCTATCACCGCATCGCGGCCCGAGCGCCCAACAATATCACCAAGAAAAAGGATATTCACACCAAAAAACCAAAGGTAACAGGTGCGGAATGCTTATTCTTACCCACAAGAAAGTTATCTGTTGCCATATCTGACATCCTCCCGGTTATACAGACCGGCTACGGGCTTCAGCAAGCATTGTCTGCATACTGATACCAGAAAGTTCCTTCAGTCTGGCTACATCGAATTCACGAACTGCAGATAGTTGTTTTTCTGGCGCCAATGCACCTGCTGCTTCGAGTCGAGCACGTTCACTACTTGAAAGATGCCCATTAACACGCTCCACATTCACCGTGGCCCTGTCTTCAAGTGGACCTGAGAATCCAAGTAGGAATACCAGTGCTTTGCGCGCAGTTCTGGCTTGTTCGGCATCTATATGGCTTTGTGACACAGATGGGTTTGCCAATTCCACAAGCTTGTCAAAATTAAATGTTACTATTGGATAGGCAGTATTTATTCTATCATTGTCGATAGTAATCGCACCAGATTCTTCTAGTAATTTTGCATCACGTTCCCAAGTAGGCTGGGAAATCACCATACTAACCGACATGGTTGCTGTGTTATCCGGCTGTACTTGAACACGCATGTCTGTCAGAAATTTAAGTACGCGTTCTGCTGTTTCCGCTAGATTTGTTTCAACAAGCCTAAGTTTGTTATGCTTCTTAGCCATAATCTTTTCTCAATTAGTTAATAATCGGTAACACTATACCGGCTTCTGTTATAATTGCATCCAGTTTCTCATCCTGTTCTCCTACGGGAATTGCCCTCGCCTGCTGGCAGGAAAATCCAACCCCTACTACTTTCAACTCTTTGTTTTTTTGCCTGAATTTCTGTATCGCGCGGTCATAATACCCTGCCCCGTAACCCAGCCTGTGGCCCTCGGCATCAAATGCCAGCATGGGGATCAGCAGAACCTCAGGCACAACAACAGGAGCATCCGCTGGCGGGATCGGGATATTATATGCACCGGATTGCAGCGCGTCTCCGGGATGGAACTGGCGGAATACAAGCTCGCGGTTATTGAGTGTCACCGGCAGACATAGCGTTTGATTTCTGTCTGAGAGTGCTTGCAGTGCCGGCAAGATATCTATCTCCCCACGGATCGCCATATAGCCCGCAACAGTTGATGTTTGCGGTACACACCGTAATACATGTGAGACAATTGCACGGCTGGCAGCAGCACGCGAATCCTGTGATACAGATTGCCTGATAGCCAAAAATTTTGTGCGGAGTTGTTCTTTCGTCATTGCGAGGAGCATAGCGACGACGCAATCCAGCTACAACGTGAAAAAATGGATTGCTTCGCATTCGCTCGCAATGACAGGGATAAAGTGAGGCCAGAAGGCCGAACGAGCCATCAGCCTGCGAAGAGGCGCGCCAAGGTAAAATCAGGAGATTTTTCCGGGCGCATTAAATTCTAAAGAGTGAACGGAACCACCATGGCCGTTGGTTGAAAACAAATCGCATGCGGACCCTTAAGTTAAGGTGGGCGCCGTATGTGTAAAGGCAAGGCCTTCACCAGGGACAGCTCCCTATAGCAATGCTATCGGCCCAAGGATTATGTAACCTAGACGCACCGGGCAGAACCGTTCGTCGCGGATACTAGCGTATTTGTGCGTTATCAGCAATCTTTTCAATGCGTGCTGCTATTTCTTCCAGAGTAACGGCCATGGCCGCTTCGATCTCCTGCGCCTTTTTGCCGTTATCCTCCGGCGCATGCGTCATGAAATAGTCAGTTTCTTTTTTACTTTCAAGAAGTTCATCGGCCAGCATGAGCGCTGCCATGACCAGCATCATTGGCTCACTTGGCTTGTTTTTGGCACTTTTGGCACTAAAGAACAGGGAATTGACACGGTCATTCACCTCATCGGCCAGCAAGCGCAGATGCTCTTCCTGCCCATCCCCACACGCAACATGATAGTCGCGGCCGCCTATTTTGATGCTTACGACGCTCATAGGCTTTCTCCCATTATCTCAATATGTTAGTTATTTTACAGTTTTTTATTGTTAACTGATTTATGACATTTTTATGGCTAAAATCAACCAAAACCCGGTTTTGCGCCACAGCAAAAAACACATTGTCATAAACTTTTCATGATACTTTAGGATGTTATAAGGTAATCTTAGGGTAAGGAAAAACAGGAAAACTTGGTTATTTATGCCCCCTTTCAATGGACCAATACCGGATTTTACCGCGCAGGAGCGTATGCGCGCCAATATCCGCGATAAAACCTACGAGGCGGTCCTGCCTGCGATCGAAAAAGGCGTCGACGATGCGGTAAGTGCCGTGCGCGACAACAAGGAAGGCAGCTTCTGGGGACTCATCAAAAGCATGATCTTCAAATTCGCTGAAATGCTTGGCTTTGAAAAAACACTCGCCAAATGGTTAGGCTCTCCTATTCCAGAAAAAGATGAACAAAAAGCGGTTGCGTCACAAGTGGCCGATACGGTGAGCAATACTCTCACTGACCCTGAATTCAAATACACCAATAAGCAGGAATTTGAAGCAGGCCTGAGCACACGCATACAGGATAATCTGAAAGCGAACCGCGAGAACACACCTTCCTTCTCCGATGAACAATTCGCTGAGATCGCAAATAAGGCAGCGCGATCAGCCAGCGATAAATTGTCTGAAATGGGACATTTCGCCGAAGATGGCAGCGTTAAAGGCCAGAACATGTATCTCTCGCCGGTAGATGCCGTGGCTAAGCAAAAAGTTACAGAATCGCTGGAAGGCCTTAAGGACGACGAGAAGAAGAGCCTTGCCATGCTGGCCGGCACAAAAGAATTCGGCGCTTCACAGATCGATGCACTCAGCAATGTGCTCGGCCCGAAAATGGCAGAACTCGAAGGACGTAAGGATGCACTGAAAGCCAGTGGCAGTGATGCATATACGACCGTTGCAGGTGAGATACGCACCTCACTTATCAATAACAAGGGCTATTTAAACGATGCCGGTAGTATGAACATGGATGACAACAGGCTCACCATCCTTGCCGATCAGGTCAGCAAATCATTCGTGAGAGATCAGCTTGGTGTTACTGCTGCGCCAGCGCAGGCATTTATCGCTGAATCCGAGAAGCGCAAGCAGGAACTGATCACCGGCACGGTGAAAGAAGAGATCAAGGCCAAGGTGCAAGATACGATCACGCAGCAAACCGCCAAGGGTGTATATGAGAACTGGCAGGACAGCTTCTGGACAGCCAGTGCATATCCCAGCGAGAAGCGTGTATTGAATGCCTATTACGAGCAGGATAAGAACGATCCCATAAAATATAACCGCAATGATAAGCCGGCAGATGGCAACCTTGCCACTGCAGAAGAAGCGCTTTTCCAGTTTGCAGCACGTAAGGAAAAAGGCCTGAGTACCAAACAGCGTGACCGTATCAGCACATTGGTTTCCGAAACTGTCGCTGAAGTGATTAATGATGATGGCGCTAAAGAAGCATTCACCAATCGCGATACAGCGGCCAAGATGCTGCAGGATCGCCTTCAAGTAAAACTGCAGCAGGATCCCGAACTGGATAAGCTGGGGATACCGCTGGCAACCATTGAAGAGAATCTTGGCAAGGAAAAGGGCTCACTCGGCAAAGAAATCGCCAGTGGCTTCGCTGAGGTAATACGCGACAACAAAAAAGGTGCGTTTGACCAGATAAGCGCTGCGCAATCCGCACTTTACGATTCCAAGATGGTTGTAAGCCGCGGCACAGCAACCGGTGAACGTGTTGCATCCGGACAGAATATCACTGGCGGCGAACAGGCAGACCGCGAGAATACCAACCGCCGTGCGAATGTTGCTGCCAATAATAATGCAGGCCGCGATACGGATTCGGTCGGTCTTACACCCAATTAACCCAGATTCTTCCCTAAGAATGCCGCCGCTGCTTTTGCGCCTTCCATATCAATGGAATGACCAAGATATTCGCGTGTATGCGTCTCTATACTCACACCATGATTTTTTAGCGCGCCAGCGGCCCGTTCCATTGCAGCATATGGCACTACATCATCCATATTACCATGGATCAGACATATAGGCGGGCGTGATGTAATCTCCTTCGCCAACTCATCCGGCCCGATGAGTGAACCAGAGAACCCAACAACCGCAGCCATCTGCGGGCTGCGGCGGAGTGCTACATGCAGTGCCGTCATTGTGCCTTGTGAGAAGCCGATGAATGCCAGCTTGCTATTATCAAGTGATAATGCCGCAAGCTGTTCATCTACGAATGCATTCAGAATATCCGCTGCGCCACGCACACCGGAAAGCAAATGTTGCGGCTGCCTGTCCATCAATGAGAACCACTGGAAACCATATGGGTTCGCTTCACACGGATATGGCGCATTCGGCGAAATGAAATGCGCATCCGGCAAGGTTGGCGCGAACAGGTCAGCAAGGTCGATGAGGTTCGGACCATCCGCGCCCCAGCCATGCAGGAGTATAACAAGCTGTTTTGCTTTGCCACCAGAGAGTGGCTTACGCGATGGACCTGAGAGGGTTTGTTTTGTCATAGGCTTTCTTTCGTTTGATAAGCATTGGCATAGTGTGAAAAATCCCATATATCAACTGTTATGGAATCTACCGCACAACATTCAAATCCGGCGCAAATGAAAGATCACTCCAAGACCCTTTACCTTATTGATGGGTCTGGCTTCATTTTCCGTGCCTATTACGCCATCAAGCGCGACCTGACAAACCCAAAGGGTGTGCCCGTAAAAGCAGTATATGGCTTCCTTACCATGATGCAAAAACTCATGGATGGTAATGGCTGTGGCTATGCTGCGGTGATATTTGATGCCGCGCGCCAGACCTTCCGGAACAATATCTATCCGGAATATAAAGCGCATCGTCCGCCACCGCCTGATGACCTTATCCCGCAATTCGCGCTGGTACGCGATGCCGCAGAGGCACTGAACCTTCCTGCTATCGACATGCCGGATTACGAAGCCGATGACATCATCGCGACCTACGCCATGCAGGCAAAGCAGGCGGGCCTTGATGTGGTCATCGTATCGTCTGACAAAGATCTGATGCAGCTTATCCAGCCACATATCAGCCTGTATGATGCAATGAAGGAAAAAGATATCGTTGAAGCTGATGTGCTGGAGAAATTCGGTGTCACACCAGACAAAGTGCTGGATGTGCTAAGCCTCATGGGTGATTCATCCGATAACGTGCCGGGCGTGCCGGGCATTGGCCCAAAGACCGCAGCAGAGCTCATCAACCAGTTCGGTGATCTGGATACACTGCTTGCGCGCACCGCCGAGATCAAACAACAAAAACGCCGGGAAACACTGGAACAGAATGTCGAAAATGCAAAACTCTCCAGACAGCTCATCACACTGAAATGCGATGTGCCGAATTTGCCGCCGCTGGAATCCCTCGCCTGCCGAGAGCCAGATCCCGCCAAGCTCATGGCCTTCATGCAGGAACATGGTTTCAAATCACTAGTAGCAAAGATACAGCAAAAAACAGGTATCGCGCCTGTTGTGGTGGCAGAAGAAGCACCGCAAACCAGCACGCCAGTTGCAGCACCTGCGAACATTGAGAAAAGTTATTCCATCATTCGCGATGAGGCATCGCTGATACAATGGATCGCAAAAGCGCGCAATAAAGGCCGTGTTGCATTTGATACCGAGACCACTTCGGTCAATGCCATGCAGGCGGAGATCGTTGGTTTCTCACTTTGCGTTGATGCCGGTGAAGCGTGTTATGTGCCACTGCAACACAAAGCATCTGGTAGCGCACAAGAAGCTGTACCTGCCGGCGATCTGTTCGCACCACCGCCTGCTGCGGTAAAACTTGCAGAAGGCCAGATACCACTGCCCCGCGCTATCGAACTTCTCAAGCCGCTGCTGGAAGATGAAGCCACACTCAAGATCGGCCACAACATCAAATATGACTGGCTTATCATGCAGCATTACGGCATCGGGATCTCCCCGATCGAAGATACGATGCTGCTTTCCTATGCACTGCACGCGGGCGAGCACGGCCAAGGTATGGATGAACTCGCAGAAAAATATCTGCAGTACAAAACTATTTCTTATGATGACATCACCGGCACAGGCAAAAACCGCCTGCGTTTTGATGAGGTGGACATTGAAAAAGCCGGCGAGTATGCAGCAGAAGACGCCGATATCACCATGCGTTTCTATGATCTCTTCAAACCACAGCTGATCGCACAGAAGATGCTCACGCTGTACGAAACCATCGAGCGGCCGCTTGTGCCCGTGCTTGCTCGCATGGAGCGCGCCGGCATCAGTGTGGATACACAGAAACTAAAAAGCCTCTCGCATGATTTTGCCATGCGCATGCATGAGTATGAACAGGAAGTGCATAAGCTTGCTGGCCACCCGTTCAACATCGCATCGCCAAAGCAATTAGGCGAAGTGCTGTTTGATGAAATGAAGCTGGAAGGCGGCAAGAAATCGGCGAAGACCGGCGCGTATGGCACTGATAGCAGCGTGCTGGAAGAACTGGCAGAAGGCGGCCACACGATCGCAGAAAAAGTATTGCTCTGGCGACAACTTGCCAAACTCAAAAGCACATATAGTGATTCACTGCCGGAGCAAATAAACCCCAAGACCGGCCGCATCCACACCAATTACCACATGGCCATTGCCTCCACCGGTCGCCTGAGTTCCAATGATCCGAACCTGCAGAACATCCCTATCCGCACAGTGGAAGGCCAGAAGATTCGCGAAGCGTTCGTGGCAAGTCCCGGTCACCTGCTGGTATCCGCGGATTATTCACAGATCGAGCTGCGCTTGCTCGCGCATATCGCAAATATCGATGTGCTCAAGAATGCTTTCAAGCATGGTGATGATATTCACGCCATTACCGCAAGCCAAATGTTCGGTGTGCCAGTAGATGCCGTGGATGCTGACCTGCGCCGCAAAGCCAAGACCATCAATTTCGGTATCATATACGGCATCTCAGCGCATGGCCTTGCCGCACGTTTAGGCATTGGCCGGTCGGAAGCAGCCACTTACATTGAGCAGTATTTCAAGCAATATCCAGGCATCAGTGATTATATGGAGGCCTCCATCGCGTTCGCCCGCAGGCATGGCTATGTAGAAACACTTTACGGCAGGCGTTGCCATGTGCCGAACATCAACGGCAAAGGGCCGATGCGCGCCTTCTCCGAGCGCGCCGCCATCAATGCACCACTGCAGGGTACGGCAGCGGATATTATCAAACGCGCCATGATCACAATCGATCGCGACACCCCATACAAGATGCTGCTACAGGTGCATGACGAACTGGTGTTCGAAGTGCCTGAATCACAAGTAGAAGCTGCCAAAATACATGTGAAGAAATGCATGGAAGACGCAGCCAGCCTGTCTATTCCACTGGTAGTGGAATGCGGCCATGGCCACCAATGGCGAGAGGCGCATTAACACTGGACTTAAACCCTGTTTCATGGTGTTCTTAGCCGGTTTTGAACCTGTGGAGCATAATGTTTTGTCTGATACTGCCGAGTTTACTAAAAAACTGAAGCCTGTTGTTGTCTCAGGTAAAGAAGTATTGCCAATCATCGAAGGTGGTAAGGGTGTATCTGCCACCAGTGGCAAAAGCTCTGGTGCGTTTGCGGCCGCTGGCGCAGTGGGAACATTTTCAGGCGTGAATGCCGATAGTTACGACGATAAGGGCAATATCATACCGTATGTGTACAAAGGCACGACCCGCCGCGAACGCCATGAAGAATTGGTGGATCTAAGTTCGCGCGGAGGTATTGCACAAGCAAAGATCGCGCATGATATTTCAGGTGGCAAGGGCCGTATCCATACCAACGTGTTGTGGGAAATGGGTGGCTGCGAGCGTATCCTGCAAAATATACTGGAAGGTGCTAAAGGCCTTGTGCATGGTGTGACCTGCGGCGCAGGTATGCCGTATCGCCTGGGCGACATTTGCGCTTATTACAAAGTGCACTACCACCCGATCATTTCGTCCGGCCGTGCCTTTAACGCGTTGTGGAAACGTTCTTACCAGCGCACCTCTGACTGGCTGGGCAGCGTGGTGTATGAAGACCCTTGGCTGGCTGGCGGACATAACGGGCTTTCCAATGCAGAAGATCCTGAAAAGCCGCAAGATCCTTATCCTCGTGTAGCTGAACTGCGCAAGGTCATGAATGGTTTTGGCCTGAATAATACCCCTATCATCATGGCGGGGGGCGCATGGCATCTGAAAGAATGGGAACATTGGCTGGATAATCCCGAGATCGGCCCGATCGCATTCCAATTCGGCACACGCCCGCTGCTTTCGGTGGAAAGCCCTATTCCTGACGTATGGAAAAAACGCCTGATGACACTGGAAGAAGGCGATGTGTTCTTAAACCAGTTCTCTCCTACCGGTTTTTATTCCTCTGCGGTGAATAATGACTTCATCAAGGAACTGCGCGCGCGCAGCGACCGCCAGATCGAATACCGCACCGAGCCTGAAAATTATTTCACTGAGCCGTTGCCCGTTGGTGCACGCGGTCGCCCGGTATATGTATCACCGGAAGACCGTGTCCGCGCTGAAGAATATATCAAGGCAGGTTTCATCGAGCCGATGAAAACTCCTGATTCCACGCTCATTTTCGTGACACCGGAAAAATCACACCAGATTGTGAAAGACCAGATCGATTGCATGGGCTGCCTAAGCCATTGCCGCTTCTCGAACTGGAAAGATCATGACGATTACACCACCGGCAAGAAAGCCGATCCTCGCAGCTTCTGCATCCAGAAGACCCTGCAGGATATCGTGCATGGTGGTGATACAGAGAATAACCTGATGTTCTCAGGCCATAACGCGTATCGTTTCAAGAGTGATCCTTTCTACAAGGATGGATTCATCCCCACCATCAAGCAGCTGGTAGACCGAATCATGACAGGGTATTGATCACTTAGCCCCTGGCTCGTGTTTCTGTGGTGCGAATTTCTTTGCGTCGTCAAGGCGTTTCAGGCGTTCTTTGACGAAGTACACCATGTAGTTCAGGTCCTTATCTGGAATATTCTCGGCGTGATCCTTGATGGTGTTCATGATCTCATACGCCGCTTCCATCTCGCCGCGTTTTTCATGCACTACTGCCACCATCTGCTGCGCCCATACAGGTACTTTCTCATTGACCATGGGCTTTGCCACCTTAAGTGCAAGATCCTTATCATCCAGCCGGTGCATTGCCAGATAGATGGATTGCAGTAACCACCACCATTTGTGCTCCACATCGCGCGTTGCATGATCATAGAGGTAATCAACGATGTAGCGCACATCTGCTGTGTTCTGGGTCTGCCCGAAATAATAGGTAGCCATGGATGGGATCATATCCGAGCGGGCGTCCAGCGAATCCAGCAGATTGAACCAGAGGTAAAGCTTGCTGAAATCATAATATCGCAGCGCAGTGAAGCGGCCATAGGTATCACCGGCATTCTGGATATTGTGTGCGAGTATGCGGAAATAGAACTGTTTATCGCCAAAGCTAAGCGCTTCTACCGCTTGCTTACCCGGCACTTCAGGGACGATGCCAAGGTCAGGCCTGATGTCTTTTGTCGATTGCCAGAAGGCAACCTGGCAGACAAGCACGCCTATCATCATGAGATGTAGCGGCATGATCTTTTTGCGCATGAACTGCATGATTAGAACTGCTTGCGTTTGAAATCCAGAATGGTGGCAACCAGCAGTAACGGTACGAATACTCCCGCCTGCAACAAGAACCAGTACCATTCCTGTGATATGTTGAAGCCGTAGACCAGCCACTCGGTCTTTGCGAAGAAATCAAGACGCGGCACAACAGAGGATATGGCCTTGAGTACATATTTCAAGAGCAGATATGGCATTTGCGCCATGCTCGGTGCATCAGCCGTTATCACAAAGAAAGCCATCATGCGGGAAAGTACATAAAACCCCATACAGGCAAGCACTGATGTCACGGCACTCCTGAGTGTGAATGCGCTGAATAATGCCAACGCCACAACCAGCGATGCTTCCAGTAGCAAGCTCAATGCCCAGCCAGCATACCCTTCCAGATTCATAAGCCCTAACACTGCAATGATGATCACCACCGGCAACACCAGCAGGAATGCCACCACACTAAAGCCAAGCCAGTATGCGACCACGAGGCTAGCGCGCGTCAAAGGCCGCGAAAGCATCACATCGATCTCTTTATTTTCGAAAGCACTACGAATGTGGAAGCATACGAATACGATAAGACCCACCATCAATATCAGACGAGATGAACCCGCTGCGTAGGTGAGTGTCATTTGTCTTTCTTCAAGGAATGCCGTACTGCCGAGTGTTGCAGAAATGGCAGCGGCGAACACCACCCCAAGCAATACACCAATGAACAATCTGTCTCTGAATGCGGTCAGTAGAATGTAACGTACGCTGGTCAACATAATGGTATGAACTTAGAACTCTAGTGGACGTGGATCTTTTGTAAACTTCTCATACACAGCTTTGTCCATCGGGTGGGCATTACCATGTGGACCCACAATAGTAGCTTTAATGAAAATTACCAGCTCCTTGATGTCATGATCTTTATCAACGCCTTTAAAGGCATTACCGATATAAGGCACTTCACTGATCCAAGGCACACCCTTATCAGTATTGATAGATTTATCTTCCATCAGACCGCCAATGACCATCACTTCCCCACTCCGCAATTTCAGGATGGAATCAAGCTCACGCACTTCCACGATAGGGATCTTGTTGGATATGGGCGGAAGATCCGCAACGATCGCCGCATCTAACTGCGCAAGCGTAATAGGAATAGTGGGATCATCAACGCTGCCAGTAACCCGCGACAACGTAGGACGTACACTCAAGGTGATCTCGTTGGTATCTATATTGATGGACGGCAACAGCGTCATGATGATACCGATAGGCACTGTTTTAATGGTCGGCTCTACCGTTACGCTTGTACTTGTACTGACCGCCGTTGTGGTGTCACTGCTTACATCCAGTTCGAAATATACGATATTCTCCGCAAATGTCAGAACGGCCTGCTGGTTGTTGATAGCATTCAGGCGCGGGCTGGAGAGTGTGCGCGTCGTACCAAATATCTGTGTCAGATCAACCGCTGCCTGCAAGTCAAAGTTCCTGCCGGCTATACCTGTAAGGCTAAAGGCAAAACTCGCGGCATTCCCGGCATCCGTTACCGCACCGAATGTCATCGGCATACCGAACGAATTATTGCCGAATCGTGTCCAGTCGATCCCGCTCTGGAACTGGTCATTCAGTGTTACTTCAAGGATCTTCGCCTCGATCAATACCTGGGCTGATGTCGTTGCCCGTATCTTCTCAAGGAATTTTTGTACCAGATCATGTTGCTTTGATGTGCCAGAGACCGTGAGTGCACCTGCCTGACGGTTCATGATAAAGAAACTCGCAGCAGGTTCTGCTGCAGCTGCAGCCGGTGCTGGGGTTGCGGCTGCTGGTGCAGCAGGCGCACCGGCCTGCCCTGCTTCTCCGGTCGCAGGCGTTGGTTGGCTGGCCACAGTTACCGTAGAAACACGACTTGGCGGAACATAGGCCATGATGGCTGTCATACCATCGTTGAATTTTGTCCAGAAATCACTCTTACTCTCTGAAGTAACAGACGATGATGAACCGCTATTTACACCACCTGCACCACTACCGCCGCTGCCGCCGCCGCTATCCCCGCTGTCGCTACTGACACCACCTGTGAACACGTTCGTTGAAATGCTGGTGTTACTTGAAGATTCACGATCCACATTCAGGAAATCGATATTGTAGGTCTGCACATAGGGCGTATCACGCTCCACGCGCAACACACCATTTTTCATGGTATAGCGCAGACCAGCCAGATCGGCGATGCGTTCCACCACTTCGTTGAACGGTTTATCCTTTGCGCGGAATGCCACGCCACCGGTGATACCGGCATCCACTTCAATATCGACATCCGCAAGACGGGCAAGCTCTATGAGCACATCTTTAAGCGGCACATCATCGGTTACGGCCACGGATACCAGCTTGGTCGCACCGATCTTTGGCGGACTCGGCGCTGCCAGAACGTCTTCCAGCGCGGGGATCGGAGGTTCTGACGGATTGAGCATTTCACCCGGAACATTCGGGTTCTTGTATGCATCAGGATTCAGGACATTCTTATAATCATCGCGGTTGAGGCTTAGATTCGGGTCTATTTTATCGTGGTTGTTCGGGTCGTACAGATCCTCGCTGCAACCTGCTGCCAGCATAAGGCATACACTGAATGGAAGTAATTTTTTTATGCGTTTCACGCTTTTTACGACCTTACGAATACAATCCACCATCACTCACAAAACGCATGTAACTACAACATGTAGTAACACATCCCGGCGACGACACAACGCACATGTGTAACAAACACAAAAAATTATGCGCGCGTTGAAAGCCAGATAGCGAGCTTAGTTTTGTATACTATTGCAGTCGTTAATATTTGGTAAAGAGGAGAAGATTCAGCACCTTGTTCCAACGCGATATCATGATGCTCTTTTTCGTCGGCACGGAATTTAGAAATGATGGATTTCAGTTCCGGTTCATCAGAAAGTTTTGCTTCCTGCGCGGCATAATGTTCATCAATAACTGACTCCACTGCTACCGTGCACGCCATCGCGGCTTTCTCCCCGAGAAGCGCAGTGGCTGCGCCCATGGCGTATCCCGCCACATGCCACAGCGGCATAAAGACCGTGGGGCGCACACGACGTTTTACCATCCATTCGGAAAAGGTTTGCAGATGCTCCTGCTCTTGCTCTGCCATGTGCTTCAGCAGCGGCGCACACGCGCTTTTGCCAAGCACCGCGAGTTGTCCCTGATAGATACGCTGCGCACCATACTCACCCGCGTGATTCACGCGGATCATGCGCGCTATCTCTTCATCATGCGTGCGGTCACCGGGGAGTTTGTGTTGCATTATATTTTCCTTCTGTGGAATTTTAGCAACACACAGGCAGAGAATAATGCAAGGATGGTCGCTGCCATCAGATTCCACGCTGCCAGTGACAGACCAAACACATACGCCATCGCCTGATCACAGGATACCAGCGGTGCGTTCATGATGGCGGCACGCATTTCTTCCAGTGTTTGCTCGCCTGTGCTGGTATTGGAGCACGCCGATGGGCCAGTCACCCACCCCATTTCAACACCCGTGTGATAGCCTGCAATGCCTGCATCCACAATGAATAGCAGCACACAGAACCACGCTACGGCAAGCAGCACTTTCGGAGACTTCACGAACCATGCGGAAAGCAGGCCAAGCAAAGTGATCGCCGCATAAGGATAACGCTGCTTGAGGCACAGATCGCACGGATGCCAGCCAAACCCATACTGCCCTACCAGTGCCGCTGAAAGAATGGCAAGGCTTGCCACTGCCATGAACAAAAGCAGGCATTTGGGTGTCATTTTTTCAAGATAAGGCTGGTATTTCATAGATATGCCCATCATAGGGCGGGTTTTTAGCTTTGGCAAGCTGCCCGCTGCTTGACCACGGGGTATGAATGCTTATAGTAGCGCCCTGCACTTAAGTGTTTAAGAACCGTACTGAATCTCATTTTTATGAGGCGAGTTCTAGGAACAGGCGCACGCAGAAGCTGAGCGTACTTATAATGTATGTGACAGCTTCGAGTACAAATGTGACGACGAAATCGGCCAGAAAAATGGGATTAAGAAGGTTCGGATGCCCCGGTGGTGGAACTGGTAGACGCGCCGGACTCAAAATCCGGTGCCGCGAGGCGTGTCGGTTCGATTCCGACCCGGGGCACCATTCATAAAACAGGGCAAACCCTGTTTTATGAATGGTATTCCAGATTGAATGAGAACCGAAGGTTCGACAATTTTTCAGGAAGAAAAATTGGACGGCGCAGGCGTCTTGTAATGCGCTACCGCTTCGCTACTTGATCGCGGAAGCGCCGAGCCGCCCCCCGAGGGTGAATGGCCAGCAGGCCATGAATCAATCCGACCCGGGAAATTTTTAGTATTTAAGACTGAAATGTACTAGCATCTGGTAGATTTAATCTATTCAGGCATTTTATGAAAACTCTATGTATAGAGATATCTCAGTATTACCGTAGTGGCAGCACAGCCGAAAAGGCAGCAATAGTTATTACAGCTGTCGTACTTATTATTATGGTCTGCGCTGCTCTTTTTCTTCCTTATGACAAGGCCGGTCAAGCCGGTGATTGGATTGGAGGATTTGGAGGAGCACTTGCGTTCCTGTGGTTCGTTATTGCCATGAATCTTCAACGCACAGAACTTGCTGAGCAACGTCAACAATTAGTTCTTCAAAAAGAAGCCTTGCTGCTTCAAAAACAAGAATTAAGCAGGATGGGTAAATTTGCTGGCTATCAACAAATCTCAGAAATTATGAAAGAAACAAAAAAAGAGCTTTTTGAGAGCAAAGCAGGTGTAAAAAGTATTTCTGAACTAATCAATCTAGCCTTACCTAAAGTCGAATGGCAAACTATTCTTAATAGCACAGATCCTCAAGAAGTTTACAATACTTGTATTAGTGTGATGCCTAGAGAAGCCGCTATTACCACATTTTTCTCAGGAGTGAAGCAAGCAATAAATATTTACAAAGAATCGATAGGGGTAAAAGTAGAAAGCACTCCTGAGGATCTTGCAGAATTTGTTTATACTAATTCGCCATGGTTAAAAAACATTCCGCATGTTTCACAATATGCGGGTACCATTGAACTTACAGCCCAAATGCATTGGATGTTTAGCCCTGGCCGAAAGGCTGTGATGTTAGCATTTCTCATAGCTACGGCATTAGTACTAAAAATGCCTGACGTTATAAAAGAAAAAGAGATGTATAAAATGTATCTTGATGCCAAAGAAAGAGGCAATCTACCTGAAATTGCAAAGTACTATAAGTTCTCGGAAGAAACAATAAAGTCAACTTTACCGATTCAAGATAATAAAATTACTTCGTAAGCCACTAAAATATTTTGCGTACTAAAATACTCACTCCTCCACAAATCCCTTGAGTCTTGAAAGCGCCTTATCCCACTGGGTGGATACGAATTCCAGATATTCCTGCATATCCTTGAAGGGCTTGGTATCCAGCTCGTAGATACTTTCCCGTCCGGTGCGCGTGCTATGCACGATGCCCGCCTCTTCCAGCACCCGCAGATGCTTGGTGACAGCCTGTCGGGTCAGGCGCGTGCCCTCGGTGAGTTGCGAGATGGAGCGCGGCTGCCCCTTGGTGAGTTTCCCCACCAGCGACAGCCGCGTTTCATCACCCAGTGCAGCAAATACGATGGCGTACTCATGCTGCCTTGCCGTGCTGTTATGCTGCTCGCGCATTGACATAATTCGCTATGTTGTTCAGTTGCGCACCCCAGCCTTCGGTGTTGCCGCGATATGCTTCTTCGCTGCGGCCTGCCGGCAATTTGCTGAATCCGGTCTCCACCACCTGCAGTAGCGTGCTGTTACCCTTTGGAATTAACGTGAATTCCACCAGTGTTGGCGATTCCTTGCTCAGGTCATAACTTTTATCGACCGAGCAACCCGGATGCCAGCTATAGGAAAAGAATGTCTCTGGTGTCAGCTTCTGGGTCGTAGCTTCGAAAGGCTTTCCCTCGTAACCTGCAACGGTCATTTTCCCTTTGGTTGGCTTGCCAACGGTAAATGGGCCTTCCAGCTTTACCCCGAACCATTCGCCGAATTGTTTATGATCGGTGAGCGCCTGCCATACTTTGGAGACAGGGGCGTTAAGTGTGATCTGTTTTTCTATTCTATCATTCATTGTGCTTCTCCTTTATGCAACGTTATGGTTGCATATTAGCACAGCGATGGATTAATGCAACCATTTTGTTGCATATTTATTTGCTTGCCAAAAATACCTAAAATACAGGAAGATACGAACCTATGACCCTATCCTGTAAAGAAATTCCCTTCGGTAGCGATGCGTATAAAACGCTACTTACCATCCGTTATGAGGTGTTGCGCAAGCCCATCGGCTGGGAACTGCGCGAAAAGGATATTGCCAATGACCACAATGAATTCCATCTCGCCGCCTTGGATAGTGATGCCATCATTGGCTGCGTCTTGCTCAAACCACTGAATGCATCCGCCGTGCAGCTGCGCCAAATGGCGATACTGGATAGCTACCGCGGAAAGAATATCGGCGCGCAGCTGGTGCAGTTCGCAGAAACATTTGCACACTCAAAAGGCTTTGCCACCATCGAAACCCGTGCGCGCAAGACCGCGCAGGGATTTTACGAGAAGCTCGGCTATACATTACACGCCGATGAATTCGAAGATGAACATACGCTGATGATGCGTAAGCACTTACAGTCTAATTCTTAGATCTCGGGATCTCTTTTACCATCTTATCGATGCATGCCTCGCAGCTTAAAGCGATTGCAGCACGGGTGTAAATTCTTTCACCAGCGCAGCGTATAGATCACGCTTGAATGGTACGATGAGGCTGGACAGGTCATTCGCATCTGCCCAGCACCATTCTGAGAATTCGGGATGCGTGGTCGCGATATTGATATCGGAATCCATGCCTAAGAATTTCATCACGAACCATTTCTGACGCTGGCCACGGTATTTGCCGCCCCACACTTTTGGGATCAATTGCTGCGGCAGATCATAGTAATACCAATCCACGCTCTCTGCGATGATCTCTGCCTTGTTCGTGCCTATTTCTTCTTCTAATTCACGCAATGCCGTGGTGCGCGGTTCTTCGCCTGCATCCATACCGCCTTGTGGCATCTGCCACGCCTCTGAGACCATATCAATGCGCTTTGCAACAAAGACCTGACGCTTTGCATTGCAAAGCATGATGCCTACCCCATCACGATACGGAAGTGAACTCTCCATGTGGCTTAAGAATAATCGAGGCGTGCCACTGCACTGATCGGTACCAGCAAAATACCCTTGGCTGCCAATGTATCTGCCCATTGCATGATCTGCGCCACAGAAACCGGGTATGGCTGTGCGATACCTACGGCAAAGCCGCGTTGTAGCGCTAACTGCTCTATTGATACCAATTTGGCCTTGATGGTCGCCTCACTCAGATCCTCATCAATGACGAAATCAGCAACCACATTCACTGCGGTCGTCTGGCTGAGGATCTCTTTGGTCTCATTCTTCGAAGTATCGCGTGCCAGTACCAGCATTAACCCGCGGTTAGCCAGTGACTGCGTCAATATCTTGGTGTGCTCAATGCTGCTGGTATAGCGCTCATTGCGAGGCGTTACAAAACCCACTGATGTCGGAATACGCATCATCAGCCAACGCAGGCGCGATTCATTCTCTTCCGGTGGTTTTTCTAGCAATAAACCATAGGGGCCGGGATCTGCTGCAGGATAATTCGCCGGATCTACAGGAAGATCTACCATGACCTCATGCCCGGCAAGGCGGGCAGATGCGCCAAGCTGCTCGATACCACGCGCATAAGGAGAGAAGCTCAGCGTGATATTCTCATTCAATGCCATGGCATGGTCGGTGACCGTCTTGTTATGCCCAAGACCTGTGATGATGATAGCGATCATCGGCTTTTTTCCATCACGCTCGAACGGCTTTGCGTAGAACCGCCATGGTTTCGTGCCGTCCTGTGCAATGGTCGGCAACACCCCATCAGATGTCTTCTCCTGGATCTGCGGGTTCGCGGGTGGCAAGCGGACGGCAGATGGTTTTATTGCAGGTGCCGGCTGATTCACAAGGGGTGGTGCAGGTGCTGCCTTGGGTAATTGCGTCGCCTTACCTGATTTATCTTCCGGTACGGCTGGCATTGGCTGATCGAATTTAGGTGGTTCGGGTGCAACCGGGCCAGACTGCGATTCATCTGGAGCAGCCTGCTCAGGCGATTGTTCTACCGCTGGAGGTGTTGCCGCAGCATCAGGCGCGGAGGCCGGGGCATCAGCGGTTGACGCTTCCTCCGGCACTGCAGCAGGAAGCTCTACAGCAGGCGGCTCGGCAGCGCTATCTGTGCTGGCATCTACCGAAGTTTCTGAGGGAGTTTCTGTGGGGGTTGCCGCAGCATCTTCAGTGGCAGGCTCAGCAGGTTTTGTTTCGTCCGTATTCTCTGCTGGTGTTTCCACAGCCGAAGATTCAGCTGCTTTTTTTTCTTCTGCCGGCTTGGCTTCTTGCACTGCTTTGTTTTCTTCTACTGGTTTTTTTTCAGCAGCTGGCTCTTTCTTCTCAGCCGTCGGATCAAGCGATCGGGCAAGCTCTGCAGAGGTGATCTGCCTGCCCTCTAATGTGCTGTCAGCCAACGTATATACCAGCCTGCGGCCTTCCGTATTGGCATCTGTAGTTTCATCACCGCCTGACATCCAGATCATGCCGGCAAGGCCGATATTTGCCAGAATTACGAGCACGAGCAGGACACGCCATATCAGCAATGCATTGATCTTTGAGAGCAATCCTTTGCCGAGTGCCATATCCCTCCTGTGCCGTTATTTTTGCAGTGCTGACTGGTTATACACACTAACTGCCCTGAGCAGATCGATAGCACGCTGCAACTGATAATCTTCTGCAGCCTCATCACTGATATTTGCCGGCCTCTTGTCTTTGTCAGCCTTGCTGCTTTTAGACTCTTTTTCTTTAGCATCCTCAGACTCGATCGCCTTCTTCAGGGCTTCTTTTGCCTTTTTATCCTCAAGGTTATCAAGACGTTTGCGCAGATCCGCCTCAGAACGCATCCTTTCTGTCTTGATCGGTTCGATCTTGGCCTGCTCAACTATGATATCCGGTGTGATACCTTTCGCCTGGATCGAATGACCCGATGGGGTGTAATAACGCGCGGTGGTAAGGCGGATAGCGCCATGCTCACTGACCGGGATCACCGTCTGTACCGAACCTTTACCAAAGCTCTTTGTACCCATAATGATCGCACGTTTGTGATCCTGCAATGCGCCGGAGACGATCTCAGAGGCAGAGGCAGAACCGTTATTGACCAACACAACAACAGGGATGGAATCATTCACCAGCTCATCGCCTTCCTGTGCAGTGAAGCGCTTGGTACGGCTAGGGTCACGCTCGCGGGTAGATACGATCTCACCTTGCGAAAGGAACGCATCAGAGACTGATACAGCCTGATCCAGCAAGCCGCCCGGATTGTTACGCAGATCGAGCACAACACCACGAAGGTTCGGCAATTTCTTTTTAATTTTCTCGAACTCATCACGCATCAGCTCGGTGGTCTGCTCGGTGAATGAGGTAACACGGAGGTACGCAATGTCATCACCTTCTGCGCGCGCGCGGGATGATTTGATCTTGATCACCGCCCGCACGATCGGCACTTCGATCGGCTCCGGTGAAGACTCACGCAAAATAGTCAGCATTACCTTTGAATCTGACGGGCCACGCATCTTTTCTACTGCTTCCGACAGTGTAAGGCCCATCACCGCTTCATCATTGATATAGCTGATATAATCGCCCGGCTGGATACCCGCTTTTGCTGCCGGTGTATCGTCGATCGGTGATACTACCTTTACCAGTCCGTTCTCCATGGTGACTTCAATACCAAGGCCGCCGAACTCACCTTTGGTCTGCACCTGCATTTCCTTGAAGGCCTTTTCATTCAGGAATCCCGAATGCGGGTCAAGTGAGGTAAGCATGCCATTGAGTGCCGCCTCGATTAGATCCACGTCTTTTACTTCTTCCACATAATCTTCACGCACGCGCTCGAATACGTCGCCAAACAGTGTCAGCATTTCCAGCGTATCATTCTTATCCGCGTAAGCGATCAATGGGGCAATAAACAGCGCACTGCACAACAAACAGGTTTTAATACTACGGCGCATAAAAGAACGTGAACTCCTTGATTCTCAATTGCCTTTCAATCCGGCGAACCACGCGGCAGGATTGATCGGCTGGTTATTTTTCCGCAATTCGACATACAGGCGGGAATCGTTTCCTTTCCATCCCATAGCACCAATCGGCTCTCCTTCCAATAGAAACTCTCCGGGATTTACATCGATACTACCAAGTCCTGCCAGCAATGTGTGAAAATCGTCACTATGCTTGACGATGACCATCCGGCCATAGGTTAAGAACTGTCCGGAATAGATAACTTCACCATCATAAGGCGCAACCACTAGGGATGACGAGCTTGCTGCAATGCTTATGCCCTTACTTGCCCCGCCTCCCTTGGTAATATCGCCAAAACGCTCCTTAACATTACCCGAGACTGGTAGTTTCAGGCGGCCCTTAGCTTTGGTGAAGCTGCGCACCTTGCCCTTATGGGCTGACTCAGTGAACCAGCCACTGCTTACTTCCTGCACTTCTTTCTTGCGTTCCTGAGCCTGTTTGTTCAGGGATTCAAGCAATTCCTTTAGGCCGTTCGCCTTTTGTGCCAGTTCTGCCGCGCGGGCGGCTTCCTTTTTCTGCTCGTTCTGCAGGCTCTCCTGCAGTTTCCGACGCTCAACAAGGCTGTCTGCCAGTGATTTTCTCTCTTCTTCCAGCGCTGCCTGTTTCTTTTCAGTGAGGGCACGATGAGACAGCAGTTTTGCTTCCAATTCCTTAAGCTCGACCACCTGGCGATTCAGTGCTTCGGTCTCCCTGCGTATATCCTCCGAGATCATTTTAAGCGCACGCGACACCCTGAGACGCTGCCTGGTATCACCCGGCATCACCACCATGGCCTCCACCGGCATCTTGCTGAAGCGCAGCGCAACCTGTACCATGGCTTCCAGCCGCACTTTGTTCTTTTCGATATGCTCCTTTTTCTCTTTGGTCTGTGCCGCGATCACCTCCAGCTTTTGTTTGGCTGCGCGCAATTCCTTATCTGCCTGTTGAATGGCAGTGGCCGTATTTACCAGCTTCTTTTGAAGCTCGCTGAGCTCGGCTGCAACCTTACGATTCTGAGATTCAAGGTTGCCCTGCCGTTTCTTGCTCTCTGCTATTTCCTTGCGTGTGCTCTCCAAATCATCCCGTGTAGCAGCATGAGACACGGAACAGGTAGCAAGAAAAAGCGCGGTCACCCATATAATTGCGGCGCTACGCAGCATGGCCAGCCAACAATGAGCGGCCTGTCATGGCAACAGGTTGTGGAATTTTCATAATGCTAAGTACGGTAGGAGCAATATCGCCCAGTTTACCTTCCGGTATCGGTATCTTCTTACCTTTCAATGCAGCCGATGCAATGATAACAGGCACAAGATTCAGCGTGTGGGCTGTGTGCGCCTGCCCGGTATGACCGTCAAACAACTGCTCGGCATTACCATGGTCTGCGGTTACGATCAATGTGCCACCACTGGCGAACACTGCTTCTGATACACGCCCAAGGCAGGTATCCACCGCCTCGACCGCCTTTTTTGCAGCATCCATATCACCTGTATGACCGACCATGTCTGTGTTGGCATAGTTCACAACGATAAAATCAAATGTTCCTGCCTGGATCGCGGCTACCAGCTTATCGGTCACTTCGGGTGCAGACATTTCCGGTTTCATATCGTAGGTCGCAACCTTGGGTGATGGCACAAGGATGCGCTGCTCACCGGTGAATTCCTGCTCACGCCCGCCATTAAAAAAGAATGTTACATGGGCGTATTTTTCCGTTTCAGCGATACGAAGCTGTGTAAGCCCGGCTTTGGAAACAACCTCGCCCAGAATATCCGTTAGCGGCTCAGGTGTAAAAACTGCCTGCATCATGGTGCTGAGTTCTTTAGAGTATTCAGCCATTCCCAGTGCCGCCGCAAATTTCACCACACGCGCACGCGCAAATTCTTTGAAGGCCGGATTGAGTAATGCAGTTAGCAGCTGACGTACACGATCAGCACGGAAATTGGCCATTAACACGCCATCCCCATCTTTCATGCCTGCATATTTGCCTACCACTGCCGGCAGCACAAATTCATCGGTGGTATTTTCTGCATAGGCATGCACAACCACTTCGCTTGCCGATGCAAATGCAGAAGCTTTGCCTGCTACGATAGCATCGTAGGCTTTTTCCACCCTGTCCCAGCGCTTGTCCCTGTCCATCGCATAATAACGCCCACTCACGGTCGCAAAACTTACATTCACAAGACCAGACACTGCCTTTGCCAGATCAGCCAGATAGTCTTTTGCACTTTGTGGTGGCGTATCACGACCATCGAGGAATGTATGGATACACACCGGTACGCCAAGCCCTGACATGATACGCGCCATCTCAGCAATATGCGCCTGATGAGAATGCACACCACCGGGCGACACCAGCCCCATCAGGTGACATGTGCCACCGGATTTTTTAAGCGCATCTGCGAATGATCCTATCTTGGTGTTCTTTGCCAACGATCCATCTTTAATGGCTGCATCGATACGCGGTAACTCCTGCATGATGACACGACCTGAGCCGATATTCATGTGGCCAACTTCAGAATTCCCCATCTGGCCTTTAGGCAGGCCAACATGCAGCTCCGACGCATTGATGAGGCCGTTCGGATAATGAGTGATAAGCGAATCCCAATGCGGCGTATGAGCCGCCATGATGGCATTATGTTCAGGCAAGTCGCTATGCCCCCAACCATCAAGGATCGCAAGTACAACAGGTTTAGGACGAACGGACATGATGATTCACGTTATAATGCACTGTCCTCACCCGCATTCTTAAGTACGGATTTATCAGCGCGCTTACCGGACACTACATAATACACCAGCTTGGCAAGATTTGTAGTGTAGTCGGCAAGGCGCTCAAGATTCTTGGCCGCGAACATCACATGCGTGCAAACCACAACATTCTTTGGATTCTTTTCCATATCCTGCTGCATGAGTGTGAATATCTCGCGGTAGAGATCATCGATCTCTTCATCACGCCGCCAGACATCAATCGCTTTGCTCACATCTTTTTGCTCAAACGCCATAAGGGCAGAATCCAGCATATCAGCTATGCCATCCGCCATCTGCTCAAGTTTTTGAATCACAGGCTCTGGTGCGAACTCACCCATTTTCACACTGCGCTTTACGGTATTTTTTGCGAGATCTCCTGCACGTTCCAGCATGCCGGTAATTTTCAGTACAGAGATCACGAAGCGCAGGTCGATCGCCATCGGGTTCTGCAGTGCCAACACCACGGTTGCCGCTTCCTCGATCTGGAGGTCAAGATCATTGATGTGTTTATCAGCCGCCTTGGCATCCGCCACACGATGTTCATCGCGCGAACGGAAAGAGGCCTTTGCCGCCAGTATCTGCGCACGCACTTCACCGCCCATATCCATGATGAGCTGCATAAGATGCTGGAGCTGAGCATCATAAGATCGCAATGTGTGTTGGCCAAGCGTCATAAACACCACCTGTTGTGTTATATAGCTTGTCTATATCACAATAAATGCACACCGTAACAGGTTTTTTTACCTAATCACGATGGTATGGATGACCAGCGATAATGCTGTGCGACCTGTATAATTGTTCGGCCAGCATGCCACGCACTAGCATGTGTGGCCAGGTGACACGACCGAATGACCATTTCAGTGTGCTTTGCTTCAACACTGATTCGTGCAACCCATCGCTGCCACCGATCACGAACGCCAGTGATGAAATACCCTGCCCTTGCCACTGTTTTATTTGCGTGGCGAATTCCCGGCTGGAGAGTGTTTTGCCGGATTCATCCAGCGCAATGATACATTCGAACCCCTTGCAGGCATCAAGCAGGTGTTCGGCTTCTTTGAGTTTTCTTTGGGGAGTATCTGCTAGTTTGACATCGAATTCGCGGCATTCGATCTTCCAGGGTAGACGGCTAATGTAGGAGAGATATAAATCCCTCTCAGGCGAGGCCTTGGCCTTGCCGATGGCCGCGATCAGAATCTTCATGGGGCTAGTTCACTGCTTCAAGCTGAGGCAGCGCAACTGACCACATTTTTTCCAGGTTGTAGTAACCACGGGCTTCCGGACGGAAGATGTGAACGACAACGTCGCCAGCATCTACCAGAACCCAGTCACATACTTCCTGACCTTCGACCGATATATTTTCCATACCCGTGCTCTTGAGCATTTCCACGACATGGTCGGCAAGTGCGCCAACATGACGCGCTGAAGTACCGCTCGCAATAACCATGCGGTCGGCGAAATCAGATTTGCCGGCAAGGTCAACGGATACGATATTTTCAGCTTTATTGTTGTCTAGACAGGTTTGGATGAGTTGCTCAAGTTTCAGGTACGAAAGCCTGGGAGATAACGTTTGATTGAGTATAACCAGTCTCCTTTCTCAGTAAGGACTTCAGAAGTCCCCACACCTTTAGTATGCCCTAAAAAGGCATTTTTTCCAAGTGCTTTTCTTATGTCTGTGGAAGATATACGCATGGGTTTCAAATGGTAATAGAGGAATGCACGTCGCTTGGGTATCTTGCGTATGTTTATGTTTTTTATGATGAATTTACGCATATAATGCGCCGCACTGCTATGTAGTGCTTTGTTTGAATATGGTACACGATCCAGCACCATTACAGGCAGCAGATCAACAATACGTTTCCAATGTTGCCAGCGATGGAAGCACACCAGATTATCTGCACCCATCATCCAGATGAACTGTGTGGAAGGATGACGACGCTGTAAATGCTGCAGTGTTTTATAGGTGTATGCGAAGCCGCGTTGTTTCTCGATATCGGAAACAAATATCTTCGGATGTATCGCAAGTTGCTTGGCAGATGCGAAGCGTTTTTCATAATCCGCAAGTGATGCTTTATCTTTCAGTGGATTCTGCGGACTCACCAGCCACCACACCTCATCCAGATGCAGCTTGTTAAGCGCATATAAACTTATGTGCACATGCCCGGCATGAGCGGGGTTGAAAGATCCCCCCAGTAAGCCGATTACACGATGTCTGGAATGTATGGGTTTCACTTAAGGACGCGTCTGCCCCGTGCCATGCACAACATATTTATAGGTAGTGAGTTGTTCCGCGCCTACAGGCCCGCGTGCATGCAGCCTGCCGGTTGCGATACCGATCTCCGCACCAAAACCGAATTCGCCACCATCGGCAAATTGAGTTGAGCTGTTATGTATCACGATCGCAGAATCTACTTTGCGCAAGAAGTGGCGGGCTACCGCCTTATCTTCCGTAATAATCGCATCCGTATGATGCGAACCATAACGATTGATATGCGCAATCGCCTCTTCCGCATCTTTAACCAGCTTCACAGAAATTACCGCAGCCAGATATTCCGTGCTCCAGTCATCTTCTGTCGCTGCTTTGATGCGCTTGTCGAGTTTCTGGGCAGCAGTATCGCCACGCACTTCACAGCCAGCATCTACCAACGTATCCACCAGTGAAGGCAACATGGTTTTGGCTACTGATTCGTCAATCAATAGTGATTCTGTTGCGCCACAGATACCAACACGACGCATCTTGGCATTGAGCAAAACTTCGCGTGCCATAGCAGATGTTGCTTTCTCGTGAATGTATGTATGGCAGTTGCCTTCCAGATGTAAGAGCGTAGGCACACGGCTCTCATCCATCACGCGTTTGGTGAGTGATTTGCCACCGCGTGGAACGATCACATCGATATAATTGGTAAGCCCGAGCATCGCACCCACTGCCAGTCGGTCACGCGTAGGTATCACCTGCACAGAATCAGCAGACAAGCCTGCTGCTTTCAGACCGTGATGCAAGCATTCCGCTATGACCGTCGAAGAATGCAGGCTCTCTCCACCGCCGCGCAATATCGCAGCGTTACCGGATTTGATGCAAAGCCCTGCAGCATCCGCCGTCACGTTCGGGCGTGATTCATAAATGATACCAATCACACCGAGCGGCACAGACACACGCTGCATCACAAGGCCATTCGGGCGTGTCCATTCATCCAGCACTTTGTTCACAGGATCAGGTAATGTCGCAATGGTTTCAAGGCCCGCTGCCATCGCCTCAATACGCTTTTCATTAAGCATCAGGCGGTCGAGCATGGCAGCATCAAGGCCTTTTTCCTTGCCATATTCGAGATCTTTTTTATTGGCAGCGATGATACCGGTCGCATGTTCACGCAGCGCAAGCGCGGATTGTACCAGTGCCATATCTTTCTGCTCGTTGGTGGCATCTGCGAGCCCCTGGTATGCCGCGCGCGCGCGGCTGCCGATACCTTCCAGCATCGTTTGCACTTCATTTTTGAGTGATACTACTTCAGCGGTCATATGCCCTCACTTTCCCTCATGATACCATGTTTTTATTCCAACACCATATCATCGCGATGGATCAATACATCACGGCGTTTAAAGCCCAATATCTGCTCTATCTCGCCGCTTTTCTTGCCGGCGATACGCGTAGCATCCTCTGCAGCATAGGCGATAAGCCCCTTGCCAAGCTGCTTGCCTGCTTTGTTCTTTATCAACACAGCATCGCCACGGTCGAACTGGCCTTCCACCTTTACCACACCGGCAGGCAACAGGCTCTTGCCGGAAGCAAGTGCACCTGCCGCACCGTCATCCACGGTGATCGTGCCAGACGCATGCAATGAACCAGCGATCCATTCCTTGCGGGCGGTGCGTGGTGTTCCCTTGGCCATGAAATGCGTATGCTTGCCGCCTTGTATCAGTGTGCGCAGCGGATGCTCACCAAGACCTTTAGCAATCATTACCTGGCAGCCGGACGCGGTTGCAATTTTAGCCGCAGCGATCTTTGTTATCATCCCGCCGGATGACACACCTGATGCAGCGCCGCCTGCCATCTGCTCTATCTCTGCTGTTATCTCTGTCACTTCATCAATGAAGCGCGCGTTAGCATTATTCGCAGGATTCTCGGAATAGAGCCCATCAATATCTGAGAAGATGATGAGCATATCCGCTTCCGCCATTTGCGCCACACGCGCAGCAAGTCGGTCATTATCACCGAAGCGCAGCTCTGCGGTTGCCACCGTGTCATTCTCATTGATGACAGGGATGACGGATCTACTTTCCAGCAATGTATCCAGTGTGTTCTTCGCGTTCAGGTAACGGCGGCGATGGATGCTGTCATCTGCTGTAAGCAGTATCTGCGCAGGCTTCAGTTGGAACGCAGAGAACGCCTTATCCCACATGGAAAATAAAGTAATTTGCCCACACGCTGCCGCTGCCTGTTTTTCTTCAAGTGTTAGCACGCGTTTGCCATAACCCAGCGAAGGGCGGCCAAGCGCCACCGCGCCGGAAGTCACCACGATCACCTGCTTGCCTTCACCCACAAGAGCAGCAATGCTTTCTGCCATCTGCGCAAGAAAATTGGTGCGCAGCTGATTATCTGCATCGATCAGCAGCGACGACCCAACTTTGATTACAATGCGTTTTGCGTTGTTTAACATAACAATTACTCTTCGTTCTCACCTTCACCGGCTTTGCGTGCTTCTTCCTGCCTGTTCTCTTCTATCACTTTCATCATTTCGCGCAGTACGTCTTTTACGCCGTCGCCGGTTACACCGGATATCACCCATATCTTCTTTTTCTTACCACAGGCCTTCTGCAAAGCCGCCTTCTTTTCTTTGATCTCTTCGTCGGTCATGGCATCGCACTTATTGAGTGCCACGATCTCCTGCTTGCCCGCCAGCTCTTCGCTGTAAGCTTCAAGCTCGCCACGAATGGTCTTATATGCGCTCGCCACATCTTCCTGCGTGCCATCCACCAGATGCAGCAAGATACCAGCACGCTCCACATGCCCAAGGAAACGCGTTCCAAGCCCCACCCCTTCATGTGCGCCTTCAATGAGGCCGGGAATATCCGCAAGCACGAATTCCCTGTCATCGATATACACCACACCCAGCTGCGGATGCAGCGTGGTGAACGGATAATCAGCGATCTTCGGTTTCGCACGTGATACGGCCGCAAGAAATGTGGATTTTCCGGCATTTGGCATACCGAGAAGCCCAGCTTCCGACATCAGCTTTAGACGCAACCACAACCAACGCTCAATGCCTTCGCCACCGGGTGTGGACTGGCGCGGTGCCTGATTGGTCGACGATTTGAAACACTGGTTGCCAAGGCCTCCTTTGCCGCCTTCAGCCAGCACCACGCGCTGGCCAACATGCGTGAGGTCAGCGATGAGCGTTTCCCTGTCATCTTCAAATATCTGTGTGCCGACAGGCAGCTGCAGCACCAGATCATCTGCGCTGAGGCCCGTGCAATTTGCGCCCATGCCGTTCTGGCCCTTCTTGGCCTTGAAGTGCTGCTGATAGCGATAGTCGATGAGTGTATTGAGCGCAGGCACGCATTCCGCGATCACATCGCCGCCACGCCCACCATTGCCACCATCAGGCCCGCCATCTGGCATGAATTTGGCGCGCAGGAAACTCACACAGCCATTGCCGCCATTGCCGCTTCGTATGTATATTTTTGCTTCATCTAAAAATTTCATATCATTACTTCAAACAAAAAGGGGAACAGTCACCTGCTCCCCTTAAATTGCATTCTTAGTGACTGATCGTTATGCAACAACCGACACGTAGGTTTTGCCTGATTTCTCACGGAACTGAACTTTACCTTCCGCTACAGCAAAAATCGTGTGGTCTACACCAATATCCGTGCCAGCACCCGGGTATACCTTCGTGCCACGTTGACGGATGATGATGTTGCCCGGGATAACATCCTGGCCACCAAATTTCTTTACACCAAGGCGGCGACCTGCTGTGTCGCGACCGTTGCGGGATGAACCACCTGCTTTTTTATGTGCCATTGTCTAGTCCTTACGCTTTAATGTCCGTAATTTTGATATCGGTCAGATACTGGCGATGACCTTTTTTGCGACGATAGTTGTGACGACGGCGTTTCTTGAAGATAACTACCTTGTCATCACGGAACTGCTTCACGATCTCAGCCATAACTTTTGCGCCAGAGATGAGCGGCGCGCCGATTTTGCTGCCAGCCACGAGCACTTCACCAATTTCAACTTTATCACCTTCCTTGCCGGAAAGTTTTTCAACGGAAATAACGTCGCCGCTTTTCACGGAGTACTGTTTACCGCCGGTACGAATTACTGCAAACATGGACAAGCCCTTGTATTATCTAAATATTTATATCTTTTTTATCAAAAGGACTGGCAAATTATAGGAGTTTTGGGCCCTTGTCAAGCTGTGAATAACCCTAAAAACAGGCTATTTGAACCCAAGCCCTAGGTTGACCACGCACCTTACCATATTACCCACATCATTGAAGCTCAGGCTGTCAAATCTGGCGCTCTGCGCGATATACAGACCTCGGCCATTGGGCAGGCCAGGGTCTGGCTTATGGTGCATATAATGGGCTGGGGTGAACCCCTTGCCGTCATCAATGATGGTAAGGCTACATTCCTGCGAGCTACGCTCCACCTTGACCCGCACCTGCCTGATGGCATATTGCGGCATAGCAGAACGGCGGGCGATCTCGTGCGCCAGCCTACCCTCATTAAGCAATTGGGTTTTATGATCAAATCCTATCTCTAAATTGCCGTGCTCGATGGCATTGATAAGCAATTCATGGATAGCCAATACATAACGATGCGAACTGGGAAGATGCTTTGCCAGCACTTCTGCCATGCTGTGTACGGCCTCCATATGTTTCAGTGTGTAATGAAAAACCTGTGTGCTTGGAGTCTTCATGATCCAATTCCCATTACAGGCATTTTGCCACCACCAGCGTTAGATCATCCTCAACCAAGTTGCGCGCGTGCCATTTGAATAACTTGCACCAACTATCCTTTATGTTTTCGGCTGGCTTATTACAAACAACAAGCATTGCATTAGCAATAGTATCTTCACTGAGATACTGGTTCTGCGCGTTAGGTGTTTCAGTCAGTGCATCACTGTAAAGCAACAAGGTGTCACCTTTTCCAAAGGACACTGTCTGTGTGATATATTTTTGCTGTGCAATACCGAGTGGACTACCACTGCCATCGATGATATCTGCCCTGTCTTCTTTACCGCGAAGGATGATCGGGCTTGGGGCGCACGCACAGGCATAACGCAATTGTTTTTCTTTTCTATCGATGATCCCATAGAACATGGTGGCAAATTGCCCGCGCTGCAGCAGCTTAAGCAGCTTATCATTGAGCAGCGTCAGGTAGTTGCCTGGCGATTCTATCAATTCGGAATCATCCTTCAAATGCGCCTGTAGACGGAAACTATTCAGTGCCGATGCCACCCCATGGCCGGAAAAATCCACCAGCCATATTGCCGTCAGCCCATCGCTGACATTCTTGATGCCCCAGAAATCTCCACCAATTTCTGATGAGGGCTGAAAATACGATGACAGTGAAAGTTTCGACGCTTTCTTAATGTCCTGTAATTCTTCTTCTGTCGGCAATACAGAAAGCTGCAATTCCCGCGCGGTCTGCAACTCTGTTTGCACCCTATCCCTGTAAAATAAAAGCCCCTGTAAGGATAGTCGCTTTTCAAGATGTACCTGCACGCGTGCGCACACCTCTTCAGGATACAGTGGTTTACTGACCAGATCCGTAGCACCGCTGTGGAAGGCTTTGACCCTGAGTGATGGATCGGTAATGATGGTTTGCACCAGAACAGGTAGATCTCGGTGCTTTGGGCGTTTACGAATTTCACGACAGCACTCGAACCCATCCATACCAGGCATGACAATATCTAATAATACAATATCCGGCTTAAACTCATCTAAGGCTTCAAGTGCAGAAATTGCATTATCAACCGCCAATATATTCGAGAAACCCTGTATTCTCAGAGTATTCTCAAGAAATATCCTGCTTATTTCATTATCTTCTACGACCAGAACAGCTGCGTCGTATATGTAAGGTGACAGGTTATGTGCCATCTGCTGTTGCATATTATGCCGCGCGTATTTCCGGGTGGTGTACGGTTATGTATTGCTTTATGTGGCGTACTTCCTCGCGAATATTCTCAAGCAACCAGCGGCGTTTTGCCAGCCCGCTACCATCCGATTTC
Organism: uncultured Rickettsiales bacterium; assembly: GCA_964535825.1. Classification (GTDB taxonomy): domain Bacteria; phylum Pseudomonadota; class Alphaproteobacteria; order Rickettsiales; family SXRF01; genus CAZAQK01. Next base: position 98,355 of record CAZHUC010000002.1, read on the forward strand.
TCTGCCAGCCGGCAACGTTCCATCAGCACGTCCATCCCGAGATTGGCGGCTGCTCCTTTGAGGCTATGCGCTGCATCCTTCCATTGTTTATAGGCATCGCTTCGCATGGCATTCTCCATGGAAAAGATGAGTTCCTCCGCTACATCGAAAAAGACGGAAAATATCCTGGATTTTGCGTCATCGGTCTCTGCGACCATTGCAATTCGTTCCATATCAACAGGTATGTAATTCTTACTATGCAACGTCATATTTTAAATAAACCTATAATTGTATATCTATTATTTATTACAATTTTTAATTTATTATTAATCTAAGCAGATTATCTTCAAACGAATCACATTTTCTTTACCCTGCTATCGCTTCAAGGACGGTTATGGACATTACGACGCAAACAAATAAGGACATTCTGGATGTGCAGATGAGCGGTAAGTTCACCTTCAGTGATCACCAGGTATTTCGCCCGGTACTGGAAAGAATGTCAGCGCGTGAGATACGCAGCATAAATTTTCATATGAATGAAGTGGAGTTCATTGATTCTGCTGCGCTTGGCATGTTGCTTCTGGCCAATGATGAAGCAGGCAAACATAATAAAGGCATCAACATTGTCGGCGCGCAGGGACAGGTACTGAAAATGTTCGATATGGCGCGTTTCAACGCTTTATTTACAATGCTGTGATTGCATCGCGGCATCTTATCGGTTGCATGTGCCGGCGCGTGTATTAGTCTAAGGCATCATGTGTGCTGCACCCAAAAAGCAATATTGGCTTATCAAATCCGAACCCTCCAGCTGGTCGTGGGACGAGCAGGTAAAGGCTGGCGCGAAAGGCACGTTCTGGAGTGGTGTACGCAACCATCTGGCCAAGCAGAATCTCATGAAAATGAAGCTGGGCGATGAGTGCTTCTTCTATCATTCCAATGTCGGCAAAGACATAGTGGGTGTCGTGGAGGTCATTCGCGAACACTACCCCGACCCCACCGCCGAAAAAGGCGAGCCCTGGGTTGTTGTTGATATAAAAGCAAAGAACCCTATGCCAAAACCGGTGACACTTGCTGAGGTAAAAGCCACACCAAAACTCAGCAGCATGTCACTGCTGACATCCGCACGGCTTTCGGTGCAGCCGGTCACGGAGAATGAGTGGCGTGTGATCTGTGGTATGGGCGGCATAAAATGAGAAAGTACCTCATAACATTATTGGTAAATTTGTTTTTTCCGGGAGTAGTTATGGCTGATGATTCACAACAGATGGCGACCTTCGCTGGTGGCTGTTTCTGGTGCATGGAAGCAGAATTTGCAGGCATTGATGGCGTAAGCAAAGTAATCTCTGGTTACACCGGTGGCCACACCAAAAACCCGACCTATGAACAGGTATCATCGGGCATCACTGGCCATTTTGAAGCCATTGAAATTACTTATGACCCGGCCAAAGTTAGTTACGAAAAACTGCTGCAGATCTTTTGGGAGAATATTGACCCGCTCGATGAGTATGGCCAGTTCTGTGATAAAGGCACACAATATCGCGCGGGTATCTTTGTGCATTCTGCCAAACAGCGCAAACTGGCAGAAACCAGCAAAGATGCCATGGCCAAGACATTCAAAGCGCCTATCGCAACGGTGATCCGTGATGCTGATGTATTTTATGCAGCGGAAGACTACCACCAGCAATATTACATCAAAAGCAAAGACCGCTATAAACGCTACCGCACAGGTTGCGGCCGTGATGCACGATTGCAGGAACTAAGAACTAAACCTTAGGCTTCTCGGATTTACTGCCGCAAATATCGTCTTTACTTGCATCAGCACGTCCCATGCTTTTGTTCATGTTCGCGAACATAGGGTCATTCATCATCGCCTTGTATTTGTCAGCACAGGCTTTCATCGCCATGTATTCCTTGGATTGCGAAAACTTTATCGCATACTGCGCCTGCAGTGCTTTTGCTTCTGTTTCCTTACCGGCTTTACAAAGCTCCCGCACCTGCTTCTCCATGGTGCTGCCTTCTTTCTCCATCTGCTGCATGCCCTTCTGGCCTACAGATCTTTCCATGCACTCTCCCATGGCCATCACTGCCTGCAGTGCATTCTGCGGATCACCTTTGAGCAGATTTTCTTTAGACTCTATTCTCATTTTCTTTAGATCTTCCACGGTTTTCGGGCTGGCTGGCTTGGTTGCCGCCTTGTCCTGCCCTTCAACTGCTGGTAACTGCAAAGCTTCAGCGTGAACACCACACGCAACCAGGCTCGCCACCAATGTATATCGAATTAGTTTCATATCATTCTCCTGTTACCGTTATATATCCAGATAAGTGTTACGCTCCCAGTCAGACACATGGCCGAGATAACGCTTCCATTCTGCGCGCTTGAGTTTGATGTAGCTGTCTACGAACTCTGTACCCATAAAGCTGCGGAGAGCCTTTGAATTATCCAGAATATCAAGCGCTTCGTTAAGTGTTTGTGGCAACTTCTTTGCACCTGCCACAGGGTTTTCATACATGTTATTCTCCATGCGCTTACCCGGGCTGATCTTTTCCTTGATACCCTCAAGACCTGCCGCCAGCACGGCTGCCGGCAAAAGATATGGGTTAGCTGCTCCGTCCGGCAAGCGGAATTCGAAACGATCACCATCGGGGATACGCACCATGTGCGTACGATTATTACCGGTGTATGAAATGGTATTTGGTGACCATGTTGCGCCTGACGCGGTCACGGGTGCATTGATACGCTTGTAGCTGTTGACGGTCGGATTGCTGATGGCACAGACAGCCGATGCCTCTCTTAGTACCCCGCCAAGGAAGTAGTATGCATTCTTGGAAAGTCCCGCCTCACCTTTCGCATCAACGAAGATATTTTTCTTACCCGTCGCATCCCAAAGCGAGAAATGCATATGACAGCCATTACCCGTAAGACCGGAGAACGGCTTCGGCATGAAACTCGCACGCATCCCGGCTTTTTCCGCCAGTGAGCGTACCATGAATTTGAAGAACGCGTGACGGTTGGCAGTGGTCATGCAGTCGGCATATCCCCAGTTCATCTCAAACTGGCCGTTGCCGTCTTCATGATCGTTCTGGTAAGGATTCCAGCCGAGCGCATGCATGGTGTCGCAGATTTCGCTGATGAGATCGTATCGGCGCATCAGTGCATGCTGGTCGTAGCAAGGCTTCGCTTGTGTATCCAGCATATCCGCAACGGCTGAACCATTCGCATCCAGCAGGAAGAATTCACACTCAACGCCGGTCTTCAATACATAACCTTCTTTGCGTGCACGCTGCATCACCTGCTTGAGCACATGGCGCGGCGCATGCGAAACGACCTTGCCGTCCATGACCAGATCACTGGTGACCCATGCCACATCTTTCTGCCACGGCAGCTGGATGAGGCTATCGGCATCCGGCATTGCGAAGGTATCAGAATCTGCTGGCGTCATATCCAGATGTGTTGCAAAGCCTGCAAAGCCTGCGCCTGCTTTCTGCATATCCTTGATCGCATGTGCAGGTACTAATTTCGAACGCATCACACCGAACATATCGGTAAAGCTGATCAAAAAATATTTGATACCTTTCTTGCGTGCAATATCACTCAAATCTACAGCCATTGTTCTCTCCCTTATGCAGCTTTGCTTTGTGCGCCAGCGCGTACACACTGTTCGATCCACAATTGTGTCATGACCAGCGTGCGCAGTGCGCGTGTATGGTTCTTCGCGCCGGATGTGTGTTCACCTAGCATTGCGAGTATCTCTTTTTTATTCATATAATTCTCATCCACGCGCGCAAGCGTATCATGTGCCCAGTCATACAGCGTGGATTTTATCCATTCCCCAATCGGAAGTGTCGGCATGGATTTCTTTTTGAAGATCAGATCGCGCGGGAATTTCTGCACCGCATAGTTCTTCAGATAATATTTACCGATACCATCGCGGAACTTCTGGTTCACCGGCAGGCGTATGAACAATTCACTGACGCGGTGGTCGATGAGTGGTGAACGCCCCTCGGTAGACCAGCATGCCCCCATGCGGTCACCCTTCACCAGATTATTGCCCGGCATCAGGCTGGTGCACTCATACGCCACGATCTGCTCCACCGGTTCAAGCTCACGCCAAGGCGCAAGTATCTGCTCAAAACGATTTACCGGATCCGGTGTAGCGCGATCAAAATCAGGATTCAGCAAGCGCGCGCGCATGGGCGCATCCATGTAGCAGATCACATTGAAATAATTGGCGAGCGAGAAATTCATCCGCGCCTGTTCATGGAAATATTGTTCATTATGACGGAATCCTGCCAGCGCTTCATCCGGACCGTCACCCGTGAACATAACGATCTTCTTACCCTGATGTGCGCGCTGCGCGAGCAGGTAGAACAGGAAGAACGAGAAGTCACCATGCGGCTGCTCAGCATGATACACCACCTTATCGGCAATGCCCGGTATCATATCAGGTGTGATGCGCGCTTCCTGCAGGTCGATATCCAGAAGCTTTGCCACCTGCTCGGAATATTCATATTCTGAATAATCCTGATTCGGGAAATTCAGGCCAAATGCACCTATCCTAGGGCGATTCCATTGCTTCTTGAGATGATACGCCACCACCGATGAATCCACACCACCGGAAAGATACATGCCGCCATCCACATCGAAACGCATCTGCATGCGCACGGCATCATCAAGCAATGCTTCGAATTCTTCAAACGATGGTGTGCGTTTTTCCTCAGCGAAAGGCCATTGCCAGTAACGCTTCACTACCGGTTTCTTATCGCCTTCGAATGACAGATATGTACCGGGCTCAAGATGCGTAACACCTTTGAAGCAGGTCTGCGGTGGTGGGCAATAGTTGAATGCGAACATATCTTTCAGCGCCGAAGGATTCACTTCTGGCTTTAATCCCGGTAGCGCGAACAGCGCCTTCATCTCGCTGGCATAGGCAATACCGCCCTGATAATCAGCGATAAAGCACGGCTTGATACCCTGACGGTCACGCGCCAGAATACCGCGATCATATTTGGTATCCCAGATGCAGAACGCGAACATACCGATCAGGCGTGAAAGCATCTTCTCGCCTTCTTCACGCCACAGATGCACCAGCACTTCAGTATCGCAGCGTGATTTAAATTTATAACCTTTCGCTTTTAATTCTTCACGCAGCTCGACGTAATTATATATCTCGCCATTGAAGGTGACCCACACGCTGCCATCCGTGTTCGACATCGGCTGCTTACCGTTCTCAGGATCAACCACTGCAAGACGTGCGTGCCCCATTAGCGCGCGTGTGCCGATAGCTTCAACACCGCGTTCATCTACACCGCGATACTGGATCTTTTCTATCATCGCCGCCACATGAGGGAGCTGTGCTCCTGATGCATTAATGACGCCTGCTATGCCACACATAATCTTTCCTTATGCTATTTTCTTACTGTCTGTTGATTCTACTTCTTTCACCCGTGCCTCGATCTTTCCGATCGATGCAGAATGCGGTGCGGTCTCCACCATCTCTGTATATTGGGTAACTTCTACCAGAACCTTGCGGAATATATCGATCAGGTGATCTAGTGATTCTTTGGTTTCTGTTTCGGTCGGCTCGATCAGCATCGCTGATTTCAGATCTTCACCGAAATATACGCACCCTGCACCCACCAATGTCGGCGGATGGATAGCGTAATCGATCAGGCGTTTTGCAAAGCTATACACGGAAACTTTTAGTGCATTACCTGAAAGCAAACATTCATGCATGCAGGTCTTATCGAATACCGCAGGCAAAATATCTTTAAGCTCGGCCTGCACATAATTGGCGTTAAGCACGGCGTTCTCCGAGGCTTCCTTAAGACCGGCTGCACCCATGGTGAGGATATACGCGTAGGCACGCGCCATGACCGCCACATGCCCAGCAAATGCTTTCATCCGGCCAATGCTGTGCGGAATATCATGCGCAGGATAATAATTTCCATTCGTGCAGGCAGCTACTGGCGCAGGTAAATACTCACGCAGGAATGATTTCACACCTACAGGCCCACCACCCGGTCCACCGCCACCATGCGGTGTGGAAAGTGTTTTGTGCACGTTGATATGCATTACATCAAAACCCATATCTCCCGGACGGGTAATGCCCATCAGCGCGTTCATATTCGCGCCATCGTAATACAACAATGATCCGTTATCGTGTGCGAGCTTTGCGATCTCCTGAATACGTTCTTCAAACAATCCAAAGGTCGAAGGATTGGTAAGCATGAATGCCGCCACATCGCTGGTGAGCGCAGCTTTCAAAGCCTCGATATCCAGCAGGCCATCACGCTGTGTGGGAATGATACGGCAGGTAAATCCCGCCATAGCAGCCGATGCCGGATTCGTGCCGTGCGCATTATCAGCGATGAGCACTACATTTCTTTTTTCACCACGCACTTCAAAATATTTGCGGATGATAAGCAGGCCAGCAAGCTCACCATGTGCACCTGCGGCTGGTTGCAGACTGACAGCATCCATACCGGTGAGTTCTGCGATATAGGATTGCAGATGATAGAACATCTCCCACACACCTGACTGCGTATGTGCTGGCTGGTGCGGATGCACATCACGGAATCCTGAAAGATTCGCCAAAGCATCATTGCGTTTCGGATTATATTTCATGGTGCACGAGCCCAGCGGATACGCCCCGCTATCCACACCATGATTTTCAAGGCTCATTTGCGTGTAATGCCGAACCACCTCTATCTCGGCGAGTTCAGGCAGCGCCGGGGGCCCTGCACGCAACATGGTTTTATCGTAATACTTGCTGCAGGATTCAGCGCCAAACTCACTATCATTGATAGTGTGGCCACTTGCGCCTGGGCGTGAGATATCAAAGATGGTCGGGCGCATCAGGCAAGCACCTCTTTCAACGCAGCTGCGAACGCATCCATGTCCGCGCGGGTTTTCTTTTCAGTCGCGCATACCAGAAGTGCTGATTGCAACCCAAACCTGCCGGAATAATCGACACCACCAAATATACGGCGTGCTTCCAGCTGCGCCAATACATCCACTGCTGGCTTTGGCAGGGTGATGACAAATTCATTGAAGAATGCGCCATTGAATGCAGCTGCAACACCTTTGATCGATGTCAGCTTATCAGCAAGATAATGCGATTTATGGGCATTGAGCGTTGCAATACGCGCAAACCCCTGCTTGCCAAGACTTGCAAGATAGATCACCGCGCGCAATGCGTTCAGTGCCTGATTCGAGCATATATTGCTGGTAGCACGTTCACGCGCCACATGTTGTTCACGATCCTCATACACCAGCGCATACGCAAGATTGCCATTGATGTCGGTTACTTTGCCGATCAACCGGCCGGGCACATACGCGCGATATTCACGCTTGGTCGCGAACACACCAAGGCTCGGGCCACCAGCAGACATTGGAATACCCAGTGGCTGGCCATCGCAGGTGACGATGTCGATGCCACACGCACCGGGAGAATGGAATAAGCCCGCCGCTAACGGATTAAACGAACAAGACGATACCACTCCATGACGCGCACAGCTTTTGGCGATCGCTTCAACATCTTCAACGATGCCGAGTGCATTCGGAGACTGGAACAGGAAACCCGCTGGTTTGAGGCGTGCCAGCGTTTCATCCAGTTTCTTCACATCAATTTTTCCGGTCTTGGCATCAAAGGGCATGTCGTGACGCACGACACCACGGCCATCCATATAGCTATCCAGCACCTCGCGGTATTGCGGCCAGAGTGCAGCACTCACCAGCAATTCACCTTGCGCCTGCTTGCCTGAAATAAGGCAGCACGCCCAGGCGCTATCGGCAAATGCGGTCGCTCCGTCATAGCACGAACCATTCACGACCGGCAGGCCAGTCACCAGCGCCAGCGATTGCTGATATTCATGCAATGCCTGAAGTAGTCCCTGACTGATCTCAGGCTGGTACGGTGTATATGATGTCAGAAATTCGCCGCGACTCACCAGCGCATCAACAACGGCTGGAATGTAATGGTCATACGCACCGCCGCCTAAGAAGCTGTTATGCGTCTTTACGGTGGCATTGCGCTCTGCCAGTTCATGCATATGCCGTTCCAGTTCCCACTCAGGAAGTGCGACCGGCAAATTCAAAAATCCATCCAGACGCAAGGCATCTGGTACATGATCGAACAATGCATCGATGGACTTCAGGCCAATGCGCTCAAGCATCGCCTGTTTATCTTCTGGTCGGTGCGTGTTGTAACCGTGCATGGTGGAGGTCTGTGAAGGCAAAAGAAACCCTGATAACTATATGTTTTTATGACCTACTTATATGCGATGTGCCTGCCAAGTGCAAATCAATGAAGTGTAAATATCTCTTTGAATTATATATATTCATTAATTCTTTTACGCCTGCATACCCAGTTTCACACTGGAAGGAAGATTGATAACTGACCGCGCCAGTGATTCTGTGCAGGCAAGCTCAGCCCTAGGCGAGGCTTTATACATGGGCAGATGGTGCAGCGGAGTCCATAGCGGACGGCACACGAAATTCGCCGCATGCAGCGCCTCCAGTGTTTGTTCAAGCCAACCATGTCCCGGCTTCTCTGCTTTAAGCGACACCAGCCAGTAATTACTTTTTGTTTTTGCAGGCTCACGAAGTATCTGCATGCCCTTTACCTGCTCGAACGCCTGTATATAGCGCTCTGCAAGCACGCGTTTGGCAGCAAGGAATGCAGGCATTTGCTCTAACTGTGCGCAGCCAAGTGCTGCATTTAAGTTCGGCAGGCGATAATTCCACGCCACCTCATCATGATCGAATGTCCAACGATGTGGTTGCTTCGCTGTCGTCGTCAGGTGTTTAAGTTTTTTATATGTGGCTTCATCATTCGTAAGCACCGCACCACCGCCACCGGTGGTGATGATCTTATTGCCGTTGAAACTGATGACAGACAGATGCTCGCTGCCGATCTTCCTGCTGTGATACTCCGAGCCCAGCGCTTCGGTTGCATCTTCAATGAATGCAAGCCCGTACTCATCTGCTATTTTGGCTAGCGCATCGAGCTGGCAGGGATGCCCGAATACATGCACCGGCATAAGCGCACGAATACGCCGGCCCGTTTGTTTATTTGTGGTCACGCCATTTTTTATCAGCGCGATCTTTTTGAGATAGGCAGAAAGCGCCTCCGGATCTACGCCCAGCGATACATCCTCAGCATCCACAAAATGCGGCATACCACCCGCATGCACCACAGCATTGGCAGTAGCCACAAAGGTAAGCGATGGTATCAGCACTTCTTCATCAGGCTGCAAACCAGATACCACCAGCGCCATCTGTAATGCCGCCGTGCCATTCACGACAACACACGCATGCTTAGCGCCGCAGAACACCGCCAGATCTTTTTCAAATTTATCTACAAATGCACCAACGGATGAAACCCAGCCATCATCAATGCAGGAAGAAACATATTTTTTTTCATTGCCGGTAAAGAGTGGCTCATGCAGCATGACCGGCTTATCAGCGCGGCCGATCACCTGCTCGATTGCTGCTATGATATCGGCTGCATGCGGCATAGCGTCAGAGCGTGTAACGGTGGACATCATGATAATGTGCGCGGTTATCAGGTTTTGCGAACCACTCGATACTCTTGGTGAGTCCGGCTTTCAGGCCGTCCTTGCCGGTGAACTGCGATTCCCATTTCAGTAGTGATTTTGCCTTGCTGGCATCTGCACATAAACGCTCCACTTCACTTGCATCCGGACGGATGCGGGCATCTTCGGTCTGCACAGATAATTTTTTGCCAACGATATCGCCGATGAGTTTCAACGTATCGCCCACAGAGATCTCAAAGCCGCTGCCGATATTGATGGTCTCACCAACCGATGCAGGATTATCCAGCACCGCGATCATGCCTTCTGCTGTATCAGCGACATAATTGAAATCGCGCGTTGGATGCAATGAGCCGAGTGATAATTGCGGATTATCACTGAGTGCCTGAAGAATAATGGTCGGGATAACCGCACGCAGTGACTGGCGCGGGCCATACGTATTGAACGGGCGACAAATGGCAACAGGCACATCAAACGAACGCTGATATGCGATCGCCATCTGGTCTGCGCCAATTTTACTTGCTGAATATGGCGACTGCCCAACCAGCGGATGCGTCTCCGGAATTGGCACGATCTGCGCCGAGCCATACACTTCCGAGGTAGAAGTATGCACCACTTTCCTGATTCCCAGATCACGAGCCGCCTGCAATACGTTCAGCGTACCCATCACATTCACATCCACATATGATGCCGGTGCTGCGTATGAATACGGTATCGCGATAAGGGCAGCCAGATGCATGACGGAATCCATACCGCGCATCGCCTCACGCACGGAGAACGGATCACGCACATCGCCCATCACCAGCTCTATCTTACTGCGGGTCTTTTCCGGCAATGTATCCAGCCAGCCATAGCGGCCAAAAGAATTATAAAGAGCCATGGCACGCACCTGCCTGCCCTGCGCCACCAATGCTTCCACAAGGTGCGAGCCAATGAAGCCTTCCGCACCCGTTACTAAAATATTTTGATATTTATCTGTCATGCTTGTAATAGTTTGAAATAAGGTATTGTTATATCAGCCACACTGCCCGCTTCAAGTCATTATCTCTTATGTTCAAAACCATTTTTGATCGCACCGTCGCTTTACTGGCATTAACCGTGCTTCTGATACCGGTATTCATACCTGTATGGATAGTGATACGCGCCACCAGCCGCGGTGACGCCATCTACGGCCAGACGCGTATCGGCAAAGGCTGCCAGCCTTTCAAGCTCTATAAATTCCGCTCCATGTATCAAGGGGCAGATGCTCAGGGATTCCAGACACAAGAAGGTGATGCGCGCATCACCCCTATCGGCCGTATCCTCCGCAAGACCAGCATTGATGAGCTGCCGCAGCTCTTTAATGTATTGAAAGGCGATATGAGCCTTATCGGCCCACGCCCTGACACGCCTATGCAGGAAAGCAACTACACACCCGGCAACTGGCAGCTGCGCCACACGGTGCGCCCGGGCATCACAGGGCTCGCCCAGGTCAATGGTCGCAGCAATATCAGCACAGAGGCACGCCTGGCGTTCGATCTGGAATATGCACGCACACAGAATTTCCTATTAGACATCAGGATATTATTGAAAACCGTACTAATCGCTCTGGGTAAGGATGCAAATTGACCGGCCGTGTTGTGTAATCCGAATTTATGCCCTATAAGCTGCTTTGAAATAAATATACTGAGGCAATAATGAGTAAAACGTATGTGATCGTAGGTGCAGGTTTCCGTGGTTTTTGTGATGCCATGCAACTGCTTAGCAAAAAAGGCAATAAGGTTTACATCCTGGACCGCGATCCTTTCTTTGGCGGCATTTCCTACTCCATTAATCTTAAAGGTTTTGCCGTGGATAAAGGAGTGCACATGTTCGACTCCATCCCGCAGGAACTCGCCGATGTGGTGACCGAGATCATGGATGGCAAAGTGCGCACCATTGATTTCGTTTCTGTCAGCGCGTTCAACAAAATACTGACCGACGGCTATTCGCTGCCTGACCTCGCCTCACTTGATAGCGCCATCAAAGACCGCATCAAATCAGAACTCCTTGCGCTGGCAAAAACAGGTGGCAACAAACGCACACCTGCCACCCTTGCGGAATTGCTGGAAGACCGTTATGGCAAAACGGCCGGCGGTATCTTCTCGCGCATATTCACACATGTTTACAATATCGATGCTTCCAAAGTGCAGCCGGATGCCATTTCAAAAACATCGCTGGGTCGCCTGAAATTCCTTGATGATGATGCCATGCTTGCGCTCAAACAATCTGACCCATGGCTGGATAACGTGCTGGCAGCGCGCCGCAAAGCCATCGGCAAAGTGGATGATCTGGTTTCCATCTACCCTGATTCCGGCGAAGCAATGCGCGGCTGGTGTGACCGTGCCGCCAAATGGCTGGAAGCCAAAGGCGCAACACTCTGCTTAGGTGAAACCATTCAGGGTATTGAGAATGTCGGCGGCAAGATGGTCATTCAAACCGAGAAGCAGCGCATCGAAGCAGACAAGATCATCTGGACGAACGACAACATCAAAGCGCTCGGCTCACTGCTTGGGTTCGACTATGATGCCAGCACACACATGTCTGGCACACCGATGATATTCGCCACCCTGATAACCGACAAAAACAACATCAAGGATTTCACCTACCTGCAGAATTTTGATCCCGATGGCATCACCTACCGCACCGCATCTGCCGGCATCTATAGCGGCCAGACGCGTGATGATGGCGCAAGCTTCATCACCTGCGAATGTCCGGCCAACACGGAATCTGAGACATGGAAGAACGCACCGGAGATGTACGGCAAGATATGGGATGAATGCAAGGCACTCAATATCGTTTCATCTGATGCTGAGCTGTTAGATCATCACATCATCCGTGCGCCGGTCACATTCAAAGTGGCCAAACTCGGTTATGACGACAAGATCAAAGAATTCCGCGAAGAAGTCACCAAGCGTAACCCGCGTATTATTTTCCGCGATGTGAAACCATTCTTCCGCCGCGAAATTTATCTCGACTCTTTCAAGATCCATGATCTGGTAGCGGCATGAGCACAGCAACCGATTATACAAGACACTGGGACGAAAAATTCAAAAGTCGTGCCTGGGGTCGTTACCCGCCGGAAGATCTGGTGCGCTTCATGGGTCGTAATTTTAAGTCTGCTGATAAAAGCAAGCTACGCGTACTTGAAGTAGGTTGCGGACCTGGAGCAAATATCTGGTTTCTCCACCGCGAGGGATATGCCGTATCTGCTATCGACGTATCGCCAACGGCGATCGATCTGCTTAGGGGCAGGCTAGATGAAGAGAATAAAGGCATCAAGAATTCCGCGCCTGACCTGAAGGTCGGCAATTTTGAAACGCTGCCATGGCAAAATGCCGAGTTCGATGTGGTGGTGGATATTTTTGCGCTCTATGCCAATACCAATGAAGTGATAGCAAGCGCACTCAAGGAAATTTCGCGCGTGCTGAAACCCGGCGGATTATTCTACACCAAACTCTGGGGCACAAATACCACTGGCTTCGGCACAGGCAAATCGCTGGAATCTGCAACATTCGATGACATCACCTCCGGCCCTTGCAACAATATGGGCGTGTCGCATTTCTTCGACCGCAAAGAGATCGAAGCCTTGTTCGGCAAATTCTTTACGCCGATCGCGATCGACGTGATCTCACGCAGCGATGTCGCAGCAAAACAGCATATAGAAGAATTCCACTGCCAGTTCAGAAAGGAGGCATAATGCCTCTGGTGTATTTTGTTACGCTCAGTCGCTCGGATTACGCAAGCCTGCGCCCTGTGATGCGTGCAGCATTGAAAGACGATGCTATCACCACAAAAATCATCGCAGGTGGCAGCCATCTTTTGCAGCGTTATGGCAACTCCATCGCACAGATACGAAAAGATGGCCTGCCGATTCATGACACTATGGACTTCCTGCGCGAACAGGATGATACACCGCAACAAATGGCCGCGGCCTACGCCCGCGCAACCAACGAATCCGTGCGTATCTTCTCCGAAGGCAAACCGGATTATGTGTTCATTCTGGGTGATCGCTGGGAAATGCTGCCGGTCGCTGGTGCGGCATCAATGCTGCATATACCTATCATCCATCATTCCGGCGGCGATATCACGCAAGGTTCAGCCGATAACCAGACGCGTTACGCCCTCACCTGTCTCTCACATCTGCATCTGGTCGCGCTACCAGAGCATCAGACACGCCTGCACGCTATGGGTGAAGAAGACTGGCGTATCATTACCACGGGAGAACCGGCGCTTACCGAACTTTCTGCCTATATCAGCACCGTGCCGGATATACGCAAGCTGCTTGGCCTCAAACCAAAAGAACCGTTTGTGCTGGCCACGTTCCACCCCACTTCTTTTGACACCGCACCGCCGGAAAAACAGATCGATATATTCCTTGGCGCGCTGGATGCGATCAAGGATACCATTATCCTCACCGCACCAAATCCGGATCAGGCGAGTCGGCTGTTTTTTGAAAAACTAAAAGCCTATGCCGAGAAGCACGCGCATGTGCATCTGTTCGAAAGTCTGGGAGCAGAGAAATATTATGCCGCCATGGCATCGGCGCTGTATATGATCGGCAATTCTTCCAGCGGGCTATGGGAAGCACCAAGCTTTAGGTTGCCTGTGGTCAATATCGGTGCGCGCCAGCAAGGCCGTGTGCACGGCGACAATGTGATACACGCACCTCTGGAACTTGCTGCCATCAAGGAAGCCATCCAGAAAGCTAGGTCTGCAGAGTTCCGTAATGCCGTTTCCGGTAATAACCCCTACGCACAATCAGATACGCTGGCGCTTATCATGGATGCACTGAAGCAGCCACACGACAAGACCAAGCTGCTGGCCAAACGTTTGGTAGATCCATTACATGCACGCACTTCTTAACGCTGCTGACTGCGCTGGCTGGCGCAAAATACTTTCGCATTTTGGTGATATTGATTGCACCTATCTGCCAGAATATCATCTGGCCTATAGCCTGCGTATCAAGCATTCCACCGCACAGCTGTGGCATTTTACATCCGGTGGTGAGCATTTCATCTATCCGTTCTTGCTCACACCGGTGATGATCGCTGAAAAACCCACAGGTTATTATGACATCAGTGGCATCTACGGATACACGGGCCCAATGGCCACGACCGACTCCGCTGACTTCCTCAAAGCCGCATGGCAAGCATTTGATGCGTATGCCGCTGAGCAAAAGATCATCGCAGAATTCGTGCGCTTCAGCCCATTTAACAATAACCAGACCTGTGCGCATCCGGGAACAACCGTGGAAGCGAACCGCACATTAGCCGCATCATTCCTGCCGGACACGCAGGAAGAGTTGCTCAAATTGCTCGGTTCAAAAACCCGCAATATGTTGCGTAAAGCAGAAAAAGAAGGGCTTACCGCCCGGGAATTACCATTGCCTGAATACCTCCCTGCCTTCAGACAATTATATGAAGAGACCATGGGAAGGAACAACGCACCGGAATTCTTCTGGTATGATGATGCTTACTGGAAGCACATGCTGGCACTGGGAAAAGACGGCCTCAGATTATTCGGCGCATTCACGGGTGATAGTCTGGTAGCCACCTCGATGGTGGTGGTACATGGCAAGTGCGGCCTGTATCATCTGGGTGCAAGCATCATGGAATATGCACGGCTTGGGGCGGGCAATTTAAGCCTGTTTGCCATGTCCTGCGCGCTGATGGAAAGCGGCGTCAAATTTATCAATATGACGGGCGGACGCAGCACGGCAGCCGATGACCCCCTGCTTCTTTTCAAAAAAAGCAATGCAACCGGCACAGCAACCTTCTATATTGGCAAGCGTATCGTTGATGCAGCCGCCTATGCGCATATTGGTGACGAATGGAAGCGTCACACCGGTAGCGCACCCGATGCTGCAAAAATAATCTTCTGGAGATAGCGATGGATTTTGTTTCCAAACAATTTGATTTCAAGCCGGGCGAGCGCTGCGTGGTCATTGGTGAGATCGGCGTGAATCACAACAGGCAGGAAGACCTGCTGTTCAAACTGATCGATGCAGGCATCGAAGCTGGTCTTGATATCATCAAGCTGCAGCGTTTCATCTCCGAAGAAGAGATCTCCACCTACGCTGCTTCAACCGATTATCAGCAAAAAGCCGGACAAGGCGATTCTCAGCTTGAGATGGCCAAGAAACTTGAGCTACCGGATGAATGGCTTGTTAAGGCCTTCAACTATTGCAAAGAGCGCAAAGTAGGATTCCTGTGCACTGCATTCGAACATAGCAGCGTTGATTTCCTTGCTGACAAACTTGGTGTGACCACGGTGAAAGTGCCATCGCCGGAAATTTCCAACAAGCCCCTGCTTGAGCATATGGCAAAGCGTTTCAAGGGCCTGCTTATCTCCACCGGCGCAAGCGATATGGATGAAGTAGTGCGCGCGCTGGAGTGGGTAAAGCCATACAAGCGTGAACTGGCACTCATGCATTGCCTGTCTGAATATCCTGCGCCTATCGCACAGGCGAACCTCAAAGCCATCATCACCATGCGTGATAAGTTCGGCCTGCCAGTTGGTTATTCAGACCATACCGAAGGTCATGTAGCTGCGGTTGTTTCCGCTGGCCTAGGTGCAGCAATGATCGAGAAACATTACACGCTGGATAAGAATCTTCCAGGGCCAGATCATAAAGCATCTGTTGATATTCCTGAGCTTAAAGCACTGGTGAATGCCGTGCGCGATGCCAGTGCCTCACTGGGTGATGGCGTGAAAAAACCTGTTGCCGCAGAAGCTGCGAACCGCCCGCTTATCCGTAAGAGCGTGGTGTGCGCCGTGCCATCTCTTAAAGCAGGAACAAAAATTACTGCAGATATGCTCGGTGTTAAACGCCCATGGACACAAGGTGCGGTTGAACCATTTGAAATTGATAAGATATGCGGCAAAACACTGAAGCATGACAAAGAGCATGATCAACCCATCCTTTGGAAAGACTTCGGTGATGCCGCCTAAAGTTCTCTGTATAAGTTTAGGAAGTATCGGCAAACGCCACCTGCGCAATGCGCGCACGCTGCTGCCAGATGCGCAAATTGCTGTGTATCGCCAGCACACGCGTGACGATGACAGCGTGCCTGAACATGCAAACATCATGCTTCGCAGCATGGATGAAGCATTATCATTCGAGCCTGATGTTGTGCTGATCTCATCGCCTGCAAGCGAGCATATTAACAATGCCACCGCATTCGCCAAACAGAACATCCCGATGTTCATCGAGAAACCGTTGGCGGCAAACAGCAAAGGCATTGAGAGTTTTGTGCAGGCCTGCAAGGCATCCACCGGGTTCATCATGGTGGGTTATGTGCTGCGCTTCCTACCTGCCCTGCATGCTATCCGTGCCCTGATCGAAAATAATACGCTCGGCACTGTGCACACAGCACGCATCGAAGTGGGGCAATACCTGCCGGACTGGCGGCCGGATTCTGATTACCGTGCAGGTGTGAGTGCTCAGGAAAAACTCGGCGGTGGCGCACTCTTAGAACTCAGCCATGAGATCGATTATGCCACATGGCTGTTCGGCTGGCCTAAATCACTGCAATGCAGCCGCGCTAAACTAAGCAACCTAGAGATCGATGTGGAAGACAGCGCCCACATACTCATGGAATATCCGAATAAGAATGTGTCTGTGCAGCTTGATTTCCTGCAGCGCACGGCGAATATGGCGGTGCAGATCGTTGCAGAAAAAGGCACGCTCTATGCTGACCTTATCAAAGAAGAGCTGACATTCGTAAGCCCGGAACATCCAACCGGTAAGAAACTGGATTGCGAAAAATTGCCAAACGGCAATGACATCTATCTGCGCCAGTTCGATGTGCTGTTTCACAAATCACTCAAGGGCTACACCCCGAAATATTCACACACTGCCGCATTCAGCGAGTGGGCAAATGTTGAATCTGCTGCACATGTTCTGCAGATCGTCGATCTCGCGAAAAAGGCCAGTGACACCGGCACACGCCAGAGCATACCTTTTGTGAAAGCGAAAGCGGCATGAGCAAACATACTGCATTTATCTTTGCGCGTGGCGGTTCGAAGGGGATTCCTAAAAAGAATATTACACCAGTCGCCGGAAAACCGTTGATCGCACATAGCATACTCACTGCGCTCAAAAGTGAGTCGGTTGGGCGCATCGTTGTTTCCACCGATGACACGAAAATTGCAGACGCAGCCAAACAATTCGGCGCAGAAATATTGATGCGCCCGGCGGAACTTGCGGTAGATACCACACCGGAAATACTGGCATGGCGACACGCGATCGATAGTTTCCCGCAGCTATTTTCTGGTAGCACAGCGCAACCGTTCATCTCCCTGCCAGCCACATCGCCGCTGCGTGCGCCCCAGGATATTGACGCTGCGGTAAAGAAATTTGCCAGTGGCACATGCGATATTTTATTTGGCATCAGCCCGGCACATCGCAACCCGCACCTGAATATGGTCACCATCGATGCACAGGATCACATACACATCGCCATCAGCGGATCGAACGCTGTTCGCAGGCAGGACGTGCCGGATATGTATGATGTCACCACCTGCGTATATGTTGGACATGCCAGCTATATACAATCATGCAGCAAGCTCATGGAAGGCCGTGTAGGATACATCACCATTCCAGCCGAACGCGCGCTGGATATTGATACACACTATGATCTGCACTTAGCCGAATTGCTGATCAACAACCCATACCACGCCAAAGAATAGGAATCGTATATGAGCAATTATGTAGCAGCAATCACCGGCGGTGCAGGCCATCTTGGACAGGCCGTATCCCACAAGCTGGCAGCACGCGGTGTTGATGTGATCGTGCTTGATAAGAACACACAGGCAGGACAGGCATTCGCTGAAGCGCTCGTGAAGCAATATGGTGGCAAGCACTGTTTTATCGAAGCGGATCTCATGCAGCCTGAAACTTTCGGTAAGATCGCAAGTGATATCGAAAAACAATTCGGCCGTCTGGATTATCTGGTAAACAACGCCGCATTCTACGATGCAACACCCGGCTGGGGCGTTCCTTTCGCTGAGGAAAGCTATGAAGCATGGCAGAAGGTCATGCGCGTAAACTTGCTCGCACCGTTCTTTCTGGTGCAGGCACTGCATC
Organism: uncultured Rickettsiales bacterium; assembly: GCA_964535825.1. Classification (GTDB taxonomy): domain Bacteria; phylum Pseudomonadota; class Alphaproteobacteria; order Rickettsiales; family SXRF01; genus CAZAQK01. The sequence continues at coordinate 116,998 of CAZHUC010000002.1, forward strand.
CGCTGCTCAAAGAATCCGATGATGCATCGGTGGTGAATATCGGCTCGATTTATGGTGTGGTTGGCCCTGACCATGGCCTGTATGAAGGCACAAAAATGACCAACCCCGCTGCCTACGCAGCAAGCAAAGGCGGGCTGCTTGCCGCATCACGCTGGCTTTCAACCGTGTTGGCACCACAGGTGCGCGTGAACATGGTATCTCCGGGTGGTATCGAGCGCGGCCAGAATCCACAGTTCGTGGAGCGTTATAACAAGCGCACCCCACTGGGACGCATGGCCAAAGAAGACGATGTCTCCGGTATGATCGCATTCCTGCTCTCAAAAGAAGCAGCCTATATCACTGGCCAGCACATGGTGATCGATGGCGGGTGGACGGCATGGTAACCACCGCCCAGAAAAATACACTGGCCGCTTACGATGCCATTGCACCCAGCTACGCGGAATATTCCAGCACACGCCAGTCTTATCTGGATGCAGTAGACCAGCTTGTTATTGATCGGCTGAAGCCGGGCATGCGAATGCTTGATATCGGGTCAGGTGATGGCAGACGCCTAAAAAAAATTACATCGCACCACCAGCTGACCGATGTGGTGGCTGTAGAGCCCAGTGAGCAAATGGCCGCGATCTGCAGACAGTCGACAGGATTTACCGTGCATCCCATCTGCGGTGATACGCTGGATACACTCGATGAAAAGCCATTCGACGTTATCACGGTATTGTGGAACGTGTTCGGCCATATGCCAGACTCATCCATTCGCCTTAAAACATTGCAGGGTATGGCAAAGAAACTCAAGCCAGATGGCATTGTGATGCTAGATGTCAATAACCGTCACAACCAGCTTTCTTACGGTCGCTGGAATGTGCTGAAGCGTCGTATCGTTGATGCGTGCGCCTTCAATGAAACGCGTGGCGATGCACATTATGAATGGAAGATAGGCGATAAATCATATCCCGCCTCAGGGCATCTCTTTACCCCACATGAGATCGAGAGATTATATATGCGTGCGGGATTTTATGGTGTTGAGCGCTATTCCGTGAACTACGCGACCGGCACAATCTCCACCTCGCCATTCAACGGCCAGCTTTTTTACGTTCTGAAATTAAGCTAACTACTTACCAAATACCGTGTGACGCAGTTTCCACTGCCCATTCTCATGTTTCCACAGATGTGGCGAGCGGAACTCATCACACAGCGCCATGAAGGTCTCGCGCGTCATGATGGGATTCTTGAACTTGCTCACGATCTTTTTGCCAAATTCTTTTTCATGGATTGAAAGATATTCGAACACTTCCTTCTCGAAGCGTGCGGGATATTCCCCGTCGAATTTCTTCACGAGTGCCACACCCTCATCATAGGTGATGTCACCTGAGCGTATCTCCTGCGATGCATCGTAGGTAGCACGGCCAATGCCGAATTTGATGAAGGTAGTGTAGTAGTGGTAATCATCCACCTTGTCATCAATCGAATTATATTTTGAGTAAGTGCCTGCCGTACGCTCCGGGGCAGCCTGGAAACCGCCATGCTCCACCGCATAATAATAGGCGCTTTGCGGATGCCACTTCACATAATGGCCAAGCCAGTGCACCTCAATGCCTTTGTCGTCACACAGCTGCGGATTGATCGGCATGTAGGGTTCAAAATCTGCCTGCCGGAAGCCAAAATCCTCTTTAAGTTCCTTGAAGGATGTGCCGCCGAGATACACATCAGAATCATCCGACATGGTGAAATATTCATATTCCTTCATATCGCGGCGGGAGCTTTGGTTATTGGCAGAAGGATTGCCGTATTCCGCGCCTGATTCTCCGTAGAAGATCAGCTTGATGTTATATTGCGCTGCCATTTTCGCCGCCAGATGGCGCTGCCCGATCACGAAGGGCTGGAACGGATGCAGCAGACGCTCGGTCGCAAGCCGTGTAAGCAGGCGGTGAATGCGACCATTGGGGGTGATAAGCACATTGTCAAAACCTGCATGAATCCATGCCTGCATGTTCTTCCAGCCCCAATCGGTATAGATATGCGGCGCCCATGTGACCGTCAGCGGGTTCATACCGTATTTGTATTTAAGCAGATGCGCCTGCATGAAGCTGTCCTTGCCGCCAGAGCCCGGCACAAGGCAATCATATGAACCATCTTTGGAGCGATGCTTATCCAGCATGTCGCGCAATTCCTTATCGCGCTCCTCCCAGTTCACTTTGGATTTCCAGTCTTTGGTGCGGCACGCATCGCAAATACCATCAACGAAAGCGATGACCGGCTTTTTCGATTCACGCGTGTGTTTTTGTTCAATGATAGAATTCGGGCGCTGGTTAGAGATCACGCACGTCTTGCAAAATTCCACCTGCTGCGGCAGGCCATAATATGCCTCGTTCGGGGCTTCGGTCTGGTATTTTGCTAAACTACTCATTGTACACTCCACATTTTTTCTGAACCTTGTGTTCCCAGATCCAGCTTTTGTAATATTAACTGCGCGATAGACATGGCCGCAGGCGTGTCAGGAAGCACTTGTTTAATCTGATTTATGATTTTCTCAAGTTTTTTATCGTCAGACAGCGCATTTTTCAGGGTTTCCGGCAATTCCTTGTAGCTATTTACCCCCCAGGCGATACCCATGCTGGCAAGCGGCAGGTCGGCATGGAAATTCGCATCCAGCTGCACGATGCGCTTGTGCATAATAGCGGCTTCCAGCCCCACGGTGGTGGTGCGGGCGATCAGTACATCGATATTCCTGAGCAATTCGTGCAGGTTGCATTCCGCTGCCAGTGAGGCATCCTTTTTATTCTCCAGCCATCTGGCGTAGAACGCCCTGTCCTGCGACGGATGCGGACGAATGAGGTAATATGCCCCAGCCTGCAGGCTCGCTTTATAGCAGGCGTCCAATTCCTCGATGATCTCTGCTTCTGTTTTATTATGTGAGCATTTCTTTCCGCTATGCCAGTACGCCGGCATGTCCGCATGCAAGACAGTTTGCCTGCCGGCAGCGTTCGGGAAATGTGCCTGCATCCATGCTGCATCTTTTGTTTTTGGAATCTCCAGAATCTTATCGAACGCAGGATTTCCTGTGTAGTAGCACTGGCTTATGCTCTCATCCACCAATCCATCCTGCACGAATTTATTCTTGGCGAATGTATTGATGAAGGTAATGCTCTTTGCCTTGAGCGGGTAATCACCGAGTCCGGTGAAGAGATCCGTCATGATCAAATTCTCAATGCCGCGCTTGTTGGCAGTTTCAATGGCAGCGGCTTCGCTGCGCGGCGAGTTAGAGGTGATGACCATATCCGGTTTTATATCATCGAAGATACGCTCCATGATGGTAAGCGGGTAAAAGGCATGGCGCACTTTTGATTTGAAAAGGCGCGCTGCTTCCTGCTCACCCAGCCTTGTTACCAGATCTTTGTAACACAGGCCGAGATAGGCGATGGAATCCTCAAGATCAACACCAATGGTCGGTGAATGATGCGTCTTGGCCAGTTCTTTTCCCCACTCTATGGCATCAGCATCTTTTTTGGGGTCAAGGTAATCAGCAAATCCAAAACACTCCACGCCATTGGCCTGCAATGTATGCTTTGCCGCTGGCAACCCGAGCACATGTATACCCAGCTTGCCGCTTGCGTAAGACTCAGTACGACGCAACGCATGCACCACCGGATACACCATGTGTGCATGGCCGCCGCCATAAGTAACGAACAGGAGGTTCTTCTTCATAAGTTACTGATTGGATAGCGCAAACCGGCCATTTGTCAAATCGGCATTGTCCCTCATGAATACAGAATCGCTTGGCAAACGAGACTCGGTGGCTTATTCTGGCCTGATATTCGTTCTAGCTCAAAGGTTAACATGCCACACCCTACTTCCGTTTCTTATGCGTTGATCGATGCTTCCGGTATCGTGCTGGGCGAACATGCCAGCATCATGGAAGCCATTGCCACTATTGATAAAAGCGATGCCCGCATCGCGCTGATCGTTGATAAAACAGGCAAGCTGATAGGCTCGGTAACGGACGGCGACATACGCCGCGGCCTCCTGCGCAATGAATCGCTGCAGTCAGCAGTAAAGAATGTAATGAACCAGGCGCCGCATGCCCTGCCGGTGAACACCCCGCGTGAACGCATACTGGGCTTGATGGAATCTGCAGGCATCCGCCAGATCCCGCTACTCACCGAGACCGGCAATATCGCAGGCATCGTGACCTATGATGAACTGCTTGGCTTCATTTATGACCCGCGCCCCAACCCTGTGATCATCATGGCAGGCGGCAAGGGCAAACGCCTACTTCCTATCACCACAGATATTCCTAAACCTATGGTTACCGTGGGAAACAAACCGATACTGGAATGGATCATCAAACGCTTCCAACATCAGGGCTTCAATGATTTTCATTTAGCCGTTAATTACCTCGGTCACATGATCGAACAATATTTCGGCGACGGCGAACGCTTCGGCTGCAACATCGATTACATCCGCGAAAAAGAATTCCTTGGCACAGCGGGTGCACTCTCTCTGCTGCCACAGAAACAATCCCATCCGGTAGTAGTGACCAATGGCGACATACTGGCCTCGGTGGATTTTGGCGATGTGGTGGATTTCCATGATGCCTCTGGTGCTGCCGCCACCATATGCGCACGCGCACACCAGGTAGAAGTGCCTTACGGAGTATTGCAGGTGAATGATGGCTTCCTTGCATCAATCGTTGAAAAGCCAGTGTATGAGGATCTTATCAGCGCGGGCATGTATGTGCTTTCGCCTGAAGTCCTTGCCTCCATACCTAAAGGCACACCGACCGATATGCCGACCGTACTCACCAACCTTGTGAACAGTAAACGCAAGGTGGCAGTTTACACCTTGCAGGCAGAATGGATGGATATTGGCCGACACGATGATCTGGAACAAGCGAAGAAACACTTCCTTGCCCAGACTAGAGCGTCATAAATCCTTTCAGGATCGAAAGGCCTGCCTCACCACTTTTTTCCGGATGGAACTGACACCCATAGGCGTTGCCGCGACGAACCCCGGCGCATATCTCCACACAGTTATAATCCACATAGGCAATACGGTCGGCAGCATTATCCGGCACACCCATGTATGAATGCACAAAATAAACCGATGCGTTATGCACGGCTGAGAAAATAGTATCGTCCCATGATGCAACGTGCGATGGACGCAGCAATTCATCCCATCCGATGTGCGGGATCTTGTGTGGCTTGCCATCTTTTGACTTATCAGGAATACGCACCACTTTGCCGGGAATAATTCCCAGTCCTTTGTGCGTGCCAAATTCCTCACCCACATCGAACATCACCTGCATACCCACACAGATACCCAGAAATGGTTTGCCGCTTGCTACATAATCCTTGATCGGCTGGCTGAGCCCCAGCGTATCCAGTGCCTTGCTGCAATCACCGAATGCACCCACACCTGGCAGAATAAGTTTGTCTGCTTTAGCGATCGTCGCGGCATGATTGGTCACCTCTGTCTGTGCGCCACAATGCTTGAGCGCGCGCACAACATTGAGCAGGTTACTCGCACCATAATCAATAACGGTCACGGTGCTCATGCCGACCTCACATCAATGTCGGCTGCCTTTGCGACCGCACGGATATCTGCAAGTGTTGCACGTTTATAGTGCAGTATGTCCGCCATAGAAACGGCATCTGCCTTGCCTTCATGCACAGCCGCCACAAGATCTTCCGGCTTACCCATACCACCACTGGCGATCACTGGCACGCTCACGGCAGCTGCAACCGCTTGTATGAGTTCCGTATCGAATCCCTTGCGCGTACCTTCCTGATCCACCGAGGTAACCAGTATCTCCCCTGCTCCCAGCGATACTGCCTGCCTGGCCCACTCCACCACATCGCGTCCGGTGTGCTCACGGCCATTATCGGTATAGGCTTCCCACTTTCCTTGGCTTACACGCTTGGCCTCAATGGACAACACAACGCACTGCGAACCAAAACGCTCGGCCATTTCCGTGATAAGTTCCGGCCGCGCCGTCACCGCAGTGTTGACCGCAAGTTTATCCGCACCAGAGCGCAAGATGTGGATGCCATCTTCGATAGAACGAATGCCACCGCCCACTGTTATGGGAATGAACACGCTGTTAACCGCCCGCTCAATAATGTCTGAAAGATTGTTGCGACCATAAAGGCTGGCCACGATATCCATGAACAGTAATTCATCTGCACCCTGCTGGTAATATCGCACGGCATATTCATGTGGGTCGCCTATGACGCGCAATCCCTCAAGGTGAATACCTTTAATGAGATTTGGACCTTTAACATCCAATCGTGGAATTAACCGTATGCGACTCATACCATCGCTACCGCAGGCATCTGATACATTTAAACATTTGTTTTTTAAAATTATTAATGTAGATATACAATAATTACACCCTTCGTCAACTGGCATACCTCATATGAGACACTTGGAGTATAATTCGCAAAGACCGCGCCTGCATATGCTGGACGGCCTACGCGGCTTATGTGCCATACTGGTGATGGCATACCACTACCTGTCATGGAATGGGATGGAACATTTCCAGCTGGGTACGTTCGGTGTGTATATGTTCTTTATCCTGAGTGGCTTCAGTATCTGGCATGTCTACGGATATACGGATATAAACAGGGCCTCACTGCGAGCTTTCTATGTTGCCAGGCTTGCCCGCATATTTCCATTATACTTTTTGGTCAGCCTGTATAGTTATTATGATTCCGTAACACTTAAGACATTCCTTCTGAATGCCACATTCCTGTTCGGACTCGCTGCACCTGGACTTACCTCTGGCATTACTGGTGGGTGGTCTATAGGGATCGAATGGGTATTTTATCTTATGTTCCCGCTGTTCTGGATATTTTTGCCAGGCATTCGTGTGATGGGCGGCCTGCTGGTTGCGTCCATTCTCCTTAATCAGATATATGTTGGTTCATTATTCAGCCAGGCATCCCTTGGCGCAACCTGGTTCGATTACAGTAATTTCCCAGTATTTTTGGTATATTTCATTGGTGGCATGTTGTGTGCAATGATCTATCGTAATATCGCTGTGAAATATCCGCATGGGTTCAGTCTTCGGCAGGAATGGATATTCAAGTTTATTGTTGCCGGGACACTGACATTTGTTTTTCTTTATCCGAGTGAGAGCGTAGAAAAATATTTGTGGGGATACCACTTCTCATTACTTATCATCGCCACATCCATCGTTGTTCTTTTGTGTGCCTGTATCCGCCGACAGTCAGAACCATCGATAGCACTATGCAAATTTCTGGGAGATATCTCGTTCAGTGCATATCTGATTCATTTTTACATATATGAATATTTCATGCGTTTATTTACAGATAACATGCCATCGCTAGGGCTGGAGTACACCTTACCAATCACAGGATGCGTTACATTGGTTGCTGCTTATCTTCTGAACCGGCTATACGAAATGCCCGCACGCGACCTTATCAAAAGAAAATGGATGGTGCGGGGTCAATCAGCAGTAGCTTTAGAACGGCATAGCGAAAGCGAGGCAAGCGCAACACTCAAGGCGTACCAGAACAATATCGCGGGCCAGTTAGCAAAATAGCTCTGCGTAGGCACGAACGGGAACAACAGCACCACCACAGAACCCACTGCAAATGCCGCTACGATACGCTGGTATCCAGCACACGACCTCAATACGCCTAAACATTCACGCAGAACAAACCATACGAAGGTCATGAACAGCGCAAGGCCGATAATGCCTGCTTCAGCAAACCATTCCAGATACGGATTATGTGGATGCAGGTTATAATGTGTGGCCGCACCGCTAGCCATGAACTGTGTGCATATCTCGCGGAAATTCTTCATGCCAACACCCGTCAGGATGTTGTCTTTCCCCATCTCATATGCCATCCAGAAAAGCTGGCCATACGAAGAATTCCTGAAATCCATCAAGATCCCCACAGCATGCATCAGCCGCCCTAATACCCATTCCTGCGTACCGATCAATATCGCCACGGCAATGAAGGTGATCCCCATCAACTGAAGACAAAGCCTGCGCATCTTCTTCTCAGTAAGCACCAGAAGAGATAATACGGTAAACATTCCAAGCACACTCATCCCGAAGGGTGCGCGTTCACCAGTCACGGCAATCGTGCCTAACACGAAAAAATATAATATTCCGTATGTTGCAAATACTAATTTTGCACGAGATTCAAACAAGCTGAAGAATAAACATAACCCAAGCACAGGCAGCAGCATTCTTGCCAGGTAGATCCCCACTTTCACATTGCCGAACGGACCGGTAAGACGACCAGAATCAGCAGCGTAATTATTAGAGAGTGATAAACCATGCACATATTGCCACACCGTATCCACCGCAATAAATATAAGTAATACCGCAAGCGCACTACCAAGCAGCTTAAGCGGCTTTGCTTCCGTAAGCACCCAGTGCCTCATTGCCGCGAAGAATAATAGAAACCGTATCCATGGAAATGCAATGGTTGCAGATGCCTGTATATCATACGCAAGCGGGGTCACTACTAAACATAACCACGCCCAGGCCACGAACAACGAAACCATCATTGGTTCTTTAACCCAGCCCCACTCACGCTTGGAAGCACTCTTGAGCAAGAACAGAAACCCTATCAACCCACACAGCACATCCGCCGCCGTGCGATGCCCCACTAGCATAAAAGGTATCATCACCGCAGAAAAATATGCGATCTGCCACAGGCGATGCGTAGCATCCCGGGTAAATGCCAGTTCTCTTATTTCGTAATGCCAGCTTGCAACGTTGGTGTTCATGGTAATGGTCTAGCGTGATTAACGTAATTCACAAGGTAAAAAACATTACGGAACGGTAACTAACGTCCCATCATCCTTCTTTTTAACTTCCTGTACATAAAAGAACTGCACCGGAACGCCATTATTATGGAAGCGTATTAGTTGTAGACCTGTTGATACTACAACGGAATCATCCTGTAATACGGTGATTGCTTTGGGTGAGGTAATTCTGCATTCCAGAGGCTTGCACCAGGAATAGAAACGCCCCATTCTCCCGTTACCAAGAACTGTCGTAACCATGCCATCTTTATCAATTTTCTTGATCTTGTTGTTCTCTTCATCGGCCACATAAAGATTACCCTGACTATCAGCGGCGATGTCAGATATTTTGTTGAAACGCGCTTGCCTGCGATCCCCATCCACATCGCCAGTTGTATAGTCCCCTGCGAAAAGCTCGACATCTCTTTGTTTCTGAATACGCAGGATACGATTCTGATTCTCTACGAAATAAATATTTCCATCCGTATCATGTGTCATATTCGTAGGATCCATGCTGCCGGTCATTTTTGTATAATATGTATTATCGTCCCAACGAAGCATCCATTTATAATCATCCAATGAACCAGATCCGTATTGTGGTGCAACCGGCGCAGGCGAGACCATGATCACCGCCGCACTTACCACAGACATCAATGCTGCCGTTAACACCCTTTGCCTGTTTATATCCTGATAAAAGAAAGCGCTGACCGGGTATTTTGCTGTAAAGAGTTGACCAGCCTGATTTAAAGTACCGATGAAATGAACAACCAGTATCATTGCCGCAGTGCTGCCGGTAAGCAAGGCAGAATACCCAAAGACGCCCACCAGCAAGGAGATTATGACCAGTGATACGGGCGTTATCAGAAGATAATAACGACTACACACAACGCGTGCCAAATGTTTCAGTTTCTGCGAATAACACACTCCTATAAACACAACTATGGCACTCAGTAGTGCCGTGAGCTCCCTGCCATATTGCATATTATAAAATATTTTACCCGGGCCATGCACCATCATGGCAAAGATCGAACCGCCGTAGAAGTCAAGATTTTTTTGGATGAAATTAAATTGTATCAGCACGAACACTGCAATGATGCCGATATTGAGCGCAATATTCAGAAGATATTTTTTCCAGCTGTGTATCGGCATTGCCACCATGACACAGGTCTGTGCCGCTACCAGTAACATACCAACGGTAAAACAGCCGGAACTTACCGACAGCAATACCAATGCAAGCATGTTGATAACACACCAGAGAAAGGCTTTCCCGAGTGGCTCATTAACAGCCATACCGCTGAGCCAGCGCGTATAGGCATAGAGCATCAAGGAGATGCCAAGCATCATGTAAGAAAGACGCCCATTCATCGCGAAGGACAACGTGATGAATATAGGTGCGAATAAATATACCCATAATCTCCATCGCGACTCCAGGGCATGGGAGATACGCGCCTGCACAGCCGCTGTAAGCAATGTTGTCACGATCAGATTCGCGACTACGAATATGCTGAATATGACATTCCGGTGCACATCAAGAAATTCAGAAAGCCATAATACCGGCCATGTGATGAGATAACGCAGTCCATGCGGGTGATCCAAAACTAGAAGCGGGTTCACACCTGCGAATATGTCGAGCTGACTCCAGACATTGAACGACTTATAACCGCCAATGATGTATATGACATACAGTACCGAGAGTATGAGCGACTGGAAGGCAATATATAATTCTGTCTTTTTACTAAATAGCACCGCACTACCTATTGATTACCTATCGCTACGCAGGCATTTTATAATAGCTAAATGCACCCGAGTCCAGCAACCAGATGTCACGCAGACTTTGAGTTCTTCTCAGTATCAATGTGGCTTTGGAAAGGCACATCATCGATCACCTTGAGTATGGCAAGTGCCGCATTCAGGTCACACAATCCTTCCTGGTCACCAAGCACCGCCTGATGCATCGCCGTATAGGCTGCATCGCTCTCGCAGGTGATTACATGGGTGGTCTCATTCACCGTGATGGAGCGCCGGATAAGATCGGCAGTGACCGTGCCTTTATCGGTCTCTATGAACCACTCGCGGGTTGGCACTTCATCCGTATAATTCATATGCACGATCACATTCTCGCAACGCTTACACTGTAATTTGAAGGTAGCGGTATCTTCGCTGTCCACCGTGACATCATCAAGGCGTTCTGCCTTACCTTCATACTCGATGATCTCGCCGAACAGGAACTGCGCCAGATCAAGCTCATGCGAAAGGTCGCGCATCACACCACCACCCTGATCGATATGAGCAGAATATGTGTCCTTGGGATCTCGGCCAGGCCGCCATAGCGATAAATGCTGCCCCACATGCGCACGCGCCGTATGTATCTCACTGTCTTTTATCGCATTCTGCAGCGCAGCGATGATCTTGTGGAAGCGTAAATGATACCCCGCATACACACGGAATGGATATGAACCAGCATTCTCTGCCACATGCATGAATACCGGCTTTTCCACCAGCACTTTGCCTGTGAATCCGCACCGCCTCAGCACTTCCAGATTTTCTGCATGCTGTGATGTGATGGTGCATATCACCACATAATCCCATGCGCCTGCATCAAATGCATCCTCTATGGAACGAAACAGCGGATAATCCATGGCTTCCTGCGCAGTCACAATACCCAGTGTGCTGGCCATGGGGCGCAGTATGCGTGCATGCCGCTTACCGATCGAGCCATATCCCACAATTAAAATCTTCATACCGTTTGCCTTTTTACCTTCAGATCCTGTGCGATACGCATAATGATCAATGACGTGCCTGCAAAGTCATTCTTTCTTTCTGTATCATTACGCTTCTGGAGGCGAGCATATTCTGCCTGCATGGCTACCAGTGCGGCGTTTATCCGCTCCTTCCTGCCTTGCGCATTCTCTATCTCAACATCCTTGCAAAAACGTGAAGATAAGATCACGCGTGTTGACCCAAGCCGCTCATGTTCAGCCAATATACACTCTGCAGGAAGCTCTCCGCTACCCATCTTTGCAATACCACCGAAACCAAAAGCCTTACCGCATTTTTGTATCTTCGTGGCCATTTCATCCACCAGCCCCATGGCCAGCGGTTCAAATAAAAATTCCAAACCGAGTGATAAATGCAGATCATTCAGCCCTATGTATAGTTCCGCGATACCATCCATCGCGGCTATGGTTGCCAGTTTTTCCATGGAATATGCCGTCTCGATAAGCAAGATGAGGCGTATACCAGCCGGCAGGGATTTAACCGCTTCGGTCACATGCGATATGTCTGTGATCATCGGCAGCATGATCAGGTCTGCCCCTGCATCGGCTGCATGCCGCATCTCTGCTGCCGATCCGTTATGCCATGGATTGATGCGCACCATCAGCTCCGCACGACTCAGCACAGCGTGCACCTTGGATACATCTTCTTTTGCATGGCTGCTGATGAATGTATTGCGACTTGCCTGCCGTTCCTTCTTTCCCATGATCTCCAGATCCACCATGATGCGCGACACGCCTGCGGCCTGCGCATCCGCTGCAATATCAGGATTACCGGTGATCAGAATAGTGTGCATCATTTTGTAGTAACGCGTGTAGTTATCCATGTACGGCACTGCGCACTAGGCAATACCGCTGCCATCAATAACACTACTCCCATAACTATCGCAACCGCAAGCCCCGTAATAGGCAATATATCCAGCTGCCTGAATAGCCACGCAAGCGGTACATAGGCAAGTATCACCACCAATATCATGGCCATGCCATCACGTCCCAATACGGACTGTGTCAATGCGTTATCTCTCCTTGCCAACACGCTGTACAATATGAACGGCATTGATTGCACGATAGCAAATCCTGTCATTACACCGGCGATACCGTAATGCTGCTGTGCAATCCACAGCACCGGGACTATCAATACGGCCTGAATGACCGATACAATCAGTGGTGTGCGTGTCTGTTTCTGCGAAAAATAGAATTGTTGCCAGAGCGTTGTCGTCACCATGCCCGGTAGCGCCCATATGCCTATCGCCAGCATGTTTCCTACTGACTGCACATCATCGGCTGACATTGCACCATACGCAAAACACAGCATGGCAATGTGCTGGCTGGCAAGCATAACACACAAGCTGATCGACAGTGAAACTACAAGACCAAGCTGGAAAGCAAGCGGTATGGATTGTTGCAGCACGCCCTCTTTGTTCAATCGCACGAACCATTGCAGACAGACCATCTGTATCACGGTTGCGATCAACATCGCAGGCAACAATACCAGCTTGAACGCATAATTAAATAATGCCACCCCGGAGGCTGATAGCGCAAGCACCGCATAGGGTGCGTATTGCGGAACGATACCAAAGAATCCAGTGCACACGGTGGAAGTATAGTTCTTCAGCACATCGCGTGTGAGCTGCCGAGATCGGGTATCCGATAACACAAGGTCACGACCAAGCACGACGCCAATAACATGCACGCCAAGGCGCAGGCTTGCCGCAAGAAAAATAACTACGCCAAGCATGTGAATCCCACTCGCGATCAGCCATAAGCCGAGCACAACGACTGCATTAAAAATTGCATTCGAGAATGCCGGTATGCGTAAGCGATCTTTGTATTGTAGCCACGCCACGCACACGGCATTGGCTGCACTCAGTGGCAATGATGCCATCGCCATAAGCAATGCAAAATATTGCTCGGGATATACTGCCTGCAACTGCCAGAAAGCCAGTATCGCTGCGATGGATGCCACACATACACTTGCAGCCATGCTCTGGAAGAACAAGGCTGACGCTTCTTGCTGGTTTCGACTGGAAAACGCCGGCACAAGTGTGGCACTGGCAGCGCTGCCAATAAGCAACATGGTGATAAAATCCGGGATGATGAGCAGGCCAATGGCCATATCAGCATCTGTGCCCGAGCCAAAATTAGCAGCAACCAATGCTTCTCTAAGCAGTCCAAGCACCCTGCCGGTCACCATACCGAGTGTGATCAGCAATCCTGCAGAAAATAAGCGACGCATGTTCATGCGCCGAAATTACACGGAAACGTACTGAAAAATCTAGTCAAATACTTCGTTCGGGTAGACGCCCCAGAGCAGCGCTTTCTCGATCCAGCCCTTTCGGCCGCTCACCTGCACGCGACACCAGGCGACCTCACACTCCATCACATCGGCGATGACCATAGGTTCTGCCTTGATGATAGGCCGTGCATTCTTCTCAGGATTTGCCCTGATGGTCTGGGCCTCTTTGCCACGAACAAAGGCACGTCTTGAGCCTTCAAGCATGCTTTTATGTACCCAGCCGCTCGTGCCATCCATGTCACGGATCTTGCGCCACAGATCAAATTCTTCGATGATCTCGACCGGCAGGCCATCGCGCCGGTATACCCACAGGATAGGATAACGCGTGCCCGGCCCGGTACGCACATTCACTTCATCGGATTTTAGAGCCACAAATCTCGGCACAGGCAAGCCTGTTGATGCTCCTGTGGCAGTTTCAGCAACCGCCAGTGTCGGAACATGATATAAAAAAAGCAGTATACCAATTATTTTTCTTGATCTTTCCAACATACCTAACACCTAAACCCTGCAGAATTTTTATGCAAGGATTCTTTAGTGTTTAGAGCAGATTGGACAGGCAGGATCTTTTGGCAATGCAGCAATGTTGATGGTTGATGTAAGCATATCCATCCTCAGGATTTTTCCCGACAGCGACTCTCCTATGCCAAGCAATTCCTTGATCACCTCGAGCGCCTGCTGGCTTCCTATCATGCCTGCCAGTGGGCCGATAATACCTTCCTGCGCACAATTTCGTTCAAGGTCTGGTTTGTCTGGAATGAAGCATTGATAACATGGGTGCGGCGCACCAAGATGCGCTTTGAATGTAGATATCTGTGCTGAGAATCCAGATATTGCAGCAGATACAAGTGTTTTACGTTCCGCTACACAGGCTGCATTCACGGCAAATCGCGTATCAAAATTATCACTGCCATCGACCACGATGTCGTAAGGTTTGATAAGTGTGCGTGCATTATCCTGTGCAAGTTTCTCAGGGAATATATCCAGCCTACAGGCAGGATTCACCTCACTAAGCCGGTCACGTACCGCTTCCACTTTGAGGCGGCCAATATCGCCTTCTTCGAACAGCACCTGCCGCTGTAAATTGGAAAGTTCCACGCGGTCATGTTCCACCACACCAATGCGGCCAATACCGCTAGCTGCAAGGTATGCGATGGCACTGCTGCCAAGTCCACCCGCACCAACTACCAGTACAGATGACGCCAGCAACTTCTGCTGCCCCGCCTCACCTATTTCCGGAAGCACGATATGGCGGGCATAGCGCCTTAGGTTGGAATCGTTCACACTACTCCGCGAACAAAGCGGTAGAGATATAACGTTCGGCACATGATGCCAAGATAACTACGATCATTTTGCCTTTCATCTCCGGACGTGCGCCCACTTCCAGCGCAGCCGCAAGTGTTGCACCGGAGGAAATACCAATAGGAAGCCCTTCAAGTTTGGCAGCTTGCCGCGCGGTTTCAAATGCTGTTTCATTGCCGATGGTGATCACTTCATCGATCATGCTGCGATCTAAAATATCAGGCACGAACCCTGCACCTATGCCCTGGATCTTGTGTGGGCCGGGCGCGCCACCGGAGAGCACCGGTGAATCTTCCGGCTCAACCGCCATTACTTTGATGGCGGCATTCTTCTGCTTCAGGCCTTTTCCCGTGCCTGTAAGTGTTCCGCCTGTGCCGACGCCCGTGATGAACACATCCACTTTACCAGCTGTATCCTTCCAAATTTCCTCAGCCGTAGTGCGAATGTGCATGGCAGGATTTGCCGCATTCTTGAATTGCTGCAGCATGATTGCTTTAGGATTTTCCGCCAGAATTTCTTCAGCGCGTTCGATAGAGCCGCGCATACCTTTGGCAGCGGGTGTCAACTCCAGTTCTGCACCCAAGAATTTAAGCATTTTCCGACGCTCCATCGACATACTTTCCGGCATGGTAAGTATCAGGCGGTAGCCCTTGGAGGCACACACATACGCCAGTGCGATACCGGTATTTCCTGAAGTAGGTTCTACCAGCACGGTATCTGGTTTGATCGCACCCGCAGCTTCCGCAGCTTCCACCATGGATAGTGCAATACGATCTTTTACTGAAGAAAGTGGATTAAAGAATTCCGCTTTCACCAGCACATCAGCCACGCAACCTGCCTCCTTCGCCATGCGCCCTAAACGAATAATTGGCGTATTGCCCACGGTCTCCAGAATATTGTCGTAAATGCGTCCGCGGCCGGGAGTATCAAGTTTGGTCTGAGTCATAATCTATCCTTTCATTATTGCTATATTGCAAAATCCATGCGTTCTTCTGAAGCCTTTTTGATATTTTTCTTGAGCGCCTGCTCACATAACTCCGCGAGGCTTACCTGCTTCAGGTGATCCATCATCTGCGCTTGTGCGGCATCCCACACAGGCTGCACGATCTGGCGGCCAAGCGGTGTGCCCGCCACGTCATCCTGCTGGTCTTCGTCTTTATCAAGTACCAGCACATCACAGATATCACCAACGGTCACGCGCCGGCGCTCCCGCGCCAATACATACCCGCCATTCGGGCCGCGCACACCACGCAATATTCCGGCACGCACCAGCTTCTGCATCAGTTGTTCCAGATAACGCGGCGGCAAGCCCTGCTTCGCTGCAATATCACGGCTGCTGATCGGGCCAGCACCTGTGTTATAGGCGATGTAAAGTACCGCCTCAACCGCATAGAATAATTTTTTAGATGGACTGAACATAGGTTACGCTGTCTCTACTTTCTTTGCATGTGTGCCGGTTGAACCAAAGCCCGCATCACTGCGTTTGGTATCTTCGAGCACTTCAACTTTTTGCCACTTCGCCTGCGACACAGGGGTGATCACCATCTGCGCCACACGCATGCCACGCGTTACAGTGAATGGTTCATCGCCAAGATTTATGAGCAGCACTTTTATCTCACCGCGATAATCAGAATCGATCGTACCCGGCGCATTTACCACGGAGATACCGTGTTTGAATGCAAGGCCGGAACGCGGACGTATCTGCGCTTCGTATCCTTCTGGCAACGCGATCGCGATGCCTGTTGGGATGAGCTGACGTTCCATTGAACCCATTACAATTTCACTGCTTACCGCAGCAAGCAGATCGCAGCCTGCACTGCCCGCGGTTGCATATTCCGGCAGTGCCAGATCATCACCGTGTGGAAGTTGGGTAATTTTTATATCTATCTGTGTCATGATATCTTCCTTATTTTGCTTTTTTTATCGTTGCAGGTTTGAATGTTGAAATGACGTATTGAATTAGTTTTCTTGCGACTTCGTCTTTGCTCATCACTGGCCATGTTTCAGATTTCTTCTGAGTAACGAAGAGTATCGTATTCTTGTCATCACCGAATACTTTTCCATCTGACACATCATTGGCAAGCAGCCAGTCGCAGCCTTTTTTCTTGAGTTTGGCCTGCGCGTTCTTGAGCAGATGCTCTGTCTCGGCTGCAAAGCCGATGACGAGTTTCGGGCGTTTTTTTGCGTGAGACAAACGAAACAGGATGTCAGGATTTTCTACCAGTTCCAATTTCGGCATTTTTGTTTTTGCGGTTTTCTTTATTTTTTGCGTGGCCGGTTTTTTCACGCGCCAGTCAGCAACCGCCGCCGTGCACACCGCAATATCCGCAGGAAGTGATTTCTCACAGGCTGCAAGCATGTCTGCGGCGGAGTCCACGCGCACGAGTTTTACACCCATGGGTGCAGCCAGCGCTACAGGTCCGCTTATAAGTGTAACATCGGCACCAGCACTTGAGAATGCTGCCGCGATCGCATAGCCCTGCTTACCCGATGAACGATTGCCGATGAACCGTACCGGATCGATCGCCTCATAGGTTGGCCCTGCGGTTATCAGTACTTTCTTTCCGGAGAAGGCCTGCTTCACCTGCAGGTGCTGCTCAATGACAGCCACAATATCGTCGGGCTCAGCCATGCGCCCTGCGCCCACTTCACCGCAGGCAAGCAAGCCTTCACGCGGCTCAATGATCTCTGCACCATCCGCAACGATCTGCGCCACATTGCGCTGCGTCGCCGGATGCACCCACATATAGGTGTTCATGGCAGGTGCTACGATAAGTTTCTGGTTATTGGCAAGCAGTGTGGCTGTCGCCATATCATCAGAGATACCCTGCGCCATTTTTGCAATGATGTTCGCTGTTGCCGGTGCAACGAGAATGAGCTCTGCCTCGCGCGAGAAATGAATGTGCCACATATCGCGCATTTCATCGTCTGCGAACAGATCGGTGGAAACAGGATGGCCGGAAAGTTTTTCGATCTCGTCGAGTAAAACGAATTTCTGCGCACCTTCAGTCATGATACAGCGCACATCGATTTTCTTCGCACGCAGCTTACGGATAAGATCCGGCGTTTTGATAGCGGCTATAGAGCCAGTGATGATAAGTACGATGTTTTTCGCGCCCATATGTATAATCGATAATTATACGCACATATTTTGTTGTTTTGAAAAATAACGCAAATATTTTGTATATACAAGTATTATACGAGTGACTTTAATTTATAAATAATATCAAGAGCTTGCTTTGGCGATAAACTATCCGGCTGGAGGGCGGCTAATTCCTCCCGAAGCGCATCTGAGGCCGCATTTTGTTGCTCAGCCGGCGTAGTAAAGGCAAAAAGCGGCAAGCTTGCCGAGGCTTTTCCACCTGCGGCCTGCTTGGCCTGTAATTCTTGTAAAATATCGGCGGCACGCCCGATGACCGTTGAAGGAATTCCCGCCAATTTTGCCACATGAATACCATAAGAACGATCAGCAGCACCCTCCGCTACCTGATGCAGGAACACAAGATCACCTTTCCACTCTTTCACCTTCATGCTGTAACACGCGAGTGACGGGAGGCTTTCGGTAAGGCTGGTGAGTTCGTGATAATGCGTGGCAAACAGCGTGCGGCATTTGGTGTGGTTATGCAGATGTTCCATCACCGCCCATGCGATCGAAAGACCATCGAACGTTGCCGTACCGCGACCAATCTCATCAAGGATAACCAGCGAACGCGCACCGGCTTGCTGCAATATCGTTGCGGTTTCTACCATCTCCACCATGAAGGTGGAGCGTCCTCGCGCCAGATCATCCGCTGCACCCACGCGCGAGAATAAACTATTCACCACACCTATATGCGCAGACTCTGCCGGCACAAAAGAACCCATCTGCGCGAGTATGGCGATCAGTGCGTTCTGCCGCAGGAAGGTTGATTTACCCGCCATGTTCGGGCCGGTGAGCAACCACACGCGCTGTGCATCTGCGAGGTTACAATCATTCCCAATGAATTTCTCGCCCTGCTTTTTAAGGCTCGCCTCCACCACCGGGTGTCTGCCGCCTGCGATCTCGAAACTCAGGCTTTCGTCAATGACCGGCCGCACATAGCGATGCTGCATCGCAAGTTCAGACAATGCCGCGAACACATCGATCTGTGCCAATGCGCGCGCTGTTTCTTTAATTGCTTGCTCAGCCTGCATAACTTTTTCTACAAGCTCTGCAAAAAGCTCCAACTCAAGTTTTAATGCTTTATCGGCCGCTTCGCTGATCTTGCGTTCCAGCTCGGAAAGCTCCACCGTTGTGTAACGCAGATTATTCGCAAGCGTCTGGCGATGGATGAAATCCGTGCTTACCTTGCTTTGATGTGTTTGTGTTATTTCGATGTAATAGCCAAGCACATTATTGAAACGGATCTTGAGCGTGTTGATGCCCGTACCATCGATATATTTCTGCTGAAGCGCAACAATGAGTCGTTTGCTTTCATCACGCAGCGTGCGCAGTTCATCTAGTGCTGGTGAAAAATTTTCTGCAATGAAATTTCCATCACGCGCGAACAAGCCTGCATCTTCTTTGATCGCAGCAGTAAGTGTTTCTATCAATGATTCATGGCCACCAAGAGCATTGCGCAATACGGCAAGGCTATCTGTTATCTCCGGTTGCTCCTGTCGCTCCAGCAGTACGCGTACATGGTGTGCTGCCTTCAGTGATGCTGCGATGGAAAGCACATCACGCGGGCCACCACGCAACATGGCAATGCGGGAAAGTGCGCGCTCGGCATCGGGAACGGATTTCAGGAAATGGCGAATGCTCGCGCGCAAATCAGACGCTGCCATGAAATACGCCACATTATCCTGCCGTGCCTGTATCTCTTTCACATCGGTCAGTGGCGAGGCAAGCCATGAGGCCAGCAAGCGTGCTGCCGGTGCGGTCACTGTATGGTCAATGACCGAAAATAAGCTGCCACGTTTCTCACCGGAAAGCGTCTGCATGATCTCCAGATTGCGCAGACTCGCCGCATCGATCTGCATATGGTCACCTGCTTTTTGCAGGCGCGGCGCATCAAGATGCGGCAGTGAATCTTTCTGTGTGATCCTGATGTAATCGACCAGTGCACTGGCTGCTGCGAGCATGGCAGGGTTGATTTCACCGAATGCTTCCAGTGAAGTTACCGCATACATCTCTTTCAACGCACGCTCACCACGGCGCGCATCGAACACGCTGGCAGGCTGGATAGTAAGGCTTTGCCTGAAATCATCAGCGATGTGTTTGAAGCCCGGCGCATCAGCAAGCGTATCCGGCAACAATATTTCCTTCGGGGCAAGCCGTGCCAGCTCAGAAGCAATATGTGCAAGCTCCACAGGCGACATGCGGAACTCACCGGTTGAGATATCGATCCAGCTTAAAGCAAATACGCCTTCCGCTTGCGAAACAGCCACCAGAAAATTCGACGTGCGCGCATCCAGCAGGGAATCTTCCGTGAGTGTGCCGGGGGTAACGATACGCACCACATCACGCGATACCACCGCCTTATAGCCACGTTTTTTTGCTTCTTCCGGTGTTTCAAGCTGCTCACATACAGCAACCTTCTGACCCGAACGGATCAGTTTTTCCAGATAGTTATCGGCCGCGTGCACCGGCACACCGCACATAGGAATATCTTCACCGGCATGTTTGCCGCGTTTGGTGAGGGCAATGTCCAGAATGGCAGAGGCTTTTAAGGCATCATCAAAGAACA
The DNA here is from genome assembly GCA_964535825.1 of uncultured Rickettsiales bacterium. GTDB lineage: Bacteria > Pseudomonadota > Alphaproteobacteria > Rickettsiales > SXRF01 > CAZAQK01. Next base: position 137,856 of record CAZHUC010000002.1, read on the forward strand.
GCTCATAGAAATCCCCCATGCGGTAAAAGAGTAAATAATCCGCATGCTGGGCCTTGAGCTTCAGATATTGCTGCATGGCGGGCGTCGCCTGCTCAATTTCTTTTTCTAATACAGCCGCTTGCGCCATATTTTTCCCGTCACAAAACCTTAATTATTAATTGGCCAAGCATTACTATAGTATGGTTTGAAATGTTTACAATGCAATCAAGAGAGTTTCATGGCTAAAGAACATAATGATTTTGCTGCAGACGATACCCCGACAAATGAGATAGCGGCTAGCCATACAAGGCGTACCATGCCCTATTACATAGACCCGAGGGCCAATAGAGAGATCAGGGATGTGAATACACAAAGGCCAGCTGCCCCAGAACAACCCAAAGTTGAGCCCGTACAAATTCAGCCTATACAAAATGAGACAACGCAGCCAGATGTGCCCGATGCACATGATAAGGGAGCGTCGGCTATACCGCTTGAGATTGGTGTGGAGCTACCTTCAGCTGCGCCTGAACAAGAAAAATGGACACCGAAGCTCAGAACGGTATCCGCAGAGGATGCCTTACAGATCATCAGCGACCAGCTTTCACAATTTTTCCCTCACCCAGATGGTACATATGTTCGTGACTACCAGATATTCACAACAGAATATAATCGTTCCACAAAATTATTCCTTGATGCAGGAATGAATATGGATGCGATCGCATTTCGTGCCAATATTGAGGGAGACACCGGAACCAAAGTACCAGGGCTTGATAAATGCACCACCCTCGGAGATGTAATGAAAATAAATTTGAGGGGCAAACCAGCCACGGTTACCCTGACCAAGGAACAGTTTGAGCAGCTTGATGGATTTTATCGCAGCATCGTTGCCAATCCTAAAAAAGATCCGGCAGCTACACAGGGTGAATCTGTAAGCAGATAGTGTATGACAAAAAAAAGAACACAAGGCGCACCGGCCAGCAGGGGTGATAATGGTATCAGGGGGAATGTAGGCAGCGGATATACGCGAACGTCTCCCCAAGTCACCTATGGAGCAATACATGATACAACTCCAGCCACCACGCCAGATATTAACAGTGCTCAACGCAACCGTCAGGGCCGCCAGCAACTTACATTATTTAGAAAAGCAGAAGCAGGGTATGAACGCGAGTATAGCAGCGGATTATTGAAAGACCTGAAGGATGGGCATACTTCTGCAAAAACATTTAAGGCGTTCTTTACTCAGGCTGGCCTTGCACTGACAGATATCGCCTGCGAATGCAGCATTGCACCAGATGCCAAAGATCTCGAAACACTCACCACCACCATGCCTGAAGTAAGAAATGTACCCAGGGATGCCTCATTCAAAATAACCCTGACTTCAGAACAATATACAACATTGAACGAAGCATATCAGGACAAGGCAACCGGCCAAGGCATGGCGAGAGGCAGGTAAATATGGAACACACCGCTTAGCACGGTTTTCCCTTGCAAAATTGCCGTCTTTATGCGATGCACAATATCCTTTTGATATTACAGTAACTTATGCTGCAATGCAGCATTTTGGATTTATATGGCTATTGAAAAAGAACCGATAACAGACGCAGAAGCACTCGCCTATCACGCAGAAGGCAAGCCGGGCAAACTCTCTATCCTCCCTACCAAACCGCTGATGACACAGCGCGATCTTTCACTGGGTTATTCTCCCGGTGTTGCGATCCCATGTCTGGAGATCCATAAAGATCCCGCCAAAGCGTATGACTACACATCACGCGGTAACTTCGTAGCGGTGATCTCGAACGGCACAGCCGTACTCGGCCTTGGTAATCTCGGCGCACTGGCATCCAAGCCGGTGATGGAGGGTAAAGCCATCCTCTTCAAACGTTTTGCTGATATCGACGGTATCGACATCGAGGTCGACACACGCGATGTGGATGAATTCATCAATTGCGTGAAGCTGCTTGGCCCAAGCTGGGGCGGTATCAACCTTGAAGATATCGCTGCACCGGAATGCTTCATCATCGAGCAGCGCCTGCGCGAATGCATGGACATCCCTGTATTCCATGATGACCAGCACGGTACTGCCATCATTACGGCGGCAGGCCTCATCAACGCTGCGCATCTGACCGGCCGTAAACTCAAAGACCTGAAGGTCGTAACACTCGGCGCTGGCTCTGCCGGTATCGCCTGCCTTGAACTCATCAAGCGCATGGGCGTACGCCATGAAAATGCATTGCTGGTTGATAAGACCGGCGTCATCTATGAAGGCCGCACTGAAGGCATGAACCAGTGGAAATCAGCGCATGCTGCTCCTACCAAAAAACGTACCTTAGCTGAAGCAATGGAAGGGGCGGATATGTTCATCGGCCTTGCTGCTAAAGGCGCAGTGACGCAGGATATGGTGAAATCCATGGCCCGCAATCCGATCATTTTTGCCATGGCTAATCCTGATCCAGAGATCACACCAGAAGATGTTCTCGCTGTGCGTAAAGATGCCATCATCGCAACCGGCCGCAGCGACTATCCGAACCAGGTGAATAACGTAATGGGTTTCCCGTATATCTTCCGTGGCGCACTCGATGTGCGTGCTTCGCAGATCAACGAGGATATGAAGATCGCAGCAGCTGAAGCACTCGCACAGCTTGCGCGTGAAGATGTGCCAGAAGAAGTATCGGCTGCTTACGGCGGTCGTCATATGGAGTTCGGGCCGGAATACATCATCCCTGCCCCATTCGACCCACGTTTGATGACCACCATTCCAGTGGCAGTTGCTAAAGCTGCTATGGCATCTGGTGTTGCCCGTAAACCGATCATGGACATCAATGGTTATGTGAAGGAACTGGCGGCACGCCGTGACCCGACTGCCAACTCCATGCAGTATATTTACGACAAGGTTAAAGCAAATCCGCAGCGCGTTATCTTCGCAGAAGGTGAAGAAGAAAAGATCATCCGTGCTGCTGTGCAATGGCGTGATAACGGGCTTGGCAAACCGATCCTTGTGGGTCGCACCGAGCGCGTGACCGACCTGATGAAGAAAATGGCCATTCATAACTGGCAGGACATTGAGATCGTCAACGCCGCAGTAAGCCCGCATGTCGATGCGTATATCGATTATCTGTATCCACGCATGCAGCGTCAGGGCTTTCTGTATCGCGATGTAGCGCGCATGGTGAAGAACGATCGCAATATCTTTGCATCCTGCATGCTTGCCATGGGACATGGTGATGCCATGATCACCGGTGTTACCCGCAACTACACCGTATCTCTTGAAAACATCCGCCGCGTGATCGATACGAAACCGAATGAGTTCCTGTTCGGTATCACCCTCATCGTGGCCAAGGGCAAAACCCTGTTCTGCTCTGATACTGCGGTACAGGAATTGCCGGATGCCGAGCAGCTTGCGCACATCGCCAAACGTACGGCGCGTGCCGCCCGCAAGATGGGTCATGAGCCACGCGTGGCACTGCTTTCCTTCTCCACTTTCGGTAATCCGATGCGCGAAAAAGCCGCACGCATCCGCGATGCCGTGAAGATGCTTGATTCCATGAATGTGGATTTCGAGTATGACGGTGAGATGTCGGTGAGTGTTGCGCTCAACAAAGAACTGATGAGCCTGTATCCATTCTGCCGCCTGTCAGATTCGGCCAACGTGCTTATCATGCCTGCGCTCCACACGGCGCATGTATCTGCCAATATGATGCAGGAGCTGGGTGAAGGTATCACCATCGGTCCAGTGTTGATCGGACTTAACCGTCCGGCTCAGATCGCTCGCATGCATGCGTCTGTTTCTGAGATCATGAACTTAACGGCCATTGCAGCGCTGGAAGCTATCAACGAGCAGGAAAACAAAGTAGAAGGCCTGCCGCGCAAAGGCCGCAAGGCAAAGGCGTAAGTGAGGCAGTACCGGTCACTGGCAGGTTTTTTACTGCTGGTTGCTGCTATTTCTGCAGTCGGTTCTGCTATCACGATTCCATCCATACCCACATGGTATGCAGCACTCAACAAACCTGAGACCAGTCCGCCGAACTGGGTATTCGGCCCGGTATGGACAACGCTTTACATCATGATCGCCTTTTCAGGCTGGCGTATCTGGCGCATGTTCCCTGATGTGCGTTTCGCTGCCAAATTCTACGCCTCCATCATGCGCCCTTACTGGATACAGCTTCTGCTGAATTGCTTATGGACTCCGATATTCTTTGGTCTGCAGTCCCCTGCACTGGCTGCGATAGTTATCAGCTTCCTGCTTGCTGCCATCTTGTGGAATATCGGGGCATTCAATCGTGCAGACAAGCCTGCTGCCTATTTGCTTGTTCCATATGCGCTCTGGGTAGCCTTCGCACTAAGTTTGAATCACGCGATCGTAGCACTCAATTAGTCGAGTCTTCAAAATCCCAGCTGCGCCATTTGTATTGCGCGGCGATCAGCATCGCCTTGAACAGGCGAATGCAAAGCAATGAACCGATAATGATGAACGGTACCCACAGTGCCGCATGCACCCAGAATGCGGGTTCATATTTTATCTCAACCACCGCAGAGAATATACCCACCAGCGTGCCGATGATCAATATCGCAAAAAAAGCAGGGCCATCGCCCTGCTCTTGTTCCCTGAGTTTGAGTGTACATTCTTCGCATGCCTCCGTCAGGGTAAGCAAGCCGGAAAACAGCCTGCCTTTACCACAGCGCGGGCAGCGAAAGAGTTTAATGGTGAGCCACCTTTGGCATGCCACCACTCATGATCACGCGCCATACGCCGTAGCCCGTACCAACGAGTGTCAGGATGAAGATGATAAGCATGTTCGTGCCGGTGAAAATGGCTTCAAACGCAGGCATCATTTTGTTGGCCATATCAACATATACAAATGCAAACAGGAACAACCACACCACGTCTACGAAATGCCAGTACCATGCGGCAAATTCAAAGCCAAGATGCTGGTTAGGCACGAAATGGCCTTTCTTTGCGCGCGCCAGACATACGGCAAGGAAGATCGTTCCTACGATCACATGGAAACCGTGGAATCCGGTGGCCATATAGAAGGTGGAAGCATAGATGCCATCTTTGAAACCAAAGGCTGCGTGGGTATATTCATAGGCTTGGCAGAGTGTGAATATGACACCCAGTGTCACCGTATACCATAGCGCCTGTACGGCTTGCTTCTGCTGGTTATGTAGGATCGCATAATGCGCCCAGGTCACGGTTGTGCCAGAGAGCAAAAGGATCAGCGTATTGAGGAATGGCAGATGCCAAGGATCGAACGGCTCGATACCTTTCGGCGGCCAGATACCCTCAGCGATCGCCCATACATCCTCAACAGGCAATACCGGCAGGGTGCTTGCACCAAAGAATGCCCAGAAGAAAGCAGCAAAGAACATCACTTCCGATGTAATGAACAACGCCATACCAAAGCGCAGGCCACGGCTTACTTCGCGCGTGTGTGCTTTTTCTTCACGCGCTTCTTTTACCACATCTGCCCACCAGCCATACATGCAGTACAGTATGAGTGCGAGGCCAGCGAGAGCTACAATGCCACCGACTGAATGCTTGTGCATGAACATCGCCATGCCGATCGTCAGCATGAACAGTGCGATGGCACTGATAATAGGCCAAGGACTTGGGTTAACCAGATGATACGGGTGGTCTTGGTGGGCGTGGTCGTGGTGGCTCATGCAAACTCCTGAAACAACATGATAATGGTCATTCTTTTACCGGAAAAAATGTATAAGACAACGTAATTGTTTGTATATCGTTCATTTCTGGATCATCCAGTATGGAAGGATCGATGAAATACGACACCGGCATATTCACTTTCTGGTGGGCCGCCAGTGTTTGTTCCTCAAAACAGAAACAGGCTACCTTAACAAAATACTGACCGGCCTTATGAGGCACAACATTATAGGTTGCATGGCCAGAGACCGGCGTGCCACTGACATTCTCAGCAACATAATAGGTCAGCGCTGATTCACCTATCCGTATTGCCTGTTTTCGTTCACCTGGCCTGAATTTCCAGTCTAGCCCCGGGTCGATATCGGCATTGAACCGCACAACGATCTCCCGGTCATACACCTTATCAGGCAGCGTGATAGCAGTCTGCGTTGTCCCGCCATACCCCGTCACTGCACAGAACATACGATAGAGTGGTACAGAGGCGTAAGCCAGCAAGACCATGCCTGCCACAACAGCAAGCAGGTTGAGGGCAAGTGAGCGATTACTCTTCTTGAAAGCAGACATTAGAGCTGTGTTCCCGCTGCTCCAAGCCTCATGATGGTTATTGCATAAAGCAGTGCAATGAGCACAAGAAGAAAAGCAAAGAGCGCGATGTTCTTGCGTTTCTGGTTACGGTGCTGCTCCGAATGAGGCACGCGCCTATCCGTTTCTTTCTGCTTTGCTCTGGCGTATCCAGTCCAGTATGAGCAACATGAATAATGTTGTCAGACTGCCGAGCAGGAAACTCGCCCCCATCAGATAGATGGTTTGCTGGGTAATATCAGCCAGTATTTGCACCTTTTGCAGTGCTACGTTTGACTTATCAGATTCCATACATTGTCCTTAATGACGCAAAAAGACTATTGTGAATAAGTAGTGAGTCCATCACCAATGCTGTAAATAGCATAAAAAGATACAAAATGGAAAAGCCAAATGTTTTCTTTGCCCATATATCTGAGTTATCTGCGTTTACCCTGTATACATGCACTATGAATATACCAGAAAATACGGCCGCAGAAACTGTGTATAACCAGCCAGCATCGCCAGTTACCGGCAATACGAGCGCACAGGCCGTAAGCAACCATGTATATAGTATCATCTGGTGCTTGGTACTGCGACTACCCGCCACCACCGGCATCATTGGCACGCCAGCCTTCTCATAATCGCCGCTGCGGTAAAGAGCCAATGCCCAGAAATGTGGCGGCGTCCACAGGAAGATGATCATGAACAGCATGACGGATTGCAGCGTTACGTCGCCTGTTACGGCAGCCCAGCCTATCATCGGCGGGAATGCGCCTGCCGCACCACCGATCACGATGTTCTGCGGAGTCAGGCGTTTGAGCCACATAGTGTAGATCACCACATAAAAGAAGATGGCAAATGCGAGCAGGCCGCCGGCAACCCAGTTCAGCGCCAGCCCCATCAGCATCACTGATGCAGCAGAAAGGAACAACCCAAAAGCCAGTGCATCTTCCGGTGCAACACGACCTGCAGGTACAGGGCGTTTTTGTGTACGCTTCATGATCGCATCGATATCGCGATCGAACCACATATTCATGGCTGCACCGGCACCAGATGCCATGGCAATGCAGAAAATGGTCATGAATTGCTGGAACAGGTTGATATGTCCCGGCGCAACCAGCATGCCTGCGCCACCGGTGAATACCACCAGTGACATTACGCCGGGTTTCAGGAGGGTGATGTAATCTGAAACAGTAGACGACGAATCATGCGCAGTGGACGGTGAAAAAGCCGATATATTACTAATGCTCATAATCACCGTTCACCAGTTATCGCTCAACTATTTGAATACCGGCAGCTTCTCGAACGTATGGAACGCAGGAGGAGAAGGCAGTTGCCATTCCATGGTCTTTGCACCCTCACCCCACTGATTGTTCGGGCAAGGTTTACCGACAGCAAACGCACGCCACACGATATAGAGGAAGAGAATGGCCGATGCAGCACCGATATATGAACCAATGGAGGAGATGTAATTCCAACCCGCATATACATCGGGATAATCCGGGATACGACGGGGCATCCCGGCAAGGCCGAGGAAATGCTGCGGGAAGAAAGTAAGGTTCGCGCCCACGAAGAACATCCAGAAATGGAGTTTCGCCAGCGGCTCGGAATAGATACGGCCAGACATTTTGCCAAACCAGTAATAGAACGCGGCAAAGATGGCAAATACTGCACCCAGCGACATCACATAGTGGAAATGCGCCACTACATAATAGGTATCGTGCAGCGGAATATCCACCGCAGCGTTAGCGAGTACCACACCGGTCACACCACCTACTACGAAGAGGAAAATGAATCCGATGGCAAACAGCATCGGGGTTTCAAAGGTGAGTGATCCCCCCCACATCGTGCCAAGCCATGAGAAGATCTTCACACCGGTTGGTACCGCGATGATCATGGTCGCCACCATGTAATAGGCCATGGTGTCCTTGGAAAGACCGACGGTGAACATATGATGCGCCCATACGATGAAGCCAAGGAAGCCAATAGCGCACATAGCGAACACCATGCCCATGTAACCGAACACTGGCTTGCGAGAGAAGGTAGATACGATCTCGCTGATCACACCGAAGGCAGGAAGGATGAGAATGTATACTTCCGGATGACCAAAGAACCAGAACAGGTGCTGGAACAACAGCGGATCACCACCACCGGCCGGGTCAAAGAATGCCGTGCCGAAATTGCGATCGGTGAGTAACATGGTGATCGCACCACCGAGCACAGGAAGCGCAAGAAGCAACAGGAACGCTGTGATCAAAATAGCCCAGGGGAATAGTGGCATTTTGAACAGTGACATGCCAGGCGCACGCATGTTGAATACGGTCACGATGAAATTGATCGCGCCAAGAATGGAGGAGATACCTGCAAGGTGAAGCGCGAAGATACCCATATCAACTGACATGCCAGGATGTGAGGCGATCTGTGATAATGGCGGATACACGGTCCATCCCGTACCCACACCTTCATCCACGAACGCTGAACCAAGCAATAACAGGAACGCAGGAACGAGTAGCCAGAAGCTGATGTTGTTCATGCGTGGGAAGGCCATATCCGGCGCGCCGATCATGATAGGTACGAACCAGTTACCGAATCCACCGATCAGTGCAGGCATCACAAGGAAGAATACCATGATGAACGCATGCGCGGTGAGCACCACGTTATACATCTGGTAATCGCCATTAAAGAAAGTACCTTCCGGCGTTGCCAGCTGTATGCGCAGCAATACAGAGAAGAATGTACCAGCAAGCCCCGCCACCACAGCAAATATCAGGTACAGTGTACCGATATCTTTATGGTTAGTGGAAAACAGCCAGCGTCTCCAGCCGGTTGGATTGTGATGTGCGTGAGAATCTACTGAATTACCCATATATATTTCCCTGACTTAACTAAATATCTGAAGCGTTTTTCTTATCTGATGTCTTGGTATCTGAAGCATCCTTCTCGGTTGCTTCTGTAGTGATACCGGCTGCTTTCTGCTTCTCAGCAACCCATGTCGCAAAGTCTTCCTTGCTTACGACATCCACCACAATCGGCATAAATCCATGCCCAACACCGCATAATTCTGAACATTGACCATAATAGCGGCCAACCTTGGTTGCTTTAAACCAACTGCTGTTCAGGCGACCCGGCACGGCATCGCGTTTGAGACCGAATGCAGGCACTGCCCATGCATGAATTACGTCACCTGCTGTCATCAGCACGCGAATCTTTGTGTCTACAGGAACTACCACATGATTATCCACCGCGAGCAGGCGATGGTCACCCTTCTGTAGATCTTCTTTCTTCTTTATATAGCTGTCGAAGCCAAAATTACCGTGATCCGGATAATCATAATGCCAGTACCACTGGTAACCCACGACTTTCAGGGTCATTTCCGCTTCCACATCATCTTCCATGAAATAGTGCAGGCGCAGTGATGGGATAGCGATCACGACCAGAATGATAATTGGGATCACCGTCCATATCACTTCCAGTTTCACATTGTGTGTGGTTTTGCTGGCGACAGGATTTGATCTCTTGTTAAAGCGCAAGCATATGTAAACGATCAGCGCTAATACGAACAAAGAAATTGCAGTGATCAGGATCAACAGCATGTCATGTGCTGTAACGAGCTGTTTCATTACTGGTGTTACAGGATCTTGCATACCCATTTGCCACGGACGGGCAACACTCTCTGTAGCAATCGCAGGTAAACTGGACAATGCAGCAGGAAGTAATGCTGCAACAAAGGATAATAAACGGTTTTTCATTCGTAATTCCTAGATGTTAAGGGACGCAGCAGGTAAGAAAGCACACTGCGCGAATCGTTTTGTAAACTTTCCTTCGTATATACGCAATATATTTTGTATTAACGTATACTTGCTGTGTCAGGCATTTTGTGTAATAGCATGTGTCATGACCGATCTTAAAACGCTCGATAGCCTGTTCTTTGAACACTCCACACTAGACAAGCAGGCCGCCTGTAACATCACAAGATCCGCGCTTTCCGGCATGGACGATGGCGAGTTGTTCTTTGAATACAACCAGTCAGAAAGCCTGCATTTCGACGATGGTAAACTGAAAAATGCCAGTTTCAACACCATGCAGGGCTTTGGCCTGCGCTCGGTACTGGGCGAAGCCAGTGCCTATGCCCATGCGTCGGAAATAAGTGAAGCTGCACTCAGGCGTGCCGCTGAAACAGTAAAAGCAGTAAATCACGGACAAAAAGGCGTGAAGGCACTTACCCCTCCGGCCTTTGGCACGAATCAGGCTTTATATAAAGACATAAACCCGATCAAAGAAGTCGAGTTTACCGCAAAGATCGAACTGCTCCAGCAGATCGACGCCTATCTGCGCAGTAAAGATGCGCGCGTTAAACAGGTTTCTGCATCACTCTCTGGCGTATGGCAGGCGGTACGCATCCTGAAAGCCGATGGCAGTGAAGCCGGTGATATTCGCCCGCTCGTGCGGCTCAATATCAGCGTCATCGTAGAAGAGAATGGCCGCATGGAAACAGGTGGCAACGGTGCGGGTGCGCGCATGCCTTATGCTTCTTACATCAACCAAACCTCATGGCATAAGCAGGCTGATGAAGCCCTCAGGCAGGCGCTGGTGAATTTAAGATCCATCCCTGCCCCTGCCGGTGAAATGCCAGTGATGCTTGGGCCGGGTTGGTGCGGCGTGCTCTTGCATGAAGCGGTGGGTCATGGGCTGGAAGGTGATTTTAATCGCAAAGGTACATCAGCTTTTGCAGGACTCATGGGCAAGCAGGTTGCAAGTAAAGGCGTGACCGTGGTTGATGACGGCACGATTCCTAACCTGCGCGGTTCACTCTCTATCGATGATGAAGGTACGCCCAGCTCCAAAACCACGCTCATTGAAGATGGTATTCTCACTGGCTATATTCAGGACCGACTCAATGCACGGCTGATGAATATGCGTGCTACCGGCAATGGTCGGCGTGAAAGTTATGCACATATCCCCATGCCGCGCATGACCAACACTTATATGTTAGGTGGCAACTCAAAACCGGAAGATATTATATCCACAGTGAAGCGCGGTATCTATGCGACGCATTTTGGCGGTGGCCAGGTAGATATCACCTCCGGCAAATTCGTGTTCTCTGCTTCGGAGGCATACCTCATCGAGAACGGCAAGGTCACTGCGCCTCTCAAAGGGACGACCCTGATCGGAAATGGGCCTGAGGCACTCAAGCATGTGATAGGTATCGGCAACGATATGAAGCTCGATGATGGGGTAGGCACTTGTGGAAAAGCGGGTCAGTCCGTACCCGTAGGTGTCGGCCAGCCCAGCATGCTTCTGGAGAAGCTTACAGTCGGCGGAACGCAGGTCTAGAGCCGTTTTCAGGCCTTTTTTGTTAACCTATGTGACAGTCCAATTACAGAATTGTTACAGAATTGTGAAGATTGTGTTCATCCACATCTTTGCGTTTGAACCTGTGGATAGATTTGGTTAGTATGAAAATATAGTAAATACACTCGGTACAAAAAAACGCAGAAAACCGTACAGGAGCAGGGATATGTCAAGGAATTCAGACTTCAACTTCGCAAGTTTTGATGGCATGGAAGTAGCCGGCGGTTCTGGCAGCCTTGCGGTTTCTATGGGCACACAGTTCAGGGATAGTATCGATAGCGGCGTTTCAAGCGCTTCTGCGGGTGTTTCCAACAGCCTTCCAAACATGACAGATCAGGGCGTTGGCATCGCTTAATTCATAATTTTCTGATTTTTTTACAGAAAATAGCCCGAAATTAACGTAATATTTACTCTAGCCTGTTGTTTTTCTTCCCTATTACATGAAAATCATGTACCATGCCTTGATTGTATCCAATCGGGCGCGGTTGGCAACATGCGAGGATTTGATTGATGTCGAGCAAGTGGACGAGTAAGCCCCTCCCAGAAAAAGCAGCAAATGGTGTGAATTCCTTGGATTCACAGTTCGTCGTGCTGTTACTTTTCGGGAAAAATTCCTTCGGCGATAAGATCTATTCTTATGTAAAGATCAACCTGCCAAGCCTGCCAAATCTCAAAACCGCTATTCTCGCTGGCAAGGGTTTTAACCCCAGCGACTTCGGTGAAGTGATCGCCGCTGGCAAAGGCGAACCTCCAAGTGAGGTACGCGCAGAGATCGCAGCTACCTATCAGGTACTAGATAATGGCGCTCAGCAATCTGCCACACCGGTGGCTGCCAATACCGAGAAAAAAGCCTGGGACGAATATTAGTCTTTAGTTGTTAGTAACCAGGCATTGGTGGTAAATATTCCACTCATGATCCCCTTCCCCACCATCGACCCTATCGCCATCAAATTAGGTCCGCTGGCTATTCGCTGGTACTCACTGGCCTATATCGCAGGCATTCTGCTTGGCTGGTGGTATCTCGCGCGTGAACATGCACGCAAGCCGATCGCGGGTCTGACAGAAAAATCCCTCGACGACACGGTGATGTGGGCCGTCATCGGCATCATTCTTGGTGGCCGGTTGGGTTATGTGTTCTTTTATAAACCTGCCTATTACCTCTCGCATCCGCTGGAAGCATTTTATATCTGGGAAGGCGGCATGTCATTCCATGGCGGGCTTGTCGGCACGATCGTCGCGTTCTTCCTGTTCGCACGAAAACACAAGGTACGTTTTTTGGAGCTGATGGATGTGATCGCCTGCGCTGCGCCTATTGGTTTATTCTTTGGCCGCGTAGCCAACTTCATCAATGGCGAGCTTTTCGGCCGCATCACTGATGCACCTGTTGGCATGATCTTCCCGCATGGCGGTGAATTGCCGCGCCACCCCAGTCAGCTCTACGAAGCGACTCTTGAAGGCATCGTACTTTTTATCCTGATGTATGTCTGCGTGAAATATACCAAGGCGCGCGACAAGATAGGGTTACTGGCTGGCATATTCCTGATCGGATATTCTGCTGCCCGGATGATATGTGAATTCTTCCGCGAGCCGGATGCACATCTTGGTTTCATCATGGGATTTTCTACCATGGGACAACTGCTTTGCATCCCAATGCTTGCCATCGGACTGTATCTGACATTAAGAAAAGATCATGAGTCTCGCTGATATCATTGCACAAAAGATAAAACAGCACGGCCCGATGAATGTGGCTGAATATATGTCGCTTGCACTTTCAGACCCGCATCTGGGTTATTACATGCGCAAAGATCCCTTAGGCGCAGAAGGTGATTTCACTACAGCGCCGGAGATAAGCCAGATATTCGGTGAACTGCTCGGCGCATGGATCGCGCAACAATGGATGCATCTGAAAATGCCAGAAGCTGCACTTATCGAATTCGGGCCGGGACGTGGCACATTGATGAATGATGCACTGCGCGCGACCAAACACATTGCAGGCTTTCACAGCAGCGTCACCCTCCATCTGGTGGAAACCAGCCCGGTACTTAAACATAAACAATGGAACACTTTGGCCAAAGCCCACCCGCACATAGAATGGCATGAGACCATTGATGCACTGCCGGATGATAAGCCGTGGCTTGTCATCGCCAATGAATTTTTCGATGCGCTGCCGATACGCCAATTTATATATAGAGATAAGGCATGGCACGAACGTGCGATAAAAATGACAGATGGCGAATTCTCATTCACCGATGCAGATGCATGGAACTGGAAGGATGATCCGGAATATAAAACATGGCTGGATAGTTTATTCCCTGTTGCTCCCGCCAAGGATAGTATCATTGAATATTGCAAGCCTGCTTTAGATATCATGCACAGGATCGCTGCACATATCGCAAAGAAAGGCGGCGCAATGATCATCGCTGATTATGGTTACGCAGGCGGAACAAATGGCGATACCTTACAGGCAGTGAAGAATCACAAATACCATCCACCACTTAAAGATGCGGGGGAAGCAGACCTCACTGCGCATGTGGATTTCTCAGCACTCGCCAATGCGGCAACCAACGCTGGCGCTGTCGTGTATGGCCCATTCCAGCAGGGTCGTGTGCTTGGCAGGCTGGGGGCTATCCCGCGTGCGACGCGCTTGTGCGAAGGCCTCACGCAGGAAGGTCAGGCAAGTATCATGTCTGGATTGAAGCGTTTGCTCACACCGGATGAAATGGGAGAATTGTTCAAGATGATGTGTGTCGTTCCATCTGATCATCCCTTACCGGAAGGATTTGAATGATGCGCCTTACCTGCCCTCACCTCTCACAGATCTCTGATATAAAGCACGGTTTCTTTACGCGCCAAGATGGTGTGAGCGATGGTCTGTATGCTTCGCTGAATTGTGGCCCGGGTTCGGGTGATGATATTGAGAAGGTGATGAAGAATCGCGCATGCGTCACCGCAGACATGGGCGCAACACCAGAATCACTCTGCGTTGCACACCAGATACATAGTGGCAAGGCAGTGATCGTGGATTCGCCGTGGCACTGGAAAGAGTCTCCGCAGGCCGATGCGCTTGTGACCAATAAACCGGGCATCACACTGGGCGTGCTCACGGCCGATTGCCTGCCTATTCTTATGGCAGATGCCGAGCACCGTATCATCGCTGCCGTGCATGCGGGCTGGAAAGGTGCGTTCGACGGAGTGATAGAAGCGGCACTGGCCGCCATGCATCAGTTAGGTGCAGATAATCGCTTTATTGTGGCTTCTATCGGTCCGGCCATCGCCCAGAAATCCTACGAAGTAGGAGGTGAATTCTATGCACGTTTCCTGCAGCAGGATATCGCCAATGAGGCGTTCTTTGTGTCTTCTACCAAGGCGAATCATCACCTGTTCGACCTGAAAGCCTACGCAAAAACAAGGCTTAAGCGCACCGGCATCTCACAAATAAATGTACTTGCGAACGACACCTGCATAGAGGAAAATGCTTTCTTTAGTTTCCGGCGGGCGACACACAGGCAAGAAACCGTGTATGGCCGCCAGATATCAGTAATTACGATAAATAAAACATAAGGACAAATATGGCTTCGATACCTTTTGATGATCGCGATGGATGGATATGGATGGACGGGAAAATGATCCCATGGCGCGAGGCAACGATCCATGTGCTTACACACGCACTGCATTATGGCTCAAGCGTGTTCGAAGGTGAGCGTGCGTATAATGGCCGTATCTTTAAATCGCGCGAGCATACGGAACGTTTCCATCGCTCTGCCGAAATGCTCGGTTTTAAAATTCCTTACAGCATCGATGAGATCGAAAAAGCAAAATACGCCGTGCTGGAAAAAATGGGGCTCAAAGATGCTTACGTTCGCCCCGTGGCATGGCGCGGCAGTGAAACGCTTTCTGTATCAACCAAAGGTGTCAATGATATCCGCGTTGCCATCTGCGTGTGGGAATGGCCAAGCTATTACGGCAAGGAAATGATGGAAAAAGGCCTGAAGCTGCAATGGTCGGAATGGGCGCGTCCTGCACCGAACATGGCACCGGTTGCCAGCAAAGCAGCAGGTCTTTATATGATCTGCACACACGCCAAAAACAAAGCGGAAGCCGAAGGCTACAATGATGCGCTGATGCTTGATTATCGCGGTTACCTTGCTGAAGCCACCAGTGCGAATTTATTCCTCGTCATTGATGGTGTGATACATACACCGAAGGCTGATTGCTTCCTTGATGGCATCACCCGCCGCACCGTGATGCAGCTGGCGCGTGATAATGGCTTCAAGGTTGAAGAACGCCACATCAAGCCAGAAGAGCTGAAGAATGCGCAGGAAATATTCCTAACCGGCACAGCAGCTGAGATCAGCCCGGTTGGGCAGGTTGCAGAGTTGCAATTCAAGGTTGGTCCTGTAACCAAGAAACTGGTTGCGGCGTATCACGATCTGGTGCGCGGATTGAAAAAAGCGGCGTAGCGGGTTACATACTACGCTGGCTGCTGCTGAATTCCCTCATACGCTTAGGGCTATTGGCGATTTTGACACTCTCGCCGAGAATAGCGAGTAGTTCCTCAATCTCAGTTGGATTATACTGGTTGGACTCCTTGAAAACATAATTCATGCCTGCATCCACAGTTTCGTCTATGGCAAAGAATATCCCTGTTTCTTTTTTCTTTTCAAACAGCTCCACCCTTGCAATCGGCACCTGGAAACCCCGCGTACATTGGTTCATAACAGCCAGTACATCACGTTCAATATCGGGCTTTACCGTTTTACGAATACGCGAAGTCTCGGACAGTTTTGCTTTAAATACCGCCGAAAAATTTTCTTTCCACTGTGCCAGTTTCTTAGAATCCATAACAAACCCTATGTGTGCTTATGCCAGATATTTCCAGCCGGTTTTTAAATAGGCGTAGCCTGTCACCAGCGTCAGGATACCCGCGACCCAAAGGAACACCCGGCCTGCCATTTCGGTTGGAAACCATTCTGGTCCGCCTGCACCAAGTAGCAGCAGGAATATCGCAGCCATCTGCACGGCTGTTTTCCATTTAGCAAGGCGTGACACGGGCACACTCACGCGTACCTCAGCAAGGAATTCACGCAGGCCGGACACCAGTATCTCACGGCAGACGATAGCGATAGCAGGAATGATGTCTGCACGCGTCGTATCATCGGTGTTGGACTGCACGAGCAAGAGGAGCGCGGTTGCCACCAGTAGTTTATCAGCGATAGGATCAAGGAATCGACCAACATTCGACTGTGCATCCCACATGCGCGCCATATAGCCATCCAGCCAGTCTGTGATGCTTGCGAACATGAAAATGCCTGCAGAAAGCCAGAAGCCCCAATCACCCCGTATAAAAAATACCACGATGAGTGCAGGGATCGCGATGATGCGCAAATAGGTCAGGTAATTCGGGAGATTCTTTTTCCAGTTCATTCAAACACCCGCACATTCTTTGGCCGCACAAATATCTTATCGTGCTTACGAATGGTCAAAGAATCCACAATGGTCTTTGGCACTTCCGCCTGAAGGATAATACCATTTTGCCGCTGCATTTCAATCTTGGCAAGCGAACCGGCAGGATTAATATGAATGACCTCCACGGGGATATATTCATGCTCATCATCCGGTGTTTTGGTCACGAACATTTCATGCGGGCGGGCATAGACGCGCACCGGCGTGCCACGTTCGGAGAGCAGCGTACGCATCTGCTGGCGGTTCATACCCAGATCCGGGCGGTACGCAGGCGCGCCTGCAGGAAGCGGAATACCCGGCATCACCTTACGGATAGCCCCCACCAGCTCCGGGTAACGGTTCAGCCAATGTGCCCTTCCTCCTGCAACCGCGGCTGTCGTTGCGGTAGGCTGCTTGGCATTCCACAGATCATCCTCCGCCAGATGCACATTACCTGTTTTATCTTTCCAGCCAATGAACTCATTATAATTGCCAAGAAAGTCATAGACGAAACCGTTGGTCGGCTGGTGATATACCTGTTCTGGCGTGCCCACCTGCTCGATGCTGCCCTGATTCATCACCACCACGCGATCCGATACTTCCATGGCTTCTTCCTGGTCATGCGTCACAAAGATGCTGGTGATGTGCATATCGTCATGTAAACGACGCAACCAGCGGCGCAGTTCTTTACGCACTTTTGCATCGAGCGCACCAAATGGCTCATCAAGCAGTAGCAACTTCGGCTCAACCGCAAGCGAACGCGCAAGCGCCACGCGTTGGCGCTGTCCGCCGGAAAGCTGCGAAGGGTAGCGGTCATAGAATTTATCAAGATGCACAAGGCGCAAAAGCGACATAACCTTGTCTTCGATCGCATCATTGGGAAGCCGTATCTGTTTAGGGCGCACGCGCAAACCAAAGGCCACATTATCAAACACCGTCATGTGCCGAAACAACGCATAATGCTGGAACACAAAACCAACATTGCGTTCCTTGACGTGCATCTTGCCGGCATCCTGCCCATCAATCAACACATGGCCCTTATCAGCAAAATCAAGGCCTGCAATAATGCGCAGAAGCGTGGTCTTTCCCGAACCGGACGGGCCAAGCAGCGCAACCAGCTCGCCGCTTTCCACTTTCAGGCTGACATCGTTCAGCGCGTGGAAATCGCGGAATGATTTGCTGACATTCTTTACTTCAATACTCATGCTATAATGCCCTACCTGCCGTGGTGAATTTAAGCTCAATCACTGTTTTAAGCAAGAGCGTCACAAGCGCAAGAATGGTAAGGATAGAGGCAACCGCGAACGCTGCCATGAAATTATACTCGTTATACAATATCTCCACATGTAATGGCACGGTGTTGGTCTTGCCGCGTATATGGCCGGAGACCACAGATACCGCACCGAATTCACCCATGGCGCGGGCATTACAGAGCAATACCCCATATAGCAGTGCCCATTTGATATTTGGCAGCGTCACTGAAAAGAATGTGCGCAGCCCCGATGCTCCAAGCATAAGCGCTGCTTCTTCCTGCTCGCTGCCCTGCTCTTCCATGAGCGGGATAAGCTCGCGTGCTACGAACGGAAAGGTCACAAAAATGGTCGCGATCACAAGCCCCGGCACGGCGAATACCACCTGCATATCATGATCGAGCAGCCAATCACCAAGCAGGCTTCCTGAGCCGAACAGCAAAATGTAGATCAGGCCGGAAATAACCGGCGATACAGAGAATGGCAGATCGATGAAGGTGATGAGCAAGCGCTTGCCGATAAATTCGAACTTGGCGATCGCCCACGAAGCAGCAACGCCAAATATCAAATTGCATGGCACAGCTATGGCCGCCACCAATAATGTAAGTTCGATGGCAGAAATGGCATTAGGATGCAGCACTGCCTCTACATAAGCATTCCAGCCTTGCCGCAATGCTTCGGCGAATACAGCAGCCAGCGGCAAAAGTACCAACACGCCAACGAATGTAAGACTTGTGAGGATAAGCAATATCTTTATCCACCACGGTTCTGACAAGCGTATCGCAGGCCTTTTCCAGAACATACTACGTCTCCACCGAATGGCTGCCGGTCCATTTTTGCAGCAGGTTGATGATAAGCAGCAGCATGAAGGAGGCAACCAGCATCACACAGGCAATAGCGGTTGCACCGGCGTAATCATATTGTTCCAGCTTGGTCACGATGATGAGCGGCACGATCTCGGATACTTTGGGAATGTTACCGGCGATAAAGATAACCGAACCATATTCGCCAAGCCCGCGCGCGAACGCCATGGCAAAACCGGTAAGGAGCGACGGCACAACGGTTGGAAAAATGACCTGCCAGAAGGTCTGCCAGCGCGTGGCGCCGAGGCTTGCGGCGGCTTCTTCCAGCTCTTTCTCAACATCCTGAAGCACAGGCTCGACCATACGCACCACGAACGGCAGCCCCACGAAAACAAGCGCGATCATGATGCCAACAGGTGTGAAGGCAATTTTTATACCCAGCGGTTCAAAATATTGCCCTATCCAGCCCTGTGGTGAATAGAGTGCGGCAAGCGCAATCCCCGCCACCGCCGTGGGCAGGGCAAAGGGCAGATCCACCATCGCATCAACGATGCGCTTGAACGGAAAGCGATAACGTATGAGCACCCACGCCAGAATCAGCCCAAAGAAACAATTGATCAGTGCAGCAAGCAACGACATGCCGAAACTGATCTTATAGGAGTGCATCACGCGATCGCTGAAGGCTGCCTTCATAAAGCCTGCCATATCCAGCTCGGAGGCTTTTACGAACAGGCCGGCCAGCGGAATGACCACGATCAGTAACAGATAGGCCAGCGTGAAAAATAATGTGATCTTAAAACCCGGCAGAATGCTGGGTTTTTTCAAACGGCTGAGGATCGCTGGTATGCTTCGCATCAAGGCAGCCTATAAGGCTTCGCCAGCAGTGGCAATATCTTCTATCACCAGATTCACAGAACGTTTGCCCATCCATTCATTGATCTTCATCTGGCAGGCGATATCCACCACTCTGCCGCGCGTGGCAAAGAGCGCCTCACCCAGTTTTGAATCCACCGCACGGAAGGCAATGGCGGAGATGCTGCCTTTACCCAGCGGGTCTTTCAGGAATGTGCGGATGTGTGACTGCCCGACTATCTCAGGTTTCATATTCACCACACCACGCACCACCACGCGCACGGAAGGGTTACCCTGCCCGAACGGACCAAGGCGTTCTATCTTTTCTACCAGCTCTTCTGTCACCCCGGCCAGTGTCAGCTCTGCATCCAGATGCAGGCGCTTATGGCGTGTGAGCTCTGCATGTTTTGTCATCGCACGTTCAAGCAGAAATGTGCGCAATTCATCGATTCTTTGTTCTTCCACCGTAAATCCCGCCGCCATGGCATGACCACCACCTGCAACCAGTATGCCCGCATCACGCGCCGCGATCACCGCTGCACCGATATCAAATCCTGACACAGAGCGTGCAGAGGCCTTGCCCACACCATCTGCCATGGCGATCACCGCCACCGGCCGGTTGAAACGCTCCTTTATGCGGCCTGCGACAATACCTATCACGCCGGGATGCCAACCTTTTCCCGACACGATAATGAGTGGTTCGGCAGCTTGTGCTTCCGCATGCTGCATGGCTTCTTCCTGCACCAGTGATTCGATGGCTTTGCGCTCGGCATTATGTTTATCAAGCTCTGCTGCAAGTGCTTTTGCTTCCTGTTCATCTTCGCTGGTAAGCAACCGTACGCCCAGATCAGACCTTCCTACGCGACCACCCGCATTGATGCGCGGGCCAATGACAAAACCGGCATGATACACGCTGGGTTTTTCTGCAATGCCTGCCATATCGAGTACGGCGCGAATGCCGATATTCTCGCGAGCACCCATCATTTTCAATCCTTGTGCCACGAATGCACGGTTCGCACCGGTGAGTGACACGACGTCACACACCGTACCAAGCGCCACGATATCCAACCATTGGCGCAGGTCGGGTTGTGCCATGCCTTGCTCACGCAATTTCTTATTTACTGCCACAGCGAGCAGAAATGCAACGCCCACTGCAGCCAAGTGCCTGTGCTGTGATGTTTCATCCAGACGGTTGGGGTTTACCACCGCACATGCTTTAGGAAGGCGCGCTTCACCCTGATGATGATCGATGACGATGACATCAAGCCCCGCATCATGCGCTGCCTCAAGTGCTTCAAAGGCCAACGTGCCGCAATCCACCGTGATGACCACCGATGCACCGCGCTCTTTGAGCGTAAGCATGGCTTTGGCATTCGGGCCGTAACCTTCGGTCATGCGGTCAGGGATGTAGACGATCGGATTGCCGCCAAGTGCCCTGAAATAACGCATGAGCAGCGCAGACGATGTCGCACCATCCACATCATAATCACCGAATATGGCGATGGTCTCTTTATCCGTAATTGCCTTGGTGATGCGCGATGCGGCCACCTCCATATCTTTTAAATGATAGGGATCAGGCAGTAATTGCTTGAGGCTTGGGTTCAGGAAACTTTCCACATCATCACTGCTCGCGCCGCGCGCCGCCAGTATGCGCGCCAGCACCTCCGGCAGATCATGCTGCTGCATGAGTGTGGTGGTCAGGCGATCATCCGCCTGTTTGAATATCCATTCGCATCCGGTAAGCGATAAGGGATTCGCTTGCGAAGCCGTGCGTGCTAAATCTATAGTACCAACCAATTCACTCATTCAATTACTGACCTTTTATGACACGCACAGCAAATCCGAACCTTGACTATATCCGCAAACTCTATGCACCCGAAGACGCATTGCAGAAAGAAATAAACGCAAGCCTTGCAGCTATGGATATGAGCATACAGGTGGGTGCTGAAGAAGGCAAACTCCTACAGTTCCTGGTTAAGACCAATAACATCAGCACCATCGTAGAGATAGGTACACTGGGTGGCTATTCCGCCATCTGGATGGCGCGTGGCCTGCCAGCAGGCGGACATGTTTACACGCTGGAGCGCGACCCCAAGCATGCCGCCCTCGCCCGCGGTTTCTTTGAGCGGTCGGATGTTAAAGACAAGATCACCCTGCTGGAAGGAAGCGCGCTGGATACGCTTAAACAACTGACGGCCAAAGGCCCGTTCGATATGGTGTTCATCGACGCCGACAAGATCAGTTACGATGCTTATCTCGACTGGGCAGAGGCAAATGTAAGAAAAGGTGGGCTTATCGTAGGCGATAATACGCTCTTGTTCGGCGCAGCAGCACAGGAAACCCCGCCGGAAAATACTGCTCCTACCACATGGAAGAATATGCGCCGTTTCAACGAGCGTCTTGCAGATGCCAGCAAATATTATGGGCTTATCATGCCCACACAGGAAGGGCTTTCGGTCTTCATAAAACTATAAACCCCGCATGCAGGGCATAGCGGGGTTTATATTCAGATACGGATCAGATCAATGGAAGTGATCTGCAGGAATGTAAACATTCCATTTATCTTCATCAGTCGGGAATTCAGCGATCATACGACCATGTGGGTAATTATCAGCCGGAATGTACACGCCGACACCACCTTGACCGGGATCAGCTGGCATGGCCGGGCCACCCTGACCAGGTTCTTGTTTATCAGAAGCAGCCACTGCAGGCTGGGCAACAAAACCCGCCAGGACAGCTAACACAACATATTTGGAAAATTTCATACCGAGACTCCATGATTTTGTAACTGGAATAACAAGCAGTTATTTTTGATACCATTCGGCCTGTTCAAAGTCAACGAGGCTGCCTGCGGGCTGCGCATCTGGAACAAATGCGATAATATTATTATTTATCAATATATTATAATTTCATCAAACCGTAATTATGCCTATGTGTTTAAATCAGGTAATATTTACACATCACGATCATGGATGGGTTAAATGTTCCGTAGATTTACACGCACAGGCAGGCATGAACTTCGCATCGTAGATGCAATGAATGCAAAGTTGCCGGCAGACCGGCAGATAACTGAAGCAAGTCTTAGCGCAGGTGGGGATAAGGTCTATTGGTATAAGATAGAGTCAGGCAATCCTGGTGAGAGTGGCACGTTCGTCTTTCAGGCAGAGTCTAGTTTTTCCAGACAATTACTCAGAGACATGGGCCTTAAGGACGAAGATTTTAAAAGAGACCTCGGCACGTTCGTGCACACCTCTATATTCCGTATAAATTTAGAAGCACTGGAGCGCGTACTAGACATTGAATCACCGAAGAACGTACGCGAGTGATAAGAAGCTAGAACTTCATTGCGGGCAGTACGTCTTCTACCTTATCGACGACTCTGTAAAAATCCGACGTTTCCTGCTTGGCGAATTTATTGGCAATGATATTATCAAGCAGCGCGATCAACGGATTCCAGTATCCCTCATAATTGAATATCACGATCGGCTTTTGGTGCAGACGCAATTGACGCCATGTGAGTATCTCGAACATTTCATCCATTGTACCACAGCCGCCGGGAAATATCGCAAATCCATCCGAGCGCTCGAACATGATCTGTTTGCGCTCGTGCATGGTGTTCACAATGATGATCTCTGAAAGTGCCTGATGTTCGTTCTCGATATTGCGCAAGGAAACCGGGAACACACCGGTCACATGGCCGCCATTATTCAGCGTACCGTTGGCCACCGCACCCATCAAACCGCAGTCGCCACCACCGAACACAAGTCCATTGTTGGTTTTTGCAAGGATCTTTCCGAAGGTTTCACCGATATCTAAGAATTTTTTTGAGACATTATTGGATGCGCCGCAGAAGACGCATACATTCTTACTGACTGTCATTCACTTCCTGCTGTTCTTATTGCTTTTTGAGAGGGTTAAAAGCATAGTATGCAGGATTAATGGTTACTTTTTCATGAAAAATCCAAAAAACATTGCAATAACAGGTGCTAGCAGCGGGCTTGGGAAAGCTCTGGCCGAGCATTATGCAGCCTCTGGTATCACTCTGCACCTGCAAGGGCGCAACCGTGCGCGGCTGGAAGAAACAGCCCAGGCCTGCAAGACCGCAGGTGCTACCGTGCATATCGCCATACTGGATGTTACCGACAAGATCGGCATGGGAAAATGGCTCACTGAGGCTGATTCCAAAACACCGATCGATCTGGTCATCGCCAATGCAGGCATCTCCGCAGGTATCGGTGGCGGGGGCGAGAATGCCGAGCAGTCACGCGCACTCTTTGCCACGAATATTGATGGCGCAAACAACACCATCCAACCACTCATACCTTTGATGGCACGGCGCAAGCGCGGACAGATCGCGCTGGTAGGTTCGCTCGCTGGCATGCGGGGGCTTTCAAGCTCACCTGCCTATAGCGCATCCAAAGGCTGGGCGCGTTTATATGCAGAAGGCCTGCGCGGCTGGCTCAAAGATTCTGGTGTTGAGGTGAATGCGGTATGCCCCGGCTTTATCCGCACACCACTCACCGATGTGAACCCATACAAAATGCCACTCATCATGTCGGCCGAAAAAGCAGCACGCATCATTGCCGAAGGACTTGCGAAGAATAAGGCACGCATCGCCTTCCCCCGTGCGCTTTACTGGCCACTCTGGCTACTGACCTGCCTGCCGGTTTCATGGACAGACCTGTATTTCAACAGCCTGCCGGCCAAACCCAGCGCGCCGGAGTTGTAGCGTCATTGCGAGGAGGCTATAGGCCGACGCGGCAATCCATCTGGATTGCTTCGCTACGCTCGCAATGACGAGATTACACCAACCTAATCCTCATCACCTGCGAGAGCGCCGCAAGCATTGATCTGCACGCATCATACAGCCGCGATTCTTTTACATCCTGCGCGGTGATCTGCTCGGGATAGTAAGCCTCTATGATACGCTCGAGTGATGCAACAAGTGATTCATCCGCCAGCACATTCACATGTTCTTTCATGGCATTGATCTGCGCCACTGACATCGGCACGCGTAGGCGCAAACAGGCAGGACCGCCGCCATTTCTCATACTCTGCCTGAGGTCCAGATAATGCACTTCCGTGATCGGGTTTGAATCATCCGTGCGGATACGTTCCATCAGATCTGCGGCCTTGCCATTATACAATGTCTGCAATTCTGTCGGCGCGATGATAGCCATGCTGCCATCCGGCTTGCTAACGATCTGGCTGTTAAACAGATAGGTTCGCACCGCTTCTTCCACGCTCAGGTCAGCATCGCGGATGATAATGGTGCAGAGTTTTTTTCCTTTGTGCAGCGCACTGTATGAAGTTTCAATTTTCTGAATATCAACAAGTCCATCCGCATAGGCATGCTCATGCACCAGCAATACATACTCATTGCTCACTGCGATCACATCGTTATGAAATACGCCCTGATCTATTACGGCAGGGTTCTGCTTCACGAATATCACCTGTTCATCAGGTATTTTGTGATTCTGCTGTATCGCCTCGAATGCAGCCCTGCTCTGGCGTGCCGATTTCGGGTCACTTGCTGACCCATCTGCACCATACACCATCACATGCAACCCCTTATCGCCGTGTTTTGGCACAAGCCGCATATGGTTGGCATCACCCTCATCGGGCTGCGAATCAGGCAGCGGTGCATGTACGTTCACATCCGGCACATGCGCGAATATCTGCGTGAGTATCTTATGTGTATCGGCCGCCTCTATGCGCCGGTGCAGGTTGGTGAATAAATTAGCTGTTGTAAGATGGAGCACACTGTCCTTGGCATCACAAGCAGGGGTTGTGGTGGCAGCATTGGCCACCCACATGGCCGAACTTGACGATGCCTTTTCCAAGAGCGCAGGATTCTCGCGTGCGGCCTGTCGTATCAGCTCTTCTGCATCTCCGGTGAAATACTGGTGCAGCAGCGGCAAATGCGGGCGCAGTTGTGGTGGCAGCACACCGGCCTGAATACCAAGCGACCTCAGTAATCCTACCAGATCAAGCGCCTGCCGTGCCGCCTGCCGCGGGCTGGAGGTTGAGCCACGATTGCTGCTGGAAGCCACATTATCAGCTGAAAGCCCCCCATAATTATGGGTGGGTCCGGGTAAACCAATAAAGATGACTTCTTTTATTTCATCCGCTAGCATGCATTAACTTTCTTACCTACAAGGAATCTATGCCGCCTATCCGACACTTACTTCAGGATATTTTCAACTGCGATTTTTCGGTACTTAAATCACAAGATGCCGTAAAAAAGCATTTCTTTGATAAAAAACTGACACTTGCTGATTTAAGCAAGGTCAGCCAGTTGGTTCGCGATCAGCATACCACACTGGGCGGTAAAACCATTCCAGCCAGCTTACTTATCAAAGGGAAGGCGACACATACACCATTCGCTATCATGACGCAGCTGCATGGCAACGAACCGGCGGGCCTTGCTGGTGTGTTGCTTGCCATGGCATTATCAGAGGCAGGATTACTGGAGCGTGACGTTGTTGCGGTCATTGGTAATCCACTGGCCGCCGCACAATATTTCGATGCACTGGAACAACACCCCCGCGCACGGCAGGAAACACGCGACGCGTTCCGTTGCGGCCTCGCAGAAGATGGTAGCCTGCTGCCTGACATGAACCGCATACCGGTGGATTTCATGGAGCGCAAAGCGGACACGCACCACATCAAACGTGCGCAGGAACTTTACACCATGGGGCTGAATATCTGCGGTATCCTCGATATTCACACCGCGCGCGGCAACATGGTCTGCATTACCGACCATAAATATGACCGCGACCTGCTGCACTCTTCCATCCGCGCTGTGCTGCTGGAACTTGCCGATGCGATCGCAGCGAATGCGTCTGCATCAGGCAATAAACTCGTCACCTTCAAAACCATCGTGAGCCCGCTACCGAATATCGATCATCAGGTCGGCATTGAAGCAGGCAAACATGAATCAGAAGATGCGCCGCACATCGCAGCTGCTTACACACTCTCGCTGCTTTACCAGACCGGTTACACAAAAATGACGCCGCTGGAACATGTAAAAGATGATGGTATTTTTGATGGCTATCATGTGAAGCCGCGCATTACTTATGCAGACCTTGCAGGCAGTGATGCTGTGCAGCCGGATGATATGATATACATGGCAAAGCCTTGTGCGAATGCAGAAGCTATTCCGCCAAGTGTATCACAGGTGATCATACGCAAGAAAGGCAAAGGCAACCATTTCGCGTTGCAGACCGCGCTGGAATTCATTGTGAATCCTCAGGGCATGCTGTGTTACACGCTGCATCAATATGAAGAGATGGAAACGGTGAAAAAAGGTGATGTGATCGCCGTTGCCATTCCATCGGGTGCGGCACTAAAAGCCACCGAGGATTTCTCCGGTATTTTCTGGAGCAAGGCCGCACGACTATATGATAAAGACCCTGCCGTTGGCCCATGGCCACTTGCAGCCGATAAACTCGCCACCACCAAGCTGTGCTACCCGTGCGAAGTAAGCAAGGTGCAGCTGGACGATTAGGACATCACCACATCTTTATTCTGCGCGATGCGTGTGAATGTACCGGCGCGCGTGAATGCCTGAAGCGGGTCGGCACTGTTTAGAATTTCGCCACAGCCTGATTCCTTGTTGCCGCCAAACCCCATGCCGTGCGCGGGCGTGCCCGTACCTTTGGGCGCATTGATGAGCGCATGCCCGGCCTCACAACGCAGTGCGAACTGGTCTGCCTCTTTCTGGCTCAGCGTGTAAATACCTGCAACCAGTCCGGCATTTTCCGGCGCATTCAGCATAACAAGCGCGTTCTCGAAATTATTATACGGCGCGATTAAAAGTAGAGGCGCAAAGGTTTCCTTGTGCATAATACCCGTTTGTGTTGGCATCACTGCAAGTGCTGGCTGCACGCGATACACATCAGGCTTCGCATCTACCCACAAACGTGCACCGAGCACAATATTGCCACCTTCTGCTACCACTTGCTTTTTGGCTAACTCAAACCGCTCGAAGGCGTCTTTATCAATCAGTGCGGCATATCCCATATCATTGGCGACATCGAATGCATTGTCTTTTGACGCCGCATTCAGGAACGCTTCTATCTGTGCGCTAAAGAGCGCCACGGTTTTTTCCAATAGTGATGCATGCACGATCACGCGGCGTGTGTTGGTGCAGCGTTGCCCGGTCGTGCCGAGGAACGAACCCATGATGGCTTTTACAGAAAACTCCAGATGCGCATCATTCATTTTATCGGAAATGATGACACCATTATTGCCGCCCAATTCCAGAATCGGCGGCACAGAATTGTTTTTCTTTTTCGCAAGCGTTGCCTTGATGCCCTGCCCCATGGCCACACTGCCGGTGGCACTTATCATGTCTACATGTTCATGTGCCACAAGCGCTTCACCCACATCACGCATGCCGATTATCACCTGAAAAAGATCTGCATGCTCTGGCACTGCCGCATCAAATACCGCCTTGCAGGCAAGTGCGGAGAGCGGTGTTTTTTCAGAAGGCTTCCAGATGACCGCATTACCAGCAGTGAATGCCGCACCCATCGTCCAGTGCGCAACAGCCATCGGAAAATTGAACGAGGTGATGAGCCCCACCACGCCAACAGGTTTGCGTTCCTTCACGCGTGACATATTGCCCAGATCAGGCAGCGTTGCATCCTTGATGGTTTTAAGCATGATGTCAGCCGAGCCATCTGCCTCACCTTGTGCTTCCTTAGGCGTTTTTCCTGCTTCTTCATGAATCACCTGACCTAATGCTTCGCGATGTGTTTTCATCGCAGCTGCATAGGCTTCTACCACACGCACACGCTCCTCACGCTTTAGCTGCGAGAATCTTTCCTGCGCTGCGTGCGCACGCGTAACTTTTTCATTCAGTGTGGTAGCATTATCCATGGTGAGTGTTGCAATAACCTCCCCGCTATCAGGTGATGTGACCGCAAGACCATTACTTACGTTCATATTTACATTGCAGCCGATCTTCTTAAGCGTATCCATGGGTCAGTTCCTTGATGAATGGGCTAACGCTACGGCCTAACCGCCCACACGTCAACTGGCTTTGCCTTCCATTTAGGCTAGTGTATGCTGCACCCATGAAAACAACTTCCTTATTCATGCGTACGGGGCTTGGGCTTATATGCCTGCAGCTGGCCGCATTCGTCTTTAGCACGCCACCGTTTCAGGGCGGTGTGTGGCACGTTGCCGAGCCACTGATGTTAGCGCATTTTATCATCGCCGCGCTTATATTTATGTGGCTTGGCTATGGCTATCTGCGCGGCCTGCTTACACCACTGCCATGCAACCTGTTTACCTACACGTTTGCCCTATGGCTGGGGCTGCAGCTTATTACAATGATTGTATCTGATTCCCCGTGGCGGGCATGGTTCGCCTCGCCTGCCAATGGCGAGGGCACAGGCTGGTGGATCGCGCTGTTTGCCGGTACACTGCTTGCCTCGCAACTCTGGAAAAACATCTTCTGCCAGCAAGTAATATTATGGGTGGCAGCGCTGGTGACAGTGATACTGTCCAGCCTGCATTTCTTCCTGCATGACGAAATGCTCAGGCTCGGCGAAGCGCTCAACCCTTGGGAGCCGAATAACTGGCCTGATTACCTCGCCTTCTTTGCGGCATATCTTTGGATCGCGTATAGTATCTCAGCAAAGAACATACACGCCATGTGGCGGTTATGCATGCTTGCGGTGTGTTTATTTGCCCTGCTGCACTCACATAACCTGATCGGTATCGCGCTGATCTGTTCGGCGCTGGTTGTCAGTATACTTGCACAAACATCAGCAACATTTGCACGCATCTTCAAACCTGTGCGTGCATGGGCTGTGCTTGCAACCATTGCCTGTATCCTTCCCATCGGCTGGTGGATCTACAGCTATCAATACCAATACGAAGATATGGGGCTTGCCGCCGAGGAATCACTACTTGCCGCCCGCAACGAAGGGCTGGGTAGTCGCGTCCTGCTCAACAAGGTTGCCGTGGATGCGTTGTTGCATGAGCCGCTTCGCCTTGTGAAAGGTCATGGCTTTGGGCATTTCACTGATGACCTTTTTCAACATGGGCTTGTCGATGGCACAACCGTATTTCAGGATGGCAAGCGCAACCCTAACTGGTTCTTGCTTGATGGCACGGCCTATAGCAGCCACAGCCAGCCGCTTGAGGCGTTACTTGCGTTCGGCCTTGCCGGCCTCATACTTTTCTTGGCGATTCCCATATCACTGCTGTGGGTATTGCCCAAACAACTCTTCTGGCCCTGCGCACCGATGATCGTGGCACTGGCAGTGCTTGGCTATTTCTGGTTCGAGATACCGCATGTACTCGGTATGCATGCGCTGGCACTGGGAACTCTGCTATGCGTATGTTCACAAGATGTTGCGCCACGCAGACAAAAACGTTCCGGAGCTTTCTGCACATTAGCAGCACTTGCCATGCTGATAAGTAGCTGGCAGCAGGTACGCGCCATCGAATATGGCAACACTGTACTAGCCGCCGCCCGTACCTCTGAATGTGAGGATCTATCACCGGTCTTTCTTGAACAAGATATTATGCGCGGAGGTGAGCGCTTCAATGAGATCGCCATCAGCTATGCATTGGATCTTGCCGCCCGTATTCGCCAGCAGGATATCCGCACCGGCGATAGTGAGTGCGTCCAGAAATTTTTTGATACAGCCAGGCTCATAGCACATGACCCTGCGACCGCTGATTACGCGGCATCACTGTGGTTACAGCTGCATTATGAACTGTTCATCAGCCTGTACACACCAGAGCTTGCACCTACGCGCACGCAGGCGAAAGCAAGTTTTGCCGATGCCGCCATTCAGCTGGCTGCACGTGCGCCACTGCGCGATGACAAGACCGCCATTTTCCTCATGAGCCTCGGTGATTACACAGAAAATGACATAGGCAGGCAGATGGATATGTTACAAAAGATACTCGCCGCAGCCCCCACCCATCGCAGTGCCGGATGGTTGATGGGCTACCTGCTCGCACAATATCCGGACACGCAAACCGAAGGCGACTCTATGAAAAAGAATGCGATGAATCATGGGGTAGAAAAGGTGTTTCCTGTGCAAGCGCCTATACCCTAGGCTGGTGGGCCGTGCAGGGATCGAACCTGCGACCTATTGATTAAGAGTCAACCGCTCTACCAACTGAGCTAACGGCCCGCAAGAAATGCAGGTGCGTTCTTCTATTCGATTCTGTGGGGAATGTAAACAGCGGCGGCAGGAGCGCTATTATAACATATTTTTCCTAAAGGAGATGTTAACAATAAAACCATTATTTATCATACTGTTGAAAATATAGCGCGCAGGATTTCTGCTGATTTTCTGTGAAAAATTTGCTACAATATCCTCTGTATGCCACACATAGCGGCGTTTTGCGGAGGTTATAACACATGAGTGATCTGCATTTGATGTTAAAAGACTACCGGCTTACCACAGCTGAAATACTGTATCACATGCCTGACCATCCCAGTTTCCTGCAAGCCTATGTATGGCAGGAACTCGATATCGCACCGAAGTTTCCAGTGCTGAATAAATTCCTGGCATTCTGGGAAAGCGAGCTGGAAGGAAAATTACATTCCGTGAAAGTGGCCAGCGCAAAACTGGTCGTGCCTGCGAATTTCGTGTATTGCAAGGGCGAGCTTAAGATCCACTGATCAGGATATTATAAATCTTCGGATTCGGATTCAGATTCCGAATCCATTTCCTCTTCACCGTCAACGCTTGGTGCGGCAGAGCGTTTCGCTTTACGGCTGGCATCAGGTTTTGCTTTTACGAGCTTACCTTTTTCTTCATCCCATGTGTATTGGTACACCACGGTTTTTGTACCGGTGGTAACGATGTCACCATTGGCCAGCTGGAGCACGTCGAAGCCCTTTTGGAGGGCATCCTGAATGAGGGAAGATGACTGGCGCAGGTAGCGCGGGTCGAGCATCATATTCGTGATTTCTGGATCAGCCTCCGCGTTACGGCGAGGCGCTGAAATACCCAAGTTCTTGGTAGTGAAGTTGATCCGTCTCATCACAGCATCCTTGTGCAAAAAATTAACTTTTATACAAACCGGCTTTCAAGGCACAAAATTCTCTCGAAAACCGATAAACCTTTATATTACCTGCCTTAACACTATGTCCAGCAGATAATTTTATGTAGAAAATTTGGGCATGACTGTCAACTACAAACCTGCAAAGCACTCATAATTATCAACATTTTGTTAAGAATTATACCAAGAAAAACCACCACGCCTAAAGGGGGGGAAAGGCGTGGTGGGATAGACCGGCTAAAATACCTTATTGTGCCAACCGGTTCAGTTCTTCAAGCAGGCTGTCCGCCGTGGTGATCACTTTGGTACTCGCCTGGTATGCGCGCTGTGCAACGATCATGTCGGTCAGCTGTTCCGCAAGCTCCACGTTCGAGGCTTCGAGTGATGCCGCTGCCACTTTACCCGTACCACTTGTACCTGGCTGGTTGAGGTTCACCTCGCCTGATTCCGCGGACTGTGCGAACACGTTACCTGTGAGCGATGACAACTGGTCAGCGTTCGGGAATTTGGCAACAGGTATCTGGTAGAGACGCTGGGTCTGGCCGTTGCTGTAGTTCGCGATGATATAACCGTTCTCATCGATCACCACGCTGGTCAAGTCACCCACCGGCGCACCGTTCTGGTTCACGAAGTTCACACGATATGCAGAGCTGAACTGGCCAAGACCATCGGTTGAACCTGTGCCCGGAGGACCTGCTGTACCCCAGTCGAAGGTCACACCTGTAGGATCAGAACCGCTACCTTCCCACTGGATGGTCACTTCATCCGTCAGGGTGCTGCTTACACTAAGCAGCGTACCGTCACCGTTGAATGTCACGGAACCGTTGGCAATGATACCATCCGTTGCATTCACATCCGAGGCCGGCACCGAGAACACCTCAACGCCCCAGTTGTTCGTAGATAGTTTGAGGAATGCGATAGTAATAGAGTGCGATGCACCCAGCGCGTCGAATATCTGCAACTGACGGCTGAAGTGCGGAGTAATTGCACCCGATGCCATGTTCTTGGTACTATCATTCGGATCATACGATGGTCCTAGAGGTCCAAGCGTCTGTTGCGTATTCTGCACCACGTTTCCGAACAAACCAAGTTCCGTCAGCAAGCTGCCACCACCCACGTCGTCCTGGAAGGTGATCGTACCCAGAGGATCGGTGAGGTTGATCGTTACAGACGATGTACCCAGCGGGTTGGTCGTCACTGCATCGATACCATCAACACCGTTCACAAGGTCTGCAAGACCTTCCATGGTTGAGAAACGAAGTGTTGCACCAGAAGACGCCACGTTCGCAAGACCAAGTTCAGTAACCCAGTCAATACCGGCCTGTACTGGTGGGCCAGACGTACCCACCACTGAACCGTTAGCAAAGGTGATCGCTTCGGTCGCATTGGTGGCACTGATGTAGAGCTGGCCAGAAGTCGTATCCACACGAGCTGTAAGTCCGGTTACAGAATTTATGGCCGCTGCAAGGTTGGTCATGTTGTTGAATTCACCCAACTGCGCATTTGGCGTTGATGAAGTATAAGTGAATGTCGACGTTCCCGTGCTCGCAGTTGTGATAGTGAATGTTAGACCCGCTGCAGTGAAACCACTTGCACCCGTAGTGCCAAGGAATGACTGATTCACTGTAGTAGCATCCAGGATCTGCCCCGCGAAAGGACGTGTATCCGCCACGATCGCAGCACCACCGATACCTGCAGTGGTCGCGTTGGCGTTGGTGGTTACAGTGATAGACACCGTGTCCGCATCCACTACCGTTACCACATGTGATGTATTGAACTCCGATGCAGGAATGCCGTCAATTGCACCCGCAATGCCTGATAAGGTGATCACCGCACCGGTAGCAAGGTTATGTGCTGCCGGGAAGTCAACGGTCACAACATTCGAGGCGTTGGTTGTGCCCAGTGGGTTATTGTTCAGGTTCACTTGGCCGTTACCGAGTGCACCACCGCCAAGATCTGAGCTTAAGCCAGTGCCCACGATACGGCTGAATGTAAAGCCACCATATTGTAAGGTTGCATTCACGCCACCATCGCTGGTTATGGTAAATTCATCACCACGGATAAGGCCGTTACCACCACCTGGTATGATGACATCCGCTGCCCTGATACCGAAGTTGACAGCATGCTGGCTGTTCATATCCACGACGCCTGACGCACCGGCGAATGCTGTCTGACCAGCGTTCAGGTTCGCACTCATATTCACAGTAGATGTCGCAGAGGCTGTACCGGTAAGGTTCTGCACGTTCACCGTGGTCAAGCTTTCAAGGTTCGCGCTTGAGATGGTGTTGGTGGTGTTACCCGGTTCGCCCGGGAGTCGGCCTTCCCTGTCGAGAGGCCATGCCTGCAAGAAGAATCCGCCGGAGTTACGGAAGTTACCCAGTGAGTCCTGTGTGAATGAACCGGCACGGGTATAAAGAATATTGCCTGATCCATCCGGCACCTGGTTCACCACGAAAAAGCCTGCGCCAGAGATCGCAATATCGGTTGCTGAGTCTGTTGTTTGCAACAGACCTTGCTTACTGATGAGCTGGCGGTTACCACCCAACACACCACCTGGTGAATAAGCCGTTGCACCTGCCTGTGCGGTTACCAGTGTGCGGAAGTTACCTTGTCCGCCTTTGTAACCCACCGTGTTCACGTTGGAGATGTTGTCAGAGATAACACCTATCTTATTTGCCTGCCCCTTCAGGGCTGACACCCCAGAAAATAATGCACCGTAAAGACTCATAACACGCTCCTTTTGTTATACCTGATTAGCTGCCTGCCGGATTGAGATAACGCTCTCGAGAGGCACTGAAATATCGCCGAATGATAGATAAACCTGTCCATTTGCCGTATCGACAGAGGTCACAACACCTGTTGTGTAGGTTCTTGATGTGATGTCATTGTTGTTGGCATCTTTTGCTTTTACCTCGATCTTGTATGTACCATCGGCCAGCAGATCGCCGTTCTGGTTCTTGCCATCCCAAACATACTGGTTGCGGCCGGCAAGCAACGTACCACTCTCGGTGCGCACCACATTGCCTGCTGCATCTTTGATGGTCACTTCAACCGTGTTCGCCTCGCGCTCCAGATAGTAGGCGAACATCGCCTCTCCATTCTGCAGAGCTCCTACATCCCCCGCAGCTTCGATCTGCTTGCCGATATACGAAACCACGCTGTTATATTGGGTTGCATTGTAAAGCGAGATCAGTTTCTCAAGGTTCTGGTTGGTGTTGATCTGTTGTTCCACCTGGCTGAGCGTTGCGATCTGCTGGGTAAGCTGGTTGGTATCCTGAGGTGCGGTAGGATCCTGATTCTGCAGCTGTACGGTCAGCAATTTGAGGAAATCCTCATAATTCTGACTTACCGCCGCCCTGCCATTGCTGGCATTCCTGCCGGTCAGTGTATTGATATTGTCTGTTGCACTTGCTTCCATAACGCCCTCTATATCTTGATGTCCAGCCCTTCGGACAGGTTCACCACATAACTCTTAGTAAGCAAATCTAATGCCAAAGGCTCTTCCTCAAGCTGAGGCTGCCTGTAAGCCTGTGATGGAGCTTGATCATTGCCTTTTTCCTGTTCGCCGCCGCGCAGGTTAAAACTGAGGCTGCCAGAATCGGCTTTAAGCCCGGCATCTGCCAGAGCACGCTCCAGTCCGCGGGAATCACGTTGCAGCAGGTCCAGTGTGTTCTTATTATCGGCGGTCACGGTGATGCCGGTTTTACCATCTGCATCCACCTCGAGTTTGATATCCAGTTTACCCAGCTCTGCCGGATGCAATTGAATATGTATCTTGCTGCCACCACTCTCCACGGCACTCTTCACATGGAATACCACCTGCTCCAGAACCGGTTGCGGCGTGGTTTGCTGCAATATTCTGGAGAATGAGGCATTGCCGGCTTGTGTACTACTTGCGGCCTGCGGATTTGCGCGCGCTATCCCGAACATAAGCTGGGAATTATCATTTCCGCCCTTGTTGTCCGAGAAACCGGATCCGGAAGATCCGCTATCTGCACGCGCCGCTATCTGGTTGCTTACGGCAGCACCCGGCGCACCTTCAGGCTTAGATGAGTTTTGCTGTATCTGCCCTGGAGCATTTTCGTCTGCATTTTTTGCCAATGCAGCCAAAGCAACAGGATTAGTGACCTTGGACAGGGCATTTGCATTCTTGTTGTCATTGTCGGCTGAAAGTTCGGAAACAGCTGTGTTACTGCCTGCGTCTGCCTTTGTGATGGCGGCAGCATCTTCTGGGGTATCACCTACAAAATTTGTCGCAGGATTTGCTGCTTTTGCTGAGACGAGATCCGAGAATGCCTGCAGCTTACCAAGCAGTGTTTCTACATTTGCGATCTTTACTTCATCTGTATCCGGCTTATTCAATGTTGCGACCAACTGACCGAACAGGGATGTGATCTCTGATTTTTCCTTACCGGTTACTCCCGTATCAAGATTTTGCACCGCAGCCTGAATATTCTGCAGGATCGATTGCAGGCGTTGTAGCAATTCCGGAGACAACTCTGCCAATGTTTCCTCTAGCTTGCCTGCAACACCATTGGACTGGCTGAATTGCGGCAATTCAATGCCTGAAGCTTTCAGGAGTCTTATAATCGCTGTTACCTTTTCATTCTTTTCTTCGTCATTGCCTACAGACGATGCGGCAGCTGTTTCTTCAGCATTCTCCAGATTCTTTTTGTCCGTTGCCTGTGTGGCAGGGCGTGAGTCAGGTGCGACCTCATCATTTTCTGCCCGAGCAGACCTATCTTTAGTATCTTTACGAACATACACCTCGATATCTTCTTCATACTCCGCGTAATCAGATTGATCGGGTTTATCGTTCACCACCACATCAGATGGCGCTTCTACATAGCTTGCCGCAACATCGCGACCATCCTGGGTATTCTTAGGAGCAGGCTTACCTTTTGGAGTATAAGGTTCAGGATCTTTATCAAGGCCGATATCCAGCAATGCCTGAAAGCCATCGCCAACGTCCTTATCCTTATCGGCTGCGCCAGCAGCCGGAGAACCTGACACTTTTAATACATTGAGCAAACCGACAGGCAAAGGTGAAGACATAACAACAGACGCTCCAAATAAGGTTATCGCCTACTTACCTTGCAAGGTGCGTGCCAAATTATGATTTATTTATGTTATTGAAAAACAACAATTAATATACGGATGAGCGCTTGCCTCTAGGCAGAAAGGGTTACACCCTGCTGGGAGTCCTTGCCCTTATCGTTAGCATCTGGCGTCGGAGCTTCGCTAGCATCCGTAGAGGTATTTTCCTTACCTGAATTTGCATCGATCTCAGCCCACACATCCCGCATCTGCTTAAGGTCTGCAATGAGTACATCACATTCCTCCATGTTGTTGGTACGGTGGATGGTGAAGATCTTCATGTCGATGTTAGAATAGTAATTATAAAGCACTTTGGCGATGTGGCCGCCATTCTCGAAATCCAGCGCGCCCTGCAATCCGTAGATCACTTCAGAGGCTTTTAACAGCAAACGATAGCGGTCTTCGATGCGTTTTTCACGGATGGCTTCCTTTGCCTGCTGGACGAAGCGAATGACACCGTCATATAGCATAACGATCTGCTTGGTCTTTGATACGGTATGCGTTGCCTGAACATACGCCTGATAATGTTGTTTCATGACATTACCCTAGTTGTTGTTTCGTGCACTTGCCTCTGCTTCCAGACTTTGCAGCAGCGTGTTGATACGCGACAACGCAGATTCCAATGCCTGGAATTTTGCCAGAAGCTGTTCACGGAAAATAGCCACCTGCTCATCAATGCGGCGTATCTCTTCGGTCAGCTTGATATCATCTTCCTGAAGCGCTTCGAGCTCGGCCGTGATAATGCCACTATCCGTTTTAGCGGGTTCATTCACCACGTTGAAGGCTTTGTCTGCGATACCCTGCGTAGTAGTAACATTGATGCTGGCCACCGCCTGACCTGCATAGATCATCACCAGCCCTGCTAAAGGTGAATCCGCCGGACCTCTCAACGTATAACCACCGGGTGTACCAGAGATAGGTGTTACATCCATATCGATCGTTACCGGACCAGCACCAATGTCATAAGTGGCCTGGAATGTAGTAGTGCCCGGGTTGATGTCGAGCGTGAAGTCCGATACCGCCAACGCGTTGCTACGCGAGAAAAGCTGGAGATTAGGGTTGTCTGAAACAAAGTCGAATTCGAACACACGACGCACGCCATCATAATTACTGGCGATCGCTGAAGCCAATTGCGCTTCGTCAACATTCATCACGTTGCGCACCTGCGGTGTATCCGATGTTTCCGGCAGATCAACGAATGTGATACCAATATCAGCCAGACGATTTGGCTGGCCGTTGGCAAGACCAGATACAAACGATGTGAACTGCGAATTGATGCTGGTCGCCAGCGAACGGAATGTTGAATTGGTCGCAAGCAAGGCATCTGAAGAAAACCCGCCTGATTCATTCACTTCTGTCTGCCTGGCAATAAATATCTTCAGGTCGTTATAGGCATTTACAAGGTTGACAATACCGTTACGGGCGGTCTGAACATCTGGTTCGATGGAAACGGTAAGCTCCGTAGGGTCAGGTTCAGTCGGTGTCATCTGCAATATATTGAAAGTAACA
Organism: uncultured Rickettsiales bacterium; assembly: GCA_964535825.1. GTDB lineage: Bacteria > Pseudomonadota > Alphaproteobacteria > Rickettsiales > SXRF01 > CAZAQK01. The sequence continues at coordinate 176,402 of CAZHUC010000002.1, forward strand.
CCGCTTACGATATCACTAATGCTGTTATTGGAACGAACGATATCGATACCGTTGAATTTGAATTCAGCGTCTGAGGCATCCTGAATATCGGTGATGCCAACGCTGGCCATGACGCCACTGGGGTCAGAACTTACTGTACCAATATCATTCAGGTCAAAATCATAGGCATTACCTGTCTCTGTGGAAGAGAAGAACATACGGTATGTACCGTCTGCTACCTTGATGATGCTGGCGGTGATATTCGTTTCGCCAGATACCGCATTGAATTTGGCGGCTACTTCACGCAGTGTATCGCCATCTTCCAGCGTAATATCAACACCATTCAGCGTAAATGTGCCGGCCTGGAACTGGCCACCGGCAGGCGTAGCGGATACCGCAGCGGCTGTAGTTTCATCTGCCACGCTGATATCGGCTGTGCTCTGCTGTTTGGCACGCGCGACCGAGGTAATGTCGCTGATCACATAATTCTGTTTGATAGCGCCCGGTGAAGCGATGACGCTGATGTAATTCGTTGCCGCTACCGATGAATTAGATGAAAGGGCGGCCGTGGCATATTTGAACGCATTCTCGGCGTTGTTATTCACGCCCGGCGGGTTGCGCAGGAAGTTGGTAGCATCCTTGAGGCGGCTGACCAATGTACGAAACTCTGATAGCGCCGCCGCTACCTGTGAATTGGTTTCGATCTTGTTTTCGAATTCGACCGCCGGCAGGCGCTTGGCCGCCGACAAGCCTTCCATAAGACCAGCCAGATCGAGGCCCGAGCCACTTACACCACCAAGGACAGTGCGTCCGTTGGCTGTGAAAAAATTGCCTAGCTGTATCGACGTAACCATACAACTCCTCTTTCTCTCTGGTTGTAGGGAGGGTGAGCTTTAGGCCCACCCGTACCTACTGTACTGGTAGTATAGCATATTGCACAGCAATAATCATGCCTATGCTTTTATGCTAACCGTCTGAGATCCGGCGCCTCCGCCTAACCTAAACAGCTCTGGTTCGGGTATATAAGTCACCCTGCCATCGCGCAAGCTGGTGAACCTGGTAATATATTGTCCTGACGCATCCTTAAAGATACTGAAGGTTCTGTCACTAACAACATACACGTTGGCCACATCTTGGGCCTGCTTCTGTACTGCCTCATAACGTTTCTGTTCTGCAACCTGCGGATCGAACGATACATCTGCGGAATTTCCGTAGGGCACCGTTGGCGCAGCAGGCTTCGGCAATGCAGGAGCCGACCGTGCGGTCTGCGTTGGGAGCGTCTGTAAAGCGACGGGATTGATTCCTAATGCACTCATAGCATCCTCCTCACTGTAGCCCCGGGGTGGCTAATCCACCCCGGAACTCGCAGGATCACACTATTATCCAATCAGCTTCAGATAGGTCTGGAGCAGCTGGTTCGCCTGAGCAAGTACCGAGATACCTGCTTGCAGCTTCACCTGGCTCGTAGCGTAATTGGTAGATTCAGACGCGATGTCCGTATCTAACAACTCACCACGCGCTGCGTCCTGGTTCTGAACGCTCACCTGGATACTCGCAGATGCATAGTTGAATCGAGACTGCAACGCACCAAGGTTAGCGCGTAAGCTAGCGATCGTATCCAACGCTGTATCAAGCGTAGCACTGGCAGTTGAAGCACCGAGCTGGGTAAGTACGTCGATCGATGCGCCCTGGAACAGAGCCGAAGTGGTCGCAGAACCGATGTTTACGCCCAGCGTATCAGAAGCTTCAGTACCGATCTGGAATTCCAGACCACCACCTGAGCGACCGAAGATGCCGTTAAGGTCAGCGAGGAACGCTGCAGTGCTTTCATCGGTATCAACGTCAATAACCTGAACCGAATCGGCAAGAGCGAGCGTAATGTACTCGTTAGGGTTTGTGGTTGAATCGCCATCAAGATAGAAACGGAGCAAACCAGCACCGCCACCGGTCGTGATGTTGGCTGAACCAGAAAGGTCAGTCGCATCGATCAAGGCAGCAGTAGTATAGGTTCTGCCATTGATAGTTACGCTGAATTTCATACCGATACCAGCATCACCGATCGCACGGAAGTCAGAGATGGTCGGAGCATTCACACCGGTCCAGTACTGAGAACGTACTGTGATATCGTTACCGTCCATACCTTCAAGCAATGTACCATCAGTATCTGCAGTGGTGATACCAGAGCCTTCAATGGTGGTAGCACCAGAGGTAGCATCGGTTTCACGCAGCGTACGGTTCGAGAACGCACTTGCAGCAGAAACAGAGCTTTCAAGTGCAGTTTGCAGCAATGCAGCACCTGCAGCATCGCCAGTATAACCACCAGCTACAAGGTCAGCAGCCACTGTGAAGGTGATAGTAGCTTCACCGTTAGTCAGTGCAAGCGAACCACCGGTAGCGGTAGCAGTAGCTGAACCGATATAGGTAGAACCGTTGATCGTAAAGCTCACCTGGAAATCGCCGCCACTATATTGTGCTTCGAACACACCGGCAGAAAGCGCGCCATATAAGGTGGTGTCACCAACTGTACCAGCCGCGTCAGCAGCAGCAACAGCAGTGATCTGTGAACCCTGAGCTGTGAAGCCGGTGATAGCGAATGCAGAAGCACCGTTATCATCAGAACGCAGTGGGTTTGCACCAGACAGTGAACCGTCAAGCAGGCCTACGCCGTTGAAGTTCGTGCTGGTTGCAAGGCGGTCTATTTCGTCTGAAAGCGCTTGGAACTCCTGGTTAAGGAACAAGCGAACGCTGTCATCCACCGAACCAGAACCTGCCTGAATCGCGATGGCTTTCATACGAGCCGCAATGTTGTTGATCTGAGTAAGACCACCGTCTGCTACCTGAAGCAGCGAGCTACCTTGTGCAGCGTTCAGAAGTGCTACACGAAGTGTGCTTACGCCGATCTGTAAGCTAGTACCGATGGTGAGAGCCGCCACGTCGTCCGAAGACTTTACGATGCGGTTACCGCTCGAGAGCCTGGCTACGGAAGATGAAGCTGCGTTGGAAGCGAGACCAATATTTAACTGCGCGTAATACGCAGAAATATTACTATTAATTGAGTTAACCATGGTTTTTCTCCTACATGGACGTTGTTGATACGAAAGCTACATGCTTTCACTTAACCATGCGTCCCTTTGCCTTACATAGACAAAGAGGCCACATTAGAGCCTATCATAAAGAAAATTAGTTAAGACACTGTTAATGATAATTTGCATTTTATCTATTACAAATTTTATGCAAATAGTAAGCTGTATTATATAGATAAAAGGCCGCGCAGGCGCTCTTCCCGCACCCAGCCTGTCTCTTTATATATAGCCATGGAAAATCCCGGATCGCCCAGATGATCCAGCAGGCGTGACAGGCTTTGTACCACACGAATGATAGTATCCTGCGGCAACATATCGCCAGCTGCAGCGTGTTCGCACATCAGCGCAAGTTTTACCGTGGCCAGACGCACACCGATGATCGTGATACGATCTTCTAGTGTTGTCCCAAGTCCTGAGAATGGAAAGAGCGACACGGCGAGCTGCGCTTCAAGGTAACGCTTGAGAACAGGTTCAAAATGTTTCGCGTGTGACTTCCACGCTTTCCTTATTTTCTGGTATGCAGCAACACTTTCATCGCTGGTGTGTATCAGCACATTTTTCCAGTCGAGCGTGACCTTCAACATTTTTTCCATGGTCGATACTGTCTGCGCCAGACGATCGGGCATTGGCTTGTGCGACGCCACGATCAAGCCGGATAATGCATGCAACAGGTTGAAGGGATCAGCTTCATTCTGCTCAGGTGGCATCATGCGCATATCAGCATTCTGCAAATAAAACGGTACAGCCTGCGCCCAGCTTTTTTTATCTATCAATTGAATCGAGCGGCTGACCGTCGCAATGCGTGCGAATATGTGCCCTGCCTCCACATCCTTATCATGCGTGGTAGCAAGAAACGCCTGATGTACGGATAATGCATCCTGAGCACTCAGTCCTTCCGGCAAATAATTCTTTAATGTATTAGGCAGACGGCCAGCTTGTACTTCATGCACGCCGAACGGATCTTTTTCTTCCAGCACGATACGAACGATCTCGGGGCATGAAAGCGTTGCTGTCATGACCGTATCATCGCCAAGTGAACGCGTCACCCGCGGATAGAAATAACAGGCATCACCGAGAAATTTATCGCCTTTCTCCTTATGAATGCCGCACCAGCCATTGTCATATTTTACGCAGTATCCTGTGGCTTTGTCTTTGCGCATGATGTACGGCGACTCAACCGCTTCCTCAACCGCATCTAGAAGTTCTGGTGCTTCTTTTTTGTATTTCTCATAGGTTATTTCGTCCAACTGCATGGACCATGCACGGCAGCATGTGTCGGCACATTTATCGCCCAGGCATGTGAACTTACCGAGCATGTTCGCCTGAAGCAAAATAGACATAAAAACCTCTATGAACTAGTAACGCGGCGGGAGCGTAGCTGGCACTTAATCCAACATGTGCTGGATCTTGTAAGCATCATTCTGGAATACATACTGCATGCCGATCTTGCGTTCCGCATCGATCAGTAGCGGCGCGCGGGCATTTACAGAAAGCCTTACATCCGATGGGCTGCGATGCACGGAAACGATCACCAGCAAGGCCAGATTGGATTCAGATATCTGCATATCCTTGCAGGCCATTTGCACATCACTATGTGCGATAATCGCATTCTCCGCAGGTAGCGGCAGCGTTATGAATGAAAGCGCGTCCTCATCAAGAGATTGCAACAACATGAACTGCTGCATCTTTTCGCTGGGAAACTTGATCAGTGAGAACCGGAATCTGTCCGGCATGCCAAGCAGGCCACGGCTGAACTGGATAGCCTTCGTAGGGTCGACCATTACCTCGCCAAAGCGCGAATGCACCAAACGTGGTGTATTGGATTTGTTATCACTACTGGCAGACTGATTAAGCATAATAAAGGCTTCGATCCCTGTAATGTGTCCGGTGGCGGTGCTAAGCTGTATCATAGTATACTCTACTGTAAAAAGTCTGAAAGTCTCAAGGAATTAATTCGCGCAAAAGCCTGAAATGAGGCTTGCAGGATACCCTGGTTGATGGCAACCTGCGTGGAAGCGGCTACGAGGTCAGTATTGACGATCTCCTCCTTGACCCCCTGCCAGTAAAGTTTAAACGCCTGATGCTGCGTATTAATATCATCGATCGCCACTTTATTGGAATTAACGGTCGCCTGCAGCGTGATAACTCCCTGCAAGCCCTGGTTAACCAAGTCGTAAGCCGTTGCCAGATCATCATCGCTATTATGGGTATCGCCCTCGCGTGCCATCGCCAGCCCGGCAAATATCTTCTGGAATGCCACATTGTCCGCCCGCACGTTATATTCGAAGGTTATATCCTCCTGCGCACGAATGGTGATATTTTCCTTGCTGCCCCTGTAATACCCATCATCAGGAACACCGCGCTCTGCAAGGGTCGGAAATACCTCTGTATCTACAGGCCTCACATCGGTCGCTGTGCCGGAAAATAAAAAGCGGCCTTCGGCAGATATATTCAACTGGGCAAATAACGCCTGCCACTGGTCTCTCAACTGTTCGCCGAACGTGGTATTGTCACCCTGTGTACCATTACGTCGTACAGCGATAAGGTTCTTGAGCGCGGTCGCCGTTTCGATGACCTGCCCCAACGCGTTACTGGTTATTTCAAGGCGCGTTCCCACCAGCTTGTTGTTCTTAAGGTAGAGATCTGATTTCGAAATTTTATTCTCGAGATCAAGGAATTGCTCCGCCTGATCAGCGATACCTGTATAGTTCTGTGATTTTAGCCCGCTGGAAAGCTGGATCTGCAGCCTTGTCAGTTCACTTTGGGTATTTCCCATATCCTTAAGTGTGGACTGGAAGATCGCGTATGTTCCTATTCGTCCGATAGCCATAGGTTACTCCTATCTGAATGTATCAAGCAGCACATCAAACAACTCTTGAGCAATGTTTGTTATTCTTGCTGATGCTGTATATGCATTTTGGTAAATAATGGTATTAGCCAGTTCTTCGTCGAGATTTACACCGCTGACGGAATTAGACCTTGTCTCATAGCCTTCCAACAGCAGCTGCGCGTTCCTGTCATCTGATTCTTTACCGGATGCGCTGGTTGCAGCCGTGCCGATGATCTGCGCAAGATATGCCGAGATCGTCTGGTTGGATTGCCCCAACCCACCTGCCTCTGAGAAGCTCAAGATCGTGTTCGAGAAGTTCGCCATACGAAGAATGGTGCTGTTATCACCGACCAGTCGTTCATAGGTATAAAGCGGGGGCTCACCTGTCTGTACCGCCGTCTGCACGAGTCCACCCAGAGAGATCAGATTTGGATTACCGACAATATCAGTGCGCACCTCCAGATTGATCGCGCTGTTGGTAAGCGTATCATCGACATCTGCTTCAACAAAAAAGTTATTCAGCCCGAAATAATGTGAGAATCCACGATTCGTAGCAGCTAGTGGTGGGCTGCCATTGGGCTGCCCAAGCTCTGTGCTATCGAGGCTGTCGATACCGATGACATGATTACTGTTTCCTGCAACGATCTTTAAATAGCCTCTTTGCGAGTTGGTATATATGCCGCCAACCTTTGGCAGCTCATTACCATTCGCATCCACCAGCATAGCGCGCGCCAGTGCCTGCGTGCTATTTGGCAATACCAATGTACCATCACCGTTCGCTGCCTGCGCTGCGTAACGTGCGTTAAGCAGATTATTCAGCGAATTATCGACACGGTATGTCACCTGGGAGGTGCTGACGTTACCATCTTCATCTACCACACCTACATTGGCAATGATCGTATAATAAGGCGATGCTGAATTTCCGCTTAGATCAAGCGTGATCACACCATCTGAATTCGTGCGGCGATAATCACCCGCTTCCACTGTAGCATAAGCAGGACGTGCTGATTGACCGACGACGTCGAATGAGCCACCGCCTCCAGCATTTGTCGTGGTTTCAAAAGTGAAGCTGTTGCCGCTGACACTGGTCACCGTTACATATCCACCCAGTTCAGCAGCAGGAATGCCATCTACTGGTGCACCCGGAGTAGAAAGAAACACCTTGTCGCCTATCGCAACACCGGTTGAGCTCACACTTGTTACGGTCACTACGTTGCTACCACCTGTGGTGACATAGGTACCAGTTGCCGCCAGAGCCACTGTCGGTACATCTTGTGTAACCGATGTAATATCAGTGTTCGTGCTATCGAGCACCTGAAATCCGGTTACGAAGAAATCAGCATTCTGGGCTGAAATATTTTCCAGATCGAAATCGAACGAGAAACTTGGTGGTGCACCAGGCAGCGACGACGTATCCGATGCAAGGCGTATATTATTGAGATTGCCAAGTGTCACACGGTTCGTAGGCGGCCCGTAGTAACGATTGATCTCATCCACAATACCCTGCATGGACGGGAAACCACTACCGTTACCGGTATCAAGTGCAGCGAGGTTTAATGTCAGAGGCCGCGCACCAGAGGCTTCATCCGCATAACCAGTTGCCACCGGTTTGCCATCATTCCCCATCACGCCAATGCGCACGCTGCCGGTCCATTGACGAAACTCTTCAGCAAAAACTGCGCGTGTGCCAGTAAAACTATTTTTTCCAGGGAATGGTATGCCGGCATTGTGCACTACATTGAACTCATCGCGCATATTGGATGCCATCATGTCGAGCTGATGCAGCATATTCGGAATCTGATGATCGCGAATATCAAGCAATCCTTTTAACTGGCCACTGATAAGAGACGTTGTCACCTGTGAGCTTGGCCCACCAGTTACCACGGTCGTTGGGTCACCAAATGTCGCACCTGAAGCAGGATCTTGCTGATAAAGCCGCACGGGCGAGAGATCAGCATCATTGACGAATGAGCTGGTAGAACCCGCCGGTGTATAGGTCAGGTAATGTATGTTCTCATCCACCAGATTCAGGCCGTTGGTAGTAAATATGTTGAGTGCGCCATTTGATCTTGTGTAGGTCTGAACGTCCACATAGTTGGAAAGTTCACGCAACAGCACATCGCGTTGATCAAGCAGACCTATGGGATTCTCACCTGCCGTGGTTGCGGTCGCAACGGCAACGTTCACATTATACAACTGCCTTAAATTCTCATTGATGTTCTCAACAACTGTCTTGATGTCCTGATCTGCCTGATAGCGCAGATCCTGCAATCCCTGCGCCAGTGCGCGCATCTGGTCAGTGAAGGTATCTGCCGTGCGAACAGCATTGGCCACAAGGCTGCTGCTTTCTGGCGTAAGGCTCAATGACTGCAGGGCATTGAAGAAATTATTGATGTAGGTGTTCATGTTATTCTGACCACCCGGACCACCCAGCAACAGCTGGGTACGGCTGGTATAATCATTCACAACTGTAGCGCGGCTTGCCACAGAACTTTGCAGCCGCACCGCACGCACAAGATATTCATCTACCTTGCGGTTGATATCAGCAATGCTTACACCTGCACCAGTGCCCGCAAGATACACGGCCTGCTGGTTAATGATCTGCCTGCTGTAACCAGCCGTGTTAGCGTTGGCGATATTGTTCGACAATACCTGCAACGCCTTCTGGTTCACCTTAAGGCCGGAGAGCGCGTTGTTCAATGCGATCGAAAGACTCACAACAAACCCCTGAAAATGTTTATATCGTCTTGTTGAGCGTTACTGAAAGCGTCTGGAATGGTGCAGTGTCGCTCGTGCCTCGCATACTGTATGATGCACGACGGTTATTATCCTGCACTACCGAGGTGATAGCCTTCACGATCTCCTGATTGACTTTTTTTGCCAGGAGCAACTTGTGATGGTTCTCCTCCAGAATATCGTTGAATACAGACACCACTTCTTCCAGATCCTTTTTATCCTGCGAAGGAATGCTCTCGGATAGCTGCGGATGCTTATCCAGCAGCTTACGTTGCGCTTCCAGCGCGCTGATAAGAAACAGTTTCTCACTCTGCAGATCTGCGATCTTTGAAACACGCATGCTATTCAGCAGATCCACTTCTTCTGCAAGGATCTGCGCAAGGCGCGCAGTTATTGTCACCACATCCTGCATCTTGAGCTTTGGTTGTTCTATTGCTTTTACTTCTGTCTTGCGTTCCATAAATTATATCTCCTGCAATTTAAGTAATTCTCGTTTCACATAATCAGCGACACCTATGCCACCACTCTCGCTGATCTTTTTGCCGTACTGCTCTACCATCAACTGACGATAAACATCGCTGGACTCGTCACTACCAAAGAAATCTGTACCGATCGATTCACCGAACATCTGTTCAAGCATCTGGCTGATGAACAGTGATTCAAAATCTTTCGCTGCTTTCTCAGCCTTCATGTTCCGCACGCCGTCTTTATCCGAAAGATCGTATTCCATTTTGGCGCGTGCAAGATGCATCGTTGCATCAGCTGAACGATCTATCTGCTTCATCATTGCACCAGAAATCAGGCTTGCATCGATCATGGCCTACCTCGTCTGTATCTCAGCTTGCAGCGCACCTGCTGCCTTTATGGTCTGCAGTATGGTGATCAGGTCACGCGGGCCAACACCGAGTGCATTCAGTCCCGCCACCAGATCCTTAAGCGTTGCACCACGCTCCAGCACCGCCATACGCTTGCCCGGCCCCTCATCCATCACTGAAACATTTTCCTGCGTTGCCTGAACGGTTTCTGCAGATTCCGGAGCGAACGGTCCTGGCTGTGACACCACTGGCGCTGCTTCGATCCTGACCACAAGGTTACCCTGTGCAACCGCCACAGTATCAATGCGAACATTCTCACCCATTACGATCGTACCTGATGCTTCATCGACAACAATTTTTGCCACCTGATCGGTTTCAACGGTCAGCTTTTCAATATCGGCAAGTAGCTGTGTGGAATTGTTCTGGAATACCGCAGGCACTAACAGTTCGATCGTGCCGGGATCTGAAACCGTTGCCACACCTGGTCCTACATTCGCATTGATCACATTAGCTACAGACTGCGCTGTAGTGATATCAGGATTGCGCAGCGCCATCTTGATCACTGGCAGATGGTTCAGGTTAAAGTCCACTTCGCGTTCCACAATACCACCATTGGCGATATAGCCAGACGTTGGAACACCTTTAGTGATGGTCGTCGAACCTTCATCGCTGGCTGCACGGAAGCCGCCGATTGAGATAGCACCTTGCGCTACTGCATATACTTCACCGTCTGCACCATATAACGGTGTAGCAAGGAGCACACCACCGGTCAGATCCTTCGCATCGCCCATGGCACTCACCGTCACATCGATATTGCTGCCGCTACGTGAGAACGCAGGAAGTTGCGCGGTTACGGTTACTGCTGCCACGTTCTTGCTTTTAAGATTCGTGCCACGAGTATTGACACCCTGACGCTCAAGGAATGCGATCAGGCTTTGCTCAGTGAACGCATTGTTCTGGAGTTTATCACCCGTACCATTGAGGCCAACCACAAGCCCGTAGCCCATCAGCATGTTGGTGCGTATGCCTTCGAATGTCACGATGTCCTTGAGGCGCGCTTCAGCCGCCTGCGCTGATGTTACACCCAGCACAAAACCACCCACGGCCGCTGCGATCAGGAGCATCTTTATATTCAAGCGATAGTTATGGCTTTTAGACATCATGACCTGCCTTGTTCAGTTATAGTCATGAGTGCGATTTGCGTGCCAAACTCCCAAGGCAGGATAAATACATATATTTCATGCGATTAAATAACCATTTTGCATGGGAAGATCGCCATAATGACACCAGCCATTAAAACACCTAGGCATTTTTTTCCGAGGCAAAAAACTTGTCAAACTCCCTGTTTACTTGGCCTTAAGCCATGCTGTATAGGATAGTGTCATGAAGATCAGCGGCTTTAATCCTATTAAATCAGCAGGCGGCGTAAAAAAGCGCGGCAGCGCCTCGTCTGTGGGATCTTTTGCCGAATTACTAGGGATCTCCGATTCTGATGATGTGGCCGCTGCCAGTGCCGCCTCTGCCGCCTCTCCGACCTCACCCATAAACAACCTGCTGTCTTTGCAGGAAATTCAGGATGATGGCCGTGGCAAGCAAAAGCTGGTGCAGCAGGGCGAAGATATGCTCGATTCCCTAGAGAAACTGCGCCGTGCCATCCTTACCGGTAGCGTGCCGGTACATGTACTGCGCAACCTGAATAGCCAACTTTCTGCTAAAAAACAATATGTTGCAGACCCTGCCTTACTAGCCATCATTGAAGATATCGAGCTGCGTGCTTCGGTGGAACTGGCAAAGATAGAAACCGCCATGCAGAACCAGCAGGCAGGCAGGGATGACCTGCTGGATGATAACGATATATAGCATTGCTTTTTCAATGCGCTTTCGCTATACAGCCCAAACTTTTCAGGCTAGAATTGTGCCCTTAAAACCCTTCTGAGGATCATACGCTATGGCAACAAAAGCAACTAAAGTCGCTGGTAAAGAAACAAAAGTGACCAAAGATTCCAAGCCCTACAAACCAACAGAAAAAGAAGAATACATGAATGCCCAACAGCTTAGGTATTTCCGCGAGAAGTTGCTGAAATGGCGCGATGAGTTGATCATCGAATCACAGGAAACCATCGCGAGCCTTAAGGAAGAGAACTGGCGCGAACCAGACCTCTCGGATCGTGCATCGCTTGAAACCGAAGCAGGTGTTGAACTGCGCACCCGTAACCGCTACCTGAAACTCATCGGCAAGATCGATGCTGCGCTTCGCCGCATTGATGATAAATCTTACGGATTCTGCGAAGAGACCGGCGAACCGATTGGCCTGAAGCGCCTGGAAGCGCGCCCTATCGCTACCATGACCATCGAGGCACAAGAACGCCACGAGAAAATGGAAAAGCAATATATCGACGAAGAATAAGCGGTTTAATTGAAACGGAACTGTAACTGGCAGGCTGGTGTGTTTGCCAGGTCTGATGTCACGGTATTATAAATATTTGCGTTGCCACCAGTATTATCACCACAGCACGCATCGCGATTGCCGGTTGCACCGGGAGCGCATTGTGCACCCAGAGCGATGACATGGCGTAACCCATTCACTGCACCCGTAAGCGGCAACCCATCGTCAAGTTTTTTATCGATGTTGAATGCCTGAGATGGAGTGATCCCATAATCCAGGAAATAAGACCCCGCAGAGATACCTAGTGCCTTTGCAAGCTGGAAGTAATTGATACCCTGACTGCTAAACGCAAAATAAAAATTTCCATTCCCGAGCTTTGATGTTGGCAATCTGTCACTAATGAAGGTACTCGCGTCCACACCTATCACCATTGCCGGCGTAACAGTATCTGCGGCCACCGTATGCTGGGTATTTATCATTCCTGCCATAGAAAGATCAGACCATAACAGTAATAATTCATATCCCACCACTGTAGTGCTTTGGTTGGTAATATTATCCATCGTCGATTCAAGCAAGCCGTTACCATTCACAACCCCCGTGCCGTGATTGCTCCGTGCTGTAAAACCCAGCGATGTTGCCGATACCAGATCTCCCGGCAACCCGTTATACTTTATCCGGAAGGTCTTCACCGCAAGCTGGTACTGCTGTGTCTGGCTAATGGCAGCTCGTACCGTTGCAGCTTCTATCAGATCTTTGCCCACAAGAACAGACGCAGTGATCAACCCGATGACCACGATCACCACCGCGATCTCGACAAGCGTGAACCCAGACCTGTTTTGGTTATTCACACACATGTCTCTCACCCTGAGATTTGACATTTGTCAATTCTACCCCATCTTTTGTATTTTAAGCAGCACTTCTTTTGCGATAGGCGCTGCAGCGGATGAGCCGCCGCCGCCATGCTCAACTAGCACAGATACCGCATATTTCGGTTTATCAAGCGGGGCAAACCCGATGAACAGCGCATGATGCCTGTATTCCCACGGTAGCGCATCCTGGTTCATGCCGCGCTGCAGGATCTTGCGCACTTGTGAGGTTCCTGTCTTTCCAGCAAAAGCATATTGCGGCTCAGTAATACGTTTGCCATAAGCTGTACCGGATTGGCTGTTGACCACCGCCGTCATCGCCTCACGGTTCAGTTGCAGCAATTCTTCAGACAGATCCATAGCATCGAATTTCGGTTGCTCTTTTCCTTCTTCCACCAACAGGCGCGGCATCACTTTTTTCCCGCTCGCCATGCGTGAACACATGACGGCAAGTTGCAGCGGTGTGGAAAGCACATAGCCCTGCCCGATGGAACAGTTGATGGTATCACCGCCGGTCCAGCGCTGTTTGTAACTTTTCATTTTCCATTCAGGGTCAGGGATCAGGCCTGACTTTTCACCCATTAAGCCAATATCGTATCTCTGTCCAAGGCCAAAGCGACGTGCCATATTGGCATATTTCTCGATCCCCATGCGATCTGCCACTGTGTAGAAGAAGGTATCGCACGATTGCTCAACAGCTTCATGAAAACGTACTGTGCCATGTCCACCTTCTTTCCAGCAGTTGAATGTATGGCTGCCTAAGGTGAAATGCCCCGGACAGTACACCGTAGACCACGGCTTGATGATACCAGCTTCAAGCCCCGCAAGCCCCACCAGCATTTTAAATGTAGAACCCGGCGGATACTGGCCGGCGATAGATTTATTCATCAGCGGCGCTTTCTTATCGGCATTGAGCCGCTTCCACTCCTCAATACCTATGCCTTTGCTGAAACTATTGGGATCATATCCGGGAATGGAAACGAGCGTCAGGATGTTACCGGTATCCACTTCCATCACCACCACCGAGGCACTTTCACCCTGTAACAGATTCGCTGTGAAATCCTGCAATTCACTGTCGATGGTCAGGCGAATGTTCTTCCCGCTGGTACTTTCCTTTTTACTGATCTCGCGCACTGGAACACCATGTACATTCACCTCAAGCTGGCGAATACCGGCGACACCGCGTAATTCTTCTTCCAGCATCTTCTCGATACCGTTCTTGCCGATCTTGAAATCAGGCAAACGGAATAAAGACTGATGCTTGTCATCCATCTCGCTTTCAGACACCGCCCCCATATATCCAAGCAGGTGCGAGAATTTCTCGCCATACGGATAGAAACGCACCTGCCCCGTATCGATGAACACACCCGGAAGCGATAATGAGTGCAACTCAATGAGCGACACCTCTTCCCATGTCAGGTGATCGCGGAGAAGTTCCGGCATGCTGGCTGAGGATACCCTGAACTTTTGCACCTGTTTCCATTTCTTCTCACCGAAGGGCAGCAGGCTATGCAACTTTTCCATGCTCTGCACAAGCTGGGCCTGTGTGATACTGCTCATATCCAGCAACACGCGATAATTCTTTTCATTCTGCGCCATGGGATTTCCCATGCGGTCCAGTATCAGTCCGCGCTCCGGCGCGATAAGCTGCAATTTGACACGGTTATTCTCCGACATGGTCTCATATTCTTCGGCCCGTATGAACTGGAGGTAAAATAACCGTGAGGCCAGCGCAGAGAATGCCGTCACCTGCAGCCCACTCAATATCATGGCGCGGCGCGTGAATACGCGTTGTTTCTCTGTCTCTTTAGGCATGGCACGCTTACTTGGTGTGGAGCAAGATGAACTTATGTGATGACACAAAACCATGCACCACGTCAAATATCTTGCTGAGCAACGGGTAGCAGCATACCGTAATCACCCACTGGATGAAAAGAGGGAAGAGTGCATGCGTCGTTGTGCCAAGCGATGTGATCATCAGCCACTGTATACCGCACATCACCAGCAAGAGGGCGCTGAAGAATGCCCAGTTCATGATAAACCCTTCTTTATGGACGAACCTGCGCTGCATCCGCAGGAAGACCATGAACAGCACATATAGTAGCGACGAGACGCCTAGCGGCAGGCCTGTTACCACATCAACAAGGATTCCAGCAAGGAACATGAACCAGTAAGGCATCTGCCTTGTATCAGCCATGCCCCAGTAAAATATCGCAGCCATATGGAGCGGCGGCATAACACCGGCGAGGCCCGTAATATGCTTGGGCAACAGGTAAAGTGCCATGAATACCGTAGTGACCAGCATGGGGATCGCTGACCAGAATGTCAGGGATAAACGGCGGGAGAAGCCAGCCATAATTAAAATTTGTAGTCGATCACGCTGACGAACGTAACCTTGGAAGAGTTAACCAGCGGTTTGATCTTCACACCACCTTCGATACTCTCCACGACCCCTACCGGGATGCCTGCCGGGAATACACCGCCATCACCGGAGGTCAGTATCCGTTCACCAACAACTACCTGACTGGCCGCTGTAAGATACGAAAGAATAGGCAGCTCATGACCTTTACCCACCATGATGCTTTTTTCACGCGATGTCTCGGTCATCACCGGAACGCGCGAGTTGATATCTGTAAGCATAAGTACGCGCGCACTTCGTTCACCTACTTCTACCACGCGACCGATAAGGCCATCGGTGGTTACCACTGCCTGATCCTGCCTAACACCAGCATTAAGACCGCCATTGATAAGCGCAGCATGTGCGAACGGACCTGAAAGATCAGAAACGATACGCGCTGTAATATAGCTATGTTTCTGTTGTGGGATAACGTGCAGCATATCACGCAGCGTTGTATTCTCTGCTTCCATTTCACGCGCTACAGCCTGCCAGCGTGCAAGCTGGAGATTCTCATTCTTGAGCCGGATATTTTCAGCGCGCAATACGGACATCTCTGCCACCCATGCGCCTGCCGAGCGAACCGTTTCCAGCGGGCTGGCAAGCACACCAAGCACCGGAACAACCGCATCCGTGATCGATGTGCGCAATTTAATGATCGCGGGATTCTCTGCTTTGTTCATGGCAAAAAGTGTCATCGACACAGACACGAAGAACACAACCGCAGCGCGCCCTGCCCATTGTTTACTGGGAAGGAATGCCCGTTTTGATAGTGGTCTTGGTTTGCGTGCAGCCATTTAAAAAATACTCACCGAAACTTTCCCGACATTCTTACGCACGCACATAATCTATCGCAACCCAAAATACGCATGCTCTATCAGCATACCAGTAATATGGTGAATTTTTTACTAACACGGGAAAAAATACATGGAATAAACAACGCGATAATCGTTAATTATTCCTGTTTAAACAGCACATGTTTAAGCTGTTCGGGGTTCTCCAGTACCTTGCCAGACCCAAGCGCCACGCAGTTCAGCGGCTCTTCTGCCACGAAAACCGGCAGGGACGTGGCATTTGAAAGCACCACATCAAGGTTCTTAAGCATTGCCCCACCCCCGGACAGCACAATGCCCTTATCCACGATATCGGATGACAGCTCTGGCGGCGTGCATTCCAGCGCCACTTTTACCGCCTCAATGATCTGTCCGACCGGCTCTACCAATGATTCTGCGATCTGGTACTCAGACAGCACGATCTCCTTAGGTACACCGTTAAGCAGGTCACGGCCCTTGATCTCGATCAGCCTTCCCTCGCCGTTGGCAGGAGCGCAGGCAGCACCGATCTCTTTTTTGATCTTTTCAGCGGTGGTCTCCCCGATGAGCAGGTTGCCATAACGACGGATGTAAGAGATGATCGCCTCGTCCATCTTGTCGCCGCCCACGCGTACGGAGCGGGCATATACGATGCCGCCCAGTGAAAGTACGGCCACTTCCGTTGTACCGCCACCAATGTCAACGATCATAGAACCCGTAGGCTCGGTAACAGGAAGGCCAGCCCCAATAGCCGCGGCCATCGGTTCTTCAATAAGGAATACTTCACGCGCACCAGCATTTTCGGCCGCTTCCTGGATCGCGCGGCGCTCTACCGGCGTTGAGCCGGAAGGCACGCAAATAATGATAAGCGGACGCGGACGGATAAAAGAATTCTTGCTGTGCACCTTGTGGATGAAGTGCTTTATCATCTCTTCGGCAGACTGGAAATCAGCGATAACACCGTCTTTGAGTGGCCTTTTAGCATCGATCTTTGCGGGCGTTCTGCCGAGCATCATTTTTGCTTCGTTACCGAAGGCGAATGGTATCATCGCACCACCCGCATCTTTCATTGCAACTACAGAAGGTTCATTGAGCACAACCCCCCTGCTTTTGACATATACCAGTGTGTTGGCCGTGCCCAGATCGATGGCCATGTCAGCGGAAGATAACCCAAAGAATTTATGGAACATGATAATATCCTGTGTAGCGTAAGGTCTGTTACCTCACTGTATAATGAGATTTTTTTTTACGCAACACTACATGTTATTAAGAAAAGTAAAGTAGATGCCATCATAAAAATGGTTATCAAAAATAAACCAAAATAATGATATTTCCGGCGAGCTGTCTGCCATTGCCATTCCAGCGCACGTCCGTAAAGCACACAGAACAATGCCACGAAATGTGGCAGATACCTTGCGTTTCCGTAACTCTGGGTAGGCGTTAAAAGTTGGAATACCAGCAAAATTGCACACGGCGTAATGACCGCAAAGAACAGTAATATCTCATAGGATGGTTTGGTCCTTTCCGACCATATCCGGAAGCACCAATAGGCCAAATTGTAAATATACATAAGCAATCCGGTCACCGCTATGACCCATAACAGGCCTGTCGGCTGCCATAATATACGCTGCGGCTCACCCGCAAAGTTTCCTGTGAAGAAAGAGGAGAGGAATGTTGACCAGAACGATTTATAGGCAAAATAAAAATCCGGCATTTGTGTGATGTAGAAAAAATATTCATCGATATTGAAGGTCACATTCATCAGCAGGCTTTTAATGAAAGGAATATTTTGCGTACTGGTTTGTATGAATTCCACACGCTCTGCAAATCCGGCTGGCCGGAAATATACCGCCGCGATACATGCGAGATTCAAAAGTATCGAAAGACCAATTTTCTTATTGGGGAGTGCACTCAAGTTTACGCGTTTCATCATTACCAGCCAGAACACTGCAAGCCCTGCGATTACTAGGTTAGCAACACCATTGATCTTCACGAGTATAGATACCGCTGAGATCAATAGCGCCCACAACAGATAATTCTGTTTCTCTGGGGATGCGAGCCAGCGATACAAATAATAAAAAACACCCATACCCGCTGTACCCATCGCAATATCAGGGCTGATACGAATGGGATAAGTGAATGCGATCGGCCACAATATCAATGCGGCAAACACCAGCCTTTGCGTTTTGATATTCTCGAGCGCGAGCCTGATCAGCTGATAGGAAAAATAAATGTATATTCCGTATAACAACAAAGTGAATTGTCGCACCGCGAACCACACATCCAGACCCAATGCATCCCCTGCCCTGTAAAACAGCGCTGCCACCGCATAGAATAACGGGTTCTTGATGACAAGCGTGCCGCTACTATTTGCTAACCAATCCCCGGACTTGGCGATGTAATCTATCGCATCGATGTGTGACTTGGGATCATGCGCAAAACCATTGATACCGATATGGTAATGCCCGAAATAATAAAGCGATAATCCAAGAAGTGTGATCGCCGTGATCACGCGGTCAGTGTGTGTCTTTATCAGGTTGCCAGCAACCAGCCCTAAAACAACGCTGATCCACGCATACTCCCAGAGCACCGTTTATCCTGCCTTGGAGATCGGAGATTGCCTGTCCTGTATTGAACGCAACTTACACAGCGCATTGATATACGCGCGCGCCGATGCAACGGTCGTATCAATATCGCTAGCGTTGCCATTCACCACTTTTCCTTCAGGTGTTTCAAGCCGTACATTCACTTCTGCCTGCGCATCTGTTCCTGCGGTGACCGCACTTACCTGATAAAGTTTCAGTGTAGCAATATGAGGTACAAGTGCTTTGATGGCATTGAAGGTCGCATCGATCGGACCATTGCCCTCCACGGTCGCGCGGCGCACTTCATCATCCACCTTGAGTGCAAGCATTGCCGTTTGCGGGCCGATAGTGCCGCAGGTGATATGCAAAGATTGCAGCTGGATACTATCTTCGCGACGCGCATCTTTATCAAGTAAAGCAATAATGTCTTCGTCGAATACTTCTTTCTTCTTATCGGCAAGTTCCTTGAAACGGTGGAATGCATCTTCGAATGCATTATCACCCACCTCAAGCCCCAGCTCATTCACACGTTCACGGAACGCATGGCGACCGGAATGTTTTCCCAGCACAAGATTCGACTTGGTAAGACCCACTGATTCCGGTGTCATGATCTCATATGTGCCGGAATGTTTGAGCATACCATCCTGATGGATGCCTGATTCATGCGCGAATGCATTCGCACCCACGATGGCTTTATTCACCTGCACGGATGCACCGGTGATGCTCTGGATCAGTTTTGATATGCGCGAGATGTGCGTGGTATCTATTCCGGTATCGAAACGATAAAGATCAGAACGCGTCTTGATCGCCATCACTACTTCTTCCAGCGCAGTATTACCGGCGCGCTCGCCGATACCGTTGATAGTACATTCGATCTGGCGCGCACCATTCAATATCGCCGCCAGTGAGTTGGCAGTCGCGAGTCCAAGGTCATTCTGGCAGTGGGTGGAGATGATCGCCTTGTCGATATTCGGCACATTGTTTTTCAGATACGCAATGAGTGCACCGTAATCATCCGGTGTGGCATAACCTACGGTATCAGGAATATTCACGGTGGTCGCACCGGATTTGATCGCCATTTCCACGGCCTTGCACAGATAATCCTTATCCGAGCGCGTGGCATCCATGGCCGACCATTCCACGTTATCAGTGAAGCTGCGTGCAAGTGTCACCGTCTCGCGGATGATATCCAGCACCTGCTCTTTGGAAAGTTTGAACTGGTACTTAAGGTGAATATCACTCGTTGAAATGAAGGTATGAATGCGCGGTTGTTTCGCAGGTTTTAATGCTTCCGCAGCACGTTCAATATCGGCGGCTTTGGCACGCGCCAGTGAACACACCACAGCATTCTTTATTTTCTTGGCAATTTCACGAACCGATTCAAAATCGCCGTTGCTGGCCATGGCAAACCCGGCCTCGATCACATCCACGCCCATCGCATCCAGTGCCTCTGCAACCTGCAGTTTTTCCTCAAGGTTCATGGACATACCGGGCGATTGCTCGCCATCGCGCAGGGTGGTATCAAAAATAATGATGCGTTCTTGTTTGCTCACTGTGTCCATCCATCGTTAACATTAAGGAAAATTTATGGTAAGTAACTGTATTACCTAAGGCAACAGATTAATAGCAATTTTTTGGCAGGTATGATGTTTTATAAACCCCCGAATATGTCCGACACTCCCACCCGTGAGGAGGTTCTCTTTTCCTGGGCGCTGGGCGAAGCCTATAGTCCGCGTTGGCGACAGACCGTGTTGGCAGCCGTTCCAGATGCGCTGAAACAAAAACTGGAACGTAGCGAAACGGTGGATTTTACTCCCGGAGAGAAAGCAGCACTTGTCAACGAACTCAGTGCACGCCGCCCGTGGTTCATTTCTGAATATATCGATAAAGCCAGCCACTTCCGCATCACCCACATCCCTTCTCGGTTCTTAGGGAAGATCCCTGTGCTGCCCACCTTCAGCTGGGAAAAAGAGCCAATGTCACTATCGCACTACCTCAAACTGGAAAGCAAAGAAGAATGGCAGGACTCGCGTCAGGACGCAAAGAGGCTGTTGGCGAATCCACCGTCACCACCTTATGCCGGCCTGCCCATCGTTGCCCATAGCGAAGAGCTGGGGTGCGATATACTGATCGATGGCTACGCCCGCTGCATCGTCGCCCTGTGGAAGATGGAGGAAGGTGTCACCTTCCCCCCTATACCCATTATTTATTGTGAACGCAGATAATCAATTCTTTGCCTTATCGACCAGCTTGTTCTTTGCGATCCATGGCATCATGCCGCGGAGTTTTGCGCCTACTTCTTCAATAGGATGTTCGGCCGACAAGCGACGTGACGCTTTGAAGTTCGGCTTGCCGGCTTTGTTTTCCAGCATCCAGTCGCGTGCGAATTTACCGGTTTGAATATCGGCAAGCACGCGCTTCATTTCCTTTTTGGTCTCTTCAGTGATAATGCGCGGGCCGGTTTTATAATCACCATATTCCGCCGTATTTGAAATTGAATAGCGCATGTTGGCAATGCCGCCTTCGTAAATTAAATCCACGATGAGCTTTACTTCATGCAGACATTCGAAATACGCCATCTCTGGTGCATAACCCGCTTCGACCAGCGTTTCAAAACCTGCCTGAATAAGGTTGGTCACGCCACCGCAGAGCACGGCCTGCTCGCCGAACAGATCGGTCTCGCACTCTTCGCGGAAATTGGTTTCGATGATGCCAGAGCGACCACCACCAACCGCGGATGCATAGGCAAGCGCCAGCTCTTTTGCTGTGCCGGATGCATCCTGATACACCGCGATAAGGCATGGTACACCGCCACCCTTCTGGTATTCACCACGCACCGTGTGGCCAGGGCCTTTAGGTGCAACCATCCACACATCCATATCTGCGCGCGGCACGATGAGTTCAAAATGAATATTGAAACCATGGGCGAATACGAGTGATGCACCTTTCTTGATGTTCGGCGCAATCTCATTGGCATAGATCTCCGCCTGCAATTCATCAGGGGTGAGGATCATCACCACATCCGCCCACGCGGCTGCTTCCGCCGGTGTCATCACCTCGAACTTTGCGTTCTTTGCCTTGGCAACAGAAATAGAATCCGGACGAAGTGCCACGCGCACATCCTTCACACCGGAATCACGCAGGTTGGCTGCATGTGCATGCCCTTGGCTACCGTAGCCGATGATGGCCACTTTCTTGTTCTTGATCAAATTCAGATCGCAATCTGCATCGTAATAAACTTTCATAAAAATCCTTTCGTTAAATACCTTCTTTTCCACGCGCCATCGCAGCAACCCCTGTGCGACAGATCTCCTTTAATCCCAGCGGCTGCATCAGGCTGATGAATTCATCGATCTTGGCCTGCTCGCCGGTCATCTCGAATACATATGATGTCGGCGATATATCGATCACGCGTGCGCGGAATATATCGGCAACAAGCAGTGCTTCTGTTCTTTGATGCTGGCTTCCCACAATTTTCAGCAATACAAGTTCGCGCTCGACATGCGCGCCATCCACGGTCAGGTCATGCACCTTGTACACCGGCACCATTTTTTCAAGCAGGCGTTTGATCTGCTCGATCACCATTTCAGTACCGGATGTCACAACCGTGATGCGCGAAAGCTCC
Organism: uncultured Rickettsiales bacterium; assembly: GCA_964535825.1. Lineage (GTDB taxonomy): Bacteria > Pseudomonadota > Alphaproteobacteria > Rickettsiales > SXRF01 > CAZAQK01. The sequence goes on from CAZHUC010000002.1 coordinate 198,514, forward strand.
TTGTCGCGCTCGACCTCAGCCACCGTGAGTGATTCAATGTTATAACCACGACCAGAGAACAAACTCACCACGCGTGCCAACACACCAAATTCGTTATCTACAACAACGCTCAACGTATGCCGGCGTGATTCGTCGGTGGTGGTCGGAATGTCATAGACGATGTCGAGCGTCTGGTTGGTCATCGCATCGCTCCTTTCCCGGATTTTTCCGCCTGCGCCTCTTGCTCGAGTCCACGCATACGCTGCTTACCTTCCTCAGTGATATGATACCGATCAGAGAATATAGGCACTCTTTTTGCTGCAGGGAAATCATGCTTCATAATTATTTTTGCAACAAATCCTGCTTCCAACAAACGTGTCAGCGCATCATAGGTTTGTTCGCGTGGCACGGCATGTGGCCGTGGTGTCTGCACGCGCGGCCACAATTGCTGGGCGATCATACTTTTTGTCATCGTGTTCTCGGCATCGCTATTCCTTAGCACTACTAACACCCCAAGTTCGGCACGCTTCTTTTCATCATCAGGAAATACCAGTGCATCCTGCATTTCCTGAAATTGTTGCTGGCGCACCAGCGCACGTCGGACCACTTCCGACCGCGTCTTTCCGCCCTTTATGCTGTGCTTATCACTCATCGCACTGCACCTTTCTTCTCTGGCATTTGCGCCTGCTCGTCCAGTTCCTTGAGGCGCGCTATACCAGCATTCGTCAGATAATAATATATCTTGTTACCATCAACACTGTTTCTATCTGCTGCGATAAGTGGTGATTCACCATTTGCCATCTGTGTCACTACAGCATCCAGCACATCAAACGTGCTTTGGTACGGGTTTTGTCCTCTCCCGTTTGCCCATCCATGCTGGTCTGCTCTTGAATACACCGCAAGCTTGATATCACCGGAATAGACCGCATGATCTTCATCAAATGCATTCTTCCAATGCATAAATTTAAGCACGCCATGTTCAGCCCTGAGTTTGCTTGCGGTCAGCTCTTCTGCCGATAGCACAGGTTTTTCGTGCGGCTTATTTACAACAACTGCCTGCTTTGCCGGTGGAACAGCCGCTTTATGTACCACTTTTTTTTGTGCGCCTTGCTCAGTTGCTTGTCTTATGCGTTCTGCCTTCAGCATTTTTTCTTTTTCTACTTCAGCCGCTTTAGCTTCAGCATCGCGCGCCAGCTGCGCTGCGGTGAGTGCATCTGCCTCCTGATGCCTGCCATCCATAATGGCCTGCGCCACCTCATGCTCCGCTTCCTTGTCAAAATCCCTGATGGTATCAGCTCTTTTGATCAACCCTGATAAAACATCAGTACCTTTTTCAGTAATTTCAAATATCACGACTTTTGTTTTTGCTTTTGTTTTTTCAGGTGACGATTCTACACGACGAATACAGCCGTGTTCTTCCAGTACCTTTAGGGCCTTTTTATATATCTCTGAAGCATTTCCTTCATCCGGATAAAAAGGATTAGCATAGCAGTTTGGTTGAACACGCCTTACACTACCGGGTGTAATACTACCCTCAACAAACATCGAAGGTACGAGCACCTCTGCTAACATCATGACCAGATTATAGTTAGCATCCAGAGGATAGGTTCTTAGCAGGGTTTCTTTTACTTCCCTTGGCACTTCAGACAAGAGACTTAACTCTAACGCGTTATCTTCTGCATCATCACCAATATTTTCAAGCCCTGCATACTTACACACCAGCAGGAAATTCAATATGCCGCGCATCGCCATAGGATTCGCTTGTTCACATAACGTATCTGCAAGCGATGGCTTCTTTATTGGTGCAGGTTTCTTCTTTTTTGTGGTCACAGCAGATCCTTGCTTTTTATCTCGCCGGCTTTTTCATCTGGCCCAAGTACCAGCTCATAATGTGCCGCACCTGCTGGTATCATCGGATATACGTTCTCATTCTGGTCAACCACCATATCCACGATCACCGGCCCTTTGGTGGCAAGCATCTGTTCGATGGTCTTATCGACATCCACCACCTTGTCGCAGCGCAGACCGGTCATACCATATGCTTCGGCGAGCTTCACGAAATCAGGCAGCGCATCCATGTATGATTCAGAGTAGCGGTTACCATGGAACATTTCCTGCCACTGGCGCACCATGCCCATATAGCGGTTATTGAGGATGAACACTTTCAGCGGCAATCGATATTGCACGATGGTGGAAAGCTCCTGAATATTCATCATCAGCGATGCCTCACCGGTGACACACACCACCAGTGATTCAGGATGTGCGATCTGCACACCAACCGCAGATGGCATGCCATATCCCATCGTGCCTAAACCACCGCTGGTCATCCATTGGTTCGGTTTATCGAACTTCAGGAACTGAGCTGCCCACATTTGGTGCTGCCCAACATCCGTAGTTACGAATGGCTGCTGTCTTTTGGTGAGTTCATACAAGCGTTCCAGCGCATATTGCGGCTTGATGACCTTGCCATCCTGCTTGTAGGAAAAACTTTTCTTTGCACGCCAGCCTTCCACTTTTTCCCACCATTCCTTAAGCGAGGCAGCATCTGGCTTACGGGTGGATTTCTTCCACAGCTGGATCATCTGGCGGATAGCAGCACCTGCGTCACCCACTACCGGCGCATGGACGCGCACGTTCTTGTTGATAGAGCTAGAATCGATATCCACATGGATCTTTTTTGATTTTTGCGAGAATGCATCCAGCCTTCCGGTTACGCGGTCATCAAAACGCGCACCGATATTTATCATCACATCGCATTCGGCCATGCACATGTTAGCCTCAAGCGAGCCGTGCATGCCAAGCATGCCGAGGAATTGTTTGTGTGTGCCGGGAAATGCGCCCAGCCCCATCAGCGTATTGGTGATCGGAAAGCCGGTGAGTTCCACTAACTCTTTCAATGCATCACACGCTTCCTTGCCGGAATTGATCACACCACCACCAACATAGAACACCGGACGCTTCGCGTTCAGCATCAACTGGATGGCTTTTTCCACCTGCGTTCTGTCTGGTTCAAAATACGGGCGATACGACGGACGCACCACAGGCTGCTTGCCGGCATACGCGCCCATCATGTTCATGATGTTCTTTGGAATATCGATCACCACTGGCCCTGGCCTGCCCGTGCGCGCAATATGGAATGCTTCATGAATGATCGGGGCTAAATCCTCTACGCGCTTCACCAGATAATTATATTTTGTGCAGGAGCGCGTGATGCCGGTGGTATCTGCTTCCTGAAATGCATCCGAACCGATCAGATGTGTTGGCACTTGCCCGGTGATGCACACCACGGGAATGGAATCGAGCAATGCATCGGTAAGGCCGGTCACTGTATTGGTCGCACCCGGACCACTGGTTACAAGCACCACGCCCACTTTACCTGTTGAGCGTGCGTATCCTTCTGCCGCATGCGTCGCGCCCTGTTCATGACGCACAAGCACATGGCGCAACTGATTTTGTTTGAAGAGCGCATCATACACTGGTAACACCGCACCACCCGGGTAGCCGAACACCACATCAACATCTTCAGCGACCAGCGCTTTGACAATGATCTCCGAGCCCATCATGTTCTGTTGGGCGTTGCTGGTTTCGTCCGGTTTTATTTTTGGCGCGTATTTCATAACTCATCCCGTCATTACCGCATAGCAGCAATGATGTTAAAAAGGGCAGTAAATCTATAGTGTTAGGGCATTCTGGTCAATCAGAATTACTGACGTTCTGTACCACCATTTGCCCTGCGCTGGTCGATCTTGTGGGCCTTTTTATCGTGCCATTCTTTAAGTTTTTCCATGCCTTCTTCTACCGAATCCACCACAATGATCTCGCCTTTATTCACAGCCGCATTGTAAAAACCGAATTTTTCTGCCATTTCGATCAGGGGTTGCCAGAATTTGGCTTGTTTGCCACCAGGCATAGCAAGCTCTTTATTTACAACAATAATTGGCTTGTTTGCAAAGTCAGCATCATGCATGAGGTATGACTTACCTTCGGCATTTGCGTGTTTAAGCAGCAATAGCGCCATCAGTTCCTGCACTGTTCCCATACCGCCGGGCATGATCATGAAGGCCTGCGAGTTTTCGATCATCACTTCCATGCGGGTATAGATATCTTCTTTCGCCCACATTTTATCGTAATAGTCCGGTAAGCCTTCCATACTGATGATGCGCGGCAGGTTTGAACCACCTATCCAGCCTTTGCCTTCTTCTTTTATGACTTTAGCCGCACCGCGTACTACCCCACCCATCATACCGGTCTTGCCCATACCGCTGATAAGTCCCCAATCCTGCCGCGCGATCTCTGCTCCTAATTTTTCTGAAATACCGATGAGTTCCTGATTTTTAGTCGATGCAGAACAGAACACGCACACATTAAAAGCAGGCTTTCTCTCTTCTTTCGGATCATTGCCTAATGGAATCTCATCAGCACGCTGCATCTTGTTACCTTCATCGTGATGAGGCGGGGGAAGAGATTTCTCTGTATGCGCTGTTTGAAGTAACGTGACGGCTTCATCTATATTGCTGACGAATTTTACAATATCTTCCGGATTCTGTGTGATCGTACCAAGCCTGTGCATATGATTTACCAGATCACGGAAGGGCTCATAACATCCCTCGTGATTTACCAGGATAATTGGTTTTAGTGGCGATTTATCGTTATCGATATTCAGGCGCAAGTTTGGGTCCTTGGTCTGTGCGCCCACGAAGAGTGAAGCTGCTTTGAACATCTCGCGGAAAAATTCCCGGCGCTCAGGAGCACGCAAATGCTTTATCTCTTTTGGGATAGGCAGAAAAACAAAGCCATCTGCGGCTTTTACGATCTTTTCTTCAAGATTGGTGAGGCCAAAACTTGTGTCACCATTGCTGTTCACTACATCTTTGAATGCTTTATGCAGTTTCCACACTGCATCACTATTGTATTTCTCCAGCGCTGTATCGTGGCCAACTTTGCTGGAGACCATGACGCGCTGGATGGGTTGAATATCTTCAGCAAATCTTTTCGGCATAATTGATGCTTTATCAGTTAGTTAGATAGAGACAGTAATGCAAAAAGGGGCTGCCGTATGTTACGAATTGATGAAACAGCATAACATATTGTTTATAATTGATTTCTAAGCCATGTCATTTGCCGTTTGGCATAGTTTCGGGTGGCTTGCTGTGCCTGCTTGACCGATTGGTCAAGTGATTGCTCGCCCCGCATATAAGATAGTATTTCCGGCACACCGATGATCTTAGCCAGCGGGCAATCCTCTGTGAGCACTGGCATAATGGCCTTCACTTCTTCCACTGCTCCTTTATCTATCATGGCAAGAAAGCGCTCATCGCAGCGGCGGTATATTTCCTCCCTTGGCAGTTCCACCTTGGTAATCTGAAACTCAGCCTCCGGATATGGCCGCACATTGCCGCGCGCCTGCCACCAGCTTAGAGTCTTGCCTGTGCCAAGCCACACCTCGTAAGCGCGCAAAAGCCGCTGGCGATCATAGACCGTAAGGCGTGTGAAGAATTCAGGGTCAACGGCACGCAGCCGCTCCGAAAAAGCATCCTTCCCCATCGCATCATAATCATTCTCCGCCTGTGCGCGCACGGTTTCATCAATATCCGGTATCTCCGCCATACCTTCCATCAGTGCTTTCAGGTAAAGCCCTGTGCCCCCGACCACGATGGGGACGAATCCTTCTGAATGTGCCCAGTCGATCTCCATTTTGGCAAAGCGCAGCCATTTACCGGCCGATGCCTGCTCATCTGCACCCAATATGCCATAGAGCCGGTGCGGCACGCGCACTTCATCCTCAGCGGTTGGCCGGGCAGTAAGGATAGGCAGATCACGATAGAGCTGCTGGGAATCGGCATTGATGATGACACCGCGGGTAGTTTCCGCTACAGACAGTGCATGGGCTGATTTGCCACTGGCGGTTGCCCCGGCGATGATGAGGATCTTTTGTGTCATGGAATATGTTATTACCTGTATCTCAGGCAGTGACCAATACAAATTAGATAATGCCTTCGTGCAGCATATGGCAGCATCGCTGAGCGCGCAAGGCCTTGGCGTTCGCAATACCGCGTGGCTTCAGGAAGGCAAGGTGCTGGATATATTTGTAGATAGCGAACCACAGGCACAAAAGAGCCATGCAAAGCCACTTGCCGAACACCATACCGCCTTTACAGATTCGATCGACCTCATCATCCAGCCAAACCCCAAGCCGCGCTATAAGCTGCTGATATCAGACATGGATTCCACCATGATCACCTGCGAGTGTATCGATGAACTGGCTGATTTTGCGGGCAAAAAAAAGGAAGTGGCCCTCATCACCGAGCGCGCCATGAATGGCGAGCTGGATTTTGTCGAGGCCTTAACTGAGAGAGTCTCACTGCTTGCAGGCTTACCTGAATCTGTTCTCCAGCAATGTTTTGATGACCGCGTTAAACCTATGGCTGGTGCGAGTGCACTGCTTGCAGCACACAAAGCCAATGGAGGATATAGCGTGCTGGTATCAGGTGGGTTTACTTTCTTTACTTCACGCGTGCGTGACATGCTGGGGTTCGATGAAGATCACTCCAACCAGCTGGAGATAGTAAGTGGAAAACTCACTGGCCGCGTCATTCCGCCTATCCTTGGCAAGGAAGCCAAGCTTTCCACATTGCATGCCACCTGCGCGAAAATAAGTATCACGCCGGAAGAGGTATTGGCCATCGGTGACGGTGCGAACGACCTGCCCATGCTGCTCACTGCTGGCTTAGGCGTTGCCTATCATGCAAAGCCCAGCGTGCAGGCACAGGCCAAGTGCCGCATCAATCACTGCGATCTGTCTGCATTGACATGGGTGCTATGAACAGTGAGTGATAAAAGATTACTTCCACCACATCACCATATTATTTCTTTTCCTCGGTCGGTAACGTCATCATCGCTACTTCTTTCGCACGCGCGATGGTGATGAGTACGAATTTACGGCCCAGCTTGCGTGCCTCAGCAAGCTGCTTCTGCACCTCGGTGACCGATTTGACCTTGTTGTTATTCACCGCAACGATCACATCTCCCGGCCGCACGCCGCGCTTGGCTGCTTCCGACCCGGATTCCAGCTCTGCAACCACCACACCATCGATATCCTTGCTAACAGCAAAATTCTGGCGCAGCGCAGGATTAAGAGGCATCAATTCCATGCCCAGCACAGTTTCGGCATTTGATGTTTTGGTCTTTTCCTTTTTATTCTTGTTTGATACTGCTTGCGGTTCATCTTCTTCATCAAGTTTAGCGATGGACACATTTGTGGTGTGTGATTTTCCATCACGCCAATAGCTGACCGCTACGGAAGTGCCGATCTTTGTCTCAGCAACCAGACGCGGCAGGAAACGCATTTCTTTTATTTCTTTGCCAGCAAAACTAAGCACAATATCGCCGCTCTTGAGTCCGGCCTTTTCTGCCGGGCTTCCTGCGCCTACATCCATGATCAACGCACCTTTGGCTGTACCTAATCCAACACTTTCAGCGATCTCATCGGTCACCTCCTGGATCTTCACACCCAGCCAGCCACGCACCACATGCCCTTGCGCCTTTAGCTGTGTGATGATGGGCTTTGCAAGTGCGGTAGGAATAGCAAACCCGATACCGACAGAACCACCGGATGGCGAGAAGATCGCTGAGTTGATACCGATCACCTCACCTTTGGTGTTAAAAAGCGGGCCACCAGAGTTGCCACGGTTGATCGGTGCATCGGTCTGCAGGAAATCATCGAACGGACCGGCATTAATGGAACGCTGGCGCGCTGAAATGATACCTTGTGTCACTGACCCACCAAGACCGAATGGATTGCCGATCGCGATCACCCAGTCACCCACACGCATGGCATCAGAATCACCCATTGGCACGAATGGCAACGGCTTGCTGTCTTTTATTTTAAGCAGCGCCAGATCGGTCTTCGGATCGCGCCCGATGACATCCGCTGTGAATTTACGATCATCGCTCAAGGTCACCGTCACTTCATCCGCTTCTGCCACCACATGGTTATTGGTGATGACGTAACCTTCCGCATCGATGATGAATCCAGAACCAAGCGAGAAAACTTCGCGCTCCTGTGCCTGCGGCATACCACCGAAACGATCAAAGAACTGACGGAAGGGCTCGAATTCAGGACTATTTGGCAGTCCTTCGAACGGCATACCGAAATAGCCTTGCGCTGTTTTTACCTTCTGGCTGGTGGAAATATTCACTACCGCCGGAGAGAGTTTTTCTACAAGGTCTGCAAATCCTGCCTGCAGCTGATCCGGCTGTGCATTGGCAGGTGTGTATGCCAATGGAGAGAAAAGCAGTACAGAACAACAAACAGCCAATAAGATACGTTTCATAAATATCCTCTGAGAAAACAACAGAAATAACCTAGTACGCCACAAAAAATCTTCAAGTAAGCCGCAGCCAATTACCTTCCTGCTGCCGGACTTGCCTTGTCGATATATTTCAGGAAGTCACTGCTAGGTGATAAGATAAGCGTGGTATCATCCTGACTGAGCGTCTTTTTATAGGCCTGCATGGTGCGGTAAAAATTGAAGAATTCCTCATCCTGACCAAATGATTTGGCAAAGATTTTAGTGGCTTCGCTGTCGCCTTCGCCTCGCAAAATTTCTGCCTTGCGGCGTGCATCTGCAAGCAAAATGGTGCGTTCCTTATCTGCCTGTGAACGGATCTTCTGAGCATCTTCCGCACCTTTCGCACGGAATTCTGCGGCTTCACGTTCGCGTTCGGTCTGCATACGCTTGTAAATACCTTCGGAGTTCGCAGGTGGCAGGTCCGCGCGTTTAATGCGCACATCCACTACCTCGATACCAAACCCGCCCTTGGTTACATTATCAACACCTTCAACCGGAATGCCGCGCGCCTGCGCGTTCACCAGCTCCTTGATGGATAGCATGATCTCAGCGCGCTGCTCCGAAATCACTTTTGATAAGGGCAAGCCACCAATCACCTGACGCAGGCTGGATTCAAGGATCGCATTCAGCCGGCTGCGCATGGTGAATTCATCCGCCACTGTTTGCTTGAAGCGCAGCGGATCGGTGATGCGATACCGCACGAAAGCATCCACAATAAGACGCTTCTGGTCGGCCGCGATGACCTCCTTGGATTCAGCATCAAAATCTATCAGGCGTTTGTCATAGAACTCGACATTCTGCACGAACGGCATTTTGAATTTAAGCCCGGGGCTCTGCTCCACGCGCACTGGCTTGCCAAACTGCAACACCAATGCCTGATTGGTCTGCGACACCACGAACAGCGAGCCATTGACAACGATCAGCCCAACCACCAAAGCACCAATGATACCTGCTGAGAACTTCATTGTTTGTCTCCTTCCGCGCTTTTCGCTTTTAGCTCAGGCAGCGGCAAATATGGCAACACACCTTGTGAATTCTTACCATCTACGATGACCTTGCTCATGCCCTGAAGAATGGATTCCATGGTCTCAAGATACATACGCTTCTTGGTCACATCCTTGGCTTGTTTGTATTCGTTATATACAGCAGAGAAACGTGAGGCTTCACCCTGTGCACGTGCGATCACCTCTTGCTTATACGCTTCTGCTTCCAGCACCATTTTCTGCGCCAGACCGCGAGCTTTCGGGAGAATATCATTACGGTAAGATTCTGCCTGGTTGCGTGATGTCTCAAGATCGGCGCGCGCGGTCTGCACATCACGGAATGCATCAATAACCTGTGATGGTGGGTCTGCTTTCAGAAGGTTCACACGCACCACTTCGATACCTGCATTGTAGTTATCGAGCGTATCCTGCATCAGCTTCTTAGCGCTTTGCTCTACCTGAAGTTTACCTTCGGCAAGCACGGTTGCAATCTTTGCCGTGCCGATCACTTCTCGCATCGCGCTTTCCGCTACGGCACGAACGGTATCTTCCGGACCACGGATATTGAACAGGAAGTTCGGTGCATCGCTGATCTTCCACTGCACCTCGAAATTAATATCGATGATGTTCTCATCACCAGTGAGCATCAGGCTTTCTTCCGCGATCGATGCCTCGCTGGCTTTACGCACCATGCCCGATCTTACACCCACTTCCACGCGGTTGATCACTGTCACACGCGGGGTTGCCACGGATTCGATCGGATACGGCAGATGATAATTCACGCCCGCACCAGTGGTACGCTGGTATGCGCCAAAACGCAGCACCACGCCCTGTTCATCAGCTTTCACAAAATAAATGCCCGAGGCCATCCAAAGCACAAGCAGAACGGCAAGAACCAAGGCAAAGCCTTTCTTACTGTCACCGCCACCGGGGAACATCTGATGCAGTTTTGCCTGGCTACGGCGTACCCATTCGTCGAAATCTGGCCCTTCAGGCGGCATATCATCGCCGGGAGGCCTACCGCTACCACCACCGGTAGGACGTCCCCATGGTCCACCACCATCAAATCCGCCCTTATCGCCCCATGCCATGTAGATTCTCCCTTGTAAGTATCACTTGCGTAGCACTATATAGGGTTCAGTACAACGAATGCAAGCTTATGTCCGCATCTAATCAATCTGAAATGCCGCGCAAACCAGCCGTGTGGAATACCACTCCGCTGGAACATGTGCGCGCTGTGATCGCCGTTGCCTCAGGTAAAGGCGGTGTAGGGAAATCAACACTCACGGTGAACCTTGCGCATGCGCTTGCTGCGATGGGTAAGCGTGTAGGTATTCTCGATGCCGATATTTATGGCCCGTCCATTCCACGCATGTTGAATGTCTCCGGCCGGCCAGAATTCGCCGATAACAAAATGATACCGCTGCAAAGCCATGGCATTTCCTGCATGTCGATCGGCTTCATCACGGGTGACGAAGCTGCCGTACTGCGCGGCCCGATGATAAGCAAGACGCTCACGCAGTTACTGCGTCTGACGTGTTGGGGAACAGCAGAAAAGCCAATGGATATCTTGTTGGTGGACATGCCTCCCGGCACAGGTGATGTGCATTTAAGCATGGCACAACTTGTACCACTGACCGGTGCGATCATCACCACCACACCGCAGGAAGTAGCACTTCTCGATGCGCGCAAGGCGGCTCACATGTTCACCAAAGTGAATGTGCCTATCCTTGGTATCGTGGAAAATATGAGCGGCGGAATGTTCGGTGCTGGTGGCGGTAAAAAACTCGCTGATGAATTCGCTGTGCCATTGCTCGGCACTGTCCCGCTGGACGCCGAAATATGCACCGCAGGTGATACCGGAGTTGTCTATAATGGCACGTCTGCCAGCGTTTATAAAAGGATAGCTGCCCCGTTCAGTGCAATCGGTTGATAAGCGCTACGCGTGACCACGCAGAACCACGAATCCATTTGGACGATCAATAGGATCAATTGCAAGCGTCACCTGACGTGGAGCTTTTTCCATACCATACTGGATCTGCATCGGAACATCGGCACGGCTTGGCTGACCTACAAGGGATTCGATATACTGGCATTGTTCAGGCGGCGTACCATGTGTGGTAAGCAGTATGTCCAGTGTACGCTTGGGCTGATCAATAAAATCCGGGAACGCCGTCTGCGTGCTACGGTCAAGATACACGATATCACCATTCTTTGCAGCGATCATGGTGAACAGGTAATTTTTTGTAAGGGCAGAGGTGAAGAGCGCGTTGCTGAACTCTGTCGCAGTAAGCATAGACTGTAAGCGCTCGATACGCTTGGCAAGCACCAGCATGATCGTGCCTACGAGTACGCACACCAGCGATGCCATCAACGCATCATTAAGTACCAGCACATAGATACCTACGAAGGTAATACCGATAAGGATACATATCTGATAGCCACGCTTGATAGAAGGATGTGGCTTACGAACAGTAAACCCTTCAGCCTTGCTGGCCCGGATGATCTCGGGATGGTCACTGGCGCGTATATCGTGTGGAATGGTCATAGTCTCCCCCTGAATAATAAAATCCCTCTAAGTCTAGGGGGCTTAAATTTATTTTTGGTTAACAAGGCAACTAAGTTTTTAGAACCCCACGTTTTATCTGGTCTTCTTCGATAGATTCGAAGAGCGCCTTGAAGTTACCTTCACCGAACCCTTCATCCCCTTTACGCTGTATGATCTCGAAGAAGATAGGGCCGATCACCGTTGACGTGAATATCTGAAGCAGGATGCCACCATCATTTGCGCCCGGCTTGGATTCAGGCGCACCATCCACAAGAATACCGCGAGGACGCAGCTCATCGAGACTTTCCTGATGATGCGGCACACGTTTTTGCAGGTTATCGTAATAGGTCTGCGGCGGCGCATCCATAAAGCGAATGCCATTCGATTTCAGGCCGTCGAAGGTTTTATAAATATTGCCGGTGGCCAGCGCGATATGCTGGATACCCTCGCCTTTATATTCGCGCAGGAACTCTTCGATCTGTGATTTATCATCCGATGATTCGTTTAGCGGGATACGGATCTTGCCGCACGGAGATGTCATTGCCTTAGAAACAAGACCGGTGAGCTTTCCTTCAATATCGAAATAGCGGATCTGGCGGAAATTGAACAGGCGCGTGTAAAAATCAGCCCACACATCCATCTGTCCGCGATGCACATTATGCGTCAGGTGGTCAATATAATCGAGACCACAGCCTTTGGGATGCTGGTCAACGCCCGGAAGCGGCACAAAATCGATGTCGTAGATAGAGCCTTTATCGCCATATTTATCCACCAGATAAAGCAGGCTGCCGCCGATACCCTCAATGGCCGGGATATGAAGTTCGCCCTCACCTTTGGATACCTCAACGACCTTTGCGCCCAGTTCTTTGGCGCGTTTGATAGCATAGGCCGCATCTTTCACACGGAATGCCATGGCATTTGCAGACGGGCCATGCACGTTCAAATGGCCGGAAGCTTGCGAATCATGTTCAGCATTCAGGATGAAATTCACGTCATTCTGACGCCACAGATGCACGTTCTTTGATTTGTGTTTGGCAATTTTGGTAAAGCCCAACTTGGTGAACAACTCTTCCAGCTGCTTCGGGTCTGATGAAGCATATTCTACGAATTCAAAACCATCCGTTCCCATCGGGTTGATGTTTGTTGCGGGTGGTTGCTGATTAGCGGCTGTTGCTGGCATATCCTATATCTCCTTAGTAAACACAAAACCTCTAATAATATACTTTTCCCTAAAATAAAAGCGGTGTGATGCAGTATTATGCGTATAGCTGGCGGCCAGCAACATCTGGCACTTCTCGCGCTTTGCCACCGCTTCCACCTCATCCAGCAATAATTTGCCGATACCTGAGTTTCTTTGATGTTTATCAACCACCAGATTATCGATCTCTATGAACTTGCCACACCAGAAACGTGTCATGGTCCATATGCCGCAGGCCGCCACCAGTTTCTTTCCCTGATAACCGCCGAAACAACGATACCCTCCAGCCAGCGCTTCTTTAAGAAAAACATTATATTGCTGACGGCTGAGCCCCGGATTGAGCTGTTCGATCAGCGGATAAAGAGCGGAAAATTCGGTAGTAGTAAGTAATTCTTTGATTTTTATTGGGGTAGTAGTATGTTTTTTTGGCATAAATTTATTTTCTTACAGAGAGCAAAGATATGATGAGAGCCGATGAGCACCCGGCAGATATGCGCGAGGATTATACGTTCGATTTTGACCCCGCGCAATATACAGATGCCGACCACGCCATGTGGAACACGCTGTGCAAGCGCCAGAAGCCATTGCTTGTGAATCGTGCCTGTGATGAATATATGGCATCGGTGGATACGCTCGGCATCTTCGAGGAGAATGGCATCCCAGACTGGCGGCGCGTATCAGATATGTTAGAAAAATCAAGCGGTTGGAAACTTGTCACCGTACCGGGCTTCATTCCAGGCCAGTTGTTCCTGGAGCATCTGTCCAAGCGCCAGTTCCCGGTGACATGGTGGATTCGCGAACCGGCAAAGATCGACTACCTGCAAGAGCCAGACATTTTCCATGATTTGTTTGGCCATGTGCCGATGCTGGCGCACCCGGTATTCGCTGAATATATGCAGCAATTCGGATTGGGCGCAGTGAAAGCAAAATCGCTTGGCGCGGAAGAATTCATCGGCCGCCTGTATTGGTTCACGGTGGAATTCGGCCTGATTAGAAATCCCGATGGCCTTCGTATCTATGGTTCAGGTATCGTATCCTCCAAAAGCGAGACTATCTACTCGCTGGAAAGCCCAATCCCCAACCGCTTCCATCTGGATGTGGTGCGGGCCATGCGCACCGATTACCGCATTGATGACGTGCAAAAAGATTACTTTGTAATCAATAGCTTCGAAGAATTATTCGAAATGACCAAGCCTGATTATACGGATTATTACAAAAAACTTAAGAGCCTGCCACTCATCCCTGCCAAGACCATTTTGCCCACCGATGAGGTGATAACCAAGGGCGAAGGTGCAACCTACGCGGCATAATCATTAATTCCCGTTTACAATGTGGGAGCAATCTGGCAATTTCTGCCGGTTGCAATTTCTATTGAGAGATCATTCATGTCCGATACTGAAACATTTTCCGGCCACCCGCAGTACAATGCATTCCTGAACCAACAGGTCAAAGAAATGCGTGAATCCCCCACTTTCAAAGTGGCAGGCGCAGCAAAAAAACGTGAGGCAGAAGGCAAACCGGTATTCGATTTCAGCATCGGCCAGCCCGCTGAAGATACTCCCAAATATGTACGCGATGCCCTTGTCGCCATGATGCAAGATGATAAGAAATGGGCGACCATGAGCCGCTATTCACCGGTGGCGGGTCTGCCTGCGCTAAAAAAAGCGGTAGTGGAAAAATTCCTTGATGAAAATGGCGTCAATTACCAGTTTGACAAACATGAGAACAATTACGATGTCATGATCACCAACGGTGGCAAGCAGGCTATCTTCAACGCCTTTGCTGTATCCATTGCCAAAGGCGATGATGTACTGATGGCAGAACCCAGCTGGGTTTCTTATGCCGATATGGTGAAATTTATGGGTGGCACTGCCATCGGCATGCGCACCAACAAGGAATTTAAATTCACCGCGGAAACATTAAAGGCAACTCTTGATGCATGCCCGCATGCAAAATGGGTGGTGATCAATTCTCCATCAAACCCCACCGGCGGCACATATAGTAAAGCAGAGCTTTCAGCCATCGCTGATGTGGTACTCACAGAAAACAAGAAGAGAGAATTAAATCACAGACCACCGCTCATGGTATTGTCCGACGATATTTATGAACACATGGTCTATGACGATAAATACCTGAACAAATCCGGCGATAAATCAGCGATCGCCAATAACATCATCATGGCAAATCCTGACATGAAGCCTTACACCGTGATCGTCAACGGCGTAGCCAAAGCCTTCGCGATGACAGGCTGGCGCGTGGGATATGCGGCAGGGCCAAAGGAATTGATCGCAAAGATGGCCGATTATCAGGGGCTCGATACTTCTGGTGTATCTGCTACAAGCCAGTTTGCGGCTGAGGCAGCACTCTCACGCAGCAACAAAGCAGCGCGTGAAGCATGGTTCGATGCACAGAAAGCATCCTACAAGAAACGCCGCGATCTCGTGGCAGAACTGGTGAACGTGCCGGACTCAAGCATGACCTTCTCGCCAACTCCCGGCGCATTCTATGCGATGATTGATTGCACAGAACTGGCAAAGAAAGCCGGTGGATGCCATGCGCTTGCCGACAAGATGATCAATGAAAAAGGCGTGGCGCTTGTGCCTGGTGATGATTTCTTTGTTGATCCCACGAAGCAGGACAGGATCTATCTGCGTATGTCTTACGCTACGGACGAACAAACCATCCGTAAAGGTATCGCACAGATGCAGGAACTGGAACGCGAAATACTGCCGGAAGAACAGCGCAGAGCACAAGCTGCAAGCAGGGCTTAGCCCAACCCTTGTTGCCGTTTATTCTGCTTATCATCCTTACCCGACATAGTAATACCGCATGACCTGAGGTAACGGCTATACGCGGCTTCATCGAACGCGATGTCCTTCCCGTTCTCACGGTGCAGTATCACATTCATATCCTTATCGACCAGCAGCACATTGGCTTTCTCGGGCGCAATGATCTCCCTGACCGTCAGGGCGAATGCCTTGGCTTTGTTGGCCACAATATCAGCCGAGAAATCAGATACAGGATGTTTCATCGCTTCGGCGCGTGCATCTTCTGGCTTCATTAGCACCGCCATGACATAGCTATGCTCGTTCGGCGTGCGGGTGATATTCTCGCGTATATATCCGAGGAATTCTTCTTCCCTGCCCACGCAATCAGGCGACATGTTATCTGTATCCAGCTGATGGAAGGTGACACCTTTACGGTTCAATATCTTCACCGCATCGTGCATCGCGGTGTGCACACCGCTTCCCAGTGCCCTGATCTTGTATAGCGCATCTTCTTTGATATCTGCACATGCCTGCACATCTTTATCTGCCAGAAGCTGCGCGCGTATCTGCCCGGCCTCCACATGGAATAATCCGGCCAGTGTTTTACCCGATGCCGCGATCCATTTCCTGGCGATATCCAGTGCCGCACCAGACTCCCTGGAGTTGATCTTATTCATCAGCAAACGTTTGGATGCAGGGTCGGAAGGGAAATAATAGGCTCTTGCAACATCGCCAGTTTTTACAGCTTCTGCTTTTGCAAACAATTTCGCGATATGCCGCTGGACCACCTCTTTTATCGTATCCTGATCGAGATTCAGATGCACCTGATTCGCACAAATGGATTCAAGCCTTGGCCCATCCGCAATATTAGCCCCACGCAGCGCACTCTCAAGCGTGCGCCGGTTGGGCACAAGCATATCCACTTCATCCAGCGCAACTTCTACCAGTCGCTGTTTATCAGCGTCATCAAAATGCTGGAAAACAGACATATCAGGCTCGCTTCAATGTGCGGTATTTCACTGCCTTTGGCTCTAACGTATCCACACCGAGACGCTTCTTGAGGTCAGCTTCGTAAGCTTCATAATTACCTTCGAACCATTCCACATGCGAGTCGCCTTCGAATGCCAGAATGTGGGTTGCGATACGATTTAAGAACCAGCGATCATGCGAGATGATAACCGCGCAGCCGGCAAAATCACTCAGGCCGTCTTCCAGCGCGCGCAGTGTTTCCACGTCGAGATCGTTGGTCGGTTCGTCGAGCAGCAGCACGTTATGTTCACCGCGAAGCATTTTAGCAAGATGCACACGGTTGCGCTCACCACCCGAAAGCTGTCCGACCTTCTTCTGCTGGTCAGGTCCTTTGAAGTTGAAGCTGGAGCAATAGGCGCGAGACTTCACCAGCTTTTTGCCCAGCATGATCTCTTCATCGCCGCCAGATATCTCTTCCCATACGGTCTTCTTGTCGTTCAGTGAATCGCGCGACTGGTCGATATAACCAAGCTTCACCGAATCACCTACTTTGAACGTACCGGAGTCTGGCTTTTCTTTGCCGGTGATCATCTTGAACAGCGTGGTCTTACCCGCACCGTTCGGCCCGATGATACCCACGATACCACCCGGAGGAAGTGAGAAAGAAAGATTCTCGATGAGCAATCGGTCACCAAAGCCTTTTGAAAGTCCTTCCGCCTGGATCACCAAATTACCAAGACGTGGCCCTTGCGGAATAACGATCTGCGCCGTGCCCACCTGTGCAGGGCCTTCTTTAGCCAGCAATTCTTCATAAGCTGCGATACGCGCTTTGCTTTTAGCCTGACGTGCTTTCACACCCTGACGTATCCACGCAAGCTCGCTGGCGAGCTGTTTCTGGCGGGAAGATTCTTCGCTCTTTTCCTGCTCGAGGCGTTTTTGTTTCTGGTCAAGATAGGCCGAGTAATTACCTTCATACGGAATACCCTTGCCGCGATCGAGTTCCAAGATCCAGCCGGTGACATTATCAAGGAAGTAGCGATCATGGGTGACCATCACCACACTGCCTTTGTATTCGCGCAGGAAATGCTCAAGCCATGCGATAGATTCGGCGTCCAGATGGTTGGTTGGTTCGTCGAGCAGCAGCAGGTCTGGTTTTTCCAGCAGTAATTTTGTCAGCGCTACACGGCGTTTTTCACCGCCAGAGATCTTAGTAACATCGGCATCTTTTGGTGGGCAGCGCAGTGCTTCCATCGCAACTTCGATCTCACGCTCGATCTCCCAACCGCCGCATGCTTCGATCTTCTCCTGTAGCTCGCCTTGCTCTTCGAGTAGTTTATTCATTTCGGCATCGTCGGTTACTTCGCCGAGCTTCATGGAAACGTCATTGAACTTATCAAGCAGCGCTTTTTTATCCGCCAGCGCTTCCATGATGTTTTCCATCACGTTCTTTTTAGGATCAAGCTGCGGCTCTTGCGGCAGGTAACCCACGCGCGCACCTTCGGCTGACCACGCCTCGCCATTAAAATCTTTCTCAATGCCAGCCATGATCTTAAGCAGAGTGGATTTACCCGAACCGTTCGGACCAAGCACACCGATCTTTGCATCGGGATAGAACGAAAGATATATGTTCTTGAGTACCTCTTTACCGCCCGGATAGGCTTTTGAGAGGTCTTTCATTACATAGATATACTGGTAAGACATTGTTTTTTCCTGTGTTATGTACAGATAGGCTGTAATAACTGTTTAATACACATTTACTACTGGTTGTTTTAATGTAAATGAACGAAATGGCAAATGGAATGTGCGCGATGCAAGAAAGACTCTTGGCGAGCGCCTTGCTTTAGGAAATCCTTGATTAAATCACCGTATTCGTCTTGTCTTTATAAACCAAGTACGCTCTCAATCGGATCTTCGACTGAATCCCTGTCATTCATGAGAGTGTCAATTGTCCGTTGCCTTGGTCGCTTAGTGCCATCTTGGCATCTCACATTATACCACTGACGGGATAATTCTCTCTCTGTACGCCCAAAAAGATTGCTGACCGCAATCTCGGTTGTAATTTTCCTGACCACACAATTCCTAACATAATTGCCGGTACACCAAGCCTGCGACATACATTTTGTTATCAGCTCATAGCGATACGATACTTCATACTGGATAGTTTCATGCACGGGGTTGCTGGGCCTGCCATAAGTATGATGGATAGTGGTCGGCTTAATATCATAGCCATCTGCAAGTATTGGTGTATTTGGGCATCCACAATCGGCATCTGCCAGCGCAGCCCCACCAAAGGTGGATATACTGGCGGATATGCATAAGATGGAGATTGTAAATTTATATTTTTTCATAAATTCCCCTGCCTTTTTTTCTTGTTCTTGTGTCAATTTATTTAATTTAACCAAAATCCGGTGACTCTTTGATGACAACTCCGTGAACATTTTGTGACAAATGGACAAAATTGTTTAAACGAACAGGCTGAAATTAAAGCTGAAAGGCTGAGCTACCATGCTGGCAAATATAAAGAAATTTACCAAGCATCGCAGGGGGTTATTTCTCAGGGATTTCTGCGTGTTTTAAAAAAGTCCCTTAGTAAATCACCGCATTCTTTTTCAGCAATGCCACCATAGACCTCAGGCTTATGATGGCTGGTTGGCTGGCGGAAGATACGCGGGCCACTTTCCACACCACCGCCCTTGATATCATACGCACCGAAATACAGGCGGCGTATACGCGCGAAGGAAATAGCCGTAGCGCACATAGGGCACGGCTCAAGGGTGACATAGAGGTCGCAGTCCGTAAGCCTTGGGGTTTTCAGCGCATCACAGGCAGTGCGAATGGCAAGCACCTCTGCATGCGCGGTGGGATCATTCTGTGTTTCCGTGAGATTATGTGCAGCGGCGATGACTTGCCCATCCTTTACCACCACAGCACCGATCGGCACTTCGCCATGCGAAGCAGCACGCTTCGCATGCTCGCAGGCATGTTGCATGAACTCACTACGCATCATGATTATTTCTTACGGAAAGCATCCAGCGAAATAACTTCCGCGGATGCCGGATCAACGGCAGGCTTGTCCATTGGGGTAAGTGGCAGCTGGCCGGTTTCTGTATCCATCAGCTCGAATTCGGACACATCCATGTGGGTGAACTGCAAACCGAATTTCACTGAAGGATCAGCAAACGCGGTAAGCGCCGCATACGGGATCACGATCTTTTCAGGCACGCCGCCAAAAGAAAGGGTCACCTGAAAACGTGCATCTTCCACCTTGAAATCCCAGAACTGGTGCTGGAGCACAATGGTCATTTCCTGAGGATAGCGGCTTTTGAGCTGTTCAGAGATGCTGACACCCGGATAATCGGTCTTGAACGATACAAAGAAATGATGCTCTCCCGGCAGGCCATTTTTGCTGGCTTCGCGCAACACATCGCGCACCACGCTGCGCATGGCACTATCGATAAGCTGGGGGTAATCAATGTGTGAATCGGTCATAAAATGATTGTGAGGCTTTCGTTGTCTGGTGTCAATGAATTGCTGGTATTTAGCGCTGTGCACCGCCATGCCCATCCGAACGGGGCGGCTTCTTCATACGCTCCGTCTGAATAGCTTGCTCAATTTGGCTAAGCCTAACAATCACAGGCTCGTCTTTTAGCCTATTCCCCTCCGAAAGATCTACGTCCACAAACCTGTGTGCGAATAAGTCTTTTGCAAATATATCGCTTTCTGCAAGCGCCTGAAAAAACTCTACCTTCTTTTTGCTATCAATCCAATCAGGGTGCTGCGACTTATTACCGGCGAAATAAAGGAGCTTCTGTCTTGAATCCGTATCAGGGCTCAAAAGATCAACACCCTCCGGCCACAACTGCATCATCTGAAGAATCTCCTTCACCTTTTTTGCACATTCAACTTTATTCATTCACATCCCTCAAAATACAAGCGGGGATAGATTCTGTTGCCCGGCTCTATCCCCAAAGCCGCGTTACGAGCTAGTGCTCGCGAGTGCCGTTAGGCAGCAGCGCGAACAGCAACGACTGCGTTGTCGTTAGCTGCAACAAATGCCACATTATCGTTAGCATTTATAAAACGACCCGATAACGGCGGAATCATGCCGGGCAAAAACATTACTTTTACTGCACTTGTCGAAGCTATTCGCCCCCGCCACTATTTACACCGCTCAGGGCTGACTCGTGCTACTGCACTCGTATATTCACCCTTTTTCGCCGGAGGCCAGCAGGCCGACCAGCCGTGAGCTTTACCCATGTGATTTTCAGCAGAAAATCACGGGGCGATATAAACACTGGTGGAGGCGCCGGGTACTGCCCCCGGGTCCAATATGCCTATTCTATAATGCGTTTATCGCCATAGCTGGTTGCCCAGCCCTATCATTATAGGGTGCAATCAATGGTTTGTGAAGGCCGATTCCTAAGGTTATTTCTACGACAGCATGTTAGATGCCGCACCCATCATAACAAATAAATTATCAAATACATAGTGTTAGCAACAGAACCCTTTATCGATCCTTTCACGATACTTTAACAATTCGCTGACACAAGATGCGCTATAATCCTAGGTAACATAAGGATTATACTACTCATGGCATTTGACCCGAACATCGCATTTCAAGAGATTCCAGGGCTGACACACGAACTGATCGACAGGCGGGCAGAACCCAACTCGCACCTGCAAGCCAATTATAAACGCCAAGACCCTGAATATCCGTCAGAAGAACTCAATGGCAAACTGTATGGCGTAAAATACTATGCCTCAGCTCTTGTAAAAACGTACTTTCAACCAACCGGAACAAAAAAGCCTCCAACCAAGATACATAAACAGGAGGCAAGATTCACCATTTACTCCGATGATGTGTTCGAAGGATACGAAACACATCCCGGCCAGGAACGTCAGCGCACATTATTTAGCAGATCCGATCCGGAAAAAAGCGCACAGGCAAAACGCGTATTCACCGAACTGACAAATATCCTAGGCAAGGGTGATATTGAGCAACATGGCTGGAGCACTACCCTCACGATACCACTCACCGACGCAGAGAATCCTATAAAGGAAATAACAACCCTTTTCCAGAAGCTCGAGAAAGTGGAGCAAGCGTACGGGCGTGGCGAAAAGCCACTGGGCGACATCCCTATTCCTAAATGGAAAACAAAAACCAACCCACGCAGCAAAGCAAGCGGTGAGCCCATGGTAACAGCAGATCCGGCAGTGGTGGAAAGTTTTGATCAACGCGCGATAGAGCGTGCAGGTGCTTTAAAGGAGTTGGGAAAAAAATATTTCCCGATCGCTACGTTCGTGACCTCTACCCAACATGAACTGTTCAAAGAAGAACTGCTGAACAACCTGCAGATCACGCCGGAACAATTCGCCGCCAAACCTGAACTGGGAACAGCGGATAGTATGCATACAAATGTTGCCCGGGATCTAACCCAGCAAATACTGAATGCTGCGCAGAAAGCATTCCCGATCGATGCCAGTGTCACAAAACGTGCACAGATGGATTTTGAAAAGACCATCAACGCGCTCTACCATATCGACGAACGCGGTCGCAGGAGATAAGTGGCGTTTTACCTGCGTTCAAAAAGGTTAAAATATTCGTTGCCTGCCTGCTGTAATCTACTATTAATATCTTATAACCAACCAGTAGATGACCATGACCGCAGCATTGAAAAAGAACGCCCAATCCCATTCTCCACTCACCGCTGAGCAACAGGCAGAAATTGCAGCCCAGCGCGAGGTAAAAACCCCAACACGGCGCGAAGTTGCCCCTGCCCTTGAGGAATTACTGTATCAGCCTATCCCTGTGCTGGATCATGGCTTTATCCGCGTGATTGACTATATGGGCACAGATTCAGCTATTGTGCAGGCCGCGCGCGTGTCATACGGCAAAGGCACGAAGAAAGTGAATGAAGATGCCGGCCTCATCAATTATTTGATGCGCCACCGCCACACCACGCCGTTTGAAATGTGCGAGATCAAATTCCACATCAAGCTGCCGATCTTCATCGCCCGCCAGTGGATACGCCATCGCACCGCCAACGTGAATGAATATTCCGGCCGTTATTCTATCATGGATAAAGAGTTCTACATTCCAGAACCCCAACAGCTGGCAGCACAAAGCAAATCGAACCGTCAGGGTCGTGGCGAGGTACTGGAAGGTGCACGCGCGCAGCAGGTGCTGGAAATTCTCAAGCAGGACTCCATCCGCTGCTACAAGAATTACGAGGAAATGCTGAACGAAGATATTGACGGCAACATCCTTGATGAAAACAAAACAGGCCTCGCGCGTGAACTGGCGCGCATGAACCTGAATTTGAATTTCTACACACAATGGTACTGGAAGGTTGATCTGCACAACCTGCTTCACTTCCTGTCATTGCGTGCGGATTCACATGCGCAATACGAGATTCGTGTGTATGCAGAAGCAATGCTGGATATGGTGAAAGCATGGCTGCCTATCACTCATCAGGCCTTCATGGATTACCGCATGGGCGGTGCATCCATCTCTGCCAAAGGCATGGGCGTTATCAAGCGCATGATCGCCGGCGAGAAAGTAGAGCAGGAACAATCCGGCATGAGCAAAGGCGAATGGCGTGAATTAATGGAAGTGCTGGAATCTAAGTAATTTGCCTCCGTGAAATGCTCCTGCATTTCACATGAGGCGCGCTCAAGGCTGGTGCAATCTACTGATTGCAGTCTTTTTATCACTACGAGTGCAGATGCACGAGTCAGCCATGAGCCAGCGAAGCTGCGCTCTATCGCGAGGTCAGCAGACCGAGCGGGGAGCAAACAATAATCACTCAGTAAAACGCATGATCGGTTTTACGAATGCCGTAGCAGGTACTTTCACTGAGGTGGTCTTGATACCGCCTTCTGGTGCAGTGACTTCGACTGCATACACACCGGCAGGCATAGAGGCATACAGGAATGGACCTGCACCACCAGTAGACAGTACGATACGGCCATCATTATCCATGATGCGTACCATCGCACCGCTGATATACGCGCCATCTTTGCCCACGATCAGCAGGCGCATGTTGTAATCGTTCTCAACCATTTTAAGCTGGGCTTTTTCCTCTTCACCCACACCACCGGTGATGTAGCGAATATTACCCACAGTGCGGATCTCAAGCGGCAGAGCTGGAATGGCGTCGCCACCGCGTGAATCAAATACTTCGCCATTCGGCGCAACGAAAGGCCTTGAGGAATAATCCTCCACGGGTGCTGCCATTGGTGCAGCAGGAGCAGCCATTTCACCGGCGGAAGGCACAGCTTCCTGTACCGGCGCTGCCTGTGGTACTTGCGGCACTTGAGGCGCAACCGACTGTGCAGGCGCAGACGCCGAAGCCGGCCAATCACGGCTAGAAGGTTGTGGTGTCGACTGCCCATTATTCCATGAACCAGGCACAGCGGGCTGGCCAGACTGCACACGTTGCATCT
Organism: uncultured Rickettsiales bacterium; assembly: GCA_964535825.1. Classification (GTDB taxonomy): domain Bacteria; phylum Pseudomonadota; class Alphaproteobacteria; order Rickettsiales; family SXRF01; genus CAZAQK01. The sequence goes on from CAZHUC010000002.1 coordinate 222,756, forward strand.
GTTCATCAAGAGTTTGAGAATTTGGCGCTTCCTGCGCGATCGCAACATTCAGGCTGGTAGCTGCCAGCAATGCGACTAAAGCTAAACGGTAGGTCATATGCATGCTCCTTGACGTTAAAACAACAATTTCGCTAGATTTTTCGTGCATCTGCTATAGCATGATTTTCCTTTTCTGGCGATGTTGTTTTAAAAAAAGCGGCAGAAAATCTAGGATTTTCTAATTAATTTATTTACTACAGAAGGTTACAAAGGAGCGGATCATGAAACTGGCATCTCTCAAAGCAGGCGGACGCGACGGCACACTCATCGTGGTAAGCCGTGATCTCAGCAAGGCGGTGGCCGTTCCGGGCATAGCCCCCACCATGCAGCAGGCCATGGACAGATGGGATGCGGTAGAGCCGCATCTTCGTAAGATTTACGAATCCCTCAATAAAGGCGAACAGCTCTCTGGTGTGTTCGCCTTTGACCAGACTAAAGTAGCCTCTCCATTGCCGCGTGCGTATCAATGGCTGGATGCGTCGGCTTATGTGAACCATGTGGAGCTGGTGCGTAAATCCCGTGGCGTGGAAATGCCGGAAAGTTTCTGGACCGATCCGCTGATGTATCAGGGTGGTTCGGATGTATTGCTTGGACCACGCGATGATATTCCGCTGGCCGATGAAAAATACGGCATTGATTTTGAAGCAGAGGTCGTTGTGATCACCGGTGATGTCCCGATGGGTGTCTCGCCACAGGCAGCAGCGAACCACATACGCCTTGTGATGCTGGTGAATGACGTTTCCCTGCGTTACATCGCGGTGGAAGAAATGAAAAAAGGTTTCGGTTTCCTGAATGCAAAACCAGCCAGCGCCTTCTCTCCTGTTGCCGTAACACCGGATGAACTGGGTGACGCATGGAAAGATGGCAAAGTGCACCTGCCACTTGTGACCGATTACAACGGCAAGAATTTCGGCAGGCCAAATGCCGGTGTCGACATGGTATTCAACTTCCCGACACTGGTGGCGCATGCTGCAAAAACACGCTTCCTGTGCGCGGGTACTATCCTTGGCTCAGGCACAGTTTCTAACAAAGACAAATCGGTTGGCTCTTCCTGCATTGTGGAAAAACGCACCATCGAGAAACTGGAAACCGGTGAATCCACCACGCCATTCATGAAGTTCGGTGACACGGTGAAAATTGAAATGAAGAACGCCAAGGGCGAGTCCATCTTTGGCAGCATCGAGCAAAAAGTGGTGCGCTACGCATACGAAGAAGCTGTAGCGAAGCGGGCGTAAGCCATGAAACTCTTTTCCTTCCATTCATCTTCCGGTGCATACAGAGTACGCATTGCGCTGGCACTTAAAGGGATCGATGTGGAAATGTCGTTCGTTGACCTGACGAAAGGCGAACAGAAAAACCCTGCTTACGCCGCTGTGAATCCACAGATGCAAGTGCCGAGCTTCATCACCGATAAGGGTGATGTACTGGTGCAATCACTTGCGATCATCGAATATCTCGATGAGACACATCCTAACCCACCACTACTCCCAAAAGATGCTTTAGCGCGTGCCCGCGTGCGCGCCATCGCCGATGCTATGGCCATGGATATTGCGCCCATCAACAACTTGAAGATCCGCAAATACATCACCGGTGAATGCGGCCGCGACGAGAAGGAATGGATACAGCACTGGACACATAGCGGCCTTGCCGGTGTAGAAAAACTGGTGGCGACCAGCGCCGGGAAATTCTGTTTTGGTGACACACCAACCATGGCTGATTGCGTGCTCGTGCCGCAACTCTTCCATGCGCGCCGCTTTGGCACAGAGCTTTCCGCCTACCCAACACTTACGCGCATTGATGCCGCGTGCAATGAGCAGCCTGCTTTCATCAAAGCACATCCGAGCAAGCAGCCGGACTTCAAATAATTACGCTAGTTTTATCAGCTCCACCACGGCGCGGCCATAGCGGCGCTCGTCGAGTTTCTCGAACCCTTCCGGAAGCTCGATGGTTTCCTTGGCATCATGCTCTGCAACGATCACCGCATCCGGCGCGATCCAACCGCCTTCACGCAGGCTGGTAAGTGTGGGCGGAATGAGCTTGCTGAAATATGGCGGGTCTAAAAATATCAGATCGTAGCTTTTACGAGCGCGTGAAAGCTTGGAAGCATCCGTATGGATGAATTCAACATTGGCTTCCTCATGCATGCGCTCGGCATTGTGTTTTGCGATCGCGATCGCTTCACGCGACCTGTCCACGAATGTTACTTTTGCTGCCCCGCGTGAGAGTGCTTCAAGCCCGAATGCTCCAGTACCGCAGAAAACATCCAACACCTGTTTATCGGTGAAGGTGTGGCCATTCAGGCCGGATTTTCCGTGTATGAGAATATTGAAAATGGCTTCACGAGCAAAATCGGATGTCGGCCGTATATCGCCCATTTCCTTGCTTACTTCAATACGGCGGCCTTTGTGTTTTCCGGAAATGATACGCATAATGCGTGCGATAATAGGATGAACGACGTTAAGATGAAATAAAAATTTTTTATCCGCCGATGAACGACTTCAGTACCTTGCCGGTGACCTCTTTCACCTCGCCTTTTGCAAGGCTTCCCAACTGAAATGGCCCATAAGACAAGCGCATAAGGCGTGATACCTTGCAGCCAAAATGCTCGAATATCTTGCGTACTTCGCGGTTTTTGCCTTCCTTGAGCGCCACGGTAAGCCAGCTGTTATCGCCCTTGCCACCATCGACCACGGCTTCCACCGAACCGTAATGCACACCCTCTGCCACCACCCCTTTTTTCATCTCGGCGATCATGGCGGGCGTGATATGCCCGAACACGCGCACGCGGTAACGCCGTATCCATCCGGTCGCAGGAAGTTCCAGTTTGCGCGCCAGGTCACCATCATTGGTAAGCAGTAGCAGCCCTTCGGAATTCAGGTCAAGCCGCCCGACAGAAATCACACGGGGAAGTTCTTTCGGCAGTGCATCGAACACCGTTGGCCGGCCTTCAGGGTCTTTATGTGTGGTTACGAGTCCGGTGGGTTTATGATACAGCCACAGGCGCGTTTGTTCTTTGGCAGCAAGCAGTTTGCCATTTACTTTGATGCTGTCGGTATCACTCACATTCAGCGCCGGAGAAGTGATCTTCTTGCCGTTGACCGATACACGACCTTCGGCAATCCACACTTCAGCTTCACGGCGGGAACATAAACCTGCGCGCGCCATGCGCTTTGCAATGCGTTCGGATGTTTCACTCACAGGCAGGCCTGCAGGAACGCCACCATAATTTTCTGATCATCCGGCGTGACATCATATTCCGGATGCCACTGCACACCAAGGCAGAACGGGTGTTCCGGCCATTCGATACCTTCGATCACGCCATCCGGTGAACGGGCATTTATCACGCAGCCGGGTGCAACTTTATCTACTGCCTGATGATGCGCGGTGTTGACCGCCATGCGATCTGTGCCAACGATACGATGCAGGAGCGTGCCTTTGACAATCGCCACATCATGACCTGCTTCACTGCGTGGATTTTTTTGCTCATGCTCGAGCGGATTCTTCACACTATCCGGTATATGCTGTATCAGCGTGCCACCCAGAATAACGTTGAGCAGTTGCTCGCCACCGCAAATACCAAGCACTGGTTTTTTTGCTTCCAGCATCAGGCGGGTGATCTCCCACTCGAACTTGGTGCGTTTGTCTTTAAGCACTACTTTTTCGTGCACTGTGCTGTCGCCATAAAGCGAGGGCGACACGTCGAACGCGCCGCCGGTAATAATGAGGCCGTCGATCATCTCTGCATAATGTTCAACATAGGCAATATCATGCGGCAGGGGCAGCGGGATCGTGCCATGGCGGCTCACCGCATGACAGTAATTTTCGCGCAGTGCATAGTGCGGCATCTTTGAATAGCCGCCGCTTTCTTCGAAATCGAGGGTGATACCAATGACAGGCAGGTGGGGCTTTGGTTCTTTTTTCATACAATCCTCACCAAAATCTAACGATTCTTTGGCAATTTCTTAACCCTAACATGCTTTTATTAACAAAGGATATATAAGCCAACCCAAGATATTTTTAAACCATGGAACGCGTTGTACAAACTATTTCTTTTGCTACCGTAGCTGGCACGATCTTCGGATTCATGATGGTGCTGGGCGCTATTGCCCACGGCACGGATAACTACCTGACCTTCATCAGTGCTGAAGGCTTCCTGATCGTGATCGGCGGTACTATCGCCAATGCATTTATGAGCTACCAGGCCACCTATGTTATCAAGGCATTCCGCGCCATGCGCCACATGCTGCACAAGCCAAAAGCCACCCGCGAAGGTCTCAATATGGAGATCCTGCGCCTCATCAAATGGGCGTATCTGGCTCATTCCAAGGGACTGGCCGGACTGGAAAGCGAAGCAGGCGATAAAATCCCTGAACCTTTCCTGCGTTATGGCGTTGACCTTGTCATCACCGGCTACCAGCCGGAGATCATCCGCAAGATGATGGATACCGCCGTGGAATCCGAATTCGAACGCTCTATCACCCCTGTGACCGTGTTGCGCAACATGGCCTCTACCGCTCCTGCTTTCGGGATGGTGGGTACGCTGGTGGGGATGGTGATTATGCTCCAGAACATCCAGGGTGACATGACCAAGATCGGCACAGGTCTTGCCGTCGCGCTCCTTGCAACACTTTACGGTATCATCATGGCCCGCCTTATCTGCCTGCCGGCTGCTGACAAGCTGATGCAAAAGGAAGAGATCATGCGCTTCAGAAATTACATGATGACCGAAGGACTTGTACTGCTGGCTGAAAAACAAAGCCCGCGCTATATGCAAGATCGCCTGAACAGCTTCCTTGATCCTGCCATTCATTTCAATCTGGATGAAGAGCGCAAAAAATCAGCGATGATATCATAATGTTCCCGCATCGCCGCAATCACCCAGCCTTACAGGAAGAAAATACCGATTCCTGGCTGATGAGCTATGCCGATATGATCACGTTGCTCATGTGCTTTTTCATTATCTTTGTTTCGGTATCTGAACCCAAGCGCGATAGATTCTCAGAGATCACCGACGGTCTCGCCAATCAGTTCGGCGGCGTAAAAATGACCACACCATTTACCGGTGTATTTAATTCACTGCAGGCACTGATTGAGGAGCATCAGATGTTCCGTGATGTTGCCATAGACCAAACAGATAAAGGCGTCGCCATGGAGATCGCCGGCGGTGTATTCTTCAAGCGCAGCTCTGTTGAACTTGAAGACTCGAAACGTTCGGTGCTTCAGGAAATGGTCGATACCCTCAAACAGGTCGATTACATCGATTACACCGTGACCGTGGAAGCGCATACCAGTGACCGTACCACCGACAATGCCATTTACAGAACCAACTGGGATCTATCCACTGCCCGCGCTGCACAAATGGTAAAATTCCTGATCGAAAGTGGTGTGCCCAGCAACCGCATCCGCGCGATCGGCTATTCAGATACCCAGCCTAAAGTGCCCAATACCGACCTGAATAACGAACCCATCCCCGAGAACCGCGACCGTAACGAGCGAATCGTCATCAAGCTCGAACGCGTGACCAGCTAGGCGGCCTTAACACCTATCTTCTCACATACAGACTTCGTCAGATCTGCACGATTCAATGTGTAAAAATGCAGATGTTTGACACCGGCCTTCAGTAATTCGCCACATTGTGTTGCTGCCACATCAACAGCGGTCGCAAAGCGCTCTGTGGGTTTTTCATCCAAACCTTCAAAGCGCTTTTCCAGCCAATGCGGTACACTCGCGCCACACATGGCACTGAATTTCTTTGCCGTGGCAAAATTCGCAATAGGCATAATGCCCGGCACGATAGGAATTGAAATACCATGCTTTTCTGCCCTGTCCAGCAAGCGGAAATAATGTTCTGTATTAAAGAAATACTGCGTGATGGCACGGGTTGCCCCGGCATCAATTTTTTGTTTCAGATAGTCCATGTCCGCATCAAAACTGTGGGATTCCGGATGTTTCTCAGGAAATGCGGCCACCGAGATCTCAAAATTCCCCACGCGCCTCAGACCTGCCACCAGCTGGCTGGCATAGGCATAGCCTTCTGGATGTGGTGTATAGGATGCCATACCTTGCGGTGGATCACCACGCAGTGCCACGATGTGCCTCACACCGGCGTCCCAGTAAGCGCGCGCCACAGCATCCACCTCATCGCGGCTGGCATTGACACATGTCAGATGGGCGGCGGGCTTCAGAGCCGTTTCTGTTACCATGCGCCTCACTGTATTATGCGTACGTTCACGGGTGCTGCCACCAGCGCCATAGGTTACAGAAACAAATGCTGGCGTTATCGGCGCTAGCTGTGTCACGCAGTCCCAGAGCTTTTGCTCCATTTCAGGTGTTTTGGGCGGGAAAAATTCAAATGAGACGGTTGGCACGGGTACTGAGCATCCTTTTTCTGTGACGAATATGCAACATGCAGTTACTTTCCAAACACACATGGTGCAGCTTTGTTGCTGTAGCAGGATTTATATTTATAATTCCGCCAGAAGACAATACCGCATCTGGCAAGATTTCATAAAACCTTAACGGATTCACGCTACGCTACGGTAAAGCAATAGTATTTTGGAGCACACTACATGTGGTTAAGTAAATCGCGCAAATATCTGGGAACTCTGGTTGTAACATGCGCGCTCATGACAGGCTGTGCCACCAACAACGCCGCTTCTCCAGACTATGAGGCTATGGATCAAGATCCACTTGAGCCTTTCAACCGCGCGGTACATCAGTTCAATTATACGGTCGATGGCGCGATACTCCGCCCTGCAGCGATGATCTATCGTGGCATTGTGCCGGAAAAAGGCCGCGAACTCGTCACCAATTTCCTCGATAACCTCTACACACCGGTCATTTTTGCGAACTCTGTGTTGCAGCTTGATGCCGAGAACAGCTTTTCTTCATTCTTCAAATTCATGCTGAACAGCACCGTGGGTATCGGTGGTATCTTTAATGTTGCCGCAGAGACCGATCTTAAGGTTCGCCATGCTGACTTTGGCCAGACACTGGCTATTTATGGTATGGATTCAGGTCCTTATGTGGTGCTGCCGATCATTGGCCCATGCAACGCACGTGACACGGTTGGCCGCATTGGTGATGCGTTCATGAACCCGTTCAACTATGTGGATACCGGCGTCTCTATCGCCATGTGGACCGCAACCGCTATCGACAAGCGCTCAACGAATATGAAATTGCTTGACGATATTTATGGCAGCTCACTTGATCCTTATGCTACATTCCGTAGTGGCTACACGCAGAAACGCACGGAGGATATCCGCCGCGCAAAAGCTGCACGTGCCAAAGCCATTGAAAAAGCATTGAACCAGTAGTCCAGGGATTTCAGCTAATATGTTACGAGGTTTAGCCTTATCTTTTATTCTGTGCATTGCAAGCGTTGTGATGTCTGGCGCGGTGCATGCCAAAACGGCAGATGATGCAAAAAGCTACATCAATAATGTAGCAAGCGAAGCGCTTTCCATCATCGAAAAAACTTCTGATAAAACGGCAAAGAAGAAAAAGCTGGAAAAACTTTTTGCCGGTAGCGTTGATCTGCAGTGGGTCGGCAAGTTCGTTATGGGTCGTTACTGGCGTCAGGCGAGTGATGACCAGAAGAAACGCTACCTTCAGGAATACGAGCGCTTCATCCTGCATCACTACACCTCACGTTTCACGCAATACACCAGCGGCAGCTTCGAGATCACCGATGCAAGGGATGATGGTAACGACGAATATACTGTCAGCATGTCCCTGCAGGATAAAAGCAAAAAGGGCGAGCCACCTGTATTCGTTGATTACCGGATACGCAAGCAAGGCAGTAGCTTCATGATCTTTGACGTGATCGTTGAAGGTGTCAGCATGATCACCACGCAACGTTCCGAGTTTGCTTCTGTGCTGGCAAAACATGATGTCGAGCATCTCATTGACCAGCTTGCCAAGAAATCTGTAACAGCACAGGTGCAATGACCACGCTGCCTAAGAAGGCACACTGGCCACCGCTATATATCTACCTCCAAAGCGCTGCCATCGCCATTACCGTATGGGTCATGACCTATGCCCGCTATCAGGATGATGCCTATATCTCCCTTACCTACGCGCGCAACCTGCTGGCTGGCGACGGCCTGACATGGAGCGGCGAACGTATCGAAGGATATAGCAATTTCCTGTTCATGATGTGTACCGCACTACTTGGTGCTATCGGCATCGACCTGGAGCTTGCCAGCAATATCATCAGCTTTGCCAGTTATTTTGGTTTGGTTGCGATCATCTATCGTTATACCGGCACATATTACAAACATCATTTCCAGAATAGCGAACATCAGTATGCGCACCAGATCAACCATGCACTCTGTGTCGGCATGGTGGCATCATCTGCTATTATATTGGCATGGTGCGCGGGCGGATTAGAGGCCGTATTCTTTGCATTTCTGCTCACCAGTGCCATCTGCATGATATTGCGGTGGATGGAACATGGCATCTCCAGCACCCATGCCTTCACCACAGGTTTGATATTTGCCCTCGCCGCCATGACGCGTGTAGAAGCCGCCACATTATGGGGTGTTACCGGCCTATTCTTGGGTGCGTGCTGGTTGCTCAAAAAGAACCCGCTTATTCATTTCAAACAGCTTGTATTGCTGGGGCTCGGATTCCTGCTGGTGTTTGCGCCCTATATGGGCTGGCGTCTATGGTATTTTGGCGAGTGGCTGCCTAACACCTACTGGGCAAAGCTCTATGGCATCCCAACCGAATCCCTCATCACCTCGGGCTTCTTCTACTTCCTGCAATTTGCCATCATGCCGCCCATGCTTGTGGTATTTGCAGCATTCCTGTGCATCCTCACTTTCAGGAATAGATGTGCCTCACTTGTGATATGGTATCTTCTCATCCTCGCATCACTGATGTGCATGCAGATCATCCGCGCCGGTGGCGATCACATGTATTACATGCGGTTCTTTGTGCCGGTCGTTCCTGTGCTTTCACTGCTTATCTATCATTGCAACGCCTGCACCTTGCCGCTGAATGAGAAGCGTTTCCGCGATATTTGCGGCGCACTGCTGGTATTCTCGGTAATGCAGTTCGGTATGGTGCGTACCGACGAGAATCTTGCTGCAGGCACAACATCGGGCGCTGCCGTTGCAAACTATGTTAAAGAGTATTGGCCTAAAAACTCCCTGATCGCGCTTAATCCCGCAGGTGCACTGCCCTATTTCGCACCACAATACCGCTATCTTGATATGCTTGGCCTGCTCGATAAACATATTGCACGGCGCATGTTCGTAACCGATGAAGAAAAGCAGCTGGCAGCCTCCCGGCCAGCGGGCCACCAGAAGGGCGATGGCATATATGTGCTGTCACGCAAACCTGACTATATCATCTTCAGCAGTTCGGCATGGGGCACCGAGACGCCGCTTTATGCCAGTGATATAGAAATGGCCCAATCGCCTGAATTTAAAAAACATTACATCAAAATAGAAACCTATATCACTCTGCCGGATAGCATGCTTCCAGCATTGCGCCATCTGGCCGATGAAAGCACAAAAGAATACGAAAAGAATAAAACGAACCCCAATTTTATTCGAAATCCGGTGCTGAACGAACAAAACCAGTTGCGCTTTATCTATTACCAGCGCAAAAAAGACAGCAATTAAAAGATTTTCGCTTTAGTTCTGTGCAAGGCAGCCAAGGCGAGGTGCGCGGAGCGTACAAATTAGTACGTGAGCACACCGAGACCGCAGGATAACGCCGCACAGGGCTAAATGGAAAATCTTTAGTGGGGTCGTAGCTCAGTTGGATAGAGCGGCGGTTTCCTAAACCGTAGGTCGGAGGTTCGAATCCTCTCGATCCCACCACTTGCTAAATAAACTCTATTTGAAGTTTATTTGGTAAGTGGTTGAGTGGCTGGATGAGCCTCCCCGGGTTCGACAATTTAGTTAGTGAGCCTGCGAGCTTTAAGAAATTGCAACGCAGCAAGCCGAAGGCGTAGCGAGTACATCCTCTCGATCCACCACATAAATGTATCGAAGAATTTATATTGCAGCGCCTATTGCAGCATTATCTTTAGACTTCACACGCACGGCCCATGTGCTGTGATTCAGACTATCGATCTTATCCTGTATGACCTGTGCTGCCTGCACCGCATTGAGCCCGATATGTGGCAGATCCGCTATATATTGAGCGGCTTCTCCTATCGCAGCCTGGCGTATCTTCTCGGGTTGCTGTGCCAGCATGTTCGCAGAAAGCAATACAATATCTTGCATCAGGGCTTTATCATCTTCTGTTTCCCTGGGCCGCTTGGAGCCCGACATACCAAACAGCATATTGGCAACCATAAATGAAGAAGCGGTCATGACATTCCACATATAATCATGTTGCTTGGCGCGTGCACGCGTCAGATGCTGCTGGTTGTCTTCACTTGCATGGAACTTGAACTGCTCTTCAGCTTTTATGAGGTCTTCATGGAAACGTTTCCTCTCCCCATCACGCGGATTCAACGCTCCCCACAGATTCGCCACGTTATTGCCCATGGAAAAAGGCCGTGCGATCCAACCACGCGGATTTTCCGTGATGTGGTCTAACACATCCTTCTCGCCATTGCCGACTTCAAGATTCGCTGGCTTGTGTGATTTATCGAGCAGGAAGGTTGCAAGCCAGCCTGCTGTGAGTAAAAAGCCTGCCGTGAGTTTGCCACGATTCAGTTGATTCTTGGCATCACGCTTCATCCCTGCATGGATCATGTAAAGGCCGGCAGTGGTCTCGGTAAGGCATTTCACATGAATGATATGCCGGCGCATCCAACGATCGGTTGCTTTGAATACGCCACTCTGGTGCAAGGTATCCGGGTTCAGCACATCATCTTCCGGCACTTTAATGCCTTTTTTGTGCAGGTGGCGCTTGAGACTGTTTTCCGCAGCACTTAGTTCGCGGTCCTCCCTGTCATCACCATACAGCGTCATTGCAACGTCGCCGATGCTGAATGCCACACCCGTCATGAGTTCGGATTTATCATGAGGCAGCATCTTACCGCCAGGGTTATGCTTGCCGCGCTGTATCCCGGAAACAATAAGCGCCACATTCCCCAGATCATAGAACAAGGCAGACAGGAACAAGGATTTGCCGCGTATGCGTTCCCCTAAACTACCTTTTCTTTTCTGCTCTTCATCAGGGGTCTTGGTGACCGGTCCATCCTGCCGGATGCCGATCTTTTCAAGTGTTGTGATCAGTCGCTCATCTTTGCGGAGACCGCGCACCTGAAGAACGGCCTGACCGTTTTTTGAATCCATCAATGTATCGATAGAATGCTCACCCAGTTTCTTACGCAGATCAGCAAGCATCGCAGCATCTGCGTTTGGCGTCATGAAGATCGTCGCCTTCGTCGCATCGTGACGCGATACCGACGTTTCGATATGATCAATAAGTGGATGTTGATAACGGTAAATGGCCATAGATACACAGGATTTTTCTTACACAGGTGAGTATATCATAATTGCATATTCTGCTTGTGACAGATTGGTTACAAATTTATGTCAGAATGGTTACATCAGATCTTACTATTGCTAATGCTATAGCAGCTTTTGGCTTGATTTAGGCTTGCCAGACATTATATTGGCTAAATTCATTAACATATAGACCCTATGAACAAAAAAACCCCTTTATATCAAGAGCATATAGAACTCGCTGCCAAAATATGCCCATTTGCCGGCTATGACATGCCGATCCAGTACCCTATGGGCGTTATCAAGGAACATGAATGGGTACGCGAGAACGCCGGCCTTTTCGATGTGTCGCATATGGGGCAGGCATTCGTAAAAGGGGCAGCAGCCGCGGCATTCTTCTCACGCATCACCCCTTCGTCATTTGCCAAGACGCCGCATGCGCGTGCGAAATATACGGTACTCACCAACGATAAAGGCGGCATCATCGATGACCTCATCATCACCCGCATGGATGATACGACGTTCTTCGTTGTGTTCAACGCAGGTCGCAAGGATGTCGACAGGGCGTGGATGCAAAAAAATCTTCCGCCAGCTGTTTCATTTGAAGAACTCTCCGGCCATGCACTCATCGCACTGCAAGGACCAAAAGCAGAAAGCGCCTTGCAGAAATTACTGCCTTCTGTGAACCTTGCAGCACAGGCTTACATGACCATTCTGGAAACTGAATGGGAAAACATACCGCTGCTGGTCAGCCGTCTTGGATATACTGGCGAGGATGGCTTCGAGATCAGCATCCCGGCAAATCATGCAACCGCGCTTTGGAACAAATTACTTGCAGATCCCGATGTAAAACCCATCGGTCTTGCGGCGCGTGATAGCTTGCGTTTAGAAATGGGTTATCCGCTTTACGGCCATGACCTCACCGAAGAAACAAGCCCTATTGAAGCCTCACTCTCCTGGGTGATGACCAAAGGCCATCAGGGTTATTTTGGTGCGGGTGTATTAGTGCCTGCCTCGGCGTCTGAACCAGCGCGCAAACGCGTTGGTATTAAACTCACTGGCCAAGGTATCGCACGCGAGGGCGCAGAGATATTCTCAGGCAGTGAAAAGATTGGCACACTGACCAGCGGCGGATTTTCCCCTTCCCTGAAACAATCCATTGGGCAGGGATATATTACATCAAACCATGCGAATGAAGGACAGGCAGTAGAAGTAGAAGTGCGCGGCAAACGCATTCCTGCTGTGGTGCATGCCTTGTCTTTCATGCCTGCTAAAACCAAATCATCATCTCTCAAAAAGGCGAGTTAATTATGTCAAAGATCATCGAAGGCCTCAAATACACCGACCAGCATGAATGGATAAAACTTGATGGTGACATTGCCACCATCGGCATCACCGATCACGCACAATCCGCACTCGGCGATCTTGTATTCGTTGAGCTTCCTGAAGTAGGCCGCACGGTAAAGGTGAATGAGAATTTCGCAGTGGTAGAATCTGTGAAAGCTGCAAGCGAAGTATACGCGCCGCTTTCTGGTGAGGTGATCGAAGTGAACACTGCACTCTCAAGCACACCGGAAGTGATCAACTCCACACCATACGATGCTGGCTGGATCTGCAAAATCCGCATCTCTAACAAAGATGAAGTTGCATCACTGCTTTCTGCTGAAACCTACAAGGATCTGGCTGCCTAATGCGCTACCTACCACTCACCCCCAAAGACCGCGCGGACATGCTGGCTGCTGTTGGCGTTAAATCCATCGACGATTTATATGCCTGCGTGCCGTCAAGTGCACGTCACTCCGAGCGTATCAAACTGCCCGCACACCAAGGTGAGCTGGAAGTAGAACGCGCTATCACCAGCATGGCAAAGAAGAATCTCCCCGCCAGCGAAGTATCCTTCTTCCTTGGTGCGGGTTGTTATTTCCACCATATTCCTGCAACGGTCGATCACATCATCCAGCGCTCGGAGTTCCTGACCTCTTACACACCATACCAGCCAGAGATCTCGCAAGGCACACTCACGGCTATTTTCGAATTCCAGACGATGATCGCGAACCTGACCGGCATGGATGTGGCGAACGCTTCCATGTATGACGGTGCAACCGCAACGGCCGAAGCCGTGCTGATGGCAAAGCGCATCACCAAGCGTCCGAACATCATTATCCACGGCGAACTCCATCCGGAATATCGCGAAGTGGTGGATACCTATATCAGCAACTATCCTGATATGAAGATCACAAAAGGCGAGCCCGATGCGAACACTTCCTGCATCATCGTACAGACACCAGATTTCCACGGCGTACCGCAAAAACTCGAAGGCTTACGCAAGCAATGTGACGCTACCGGTGCATTACTGGTCGTGGTCGTAAACGAGATTCTTTCGCTTGGATTACTACCAGCACCCGTGCAGGCAGACATGGTCGTTGGTGAAGCGCAATCGATCGGTGTGCCGATGAGTTTTGGTGGCCCGCATCTTGGCTTCTTCGCGTGCCGTAAAGATTATTTGCGCCAGATGCCGGGAAGGCTTTGCGGCCAGACGGTGGATAAGGATGGCAGGCGTTCCTTTGTTTTGACGCTCAACACACGCGAGCAACATATTCGCCGTGAGAAAGCGACCTCGAACATCTGCACCAATCAGGGACTATTCGCCCTCGCCTTCACCATCCATATGAGTTTACTGGGCGAAGTAGGCTTCAAACAGCTTGCACGCCTCAACCATGAACGCGCCTGCATGATGGCTGAGAGCCTCGGCAAGGTGAAGAATGTCAAATTAGTGAACGATACGTTCTTCAACGAGTTTGTGATCGAACTACCTGTTGATGCCAAAGTGACCGTACAGAAATTATCTGCATTGGGCATCATTGCAGGTTACCCGCTGGATGGTGGCAAGTTGCTGGTATGCGCCACTGAAATGACCACTGAAGCAGACATAGAAGTATTGGCTACCGCGCTGGAAAAAGTCTGTGCCACCTCTAAAGCGAAGGAGGTTGCATGATGCAAGACCTCGATAAAGGCCGTGGCCTCAATATTGAAGAAAACCTGCTGTTCGAAAAAAGTGCGACCGGGGCGTGCGGTGTTGATCTGCCTGCACCCAAAAATATCAAGCTGTGCACAGGTATGGACGCGCGTGACCATGTAGGCTTGCCAGAAGTAAGTGAGCCGCAAGTGATGCGTCACTTCGTACGTCTCTCTAAACTCAATTACGCGATCGATACCGGTCTTTATCCGCTTGGTTCGTGCACCATGAAGCATAACCCGCGCCTCAATGAAAAAGTAGCGCGTCATCCGGGCTTCGCACAGATCCATCCGATGCAGCCAGACTCCACCATTCAGGGTGCACTGGAAGTGATCTATAACGTAGAACGTTGGCTGGCTGAACTTTCTGGCCTGCCGCATGTGACGCTGAATCCTGCCGCCGGGGCGCATGGTGAATTCGCTGGTATCATGGTGATACATGCCGCACACGCCGCCAAAGGCAAGCCGCGCAAAGTGGTTCTAATCCCGGATAGCGCGCATGGCACTAACCCGGCAACTGCCGCTGCCTGCGGGTACGAAACACGCACCATTCCTTCCACCAAGGAAGGCACGGTGGATGTTGAGGCGTTCAAGGGAATGCTCAATGAAGAAGTGGCCGCCATCATGCTTACCAACCCGAATACCTGCGGGTTGTTCGAGCCGCGCGCCGGCGAAATTGCCGATGCGCTACATAAGGCGGGGGCATATTTCTACTGTGACGGCGCGAATTTCAATGCACTGGTTGGTCGTGTGCGTCCTGCTGATTTCGGCGTGGATGTCATGCATTTCAATTTACACAAAACCTTCTCTACCCCGCATGGCGGTGGTGGCCCGGGTTGTGGCCCTATCGCGGTTTCCGAAGAGTTGGGCCGTTTCCTGCCCGTACCTAAAATTGTCAAAGAAGGTGATACGTTCAAACGCATCATGGACGATAAAGACAGCATCGGCCGCCTGAAAGGCTTCAATGGTCAGTTCGGTATGGCTGTACGCGCGCTGAGCTACATGATGTCTCACGGTGGCGACGGCCTGAAACAAGTGGCGGAAGATGCAGTACTCAATGCGAATTATATTTTAAGCCAGCTTAAAAATGATTTCCATGTACCATTCCCTGGCACTTGCATGCATGAATGCCTGCTCACTGATAAGCTGCAAAAAGAAAAAGGCATCACCACCATGGAGATCGCCAAAACGCTTATCGAGTACGGTATCCACCCAATGACGGTGTATTTCCCGCTGGTAGTGCAGGGCGCGATGCTGATCGAACCTACAGAAACGGAAACGCGTGCATCACTGGATCATTTCATCCAGATCATGAAAATGATTGCGAAGAAGACAGAAGAAGATAGTGTGTCAGAATTACAGAACAATCCTGTCAGTACTCCGCGTAAACGACTAGATGAGGTGCTGGCAGCACGCAATCCGGTACTCAAATGGACGAAAAACCAGTAAAACATATTCTGCCCAAGATCGTTCGGCAATTCATCGAAACAGAATCCGCCAGCGGCATCGTGATGATTTTATTCGCGGTGTTGGCGCTATGCGCTGCAAATTCTGGTTTCTACTATAGTTATAAAGCTTTTATTTCCGCTGATATCTCATTCAGCTTTGGCGAGCATGTAGCCTCTGCACATCTGAAAGAATGGGTAAAAGACATCCTTATGGTGTTCTTTTTCCTTGTGGTAGGATTAGAACTCAAGCGCGAGATGTGTGAAGGCTTCCTGACAGAAAAGAGTCAGGTCATCCTGCCGCTTGCCGCTGCTTTGGGCGGCATGGTCGTCCCCGCTATTGTCTATCTTGGTCTGAATATGAGTGTACCGGAAAATCATGCCGGATGGGCGATCCCCTCAGCAACGGATATCGCCTTCGCACTTTGCGTGTTGATGCTGGTGGGCAAAAGTGTGCCTTCTTCGGTGAAGATATTCCTGCTGGCCATCGCCATATTCGATGATCTGGGTGCAATCCTCATCATCGCCGCATTTTACAACACGGCACTTGCCCCTATTCCTTTGGCGCTTGCAGCCGCCGGTCTGGTGGGGCTCTGGTTGCTAAACCGTGCGAACATCACCACGCTTGCACCGTATTTCCTGCTTGGTATCTATCTGTGGTTCTGTTTCTACCATTCAGGCATTCATACCACCGTGGCAGGTGTTGTCGTCGGCATGGCGATACCTATGCGCAACAAACTGAACCCCCGCCATTCACCGGTCAATGGCATGATACACTTTATGCACCCATGGGTAAGTTTTCTGGTGCTGCCGATCTTTGCTTTCACCAGTGCCGGCATCAGCTTTGCTGATATCGCGGCAGAGGATATCTTCAATCCACTACCGCTTGGCATTGCCCTTGGATTGTTCGTTGGTAAACAGATCGGTATCTTTGGCACGACATGGGCACTCATCAAAATGAAATTCGCGCGCGCACCAGAGGGTGCGAACTGGCTGCACATCTATGGTGTCTCCATCATCGCCGGCATTGGCTTTACCATGAGCCTGTTCATCGGCATGCTTGCCTTTCCGGGCGAGCACCAGCAGGAATTCGTAAAAATCGGTGTTATCGGCGGCTCATTGCTTTCCACCTTGTGGGGCTATGCCATCCTCCGTCTGGCTGCCAAGAGAACCAGCGCATAAATCGCCATTGCAAAACTACCGTTTTACCGTAGCATACACGCATGACCTTTTCACTGCGTGCATCAGATGCTGATCCATATTTTCTAGATCTTCAGCGCAAGCTGAGCGAGCAGGCATTCTTAAGTGAACCACAAGCTGTAGAGAAACTGCTTCCTGATCTGTCGTTCCTTGAGCTGCTGGAATCACGCGTATATGAGCAAGCGGAATCATTCATTACTGCCATTCGCGCTGGCGACCGCAAGCAAGGCATTGAAGTGTTCCTGAAGGAATATGGGCTGGATAGCGAAGAAGGCATTGCCATCATGTGCCTTGCCGAAGCACTGCTGCGCATACCAGATGCCACTACCGCAGACCGCCTTATCCAATCGACCTTCGAGGAAGCGCAGTGGGAGAAACATTTGGGCCATAGCAATTCATGGCTGGTGAATGCCTCAAGCTGGGGGCTGCTGCTTACAGGCAAGGTCGTTCAGCTCACACAGCCGGAAGATAGCCCTATCTCCATCGTTTCAAAACTGGTGGGCAAACTGGGTGAGCCGGTCATCCGTGAGGCATTAAAAGCTGCCATGCGTCATATCGGTGCGCAATTCGTGCTGGGTGAATCCATCGGTGCAGCGCTCAGGAATTCTGCCGATCTCGAAATGCAGGGATTCTGTTTTTCCTATGACATGCTGGGCGAAGGCGCGCGCAGCCATGCGCAGGCGGAGCATTACCTGAACGCCTACCTGCAAGCGATCGAACATATCGCGGCGCATACCAAAAAACATCCTGATGCGGCAGCATCCAGCCTTTCAGTGAAGCTTTCTGGATTACATCCACGTTACCAGCTATTGCAGCATGAACGAGTAATGGATGAGCTGCTGCCTCGCCTGAAGAAGATCGCACGATGTGCGATGGAGCATGATGTTTTCGTTTCCATCGATGCAGAAGAATCCACACGTCTGGATATCAATATTTTAGTATTCACCAGACTCTTTGCAGATCCAGATTTTGCTGGGTGGAACGGTATAGGCTTTGTTGTACAGGCATATCAAAAACGTGCCTATTACCTGATCGATTATCTGGCAGAACTGGCAAAACGTCATAACAAACACATGCCCATCCGGCTGGTCAAGGGCGCATACTGGGATTCCGAGATCAAAGCAGCGCAGCTGGCGGGACTTCCGGATTATCCGGTATTCACCCGCAAGGAACATACCGATATTTCCTACCTCGCCTGTGCCGGAAAGATCCTTGCCGCGACCGATAGTTTCTACCCGCAATTTGCCACACATAATGCCCGCACCATCTGCGCCATCATCACCATGGCACGGCATTACGGTGTGGCCGATGATGCGTTCGAATTCCAGCGGTTGCATGGCATGGGTGAGGATCTGTTCGCGCATATCGTGCATGATTATCGCTGCCGTATCTATGCACCGGTCGGGCAGCATAAAGACCTGCTGGCTTATCTTATCCGGCGTCTGCTGGAGAATGGTGCGAATACATCATTCGTGCATCTGCTTATGGATGATACCACGCCACTGGAAGTGCTCCTGCAAGACCCCATGGGAAAAGCGCGCGCCATGGAATTCCTGCCTAACCCACTCATCCCTCTACCCGCGCATCTATACGGCGCAACACGCAAGAATTCCTCTGGTATTGATTTCGGCAACCTAGCCATGTGTGAAAGGCTTTCTGCAGCCGTGGCAGCAAATATATTCTCAGAGCAACCTGAAGTAACCAATATTGCAGATGTTGATACTCTGCTGGCGAACAGCAGCAAAGCCTTAGTAAGCTGGCAACACACATCGCTGCCTAAGCATGCTGATATGCTTGATCGCGTCGCGGACATCATGTCCGAAAACCAACACCAACTGATCGCCATGCTCACTTCAGAAGCACAGAAAACCATCGCGGATGCGGTGGCAGAAGTGCGTGAGGCCATCGATTTCTGCCGTTACTATGCATCACAAGCCAGAGTAGTGCTGAAGCCTGAAACGTTGCAGGGTGTAACCGGTGAAAGCAATATCCTTACTCTGCATCCACGCGGCATATTCGTATGTATCAGCCCGTGGAATTTCCCATTGGCTATCTTTACTGGCCAAATTGCAGCAGCACTTGTCACCGGAAACAGCGTGATCGCTAAGCCAGCTGAACAAACACCCGGCATTGCAGCTTTCATGGTCAAACTATTTCATGAGGCAGGGATTCCAACTCATGCCCTGCAACTTGCGGTGGGTGATGGCGCGTTGGGTGCAGCACTGGTTCAGCATCCGGATATTGCTGGTGTATGCTTTACCGGCTCAGTAGAGACCGCGCAGC
This sequence comes from uncultured Rickettsiales bacterium, assembly GCA_964535825.1. Taxonomy (GTDB): domain Bacteria; phylum Pseudomonadota; class Alphaproteobacteria; order Rickettsiales; family SXRF01; genus CAZAQK01. Next base: position 242,155 of record CAZHUC010000002.1, read on the forward strand.
ATATCAATCACACACTGGCCGCCCGCAGTGGCAGCATTATCCCATTCATCGCGGAAACTGGTGGCCAGAATTGCATGGTGGTGGATAGCTCAGCACTTCTTGAAACAGCTGTGGATGACATCGTGCTTTCTGCATTTGGCAGCGCCGGACAGCGCTGCTCTGCCTTGCGCGTACTGTATGTGCAGGAAGATATCGCAGATGAATTAATAGCCCTATTACAAGGCGCAATGGCTGAACTATCAGTCGGCAATCCGGCACAATTTGCTACCGACATCGGCCCGGTGATAGATAAGCAAGCGCAACGCCAGTTGCTTGAACATATCAACACCCTGAAAAAAACCTCTGCATTACTTGCCAGTGTACCATGTCATGATGATACGGCCGCTCATTTCGTGCCACCGCATGCGTTCGAAATAGATTCCATAGAGCAACTCACGCAGGAATATTTTGGCCCGGTGCTGCATATCATTCGCTTCGCTGCAAATAACCTGCAGGCGGTGGTTGATGCTATCAACTCCACTGGTTATGGTCTGACATTTGGCATCCATAGCCGCATCAGCGACAATATTGAATTCTTCAGAACGCGTATCCATGCCGGCAATATATATGTCAATCGCAGCATGATCGGCGCGACCGTAGGTGTGCAGCCTTTCGGTGGCGAGGGACTCTCAGGCACAGGACCAAAAGCCGGTGGGCCATATTATCTGCTGCGCTTTACAACCGAGCGCACTACAAGCACGAACACTGCCGCCATCGGCGGCAATGTCAGCTTGCTTGCGGGAAGCCGGTAGTTATTTCTTCTTCAGAAGGTCGCGGATCTCTTCAAGAAGCACTTCCTGACGTGGAGGAGCAGATGGCTTTGCTTCCTGTTTTTTCTGGAAGCGGTTCACCTGTTTCACCAGCATGAATACGGCGAATCCTACGATCAGGAAATTCACCACCTGGTTCAGGAACACACCATAATTAATGGTAGCTGCGCCAGATGCCTTGGCCGCCGCAAGCGTTGCATATTCGCCGCCCGAGAGGTTGATGAAGTAATTTTTGAAATCAATACCACCCATGATCACGCCGACCGGTGGCATGATGATGTCTGCAACCAGCGAGCTTACGATACCCGTGAACGCTGCGCCAAGAATGATACCTACCGCAAGATCGATCACATTGCCGCGTGAGATGAACTGTTTGAACTCATTGAACATAGGATGCCTCTGCTAAAATGTTGTATATGGGTTATATAACGACTGTTTATATTTATCAAATCATCTTAAGTAACAGGCCCTTCAGGTATTCGCTCTGAGGCAGCTTAGGATGTCTGGGGTGATCGAGGCTTGCGCCGGTTTCCTTCAGTATCTCTGCCTTCCTGCCTGCTTTTTTTACCCCATCCATCACCGCCTTGTTGAAGGCAGAACGCGTGGCATGATGCGAGCAGGATGCTACGAATAGATGCCCCCCAGCTTTCACCAGCGGTGATGCCAGCCGCGCCAGTTTTGCGTAGCCTTTCATGCCTGCTTCAAAATCCTTTTTGCTTTTGATGTAGGCCGGAGGGTCTACCAATACTACATCAAATTGTTTGCCTTGTGTATGCAGTGACTGCATCACCTCCACGGCATCGCCTCGCAGATAGTCACATTTTTCTTCAACATTGCTAAGCGCTGCTGCTTCACGCGCAATGTCCAGCGCCAGTTGTGAACTATCCACCAATGTCACTGCGCTCGCACATTGCTTTGCAGCCAGCAATGCGAAGCCTCCTGAATGCGAGAACACATCCAGCACCGTTTTGCCCTGTGATAGTTCGGCTATCATCTTTCTGTTATCGCGCTGGTCATAGAACCAGCCTGTTTTCTGGCCTTTCAGCAGATCAGCCAGATAGAAGCAGTCATTCTCCTGAAGCTTTACCAGTGCATTCATTTCACCTTTGATCACTTTCACTTCTTGCGCAAGGCCTTCCAGTTTGCGCGCAGAAGTATCATTCCTGAAGATAATTGTGGTGGGGTTTAGAAGCGATTCCAGCGCCTCCATCCATAATGGCTGCAGTGCTTCCATTCCAGCCGTTCCCACCTGCACCACCAGCACATCACCGAACCTGTCTACGAGCAAGCCCGGCAGCATATCCGCTTCTGAATGGATCAGCCGGTAATACGGCACAGCTATTTTCTTCTCACGTTTGGCGAGTGCTTTTTCAATGCGTGCCTTGAAGAAATTTACATCGATCGCCTCATCCTGCAGCGTAAGCACGCGGCAGACGATTGGTGATGCGTTGTTGAAGTAACCTGTTCCTATGCGCTGGCCTTTGGCAGTCTCAATGGCGACCAGACTTCCGGCCGGTATCAGCAAATGCTCGGATGACTCAATGATATCACCTGCATAGAGCCACGGCATGCCTGCGCGCACCGCCGCTTCGCATTCTTTCTTCAGACGGATAGGCACACGCCCCATCAGGCCACTTTACGCGTAAGATGAATGAAAATATCTTCCAGATCAGCTTCTTTGGTGGAAATATCCTGCACCACAACACCGGCAGATTTCACCGTATCCAATATATCCTGAATAGCTGCTTTGCTTGGTTTATAGCTGATGAGCAGCCTGCCATCATCATCTGTGCTCGCTGATAATTGCTGCAGTTGCGGCGGCATGCTCGTTAGTTTCTGTGCTGGCGTTATCACCAGTTGCTTGCTGTCAAAGGTACGAAGCAGATTAGATTTCTTGTCACACGCCACCACCTCGCCATGATTGATGACCGCGATCTCATCGCACAGCTCTTCTGCTTCTTCCAGATAATGTGTCGTAAGCAGTACGGTCGTACCTGCTTTGTTGAGTTTACGCACATATTCCCAAAGCTGCGTACGAAGTTCTACGTCTACACCGGCCGTTGGTTCATCGAGGATGAGCACCGGAGGCGTATGCACCAATGCTTTTGCGATCAATAAACGACGACGCATACCACCAGACAGGCGGCGCGAATGAATGTCGGCCTTGTCAGACAATCCCATCGCATCAATGATCTCCTGCGTGCGGCGTTTTTCTTTTGGCACACCGTAATACCCTGCGTGAATGTCCAGCGCCTGGCGCACGGTAAAGAATGTATCGAGCACCAGTTCCTGCGGCACAACGCCAAGTGAAACGCGTGCATTGCGCATATCCTTCTCAATGTCATAGCCACAGATACGTGCTTCACCGCTGGTCTTTTTCACAAGCCCTGCAAGGATATTGATCATGGTGGATTTGCCTGCACCATTTGGGCCAAGCAGGCCAAAGAATGCGCCGCGCGGTACAGTGAGATCGATCCCTTTAAGTGCCACCTTGTGCTGGTTCTTTTTTCCATCCACATAGGTTTTCTGCAACTGTCTGACTTCTATGGCAGCACTCATGATTTTGCTTTCTCATACGGGTTCTTATTTTTACGCACTTTAATACGGATAGGCACACCTTGCAGATCAAAGCGTTCACGCATACCATTGACCAGATAGCGCAGATAGCTTTCTGGAATTTCCGACAGGTTGGAGAATAGGATAAAGCTCGGCGGCCGTGATGATTTTTGTGTCATGTAACGTATCTTGATACGACGACCATTGATAAGCGGCGGCGTATGCGATTCAAGCATCGCTTCCAGCCAGCGATTCAGTTCGCCTGTACCGATGTGCCTGTTCCAAGTATCATACACTGCAAAACATGCATCAAGCAACTTGTTCATATTGTAACCGGTCTTGGCAGACACCGGTATCACCGGTACGCCGCGCACTTGCGGCAACACCTTATCGAGCCGTTGGTACAATGCTTTAAGCCATGCCTGCGGATCGGTCACCTCATCCCACTTATTCACGGCAAGCACAAGGGCGCGCCCCTCCTGCTCGATCAGTGAAGCTATCGTGTTGTCCTGCTTCTCAAGCGGCTGGTTAGCATCTACCATCCATATCACCACATGGGCATATTTCAGTGTCTCTATCGTATCGGCTACTGCGAGTTTTTCTACTTTCTCGACCACACCGGACTTGCGGCGCATCCCAGCCGTATCAACCAGCTTGAGTTGCTTGCCTGCATATTCACACGTCACAGAAATAGCATCACGAGTGATACCTGCTTCAGGGCCGGTCAGTGTGCGCTCTTCACCGAGGATACGATTGAACATCGTGGATTTACCAACATTCGGACGACCGATGATAGCAAGGGACAACGTATCCGGTTTTGGCGGAAGCTCTTCTGCATCACCTGCATCGAACTCTGTATCTTCTTGTTCTGAACCAGCATCGTATTTGATCAATGCTTCATATAGCTCGACCATGCCATCGCCGTGCTCGGCAGAGATAGCAACCGGCTCTCCAAGCCCTAAACGATAGGCATCAGAGATCGCTGCCTGCGCCTGCTTGCTTTCTGCTTTATTGACCACAAGTATGACGTTGGATTGTTTCTTGCGTATCGCGCGTGCGAAATGTTCATCCACAGGCGTGATACCTAACTTACCGTCAACGATAAGCAAAGCAACATCGGCATCCTGGATAGCCTTTTCGCTCTGCGCACTCATACGTGCGGCGAGCGATCCATCATCGGCCTTCTCAAGCCCTGCCGTATCTACGATGGTGAATTCGAGATCACCAAGGGTCGCTGCACCTTCCCTGCGGTCACGCGTGACCCCCGGCTGGTCATCGACCAACGCGCGCCGCTTTCCCGTCAGGCGGTTAAAGAGCGTGGATTTTCCGACATTCGGGCGGCCAACGATAGCAACGGTAAATGACATAGGACTATTTCAGCGAATGAAGTGTCGCGTCTTTAGTTACGAAATACATCACACCAGCAGCGATCACCGGAGCACCATAAACATCATCCGGGATAGATATGGTGGATACCAGCTTTCCATCTGCTGCAGATATGGCGCGCATTTCCCCGCGTGATCCTGCAAGCATCAGATTGCCACCTGCAAGTATCGGAGCAGACCAACTGATGGGACGCTTCTTATCTTTTTCATTCTCAAAGCTCGGCAGTTGCGATACCCAACGCACACGGCCACTATATTTCACAAAGCATATGAGGGTGTTCTCTGAGGTCAGCACGAACAGATAATCGCCAGCGATCAGCGGTGTGCTTACAGAAGCCACCTGCCTGTCCCATATCTTCTGGCCATTCCACAAGCTGGTAACAGAAAGCATACCACCAGAGCTGATAGCAAATACAACATCACCATCCACCAGCGGATCACCACCGATACCAGAGAAGATCGAGGTCGCCTGTGTCTTGGCAACGACGCTTAAGGTCTGATTCCATATCTCTCTGCCATCGGTGACAGAGATTCCGTATAATTCTCCTGATGAGTAAGGCACGACCACCGTACCGCTTGCTACTACAGGCGCTACTGAACGGTGAATCCCCGCTGTTTCATTGATACCGCGATGACTCCAGAGGATCTCACCATTCGCCGCATTCAATGCATAAAGCTGGCTATCGATACTGAGCACATAGATTCTGCCACCAGACACGGTCGGTGCGGAGCGGAACGGAATGGTTGTTGCCCTGCGCCATATTTCTTTACCGCTTGCAGCATCCAGCGCCACGATTAACCCGCGGCCGGAACTTGCATATACCCTGCCCTGATCATAGGCAAGGCCACCACCGAATATCTGAGGATCGTCCTCTTCGGCGACGCCTTCAGAATGCCAACGCACATTGCTGATGTCTGAGGCATCATGCGCTGATACACGACCCTCAGCATCCATGGCAAACACTGTGCCTGCCGAAACGACAGGACGCGGGATCATGGTGTGCTCAAAGTCTGCGCCTTCACCGGCGGTGGCGCTGCGGTCATCTTCCAGCGTGCCTGCAAGTGCAAGATTACTGGTTGCCGCTGTGAAGTTACCGGTGTGTTGTGCCCATTCCGTATTCACATAGGGTGTGGGAAGTACTACGGCAAGACTTGCCAGATCTGCATCCGGCATGACATCACTTTTAACCGGCAATACTGTGATGCGCTCTCCGGGCAACCGACTGATCTCTTTTTCCTCGCCACCCATCCATGTTGGCATATAATCACAACCGGAAAGCACCAGTACGCCGGCCATCAATATGAACCGCAAATTACTTTGCATCGGCTTTCACCCCAGCTGTTTTTGGAAGTAGTTTTTCAGGCGCAAGCAGTTGCAATGCTTCTGCTGCGCGACCACGCACACCTTGAGGCGTATCGACACCATCATTGAGCGTCGCAAAAATGCCAATGGCTTCCTCTTTCTTATCAGCATCAAGCAACTGCCAAGCCTTCCATTCAAGTCCTGCATGATAGAATGGCTCACCCTTCACAGGTTCGATGATATTCTTGGAATCACGCGCAGCCAGTATCTTTGCAACTGACGCAAATGCGGCAACATCACTGCCGCTTTCATTAGCAAGAGTTTTATATGTTTCCAGAGCGCCTGCTGCATCACCCGCTTTCTGCATAGCATGTGCTTTATTCAGCATGGCGATGCCATATGCGCCACCCGATGCCTGCTCGGCTGCGGTAGAAAATGCTTCCACTGCACCTTTGTAATCTTCTACCTCCAGACGCTCAAATCCATTGATGAGTGCGCTGGTCTGTTTTTCTGACTGACTGGATCTATATTCTTTCCATATCACTCCGCCAACGGTGCCTATCACGATGGCGATGCTGATGCCCACCATGTTTCGGCCAAAATTCTTCCAGAACGCTTCGGACTTTTCGCGGCGCAGATCATCCTGGAATTCTTGCAATAGATCACTCATGGCTTACTCCCATTCTATAGTGCCGGGCGGTTTGCTGGTTATATCATATACCACACGGTTGATACCTTTTACTTCATTGATGATGCGTGACGACACACGCCCCAGGAATTCATGCGTGAACGGATAATAATCCGCTGTCATACCATCGGTAGAAGTTACGGCACGGATAGCACACACATAATCATAGCTGCGCGAATCACCCATCACACCCACGCTGCGCACTGGAAGCAACACGGCGAAGGCCTGCCATATCTCTTTATAAAGACCAGCTTTGCGGATCTCATCAATATACACAACATCCGCCTGACGAAGTATGTTGATTTTCTCCTGTGTGATCTCACCCGGAATGCGGATGGCAAGCCCCGGTCCAGGGAATGGATGCCTGCCCACCATGGTCTCTGGCATACCAAGCTCAGCACCAAGTGCGCGTACCTCGTCTTTGAACAGTTCACGTAGTGGTTCGACCAATGCCATTTTCATGCGCTCTGGGAGGCCGCCCACATTGTGATGCGATTTGATGGTAACACTCGGACCACCAATGAATGAGATCGATTCGATGACGTCAGGATAAAGCGTGCCTTGCGCAAGGAAATCTGCGCCGCCCGCATGCATTGCTTCCTGTTCGAACACTTCAATGAATGTCTGGCCGATGATCTTGCGTTTCTGCTCTGGATCTTTCACGCCATTCAATTTTCCGAGGAACACAGAGCTGGCATCCACATGGATGAGCGGAATATGGAAATGGCTTTTGAAGAGTTGCTCCACCTGCTCTGGTTCACCTTCACGGAGCAAGCCGGTATTGATGAAGATACATATCAGCTGGTCGCCGATCGCCTCATGCAACAGTGCCGCCACTACGGAAGAATCCACGCCGCCAGAGACTGCACATAATACACGCTTACTGCCTACCTTCGCACGCACGCGCTGTATCTCTGCCTGCTTGAAGGCCGCCATCGTCCAGCTGCCGCTGCAACCGCAAATGGTATGTGTAAAGTTCTTGAGCAATCTGCCGCCATCGGGGGTGTGCACCACTTCGGCATGGAACTGCACGCCATAATAACGGCGGCGTTCATCAGAGATAGCAGCAAAAGGCGCAGAATCTGTTTTTGCGATCACTTCAAAGCCAGAAGGTATGGCTACTACACGATCACCATGGCTCATCCATACCTGTTTCTTTTCGCCGCGATTCCATACGCCACGCAGTAACGCACTGTCACCTACGACATCGACAAAGGCGCGACCGAATTCACGATGATTGGATGGCTCGACCTTACCGCCAAGTTGCTGGCACATCAGTTGCTGGCCATAACAGATACCAAGCACCGGAACACCGAGATTAAACACAATGTTGCTTACCTTCGGGGCGAAGTCTTCATGCACAGAGGCAGGACCACCGGAAAGAATGATACCTTTAGCACCAAAACTGCGGATCTCATCATCTGTGATGTTAAAGGGGCGAATTTCGCAATATACGCCATTTTCGCGGACGCGGCGGGCAATAAGCTGGGTTACCTGAGAGCCAAAATCGAGAATAAGTATGCGGTCGGTCATTCGTATGTTTTTTATTGCTGGTTTGTGGGTTGCTAGTGTTTAGCGAAATTGTAGCCCGATGGCAACTAAACAAGCGATTTTACAGGCTACTCGTTGAGAAGGATCTCTACCCGCTGGTTGGCTGGCTCTTCTACACCGTCTGCGGTCTGTACCGGAGGGTCAGACTCGCCAAAAGCGTATATCTTGATGTCAGCAGCGGTCACGCCGCCCTCTACCAGCATTTCTTTCACCACACGCGCCCGTTCTTCGGTGAGTTTCTGGTTTTCCATGTCCTCACCCGCTCTATCCGTATGAGAATTAAGAATAAATTCGTATTTTCCACCCGCTTTGGCCATGGATAGCACATCCTCAACCGCTTTTTTTCCAGCCGCCGAGATCTCGGTCTGTTTTTTCTCAAAGAACACAATGTAAGAGAACATATCAGCACCGCTAGTGGCATTCTCATGGCTGAAATGCTCGGCATCAGCTTTTTCTTCGGCCATAGGCTCAACCGCCGGGGCAACAGGCTCTTTCTTCATTGGCTCTGGCTGGGCAGCTGCTTTCTTTACAGGCTGAGTGACCACTTCCTCGTCATTGAGCTCCGCCACGATCTCTTCATGCGACTCGCGGCCAAGCAGCGTGTCCATTGTGTCTTTGAATCCATCACGGCAATAAGCAATATCCTTCAGCTGCCAGTTCTCTTCCTGCTGTTCCAGCCAGCAATCAAAATAATACTGCGCACGCGCAGCGATCTCAGGCTTACTATCCATCGCACCGCTGGCCAGCACATCTTTCAGCGAATCATAAGCGATCTGCATCTCTGGAATTCTATCCTGCGGGATGCTCCAGTGCGCAGGATCTTCTGGTGCGACATCCTTGCCATAGGCAGCGCGCAACCCTTTATCAGCAAAATGCATGGAGTCTGCCCAGTCATATTGCCTTTCTTCTGAGATAGCGAATTCTTTATAATAGCGCGAGAGTGCTTTCTGGAACGGTGTACCGGTCGGTTCGATGCGGCGGAGTTCTTCAAGGCTGTAGGTCGCACAACCAGACAAACTCATTAACACCGCACAACCTACGATAACACGCTTCATTCCGCCTCCGCCTTATCTTCACCTGTAGCTTTAATGACAATCTTTACCGTATTGCGTGGCTGCTTCTCCTCATCATTGCTGAGATAAACGGTCTTTGACGTGGAGGTATCCATGATCTCAATGTATTCATCTGGCACACCTCTGTCGACAAGCTCAGCTTTGACATTCTCAGCACGGCTTACCGCGATCTTATGATAATTGTTGCTGCGAGCATACGGCATGGAATGTATCTCTACCTCATAGGTGAGCAATGCAGAAACTTCATATGAGATCTCATCCAGTTTTTGCAGATTTTCTTCCGAGAGCGTGGTTTCTTTGCCACGGAATTTCAAGAGCTCATCCATCTCGCGTGTATAAGCAAAAGATTCTGCCACCTGCTCAAGTTCTGCCATGGCGGATTCGAATTCCTGCGCGCAAGGCACGCCTTCATCTGCGCTATGTTTTTCCTGCTGATGCACCCAGCAATCGAACAGCAACTGTGCACGCGCAGCATCCTGTGGAGCGATGCGTTTCATCTCATCGGTAAGTAAGGTGAAAAGATACATGCGTGACGATGCAAGCTGCTCTGCCACTACGATAGGAAGACCTGCCGATACGGTCTCAGGTTCAACCACAGCCCCACTTGCCGCCTTCAGGCCCTTATTCGCAAAATAATCCGCATGGATAGGATGTCCCAGTTCCTTTTCTGACTCTGAATAAGCCAGGTATTCCGATGCCATGGCATTCGGGAAGGTCTCTTCTTTAAGGTCGGTATTTTTGAGCTGGTCGATCGCCCCGCCCGCGCAACCAGAGAGCAAAACAAGGCCAGCCATGAATAAAACCGGGCGTGTGCGGGCATGTAACATCATAAGTTTACTCACTAATTTCAGACAGCATAAAAGACTTCACAAAAATTGTATACAGCAAAAAATATTTAAGCACTTATGAGTTGCGTTATTAAGTTTTTACGTTTATACCCCAGCCAAATTTCCCTTGTAACCCTTAGGAACACTGACCATGGCTAAACAACGTACCTTCTCAATAATCAAACCCGACGCGACCGCGCGCAACCTTACTGGCAAGATTAATGCCAAATTTGAAGAGCAGGGACTTTCTATCGTTGCACAGAAGCGTATCCGCCTCTCTCGTCTGCAGGCACGTGAGTTTTATGCTGTGCATAAAGATCGTCCATTCTTCGATGAACTGGTTGAGTACATGGTATCTGGTCCGGTTGTTGTGCAGGTACTCGAAGGCGACAACGCTGTACTTAAGAACCGCGAGATCATGGGCGCAACCGATCCTGCAAAAGCAGATGCCGGCACGATCCGTAAAGAGTTCGGTGAAGATATTGGCCGCAATTCTGTTCATGGTTCTGACTCAGCAGAAAATGCCGTTATCGAGATCGCTTATTTCTTCAGCGGTTTGGAAATCGTAGGCTAAATAGAATGTGAACTATGAAAGCGCGGCATCGAAAGATGCTGCGCTTTTTTATTTCAAACGAGCTATGAATTTCTTGAGCGCTTCCGGATAGATCCGATGCTCTTCCTCATGTATGCGTGCGCGCAAACTCTCTTCTGTGTCATCTGGTAATATTGACACACGCGCCTGCATGAGCACTTCCCCGCTATCCATCTGAGGTGTCACGATATGTACGCTGCAACCGGTTTCTTTTTCACCTGCGGTCAGTGCGTCACGCACCGCATGCGCGCCTTTGAAATCAGGTAACAATGAAGGATGGATATTGAGCATCCGGCCCTCCCAGCGTTTTACGAACCGCTCTGAAAGTAAACGCATGAACCCGGCAAGGCATACCAATTGAATATCATGCTTGAGTAATTCCACATGCATCGCATCGTCGAATGCTTCGCGGCTGGCGTATTCCTTGTGGTTGATAACTACGGTGGTGATACCAGCATCTTCTGCACGCTTGAGACCGAACGCCTCCGGATTATTGGAGATCACCAATACCAGCTGCGCCGGATAATCCGGCATGCGCGCCGCATCGATCAGCGCCTGCAGGTTGCTGCCTTTTCCGGAAATGAGTACTGCGACCTTTTTTTTCATCGTGCCTAAGGAGTCCTTGGTGTTTGCCTATCAAGTGACTGGTTCATTTTGGCAGCGACCGTATTTAATAATTGTGCTGCCTGTGAAATATATTCATCAGACATCGGTGAAGACAGATACATTGCTATACTCTTATCACGCGCTCCAGCATTGTCAGTGAATGTATTCACTTCATCCTCACGTAATGAGATTGCAGCAGAAATATTTTCCAGCAATGTAGGAATTCTTTCAAAAGTAGCATGATCTCTCTTATCCAGAACAATTCCTTTACTCACCTTATCCAGCACTGCCATCGCCTTTTGCACGTCGGTGTGCAATTCAGCAAAATCATGAATGACTTGGCTGCTATCTGTTTTTAAACCCGATCCACCATGCGCCCTGTGTAAATCAGACATGGCAATCACAAGATCACGCATACTAGGGCCAAGAACACTCATGTAGTTCTCGACATCCTGCAACACATGAAAATTATTGAAGGACTTGCCGTCTTGAACATCTTGAGATTTGCATTCTTCACGAAACGGGGCAAGCCCGGGAACAACGGCACTATTTAGAAATACTGCCAGATCTTCCTGATCTTTATGCGAGCTCCTAGCCACGAATCATGACCTGTGGCATCGATTTGGTACGCTTTGTCATCACCCCCAAACGAACTACTTTCTCGCCGTGTTTCTTGAGTGTGCTGGTAATTTTATCAGCAGCATTCTTATCCACCACCAGCACCATACCGATACCGCAGTTAAATGTGCGATACATATCTTCGCTAGGTACGTTACCAGCATCCTGCAGCCATTTGAAGAGCGGCGGCAATTTCAACGCCCCTTTATCTACTTCCAGTGCGATGGAATCCGGCAATACGCGCGGAAGATTCTCGACAATGCCACCACCGGTGATATGTGCGAGTGCTTTTACTTTTCCGGCATGGCCTTTGATGACAGCAAGGCAGCTCTTCACATAGATCTTCGTAGGCGTAAGCAATACATCGCCGAATGTTTTTCCTTTGGCGAATGGCGCAGGCGAATCATAGCTAACGTTATTTTGTTCCATGATGTAGCGCACCAGCGAGTAACCGTTGGAGTGCACACCACTCGATGCCAGTCCAAGCGCAACATCACCCACCTTCACTTTCAGTGGCAGAATTTTATTCTTCTCCACTGCACCCACTGTGAACCCTGCGAGATCATACTCGCCCGGCGCATACATGCCCGGCATCTCGGCGGTCTCGCCGCCTACCAATGCGCAGTTCGCCTGTTTGCAGCCTGCGGCTATGCCCTTAATTACATCAGCAGCTTCTTCCACTTTCAGTTTTCCGGTTGCAAAATAATCAAGGAAGAACAATGGCTCAGCCCCCTGCACCACCAGGTCATTCACACACATGGCCACCAGGTCAATACCGATCGTGTCATGACGTCCAAGTTTCTGGGCTATTTTAAGTTTTGTGCCCACACCGTCGGTGGAGGATACTAAAACAGGACTTTTGTATCCGGCTTTTTTCAGGTCGAACAACGCGCCGAAGCCACCCAGTCCGCCCATCACGCCAGCACGGGTCGTTGCCTTGGCGAATGGCTTGATCTTACCGACCAGTGCCTCTCCGGCATCAATATCAACACCTGCCTTGCGATAGGTAGCACTTTGGTTTTTTTTCATATAGAATCCATTGCGGTTAGGGCATTTTCTCGGTATGAGTAATGCCAGAGTTTTGTAAGGGTTCAAGTGCTTAATATGAAAAATCTCTGCCAGTGGTTGAGTTCGGCATGTCTGGCCGCAAGCCTGCTTTCTGCGCCGGTTCTGGCCAGCGAGGCACTGGTCAATAGTGAAGCCACCGTCGATGTCACCGGCAGGGATGCCGTGGAAGCGCGCGATGAAGCCCTTGAAAAAGCTCAATTAGATGCCTTGCGCAGCCTTATCAATAAACTTGCTCCCCCCGGCCAGACACAAGACATTTTAAGCCAGATGGATGCAGTCAAGATCGCAGCCATGGTGCGCGGCACAGAGATACTGGAAGAAAAGGTCTCCGATACACGCTACCGTGCACGCCTGATCATCAGTTTTGATGCCGATGCGGTCAGCACGCTCATTACCAAAGTATCCGGCGACAAAGGCGAGGACGAGACCGGCCATGCCACCACGAGCTCATTCCTTATTATCCCTGCCTATGAAGAAGATAAATCCGTAAGTCTCTGGGAAGAAAAGAATCTGTGGCGGCATGTATGGAAATCGTTCGCGGTTGAGAATCTTTCTGGCGATATCGTTGTGCCCGTGGGCGATAACAGCGATATTGCTGTAGTCGATGCCACCACACTCGCTTCCGCCACCTATTCTTCCCTGTCTGCACTTGCCATACGTTATGGCGTGAGCGACATCGTGATCCTGAGTGCTACCTACACACGCAAACCCGATACGCTGCTTACCGTGGTGAAGCGCCGCATGAGCCGCACGCGTAATGAAGTGAATGCCCTTACCTATCGTGCTGACCCGCAGGAGACCCGCGACATGCTGCTGGCTCGTGCCGCCCGTGATATTGCGGATAATCTGCACGACAAGAAAACAGAAGAAGTATCTACCAATAAAGGGGTGATCGGCGGTGACCGTAACAAGATCATGATCCTCGCATCTATCACTACGCTGAACTCCTGGACAGAACTTAAGACTAAACTGTCAACACTGCCGATGATCGACCGTATCGAGACACTCGCCATTTCACCACAACAGGTAGACATGGCCGTGTATTATCGCGGCACGCCGGATTCATTGGCAGGTGGCATCGATAGCCTTGGCTTGCGCCTTGGCAAATATAACGATTATTGGGTGATCACGCGTGACTAACGGAGCGATACATAAACGTCTCTGGTTCTGGATAACAATGGCTCTGCTGTTCTTTGTGTTCCTGTTCCTTATCCGTTCTATCCTGCTGCCATTCGTGCTTGGTATCATGGTGGCCTATTTCCTGGATCCTGCCGCTGACAAATTACAGCGTAATGGTTTTTCCCGCGGCATTGCGACCACGATACTCACTGGTCTGTTCTTTTTTACCCTCACATTGCTTGCGCTTATTATCGTTCCTGTCATCGCCAACCAGTTCTCCGGCCTTGTTAGTGCACTGCCTGATTACATTGTTGCTTTCGAGCACAGCTACGGCGAGCAGATAAAAGAACGGCTTGGCGGCTTGGGCGCTGAACAGATGGAGCATATCAAGACCGCCATCAATAATATTTCCGGCACGGCCATCAAACTGGGTGGAGACCTGGTCGCTAATGTATTCCTTTCCGGCATGGCGCTTATCAACCTGCTGTCGCTGGTGTTGATCACACCCATCGTCGCATTCTATATCCTGCGCGACTGGGATTACATTATTGAACGCATCGACAGCCTGCTTCCGCTCAAATATGCGCACACCATCCGCGAACAGATGACAATCATTGATGCCACCCTTGCAGGTTTCATCCGCGGCCAGATCAATGTGTGCCTGTTACTTGGCACTTATTACGCTATTGGCCTGTCACTTGCCGGCCTGAAGTTCGGCATTGTTATCGGCCTTGCCACTGGCTTTTTGGTAATATTTCCTTATGTCGGACTTATGCTTGGTATGAGCATAGGCCTCGGCGTTGCCTTCTTCCAGTTCGATGACATACAATCGGTGTTGATCGTGCTTGCTGTGTTCGTCACTGGCCAGATCGTCGAAGGTTACTTCATCACCCCAAAACTGGTGGGCGAGAAGGTTGGCCTGCATCCGGTATGGATCATCTTTGGTATGCTCGCAGGTGCGGCACTGTTCGGGTTTGTTGGTATCCTGCTTGCCATTCCCATCACCGCCATCATCGGTGTACTGACGCGCTTTGCTATCAAACAATATCAGGCAAGCAGCTATTATAATGATGCGCCCCAGAGTGCGGGCAAGCCATAACCTGTATGTCACAATACGCCCTACCCATCACATTACCTGCTGTATATGCAGAGGCGAACTTTGTGGTCTCCTCATGTAACAACGCGGCACATCATCAGATCATGGCATGGCCGGCATGGCAGGCATTGCTTATCAGCGGGGCATCCGGCAGCGGCAAAACCCATCTGGGCCACATATGGGCAGCACGCGCTAATGCAGAGATCATCGATTGCAAGACGCAGCCTCTGAACCCACAGACCATAAGCCGTAATATCTGGCTGGATAATATTGAACATTGCAACGCAGAAGCTCTTTTCCACGCACTGAACTATACCAAAGAGCAGGGTTTTTCTTTGTTGCTCACTGCAACATCGCCAGCCAGCCAGATGCCATTTACCCTCCCTGACCTGACATCGCGCCTGCGCGCACTGCCCACCGCACACATTGATGCGCCGGATGATGAAGTGCTCTCTGGCGTACTTCACAAACAATTTGCTGATCGGCAGATCAAAGTATCAGATGATGTTATATTTTACCTGCTTACCCACACAGAGCGGTCTTTTTCTTCGATCGCAAACGTTGTTGATACGCTGGATAAGCAAATGCTGGAGAACAAGCGCAGCCTCACCGTTCCATTTGTCCGGCAGGTGCTAAGCATTTTGTAACTAATATTTGTTACTGTCATACCAAGCTAAGTATTTATAGATCACATGCCCGTTTCACCTGTATTACAAGCCATCCTCCTCATGCTGTGCAGCATGGCGGGGTTTTCCGCAATGATGGGTTTTATCCGCGAACTCTCAGCCACCATGCATCCCACGCAGATGGTGCTGCTTCGCAACGTCGTGAGCTTACTGATGGTGTTGCTATGGTGTTTATATTTGCACCGTGACAAACAGATATTCAAAACCAGCCGGATGGGTAACCATTTCTGGCGCGCAACTGTAGGTATCGTTTCCATGGAGTTGTGGTTCTATTCCATCTCCATCATGCCGATGACACTGGCCACCGCCCTCTCTTTCACCACGCCTATCTTCTCCACCATCATTGCCATATTATTCTTGGGCGAGCGCGCTGGCCTGCATCGCTGGGGCGCAATTATAGCCGGTTTTCTTGGTGTACTCATCATCCTACGGCCGGATATGCATGGCCTTTCCACCAGCGCGCTTATCGTGCTGGCTGCCTCATTCATGATGGGTGTATCCGGTGTGTTGGTAAAGACCCTGACGCGTACGGAGCTGCCGGAGACCATCGTATTCTACATGACGATGTTCATGATCCCATGGTCACTATTTCCAGCACTGATGCACTGGCAGAGCATCTCCATGTATCAGTGGTGGCTGGTGTTCTGGATCGCGTTTTTCTCCACTGCTTCCCATCTCACCATGACACGCGCTTTCAAGCGCGTGGATCTGGTGGTGCTTATGCCGTTCGATTTTACACGGCTGATCTTCGTATCTATCCTTGCCTTCATCTTCTTCGATGAGACGCTGGATATGCAAACCGCACTCGGTGCATTGGTCATTGTGGCATCCACCGTCTATATCGCGCACCGTGAAGCCCGCCATAAGAAGAAGATAGCGCCGCCTCTGCCCACCGGGGTGTAACTACTTATTTTCTAATGCTTGACGCACGGCAACCATATCCAGTGCGCCTTCCCATTTAGCGACCACCAGCGTGGCAACGGCATTGCCGATGATATTGGTGATTGCCCTCGCTTCCGACATGAAGCGGTCAATGCCAAGTATCAGCGCCATCGCAGCCACAGGGATCGTGCCAATGGCTGCAAGCGTGCCGGCCAGCACCACGAACCCGCTACCGGTCACTCCAGCTGCCCCTTTGGATGTAAGCAGCAGCACACCGATCAGTGTCAGCTCATCGGCAAGTGACAATTCAATACCGGTTGCCTGCGCCAGAAATATGGCCGCCATCGTAAGGTAAATACATGTGCCATCCAGATTGAAGGAGTAGCCGGTCGGCACGACCATATTCACCACCGGGCGAGCGCAGCCGAGTTTAGTCATCTTCTCCATCAAGCTTGGCAGTGCCGCCTCGGAGGAGGATGTCCCCAGCACGATCAGCAGTTCTTCCTTGATATACTTAAGCAACGGCCAGATGCGCAGCCCCATCAGGCGCATCACGATGCCAAGCACGATTGCCACGAACACCACGCAAGTGGCATAGAAGCCAAGCATCAGACTGGCCAGTGATGCCAGCGAACCAAGCCCGTATTTACCGATGGTAAAGGCCATCGCGCCGAATGCACCAATGGGTGCGAGTTTTACGATAAAGCCAATGATGGCAAAGAACACATCCGACATCTGCTTGATGAAATTATGAACCGCTGCAGCACGCTCGCCGAGCATGGTCAGCGCACAACCGAATAGTATGGCAACCAGCAATACCTGCAGCATGTCACCATGCACGAACCCATCCAGCATGGTCGAGGGTATCAGGTGCAGCACAAAGGCCACAAAGCCGGACTGTTCAGCAGCGCGCGCTGTATAATTTTTTATCGCCGAGTCATCGAGCGTAGCGGGGTCGATATTCATACCCACGCCGGGCTGGAAATGATTGACCACAAGCAGGCCGATGATAAGCGCGAAGGTCGTCATCACCTCAAAATAGATCAGCGCTTTAACACCCACCCTTCCGGCCTCGCGCATATGGCTCATGCTGGCGATACCTGTCACCACCGTACAGAACACGATGGGTGCGATCATCATCTTGATCAGCTTGATGAACGCATCCCCCAGTGGCTTCATCGCCTCGCCATATTCCGGCGACATCCAGCCAAGAAAAATGCCCAAAATAATGGCTACCAACACTTGTATGTAGAGTGTTTTATGCCAGCGTGTTTTTCTCTGAATCATGCTCATAAGGGCTGTTTTCCACAGTTTTTGGCGTTTTTCCTGCGATTTTTTGCAGCATTTTGCCACAGATTAGGTTAGAATAGTAAATGTAAATATGCGCGTAAAATGATGAAGGAATCAACGATTAACGCAGATGGATTATTTTCTCTCGCCTCGCCCGAAGGGCTCGAAGCACCTGCAATCTCACCTTTATACCACCCATCTTCCTTACAATTCCTGGAAAATATCCACCGCCGCAAGAGCGATGCTCTTAAGGAGATCGTGCTGACGGAAGGCTGGCCAGACAATAAAAGCTACGATGGCCACGCCGAGGCCGCCGCTTTCATGATCGTGCAACACGCCGATTATGACCCCGCCTTTCAGGAGCTCTGCCACGCAAAGATGTTAGCCGGAGTTAAAAAAGGAAGAAACTCAACAGGATTCCTGGCCTTCCTGACCGACCGTATCTTGTGCAATAAAGGCAAGCACCAGCGGTTTGGCACACAGATACGCGAGGCCGATAATGGCTGCTTCGTTCCTAAACCGCTCGAAGATCCTGACAGTGTGGATACGCTGCGCAGCGAGGTTGGATTAATAGAATCACTCAGCGACTATTTCCTGCGCGTCAACAACGGCGACCTGCTGCTTTACCGCCCCCTGCTTAATGGCTATGCTGAGGAATTAGAAGAGCGCAAGGCACATAAGATCCTTGAGTTTCCGAAAAGTAATTAACCATATAATTTATAAATATATTTCTTTGTCTTGGAATCTTCATAATTCGCTTATTGAGATTCACAGACTGGTTAATTATATTTAACTAAAATAAATTTTAGGAGCTATAGATCATGTCCTATACCCCACCACAACATAATGACACAGAAGCAATGATCAAAGCAGCAGTGGATTACTGGGCGGGCTTCTTATCACGTCCTGATCTGGGACTGGATTCTGAGGTTACGGATAGTTATGCCGTAGGTATTACAGCACTTGCTCGTAGTCAAAGAATGACCACACAAGCGCCAGATTCTCCAGAAGTGCAAAAATTTAAAGACATTTTAGCAGGAAAGATCAGAAACCAACTTACCCGCGCTGATGGTAGGCTAGGATGCTCTGAAATGACCACAGATTATCATCCGCAGGGTATATTGTTAGAGGCACTTCGTGAGGCAAATATTGGTGGTGGCTATAACTTCAAGCTTAAAGATTGTGTTATTATTAGGCCTGAGCGTGGTACGGTAGAGCAAGTTCAAGTACGCGGAAGTAGCAAAACTCTCTATTCCCGAGCAGAAGAAGCTAAAAAAGCGTCAGAAGGGCCAGCGACCTCACGCCTTCGCGATAGTCGCAATAATGACGACAACTTGCCACCACATTAAAAGTGATAGAATCTCCGAAAAGTAATTAATAGCTACATGATTCGCCAGGTTGAGGCGGATGCGCACAAACGCAAGCTAGACGCCCAGCCTGGTAGAATCAGACATCACCCCAGGTCTTGCGGGTGAAGTTATGGCTGGCTTCCACCACGCGCACCGTGCCGGTTTTTGAGCGCATCACGATAGAATGTGTAGTTGCCCCACCCGGGAAGCGGCGCACGCCACGCAGCATCGAGCCATCGGTCACGCCGGTAGCTGCGAACATCACATCACCTTTGGCCATTTCTTCCAGCTCATATTTATGGTTCAGGCTTTTGATACCCATGCGCTTGGCGCGATCTTTTTCTTCCTGACGGGAGAATAAGAGGCGTCCCTGCATCTGGCCGCCGGTAGAGCGCAGCGCTGCTGCTGCCAGTACGCCTTCAGGCGCACCACCGATACCGATATACATATCCACACCGGTCTCAGGACGTGCTGTTGCAATAACCCCCGCTACGTCACCATCCAGAATGAGTTGGATACGAGCGCCGGCTTCACGCACGCGGGCGATGATCTCTTCATGGCGTTCGCGCTCAAGGATACATACTACCAGATCAGAAATGTCGCACTTCTTTGCTTTGGCAAGGTTCTTGAGATTGGTCAGGGGCTTGTTATCGAGATCAACCACATTTTTTGGCAATCCGCCACCAACGGCGATCTTGTCCATATACACATCAGGCGCATGCAGGAAGCAGCCTTTTTCCGCCATCGCTACCACGGCCATCGCATTCACGCCACCCTTGGCGCAAATGGTCGTGCCTTCCAGCGGGTCTAGCGCAATATCAACACCCGGGCCACCCTCCGGTGCGCTGCCCACTTTCTCGCCGATATAAAGCATCGGCGCTTTATCGCGTTCGCCTTCACCGATCACCACCGTGCCATCGATGGCAAGGCCATTGAGTGCATCACGCATCGCATTCACTGCGGCACGATCGGCATCTTTTTCTTTACCACGCCCCATCCAGCGCGAGCAGGCAAGTGCTGCGGCTTCGGTCACACGCACGGCTTCCAGTGCAAAGTTACGATCTGACCAGAAGGATAATTTCTCTGCTGGCTTTTTCTTGGCTGTGGTTTTCATACGTTCTCGATCCTTATCCTGTAGGGCTGTTCTTTCACGGCAGGCAGTTTTGCGAGCGCGTCCATGGCTTTCTGCATGGAAGATTCCTGTGTTTCGTGCGTGGTAACTACCAGCTGCACCACCTCACCCGGATTGTGCGAATGCTGGATAACCGAACGCATCGAGATATTAGCATCACGGAAGATAGATGTCACATCGGCAAGCACGCCGGGTTTATCGATGACGGAAAGCCTGAGATAATAAGAACATTTCAGGTTCTCCATCTTGGCGAAATTCGGCGCTTTCAGGCTGGCAACCGGCAGGGTGAATGGTTTATAGACCACACCTCGTGCCATATCCATCACATCGGCCACCACAGAAGACCCGGTAGGGCCAGCGCCAGCGCCGCGACCTTCTAAAAATACTGTTCCCACCGCATCACCTTCAATTTGTATGGCGTTGAATGAACCATTCACATTCGCAAGGGATGAGGGTGCAGGCACAAGCGCCGGATGCACACGTTGCAGGATGCCTTCCTCTGACACACTGGCGATGCCAAGCAGCTTCACCACATATCCAAGCTCACGCGCGAATTCGATATCGTATTTCGATACGCGGCTGATGCCTTCCATATACACCTTGTCGATGGACGGTGCGCAGCCAAAAGCAAGACTGGTGAGTATTGAAAGTTTATGTGCAGCATCGATACCATCAATATCGAAGCTGGGGTCAGCTTCCAGATAACCAAGTTTACCTGCTTCTTCCATTACCACCGGAAGGTCTAAGCCTTCATTCTGCATACGGGTGAGAATGTAATTACATGTGCCGTTGATGATGCCGGCAATGTGTGTAAATTTATTTGCCGCCAGCCCATCACGCAGTGCTTTGATGACAGGGATACCACCGGCAACGGCCGCTTCAAACGCCAGCATCGCGTTATGCTGCTCAGCGAGTTTCGCAAGGCCGATGCCATGATGCGCGATAAGCGCTTTGTTTGCGGTAACAACAGATTTACCGGCAGAGAGTGCTTTTTCCACCAGCTCACGGGCAATACCTTCAGACCCACCGATAGCTTCCACCACTACATCAATCGAATCATCAGCCACCATATTCAGCGCAGAATCCAC
This sequence comes from uncultured Rickettsiales bacterium, assembly GCA_964535825.1. Classification (GTDB taxonomy): domain Bacteria; phylum Pseudomonadota; class Alphaproteobacteria; order Rickettsiales; family SXRF01; genus CAZAQK01. Next base: position 263,873 of record CAZHUC010000002.1, read on the forward strand.
CCATTTCAGGCCGGAAATATCCGCATCGCGCTTTTTGTTTTTATTGCCGGCGGTGACCGCCACGATTTCAATCGCGCGGCCGCAACGGTTCGTTATCATCTCTGCATTATTCTGCAAAATGTTGAGCGTGCCGCAACCTACTGTGCCAAGACCGGCAATGCCTATGCGAAGTGGTTTGCTCATACCGCCTTCTCCTTCATTGCTTTCATGTTATGTCCGGGATCTTCAGCCAGAAAATCCTTGATGTTACGAACAGCCTGACGGATGCGCTGGCGATTTTCCACCAGTGCAATGCGCACATATCCCTCACCACCCGGGCCAAAACCAACACCCGGTGCAACTGCTACTTCCGCGCGCGTTAGTAACAATTTGGAAAATTCCAAACATCCTAGATGTTTGTACGCTTCCGGAATTTCTGCCCACACGAACATGGAAGCAGAAGGAACTTTTACATTCCAGCCAGCCTCTTTAAGCCCGTCACACAGCACATCGCGACGGTCCTTATAAAGTTTACGCAGGCCTTCCACATAATCCTGCGGGCCATTGATGGCAGCAGCAGAAGCCACCTGCAACGGCAGGAATGTGCCATAATCAAGGTATGATTTGATCTTGGTAAGGGCTGATACCAGCTTCTTATTACCCACACAGAATCCGATGCGGCAACCCGCCATGGAATAGGTTTTACTCATGGTGGTAAATTCCACCGCGATATCTTTTGCCCCTTTCACCTGCATGATGGATGGCGTGGGTTTGCCATCAAAATAAAGTTCGCAGTACGCAAGATCCGAGATCACATACACACCGTGATGTTTGCAGATATCTATCACCTGCTCATAGAATGCAAGGTCTGCAACTTCAGCGGTCGGATTGCAGGGAAAATTCACAATGAGTGCCACTGGCTTCCGTTTGCCATCTTCCAGCACTGCTTTGAGTGCCGTGAAGAATTCAGGGCCAGTGCTATTAGGAACAGGCACGACCTCAGCACCCGCGATCACAAATCCCCACACATGGATGGGATATGATGGATCAGGTACAATGAAACGATCACCCGGACCAGTGATCGCCTGCGCAAGATTGGCAAGCCCTTCTTTAGAACCGATGGTCACCACCACTTCAGTTTCAGGGTCAAGATCAACATCAAAACGGCGTTTGTAATAACCTGCTTGCGCCTTGCGCAATCCCTGAATACCGCGCGAGAGAGAATAGCGGCTGCATTTGGGGTCTTTCAGTGTCTCCACCATTTTATCAATGACGTGTTTAGGTGGAGCAGAATCAGGATTGCCCATACCGAAATCAATGATGTCGCGGCCAGCCGCACGCGCTTGCGCCTTCAGCTTGTTGACTTCGGCAAACACATATGGCGGTAACCGCCCTATGCGGTAAAATTCCTCAGACATAAAAGTCCTTACTGCGCCTGAGTGGAGGTGCTGCGCGCACGCGCTGAATAACGCGACGGCGGAAGCATTTTCACTTCACGCAGGATCTGCGGTGATGGTAATGCACCCGCAGCAGGCTTCGCCTCTTCAAGCATTTCTGCTTCTTCAGCTTCTGCCACTTGCGGTGCTTCTTTCACCATTGCATCCGGCATCTGTACCATTGGTTGTGCAGGCGTTACTACTGGCTGCGCCACCATTGGCTGCAACGGTGCAGGTTCTGGCCTCTGTACGACAGGCGCTGGCATTTCTTGCGCTGCTTCTTCCTGCATATCTGCATTCAGTTCAGACTCCGGCTTCTTTGCTTCAGCCGAGAATATCCGCCAACCTTCCCACCAGCGGTTCTGGCGTGTCTGTTCTGCCGCTGTCATACTTTCCTGGGAAGGTTCTTCTTCAGCCATTGCTTTCTGCGTAAAGGTCTCTTCTGCTTTTACTGGTTCGGCTGGCTGCATTACAGCTGATTCCATTTTCACAGGAACATCATCCGGTGCGGCCACAGGAGCAACACTTGCATGGCCAAGCAACACTTCACCTTCAGCCTGTGGTGGTGCTGTCTTTGCTACAACAGGTGCAGTGACCACAGGTTCTGCCACGATCGGTTTCACTGCTTTTGGCTGCGCGATCTCAACCGGTACAGTTGCTTCAACACCAGACGGTTCGCTGAACAGATCATATTTATCCTGCTGCGCCTGCATGTGTTCAGACTGCATTGCTTCCATAGCATTCTGCTTGTCGTCGCGTAACTCGGAGAAACGCTCTGGTGTTTGTGGCACGGATGCCAATTTTGGATACGCCATATCATCAGCGCTCATATCATCACCGGACTGTTCTGCCTGATCATCAGATGAGAAGGTATTTTCGATACGGGTGAAGGTACGCTCAAACCAATTTGGTTTTTTGCGGGATTCACTCACTTCAACCGGCGGCAATGTTACCGCGTCTTCATCGACTTCTACAGGTTGCGCATGGAAGGTCACATGCTCTTCCGGCAATGTATGCATTACAGGTTCAGCCTGCGGCTGCAATGGTGGGGCTGGCATGAAGGTCGTCTGTGCCGGTGCTTGTTTCTCGGCCTGCATCCAAGGTGCTGGCTCTGGCTTCATTTCAACAGGCTTCACCGATTCAACCACTGGCATAGCAGCTGGCTGCGACGCGGCGTTATTATCCGACATTGGCGCTAAAGGCTGTACCGGTGCATACTGATTATCCAGAAGTGGCTTGCGTGGAGTACCGCGTAATTTCTCTACTTCGGTAGGTTCACGTTTTGTTCCAAAAAGGCGTGTGAAGAAATTCTCCTCACCTGCGGTATCTTTTGATGTGACCTGATTTGACTGCGCAGGTGCAGCAGCTACTTCCGGTTTTTTAGGTTCAACACTGTTGCCTTCATTATCGAAATAATCGAACGGACTTTCTTCAAATGTCGGCGCGCGCTTTGCGGTTTCTGCTTTTGGCGCTTCCATTTCAGCTTCTGGTTTCATCGCCTGTTTTCTTTCGTACACCACCGGATTATCGGATGGGGTCACCACTTCAGGTGCAGGCATGTAGCGCGGGTTGAGCGCAGGCGGGCGTTTACCACCAACTACAACCTGATCTTCACGATCGTTGGTCCAGTCATCCAGTAAGGATTTGGCTGAAGTGCAGGCGCTAAGCGCCGCAGTTGCTGATACGCTGGTGAGCAGTACAATAACGAGTTTGCGAGATGAACCATGCTTTTTCATAAATACCCAATATAAAACGTAAGAAATTAATAACCCAAAATACTTGCTGACCGTTCCAAGGCTTATAGGCAAAAAAACCTATACCCAGCTTGGCATAAAAGGTATATCTTAGCGCACCATAGAGTGCAATCACCTTATTTCCGATCGGCAAGCAAATGCGCAAGACCAGTTCCCGCTCTTCCACAGCATCCGAGGCACAAAGCTTCGATTCGCAGGAATTTGCCCAGAATATGGCTCAGGCCGCCGGTCATTGCCAGAAGATATTGCAGGAATTCATGGCACGGCAGGCGCAGGATATGCCCAATCTGCCGATCGACCCCTTCAATCTTGGGGATGCCTTCATGGAGCTTTTTACCCGCCTGATGAGCGACCCCTCCAAGCTTTGGGAAAAGCAGCTGGAGCTCTGGCAGGATTATCTGGATCTTTGGCAGGCGACTACCAATAAGATGCTGGGAGAACAAGAAAAACCCATCATCGAGCCAGACCCCAAGGATCGCCGTTTCCGCGATGAGGCATGGCAGGAAAACACCATATTCGATTTTATCAAGCAATCTTATCTGCTTACCTCGCGCTGGCTGCAACATTCCGTGCAGGACATGTCCGAGACCATGACCCCGCAAATGGCAAAAAAGCTAGATTTCTATACCAGACAGTTCGTGGATGCCATGTCGCCCAGCAACTTCCTGATGACCAACCCTGAAGTGCTTAAGGCAACGCTTGAATCCAAAGGAGAGAACCTTGTTAAGGGGCTTGAGAACATGCTGGAAGATCTGGAGCGTGGCAAAGGCACACTGCGCATCAGCATGACCGACTTCAGTGCGTTCAAGATCGGCAAGAATCTGGCGATCACTCCCGGCAAGGTGGTATTCCAGAACGACCTTATCCAGCTCATTCAATATGAGCCAGCCACCAAGAATGTGTTTAAAACACCGCTGCTTATTGTGCCAGCGTGGATCAATAAGTTCTATATTCTAGACCTTCAGCCAGAGAATTCTGCTGTGAAGTGGCTGGTTGAGCAGGGGCATACTGTATTCATGATCTCATGGGTGAACCCGGATGAACATCTGAGCAAGAAATCATTCGAGGATTACATGAAGGAAGGCCCACTGGCCGCCATGGATGCCATCGAAGAGATCACGGGTGAACCCACGGTAAATATTGCGGGCTACTGCCTTGGCGGAACGCTGGTTGCCACCACACTGGCATGGCTTGCTGCAAAGAAAATGGAGCATCGCATCGCATCGGCCACCTATCTTACCACCATGGTCGATTTTACCGAAGCAGGTGAGCTTTCCGTGTTCATTGATGATGAGCAGATAGCATCGCTGGAAGCGCGTATGTCGCAGACGGGATATCTTGAAGGCAGCGAGATGTCCACCACCTTCAGCATGCTGCGCGCGAATGATCTGATCTGGTCATTCGTGGTGAATAATTATCTGCTCGGCAAAGATCCTTTCCCGTTCGACCTTCTATACTGGAATGCCGATTCCACGCGCATGCCGGCTGCCATGCATAGTTTTTATCTGCGCAACATGTACCAGAAGAACCTGCTTGCGAAATCAAATGCTCTGACACTTGGTGGCAAGACCATCGATCTCAAACGTATCACCACGCCATCCTTCATCCTCGCCTGCCGTGAAGATCATATTGCGCCGTGGAAATCCACTTACGCGGCCACACAACTTTACAGCGGCGATGTGGAGTTCGTGCTGGCAGCTTCTGGCCACATCGCTGGCGTTATCAACCCACCGGCCAAACAAAAATACAGCCATTGGGTATGGGAGAAAAAATCATCACTCCCGGCAACACCGGATGAGTGGTTCAGTGGCGCAACTGAAAAGCCCGGCTCATGGTGGCCACACTGGGTTAAGTGGCATGAGCAATTCACTGGTGGCAAAGTGCCTGCACGAAAAATTGGCGGAGGCTCACTCAAGCCACTGGAAGATGCGCCGGGAAGTTTTGTTAAAGTGATGGATTAATATCACCCTGCTGTTGCAGCCGTGCCTGCCAGTAACCTTCCTTGAATTGTTCCTGTTTCTTTTCCATCGCATCCACATCTTTCTCACGCACACCGAACCATGAGCTTATGGTTTTCGTTGCGGGCAAAAACACATGCCTGCTGGTCGTACTGTCCCATGCGCGTGCTGCCCCCGGAAATACACCACGCATACCAACCACAAGTCCTGCACTTATCCCTGCACCGGCTGCCTTACCTGCAAGCATATGCGAGATGGGGGCGTGACTGCCCATCAGCTTCTGTGTGGCCAGGTTGATGGTAATGGATGATGCGGTCCACAGCAACGCTTGAGGCAAGTGGCCGATCTCATAGCGATAAAGATCAGCTGCAAATTGCTTGGCCTCATCAGAATCTGTAGCGAGATGATGCCGCACAGCCCAATGCCTTGATGCGCGTGCTGCGCCGCTTTTAAAGAAGTCGCCAAGCACAGGTTCAAGCGCATTTGCCATACCATGCATGAGCGATGGGGCAAAATACTGAAATGCAGCCATAACCGGTACTGCACCAAAATCACCTGCCAGCTCCCCGGCCCACCAATGACTCAGCTTCGCATGGTGATGTTCGTGGTGGTCATGGTCATAATCGTGATGATGGTGATCGTGTGCATGGTCATGCCCGCACCCGATGGAAAATTTTTTGCCCAGATAGTCCTGTGTCCATTTACCTACAAATGGATCAATAAAATCAGTGACCGTGCACGCAATGGCATGGTTTACTGTATAGGCAATATCCTCTGATCGTGAGTCCTGAGGGCTTACGGGTTGTATCGACTGAATTTTATCCATATGTCATTTGTTATAATATAACAAATGTAGTATCGGATTTTATGGTTGTTTGTAAAGCTATAATTTTGCTATATTTTTCTAGGAGATAACCATATGGCTCGCCCTTCAAAACATGAAATTCCACCGGCTGAGATGATCTTAAAGGCGCTTCGCAGATCGAAGACGCCGCTGAGTGCCTATCAGATATTGGAGACCATCAAGAAGTTCGGCGTTAAAAGCCCGCCTATCGTTTACCGGGCGCTGTCACTTCTGCAAAAGAATGGAGACATCCATCGCATCGAACATCTGAACGCCTATGTGGCGTGTGATTGCGAGGCAGCACATACACATGAACTCTCAGTACTTACGGTGTGCAAGGCCTGTAAGTCTGTGCACGAATTACACGATCACGCGGTGATACATCATCTTGAAGCACTCAGAAAAAAAGGCGTTAACATTCCGCCCGGCGCAGTGATGGAAATACCTGTGCTATGTAAAGAGTGCGCTGACTAATTTCGTATCTCAACGAAGGCTTCGCGGCGCAGGTTGCGCATATATTTTTCTGCCTCAAGCGCCATCTTCTGCTGGAATAGCACATTCGCCAGCTGTTCCTTGTCATCAGCAATATCCGGCGCTTCACCCCTGCCGCACAGCATATAAAGCCTGATACCTTCCGAGCTGGCGAACGGGGTGGAAATATCGCCTACCTTGAGGTTATCTGCAATGATCTTGACCGCAGGCGCAAGGGCCGAAAGGCGATTACTGGTGAGTTTCACCTCAATATCAAAATCACCGAGGTTATCAATGCTTGCGATACCTTCTTCCTTACAGCTGCCAGGATTCTTAGCCACTTCCTCGCCGATCTGCAGCAGCACATCGGCCTCTTTTGGTGATGCATCATTCTTGAGTCTCAGCAGTATCTCTTTAAGCTGCACTTCCTCTTCCTTAGGTGTAGCTTTTTCCAATGAGCGTGTGTCATATACTTTGATAATCGTATAGCCGTCATTGGTACGGATGGGCGCACTTATCATGCCGCTTTGGGCATTTTTAAGTGCCCGGCCAATAGCGGGATCAAGCTGCTCAGGCTTAACCCAGAATGATTCCGGCTTGCCACCGATACCAGAGAACTGGCGATACACTTCTTCAAAACTTGCACCACCGCGTATCTCGCCGCTGAGTTTCTGTGCAAGCTGCTTGATCTCAGGATCACGGCCCGGCTTGTCGACTGATAACACCAGCGCCGCTATGCGAAGCTCCTGCTTCACATCAGGCTTAGGCAATTTGATATGCGCAAGCTTAACTTCTTCATCGCTGATCTTCACATGGGGGCGTACCTTGCGTGACATCAGCGCACTCCACGCCAGTTGTGCTTTCACCTGCTGGGTGAAGGTTTCTGCTGGCACGTTGTTATTGGCAAGCATCCTTGCGATAGCACCATCTGACATATTGCGCTGCTTTTCAATGCCCTTGATCGCCCGCGCCACTTCCTCATCCGAGATATTTATTTTATTCGCTTCAGCATTCTTTAATTGAAGCCTTTCATCGATCAGTGCGCGGATGATCTGCGGGCGGATACCCTGCCGCACTTCCGCTGTGTTGGAAAGGCTGGTGGTGGCGATAACGAATTTGATACGGCTATTGACGTCGTAGGTGGAGATCACCTCTTCACCCACCACTGCTTCGATATCGAGACCAAGCGCAGATACGCCTTGTTTCTGTGCATAGGCAGGGCTTGCCACAAGCAGGCCTGAGGAGATAAGTGCAAGGATATAAGGGCGAAGGTTCATATCAGTTCAAATTCTTGAATGCGATCCTGAATAAAAAGGTGGTGGTTGGCTCAATGTCACGGTCACGGGTAAAGTCCTTACCTACAATGCCGCTTACCATCGTGCATTCATCGGTATATGTCAAACCTGTGTTCATGGAAACGAACTCATCGGTCTGCAGATCATGGTTAGCAGAGGTATTCCATGCCCATTGACGGGTCAGATTGACGGTGGCCGTACCGGCAACCTGTTCTTTTGTAGCAAGAACCGGATCATTTTGCAGTGACAGATACGACGCGGTGAACGCCACCGGATAATAGTTGAATCCGGCATCTATCTCATTACGTTTCGGAGTGAATTCATCTTTATCCAGCCGGAAGCGATACGCCATATTGAACGGCCAGGCAGAAATACCTATCTTACCCACATAATCAGAGAAATGGCTGACCGACTCGTTCGAGAACGGGAATGCAAGATCCCTCTCCAGCCGGTAATGCTGGCCGAACAACCAGTCTATGTATTTATCGGATAGGAACTGCGCCTGCCCGCGCAGACCATAGCTGACGCGCGGCCCACTCTCGATACGGTCATATCCGGCGAATCGGTTGGGAGAGAACAGGTTGGTATCGGTGAATTCCGGCACAAGGCTGTCTTCGTTCGGTATCTCTTCAGAGTTACCACCGATAGGGCTGACCGTTGCACTGACGATCGGCTCAAGCAGCAGGCTTGAGGTCTCACCCTGATTCATGAACGGATAGCGCCAGATAGCGGTGGCTTCCGGAACAAGCCTTCCGGTCGTTCCTTCAAAACGTTCGCCGCTGGAGAACACAACATCTTCAACTGAGTACACATCACCACGGATACTGGAGATGAATTCAATGACCTGTCCATCATCGGTTATGTAAGGTAATTTCCAACCCATGGTGGCTGATGCACGGCGGCTTTTAGCACCGGTATCCCGGTAAAGCACCATGGTATTGGCATCGAACGTCACGCGGGAATTATAAATGCCGGGGTCGCTCTGGTAGGTGAGGTCAGCAAGCGGCATCACGGTCGGAGTGGTCTTTGAATCAGAATCGGCGGTCAGCCCCTGAAACGCCAGGGCGCGTACCGCACCATAGGTACGGTCATTATCACCGATAAAATTATATCCTTCCGCGAACACGTTGGAGGTAAGCAATGTGTCATGGCTGAAATTATAGCGGCGCAGGTAAGTGTCATCGGTGGCGCGATGCACATCGAAACCCCATTTATAATTTTCATCAATATCGAAATAGCCGGTGGCATCAATATTACCGCGCAGCGTTTTACCGGTGGTGCGGAAACCAAGCGCATCGCGATCCGACGGGTTGGTGATACTGCCGTTCAGGCGATACTGCCCATAATCAAGCTTTTGGCGATATTCACCTGCCATCACCAACCCTTCCAGCGTGGTGTATATGGGGGTTATGGTCGCGTCTTTGTCGGGTGCAAGTGCAATATATACCGGTACTTTCATCACCGAGCCAAGGTTCGTGGAATGCTCATATTCCGGGATAAGTATGCCGCTATGGTTGTCGGCATTAGGTGTTGGATGCGAGAAATGCGGCATGTAAAATACCGGTATGCCGTAGGTCTCGAAATAGGCGTTCTTGTAGGTTACCTGCTGCTCATTCTCATCCACACGGATCTTATCGGCAGACATCTGCCACATCGGGCTTTTAGCTGACGTTCCGTCAGAACATATTTTGCAAGGAGAATACACCGCTTTTGTAAGCTCAAAATTATTCTCGTCGATACGGCGGGCACGACTTGCCACAAACAAGGAATTATCCGCAAGACGTGCCTTGAACTGATTGATGACACCGGTCTTCATGTCATTTTTCAGCTCCACCTCATCGGCGAAATACACATTGCCGCTGGCTTCGAGCAAACTCACATTGCCGCGTGCGGTCAGGCGATTGATGGTTTGCTCATAGATAAGCTGGTCAGCGATGAGTATGGCCTCGCCCTGCATGACCTCAACATTGCCCGATGCAACAACAACCGATGACTCATGGTCATAATCGATCTGTTCCGCTTCAAGCAGAAGCGGCTGGTCCGGCCTTACGCCCGGGTCGACCTGTACGCGTGACTTCTGGAATCCCTGCCCCGGCTCTACCTTGAATTGAAGGCCTTCGGCGTGTGCAAGTCCCACCGTTGCCAGCACGGCAAACGGAACAAACAGTAACCTTCTACGATGCAACTTTATTGATGCGGTCACGCCTTCAGTGAATCCTTCTCCATATATTGCGTTTTGCAATATACAAGAAGATGGTCATGATGGCGAGATAGATAAGCACTTTAATGCCCATCTGTTTACGAGCTTCCATTTCCGGCTCGGCTGCCCATTGCAGGAAGTTCACCACATCGCGTGACATTTGGTCCACAGAAGCTTCCGTACCATCTTCATAACTCACCTGACCTTCAGAGATCGGCGCAGGCATGGCAATATTACCACTTGGGAAATATGGGTTATAATGCATACCTTCTGGCACTTGATGATGTTCAGGCACTTCCTGTCCATAACCGATCAGCAGGGAATAAAGATAGTTCGCACCATCCGGACGCGCCTTCACGATGAGGCTCAGATCAGGAGGATATGCGCCATTCTGGGCGGCACGCGCTGCATTCTCATTCGCGTAGGGCGACGGGAAATAATCGGACGGTTTGCCAGCACGTTCGAACATCTCGCCGTCATCACCCGGACCATCTTTGACAGAATAGCTGGCAGCCAGTGCCTTGATCTCCGCTTCAGAGAAGCCGATGTCAGCAAGGTTACGGAAAGCGATACGGGAAATACCATGGCACGCTGAACATACTTCCTTGTAAACCTGGAAGCCGCGCTGCGCAGATTGTTTATCAACTTTGCCGAACACACCATCAAATGACCAATGTGCCTGAAGTGGTTTTTTCTGGTCGCCGGACGCAACCGCGATACCTGCCCCACCAAGCACAGCCACCACAGAGAACAATAACGTAATTTTTTTCATGGTGTGCCTCTTAGTGTTGGTGCGCGTTTGTAGTGAGTACTGCCTTGCTGATACTTTCTGGCAGCGGCAGGGTCTTTTCATTTTTGCTGATCACATAGAGCGCAATGAAATAACCAAAGTAAATGGCGGTACAGATGCGACCGATGGTGATGTATATGCCTTCGGCAGGCTGTGAACCCAGATAGCCAAGCACCACCGCATTCGCAACGAATACCCAGAACAATGGCTTGAAGTACGGGCGGAAATTACCGCTACGCACTTTGCACCTGTCGATCCATGGCAGGAAGAACAGGATCAGGATAGAGCCGAACATGGCAAGAACGCCCGCCAATTTGGATTCGATGAATACGATGCCTGTGAACGGGATACCGATGTCCGGTACAGCGCGCAGGATCGCATAGAACGGCAGGAAGTACCATTCAGGCACGATGTGCGCTGGTGTCACCAGAGGATTCGCTTCGATATAGTTATCGGGATGCCCCAGCACATTCGGCTGGAAGAACACGAACCAGGCAAAGATCATGAAGAAGATACCGAAAGTGAACGCATCCTTCACCGTGTAGTACGGATGGAAAGGAATGGTATCCTGCGGGGTCTTTACATCGATACCGATCGGATTATTCGAGCCATGCATATGCAGTGCCCAGATGTGAAGCACCACCACTGCACAGATCACGAATGGCAGCAGGAAGTGCAGCGTGTAGAAGCGGTTGAGGGTTGGGTTGTCTACAGAAAAACCACCCCAGAGCCAATGCACAATGGATTCACCGATGCCTGGGAATGCAGAGAACAGGTTGGTGATAACGGTCGCACCCCAGAAGCTCATCTGACCCCATGGCAGTACATACCCCATGAATGCGGTCGCCATCATGAGCAGGAAGATCACGATACCAAGCCACCAAAGTAATTCACGCGGCGCTTTATATGACCCGTAATACAGACCGCGGCAGATATGGATGTAGACAACCACGAAGAACATGGATGCACCAACCGCATGCACATAACGCAGCAGCCAGCCATAATTCACCGAGCGCATGATGTGTTCCACGCTGTCGAATGCAAGGCCGGTGTTAGCGGCATAATGCATGGACAGGAACAAACCGGTCAGGATCTGGATAACGAGGCAGATACCGGCCATCGAGCCGAAGTTCCACCAGTAGTTCAAATTGCGCGGCGCAGGGTATTTGCTGCCCAGGCTGTTATCGAGGAATGAAAAGATTGGCAGGCGATATTCGATCCAGCCAATGAGCCCGGGGGCTTGAGGTTTAGGTGCATGAGCCATGGAATTATCCGATCTTGATACGAGTGTCGCTTAGGAAGGTGTATTGCGGTACGGCGAGGTTCTTCGGTGCAGGACCTTTGCGGATACGACCAGCGGTGTCATAGTGCGAACCGTGGCATGGGCAGAACCAGCCACCACCACCCGGACCACCGAATTCACCAGCACCAGCAAGCGGGATACAGCCAAGATGCGTACATACGCCAACCATCACCAGCCATTGCTCTTTGCCTTTTTGCACACGCGCATCATCTGCCTGCGGATCCGGAAGGTCAGAAAGGCTTACTTTGCGTGACTCCTCGATATCGGCCTCGGTGCGGTGACGGATGAACACCGGCACGCCGCGCCACTTGACCTTGATGGTCTGGCCGGGCTGGATCGGTGAAAGATCCACTTCAATGGATGAAAGCGCCAGAACGTCGGCTGCAGGATTCATACTGTCAACGAACGGCCAGAGCACCGCGCCCGCGCCAACAGCGCCCAGTGCGCTTGCGCTCAACACCATGAAATCACGGCGGGTGGTGGGTGCAGATAATGTGGAATTAGAAGAGTAAGGTGATGAAGTCATGAAAAATCTCAACAAATTGGATGTTGTTGAGTTTCTATAACAAAACCTGAATAAGTTTCAACCTAAAGAATTGCGGGTGCAGAAAATAAATGCACAAAGGCTAAACTATAAGACCGCTTTGATCAGTGCGATAGCCCATATAATGATGTGTGTGCCCATATCAAGGAACACATCTACCCAGCTATTGGCAACATCTACACACGCATCAATGGTGTCAAGATTGAACAGGCAAACACCAAACCCCGAGGCAAAACTCAGGAAGGTCACACCGGTAAGCATATAGAATGCGTTGAAACGAGGGTCGAATGCCATGGGTTAGATGGACCTTCTCTGTGTTGTGTTTACGTCAAGCATCGCTGCCACTTTAACAATATCCACCAAAGGACAATACATGGGAAGAACTTCATCAGCAAACACAAAGTCCTCTTCTGTTTGCTGATACCATTTCTTTACAACAGCTTCACTATCTGGCCTCAGATGCGCCCGCGCTATAGCCAACCCAACATCCGTGTCAAGATTGAGTCCCAGATCGCTGGCATCTACATAGTGATCGCCTGCCTGTAAGCGCCTTTTTAATGCCTGCATGCCACCCAGCTTCAGAACGATCTGCCTTGCTAAGCACTTCGCCTCCTTCAGGGACTGGGGGTCATCCATTACTTTTCTTGGCATTTTCCTGTACTACAATCGGGTTAGTCATGTAATTAATTGTGCCAAAAACCACACAGGATATAAACTCGTTTTTTGTGAAGTTTTGATGAAGAAGCAAGCTATTGATAAACAATGATACTAGTACTTTTCCAACCTGACATCCCGCAAAACACCGGAAGCATGATACGGCTCGCGGCATGTACGGGTGTTGCGCTACATATCATCGAACCGTGCGGCTTTCCGTTCGATGATAAAAAGGTGCGCCGTGCCAGCATGGACTATTATGATCATGCGAACATCACCCGTCACAATTCATGGGAGTCGTTCCTTGATTTCCGCAAAGATATGCCAAATTCGCGCTTGCTATTACTGAGCGCTCATGCGAGCACTGCCTACACGGAATATAGTTACCGGAAGGATGATATGCTTTTACTCGGCCGCGAATCTGCTGGCGTGCCGGATGAAGTGAAGAAAAAAGCCGATGCAGGACTAACCATTCCTATGCAAGGCGGCGCTCGTTCACTTAATGTAGCACTCGCTGCCAGCATGGTACTGGGTGAAGCACTCAGGCAAACGCGAAAGATCGGATGATATTTTATGTCAGTAGCCCCTGTGAAGAATGAACAAGCAGCACAATCTCTTTCTGAACAAAAACAGATCGCGTCCGCATGGTTTCGTGAATTGCGTGACCAGATCTGTGCGGAGTTCGAAAAGATCGAAGTTGAATTAGGCGGCGATGCACCTGCAGGTAAATTCACGCGTAATGTTTGGGAGCGTGATGGTGGTGGCGGTGGCGAGATGTCACTCATGAAAGGCCGAGTATTCGAAAAGGTCGGTGTGAATATTTCCACCGTGCACGGCGAATTCTCTGAAGTGATGCGCAAAGAAATTCCCGGCGCAGATACTGATCCGCGTTTCTGGGCATCCGGTATCTCGCTGGTGGCGCATATGTGCTCACCACTTGTACCGGCAGTGCATATGAACACGCGCATGATCGTGGTGGGTGGTGACAATGGAATGACTGCGAGCGCAGCAGCACGAGCCAGCCATGAGCCACGCCCCATGGAATTTTCAGGAGAAAATTCCGGGGGCATCTGTAAAAGTTGGTTCGGGGGCGGTGCAGACCTCACCCCCATGTATCCGGTAGAAAAAGATACGCAGGATTTTCATAACGCCTTCAAAAACACCTGTGATGCATTCGATCCGGACTATTACCCAAAATTCAAAAAATGGTGTGATGAGTATTTTTTCCTGAAACACCGGAATGAGCCGCGCGGCGTGGGCGGTATCTTCTATGATTATGTCAATACCGGCAACTGGAATACCGATCTTGCTTTCACACAGGACGTTGGAAAAACCTTCAAGGCGATTTATCCGCAGCTGGTTCGCCGTCATATGTTTGAACGCTGGACAGCAGAACAGCGCGAGTGGCAGCTAAAGAAGCGCGGACGTTATGTAGAGTTCAATCTGCTTTATGATCGCGGCACGCGTTTTGGCATCATGACCGGCGGCAACACAGAAGCTATCCTGATGTCGCTGCCGCCTGAGGTGCGCTGGCCTTAACGAACAATTCCTTATCGCGCGACAACCACCACAATAGCATAAGCCCCGGAATTGCCAGGAATGTGGAACAGATAAAGAAGGCTTCCCACCCGATATGCTCAGCCACAGAACCCGCTGGCGTTGAAAGCCATGTACGGCCGAAAGCGGCAAGCGAAGAAAGCAATGCATACTGCGTGGCAGTGAAGCGCAGATTACACAGGCTGCTCATAAACGCAACGAACACTGCCGTACCCATACCACCCGCTGCATTCTCCAGCGTGATACACAGTGCCAGCATGTTGATATCTGCACCTGCTTTAGCAAGCAGCACGAACACCAGATTGGTAAGCGCCTGAAAGAGTCCGCATATCCACAAACTTCTAAGCATCCCGATGCGATACACCATCGCACCACCAACGAACCCGCCAGCAATGGTCGCGATCAGGCCATAGAGCTTTACGATCTTGGCGATCTCTTCCTTGGAAAATCCGAGCTCAATATAAAATGGGCTGGTCATCACGCCCATGAACGCATCGGCAAATTTATAAAGCACGATAAAGAGTAGAATGGTCAGCCAGCCGCGGCGTTTCATAAAATCTGCGAATGGTGCAATGACTGCATCCCTCACCCAATCTTTGAAACTGCGATCTTCAAGTTTTGGCGGTGCTCTGCGGGAAGCCGGTTCACCGGCAAGCAGCACGGTGATAATACCAACACCCATCAGCGCCGCCATTGACCAGTATGCAACCAGCCAACCGAAATATTGAGCAAGATAAAGTGCGCCCGCCGTTGAGACAATCATGCCGAACCGGTATCCCAGAACGATCACGGCCGCGCCTGCCCCCTGCTCTTCTTCTTTCAGTATCTCAACACGGTACGCATCGATCACGATATCCTGACTGGCCGAGCAAATAGCCACAAAAAGAGCAAAACAGGCTACGATCCAAGGGTTTACCGCATCAGGACTCATCAGCCCCATCAGCACCAACCCCCCCGCAATAGCGATCTGTGTGGCAACGAGCCAACCTCTCCTATGCCCTAACCATCTGCTAAGTAATGGAAAGTTAAGGCTATCCATCAACGGTGACCACAGGAATTTGAGCGTATAGGGTGTGCCGATGGCGGCAAAAATGCCAATGGTCGTTTTATCAATGCCCGATTCTGTCAGCCAGATGCCCAGGGTGGAAGCCGTTAACGCTAACGGTAAACCACTTGAAAAACCAAGAAAAAGAACCGCTAGCACCCTTGGCTTCAGATAAAGCAGGAATGGATTTTTTGTCACAGATACCGCCGATGTATTAATTGTCATTAATCTTTAACTTATCAAACCCACCTGCATTTGTTACATAATGCGAACATACACATTTTGTGGTAGCACAAAACCGTAAATAGGCAGAGACCATGTCGAACCAAAAAGTACTATTAGAAAATGCTATACAGCAGTTTCATTCAGAAATCACGCCCGGGCTTAATGCGCTGGCGGAGGCTTTTGATGAAGCCGGCGTTTCACACTACTCTTCTGGTTGTGGCGTCAAGAAAGTGACGTTCGATATTTTTCCTGCAAGTGGCTATGTGCGTGACCTCGTCAATATCGTAAGCCTGCAACGCAATCACAGAAGCAGGGCAGATACCGGCCTTCGCGATTCCACCAAATACGGTGACTTCAACCCGGCGATCCAATTCATGCAGTATATGCGCCGCTGGACAGGATTTGTAGAACAGATCATGCAAAGCGAAGGTGATTCATCACGCGGTATTGCGGCAGCACGCGCCAAACTGATAATGTCAGAACTCATGGAAGAGCTGGCGCCAAAACCTGCAACAAAGAACAGCAAGCTTGGAGCAAAGATCGCATCACTCCCGAACTACGAAGATTTCTTCGTGCTGATGCATGCCATTGGCCTGTATCTGGAATCACATAAGATCGCAGAAACCGAACACCGAACCACCACACGCAAACAGACCCAGGAAAATAATTATGCGCGCGCCATGGCAGCGGCTATGGGTGATGCTAATGAGAACACGTCTAAGAAAGCTGCCTAGAATTACTTAGGCAGATCATTCTGATAGGTAATACTTCCTATGAAGCCATCTCGTATATTTACCGACGATAAAGTTAAAAGGATATTCCGAAATACATCGGAATTTAAAGATGTAGAGCTTGATTCTGCCACTGTTTCCTACATTACCAAGCGTCTCAATACGATCGCTAAACTTGAAGCCAGGCTGAATAAAACATTAATGGAACAGGGCATCATCGATGAGCCTGTTCAGATCAAGATCGGCGCAGAGATCGAATTTTATACAGTCGCTGGCAAAGATCATGCGGTAAAGCGTCTCAGGCAACTGGCAGAGACGCTTGAAACACAGCCTACAGAAGAGCAGGCTATTGCGGCACTGGGAAAAGATGACCACTACATGCCAGAGGCTTCTCAGGCAAAGAATCTGAATACGGCATTTAAAACAACCCTACGGAACGCCAAACATGTAGAGGTACATCTGGAGCCGGCCTATAAAATTGCTGTTGCTACGGAAAGAAACCAGCCAGAAAAAAAGAGCGACGCCACGACCCCCGAGGTCGTCACCATGTTCCAGAATGAGATCGTAAGCCCGCCAAGAAATATTTACGCGGTTGGACAATGGCTCAATGCCCTGACACAACGCGTAATAGATAAAGCACCTGAATACGGCCTGAAGCGCACACAATTCACCACCACACTGCATGACATGTCCCCATCAAGCATCCACTTTCATATTTCCGTCAAGGGGAAGAAGGATGGCAAGACATTCAACATCATGTCGCGCGATGACCTGCCGCAGGAAAAAGGAAGAAAGCGTGCCGACCCGCAGCAAGTAAGTCAGATCGGATTGCATATCGCGCATGCTATGAATGACTATCTCCGGGATAACATATACATGTTCACGCCAACGGCAGATGCCTATGGCAGATTCGAAGAGGCCCGCGCCATGGGCCCTAAATTCATCGGCTTCATAGAGCGGCGTAAATTCTTTGGCATGGGTTCTGCGATGTTCCGCGGGGAAGGACGACACACCTATCGTAAAGAAGCGGATTACGGCGTGCCAGACACCGGCCCTTTACGCATAGAGTTGCGTATCCCGGATGTGGGCTGCATTGGTCATCCTAATAAAAGAGCATACCAACAACAAATGGCCGCACCCTACGACATCATGGAAGCATTGATATATATGTTGCAGCAAGGTGTAGAGCATTGGGGAAAAGAGCAGGAAAAATTACCGCGCTACCAACAAACACTTACCGAAGAAGAGTTATATAAAACACGCGACCCATTACCAAAGAACATTGAAGAAGCGCGTGAGCGATTCAGGGCAGCCCCATCTGATGG
Organism: uncultured Rickettsiales bacterium; assembly: GCA_964535825.1. Classification (GTDB taxonomy): domain Bacteria; phylum Pseudomonadota; class Alphaproteobacteria; order Rickettsiales; family SXRF01; genus CAZAQK01. The sequence continues at coordinate 281,984 of CAZHUC010000002.1, forward strand.
GCTTTATTCCAAAGCAAGAAAAGCGTTGTTACTGGAACGCGGCGCCCAGCTCCAGAGGATCAATGAAAAAGACTGGCATCCAAAATCAGGTGTCAGCGGTCAACACATCGACAGACTTTCCACGCTCGAAAACGATACAAAGAAGTACCGATAATTTTACGCGACCAGCCTTGCAAGTGGCATCTGGCTGCGTGCGCCAAGCTGCGTGATGATGTGTCCGGCACAACGATTGCCCAAAGCCGCAGATTGTTCCATGCTCCAGCCGCGCGTGTAGCCGTATAAAAATCCGCTGGCGAACAGATCGCCCGCACCGGTGGTATCCACCACATTAGGCACAGCATTCGTAGCCACTTCTGTGTCACCCTCTTTTGTAAGCACGATACAACCTTTTTCACTGCGCGTCACTGCTGCCACATCACACATGCCACGCAGTTTTTTGATCGCTGTAGAAAAATCATCCGTCTCGAATAGCGCTTTGATCTCTGATTCATTCGCGAACAAAATATCAATGTCCTTCTTAACTAGATCCATGAATTCAGCGCGATGACGTTCAACGCAGAATGTGTCAGACAATGTGAAAGCTATTTTTCTTTTCGATTTCTGTGCAACACGAATGGCTTTACGGATAGCAGACTTTGCATTCTCAGTATCCCAGAGATATCCTTCGATATAAGTAACCGCTGACTGGGCAATGAGCAGTTCATCAATATCCGCCTCCGACACCAGCGAGCACGCACCGATAAATGTTGCCATGGTGCGCTGCGCATCCGGCGTCACAAGCACCAGGCAATTCGCGGTTGAAATATCACCTTTCGTTGGCGAGGTATCAAAATGCACCCCGACCGCACGCATATCATGAGTGAAGATCGCACCTAACTGATCACCCGCCACCTTGCCGATGAAGGCAGTCTTTGCGCCAAGCGATGCAAGCCCTGCCAGTGAATTGGCAACTGAACCACCAGAACATTCGGTGCTTTGCCCCATCTTGGCGTAGAGCGCCTGCGAGCGCACCTGATCCACCAGCATCATGCTGCCTTTTGCAAGTGTGTTGTTCGCAAGGAAATCCTCCTCACAAAAACTCAAAACGTCTACGATCGCATTACCGATACCAAGAACGTCGTATGTATTTAAAGACACCTCAAAACTCCTGTTAATTAGGTGGTGGATATGTAAACTATTTTTTGCTAGCCTCAATTATCCATACTCATTCGTATCAGAAGTGTCATTGAGAAAATGCCAAACGCCCAACCGATCCGATTTATTGATCTATTCGCCGGCATTGGTGGTTTCAGGCTGGGATTCGAATATGCATGTCAGGCACTTTCCGTGCCTTCGGAGTGTGTGTTCACCTCTGAGATAAAGGATCACGCCTGCACAGTTTACCGGGATAATTTCAAAGATTCTGCCATACATGGCGATATCACGCAGATACCCTCATCCGATATTCCTGACTTTGATGTGTTGCTGGCTGGTTTTCCCTGTCAGGCCTTCAGTAGCGCAGGCAAGCGCCACGGATTCGCTGACACACGCGGCACATTATTCTTTGAGATCGAGCGCATCCTGCGTGATAAATCCCCCGATGCCTTCATACTCGAAAATGTCGAGGGTCTGGTCAATCATGATAGCATTTCAAAAGCACATCCCATCGGCAGAACGCTGTCTGTCATTTTAGATAAGTTAGAGAGCCTTGGGTATCATGTAGAATGGAGAGTGCTCAATGCCAGCGACTTTGGCCTGGCACAATCACGCAAACGCCTGTTCATCGTGGGCTCAAAAAATAAAGTTGTATCACTGGATGGATTCATCACAGCGCGTAAAAAACTAAAGGACATACTGGAAAAAGGGTTGCCTACCCTTGATAGCACGCTTGCAAAATTATTGCTTTCGCATTTCTCTCCCACCCAGCTCTATGGCAAGGCCATCAAGGATAAGCGTGGTGGGAAAAATAATATCCATGGCTGGGATATTGGCATCAAAGGTGAAGTAAGCAATGAACAAAAAGCGCTGCTCTCTGCTTTGCTAAGAGCGCGCAGAAATAAAAAATGGGGCGCGGCCAAAGGCATCACATGGATGGATGGCATGCCGCTGACCGTAGGCGAGATACATTCATTCTTCCCACATCCACAGCTTAAAAAAATACTCGATGATCTGGTGCAAAAGAAATACCTGCGCCATGTGCATCCCAAAGATCTGGTCGAGATACAAGAGAACGGCAGAACAAAACGTGTTCGCAAAGAGCGCACCGATCTTGAGAAGGGATATAATATCGCAACCGGCAAGCTGAGCTACGAGATCAGCAAAATACTAAATCCTGAAGATATTGCACCAACACTGGTGGCAACAGACCTAGACAGAGTAGCAGTATGCGATGGAAAAGGCCTGCGTAAATTAACAGTGGTTGAGCAGTGTCGTCTGTTCGGTTTTCCGGATAACTTCAAGATGCACATCAAGGATAATCAGATCTATGACCTGTTCGGCAATACCGTTCCGGTAAATATTGTATCTGCAGTCGTCACACGCCTTATCAGCGAACATTTCCTGCATACCGCTAAACGCAAAAGCACACCTGTTATAACACGCGCTCCACGTCAGGTGGAACTGGCACTATAACGCATTCCCCGTTTTTGCCTGATACGCAGCACTAACCTGATTGTACCAATTTGGGTAACGTTTGGGATAAAAACGCGTGAGGGCAGCAGCAAGTGCCCGTACAAATTCATCCCTTGTATTGAATATTTTAACCCTTTTACTGCGCCAATTCTTAGGCCGTATATTCGATACCACGCCATACCGTACCTGTAACCCCAGGAAATTTTTTGGAGATGGGCCGGTCATTTCCCAGACTTGTTTTATCCAGAATTCCTTAATGGTAATATTGGTATTCTTTGATACATATCCGAACACCAGATGCTTACTATCCAGCCGTTCAGGGTGAGTGAGTAGCGAGTATGTGTAGGCATCAAAATTAGCAATATCAAACGCGGGGCTGGCATCATAATTAAACGCCTTCACCTCCAGATGCATGCCATCAGCAAGCGTAAAATCCGGCCAGTCCTGCGTATTAAGCGGTGAAGTGGCTTTGATACCATTCATGGCCAGCCATTTTCCGAACCATTCCTGCAATACACCACCCACCACATCCCTGGATTCCACATCGAACTGAACACCAGCGAATGAAAAATTCAGATGTCCTACCTGATTAAAAATATTCTGGCTTTTAAGCAGTGTAACTATCTTGTTAATTTCCATGCAACACCTGCCTTGCTTTATCGAGTGTTTCCGGCGTATCAACACCAAGCGGCACAGTATCCACCACCGCCACACTGATACGCATGCCTGCTTCAAGCGCGCGCAGCTGTTCAAGTTTTTCACGTTTTTCCAGAGGGCTTGGCGGAAGGATCACGAATTTTTCCAGCGCCTTACGACGATAGGCATAGATACCAATATGGTGATAATGTGCACCATCACCATGCGGAATTGCACTACGAGAAAAATACAATGCCCTGCCCGCTTCTGTTATCACTGCTTTCACCACTGCGGGATCATTGATCTCCTGCTTGTCGCGTATCACACTGGCGAGCGTTGCAATATCCACTGTTTCATCAGCAAGAACTGATACTGCCTGTTTTATCACCGATGGGTCGAGCGCCGGCATATCACCCTGCACATTCACCACCACATTATGTTTACTGCCGGGATCAACAATATTCAGTGCCTGCCAGATACGATCAGAGCCTGAAGGCAGATCCGGATCGGTAAGAACCGCAACACCACCCGCTTTCTCAATAGCTTCCTTGATCTCTGGCCCATCACAGGCAACCACCACCTCGCCAACACCAGCTGTCACAGCGCGCTGCCAGACATGCACGATCATAGGCTTGCCACCAATATCAGCCAAAGGCTTGTTAGGCAGGCGTGTCGACGCCATGCGTGCGGGTATCAGGATGATCGGCTTCATAAAATGATAATTGCTTTATAATCGGTATTGATTGAGCTTGGCCAGCATATTATAACATCGCCTCAAGTATATATTTTTTTGTGAGTAGGTATGAACGATTCCAGTTTTGAAATGAATAAAATAGCAGGTGCGGTATTGCTGGCAGGCATTATCGCAATGGTTGCGGGCATTGTCAGTGAAGGCCTTTATGCAGGTGGTCACGGTCATGCGGAAGAAAAACGCGGTTATACGATCGCCGGTGCTGAAGAGGCAGGTGACACGTCCGGTGCGCCTCAGGCAGAAGAAAAACCTGTGGATATTGCAACATTTATGGCTACTGCTGATGTAAAAGCAGGTGAGGCCCTCGTGAAAAAATGTACCGCCTGCCATACCTTTGATAAAGGTGGCAAGAATGGTGTGGGCCCGAACCAATGGGGTCTGATGGGCAGTGGCTTTGCACACAAGGACGATTATGCCTATTCAGATGCACTCAAAGCTGAGCATGGCAAGAAAAGGTGGGGCAATCAAGAAATGTCTGATTTTCTTGCCAATCCTAAAAAATACCTTCCAGGCAACAAGATGTCCTTTGCTGGCATGAAAAACCCTCAGGACAGGGCGAATCTGATAGCGTATCTTAACACACTGAAGTGACGAGTGCCGGCCTCTCGCCGGTACGTTAGACGGGGGGATTTATGGATGATGCAATGTACATCTGGCTGATAGCCGGTGTATTGTTTTTCGCGCTGGAAGCTATAGGCATAAGCGGTATCGGGTTCCTGTTCGCAGGCTTTGGTGCAACCACGGTTGGCACGCTGGTGTATTACGGCATACTGGATGCTGGCAATACCATCACTCAGTTCATCGTATTCTTTGTTAGCACCGCTATATGGGCGATGTTGCTGTGGAAACCCCTGCAGAAATTCCGTTTGCGTAATGGCTCACAAGGCTATAGCAACATGGTTGGTGAGACCGCCTATGTTGGAAGCAATGGTATTGATGCCAAAGGTGGTGAGGTCACATGGTCTGGTACGATTATGAAAGCACAGATCGCATCAGGTGTTTCCCAAAGCAGGCTGGAAGCTGGATCGCAAGTAACCATCGTTGATATCGTTGGCACAACGCTGATGGTAAAACCTAAATAATTATTTTTCAGACTATATCCCTGCCTATACGGGAATAATTGATTAAAGGAGAGATACATGGAACCGTTACTCGCACTAGCCGCTATCATCATGATACTTATCATCATGGGCGTCAAAACCGTGCCTCAGCAGCAGGCATGGATCGTTGAATCGCTCGGTAAGTTCGATTCCAAGCTTGAACCCGGCCTGAACCTGCTTATCCCTTTCTACCAGAAAGTGGCTTACAAGCATTCGCTTAAGGAAATGGCGGTGGATGTGCCTGAACAGGCAGGTATCACGCGTGATAACGTAACGCTTAATCTTGACGGTGTCCTCTATGTGCGCATCGTTGACCCGATCGCCGCTTCTTACGGTGTTTCTGACCCTATCTATGCGGTGCAGTTGCTGGCCCAGACCACCATGCGTTCCGAGATCGGTAAACTCACACTGGACAAGACCTTCGAAGAACGTGAAACACTCAACGCCAACATCGTAACCTCTATCAATCAGGCCGCACAAAGCTGGGGCATTCAGTGCATGCGCTATGAGATCAAGAACATTACCCCTCCTACCTCCGTGCTGAAAGCCATGGAATTGCAGGTGGCCGCCGATCGCCAGAAACGTGCGCTCATTCTCGAATCTGAAGGTAAACGCCAGTCACAGATCAATATCGCAGAAGGTAAAAAACAGGAAGTGGTGCTTGAATCGGAAGCAGGCATGACCGACCAGATAAACAGGGCAAAAGGTGAGGCAGAAGCCATACTTGCTGTCGCCGATGCCACCGCCAAGGGGATCGAAATGGTGGCGAATTCCATCACCAAATCCGGTGGCAGTGAGGCCGTATCACTCAAAGTTGCCGAACAGTATGTGGATGCATTCAAACAGCTGGCACAAAAAAGTACGACCGTACTTCTGCCTGCTAACGCAAGCGATGCCGGCAGTATGGTGGCGCAAGCGCTTACAGTGTTTGATTCCATTCGCGCGCGCGGCAACACACAGGTGGCAGCGGCAAGCCCTTGGGATAAGAAATAATATGTTACGTCATCGCGAGGCTACGCAGTGGCCGTGGCGATCCACCCTGAAAACAGTATGGATTGCTTCGTCGTTCACACTCCTCGCAATGACGGCACATGCTGGCACGCCGCAGCACTGCATCGCGCTATACGGCGAATGTAAGTATAAACCGGGCTTCAAACATTTCGATTATGTGAATCCGGATGCCCCCAAAGGCGGTACGATAAAGCTTGCCGAGACGGGCACATTCGACAACGTGAATCCGCTTATCCTCAAAGGCGTGAAAGCGCCTTTCATCACCACCATCTTTGAATCGCTGATGACATCATCGCTGGATGAGCCGTCTTCCATGTATGGTTTGCTGGCGGAAAGCGTGGTGATCTCTGATGACAAGACATGGGCAGAATTCAAGCTCCGCAAGGAAGCCAAATGGTCTGATGGCACGCCAGTGACCCCAGATGATGTGGTGTTCTCGCTCGATACCATCAAGGAAAAAGCAGACCCTTCGTACCGGATAGTATTTACGCCGGTGACCAAAGCGGAAAAGACCGGTGAGCATACCGTAAAGTTCTTCTTCTCGGATCCTGATAATCGCGAACTGCCCACCATGGCAGCCCAAATGCCGGTATTCTCCAAGGCCTATTACACCACGCACGAATTCGATAAAACCACACTGGAAGCCCCACTCACCAGTGCGCCTTACCTCATCGACACGGTAGATGGCGGCAAGATGATCACCTACAAGCGCGACAAGGATTACTGGGGCAAAGACCTGGCCGTAAATCGTGGCCAATACAATTTTGATGTCATCCGTTTCGATATGTATCGTGATGAGAACGTGACGCTCGAAGCACTGAAATCCGGCGCATATGACTATCGCCGTGAATATATCGCCCGCAACTGGGCAACCAGTTATGATGCCCCTGCGGTGAAAGATGGTCGCATCATCAAACGCGACATCCCTGACCTTAGCCCGCAAGGCATGCAGGCCTTTATCCTGAACAGCCGTAAATTCCCGGACCGGCGCGTGCGCGAGGCCATTGGCCTTACCATGGACTATGAATGGCTGAATAAAACCATTTTTTACGGCGCGTATAAGCGCAATACCAGCTTCTTCAAGAACACCGAGTTCGAGGCCAAAGGCATTCCTGAAGGCAAGGAATTGGCGTTGCTTGAACCGTTCAGGGATTCGCTGCCCCCTGCCCTGTTCACCACACCATTTGCCGTGCCGGTGACCGATGGCTCAGGCAACTCGCGCGAACATCTGCTGAAAGCCCAGAAGTTACTGGAAGAAGCAGGCTGGGTGGTAAAGGATGGCAAGCGCGTGAATGATAAAGGCGAGCAATTGCATGTGGAATTCATGCTCCGCCAGCCCACTATGGAACGTGTGGCCGCCCCCATGCGCAGGAATCTGGAGCGGCTTGGCATTTCCTCCGCACTGCGGAATGTGGATGATTCACAGTATCAAAAGCGCGTTGACGAAGGTGATTACGACATCATCAGTATCTGGATCAACCGCGGCGTCTTCTACCCGGGCAATGAGCAATATGCGCTCTGGCACTCCTCACAGGCCGATGTGAAGGGAAGCAACAACATAGCAGGTATCAAGAACCCTGCGGTGGATGCCGCCCTTACCGCATTGCTGGCCGCCAAGAATGAAGGGGAATTACAAATTGCAGGCCGCGCGCTCGACCGCATCCTGCTCTGGGAACATTACGTCATCCCGCATTGGCATTCTGGCTCATTCCGCGTGGCATACTGGGATAAGTTCGGCCTGCCAGCCATACTTCCCAAATACAGCGTCGGCCTGCAGACATGGTGGATGAAGGAGGCCACTAAAAAGAACTAGCGTACGGGAGAATCGTCCTGCGATTTTTTACTGCGCGGCTTATATTTCTTTACCGGATACTTTTCCACTAAGTACCTCTGTAAATCTGGGCTTGCTGCCCAGGATGGCTCCGTATGATGCTGGTATTGGCCTGCGATACTAGTATGAACCATATTCTCAGCTTCTTCTGTGGTAATCCCATTCCATCCAGTTACGTCTTCTGCCATCTCCTGAGCTTCTTTTTTGATACGCTTTGTCCATGTCGCTCCATCGCCTCTGCGCTGAATCATCATCATATGCCCGGTCTGCCAACCGTCCGGCATAGGAGGAGCGAACTCTAATTCTGGCAACCGGTTAATCATTTCCGGATGTATGGCAAGTGCTGGCACACCATGCTTTGGTTTTCGCATGCCAATGCAATGTGCCTGCACATGCGCCCTAGCCTCTGCGCTGGTTTCTCCTCTCTCTTTGCTTCTTTCTTCGATAAGTTGCTTTTGCAATGCGTGCATATGCTTTCGCCATGTCGCATCAGCACCACCGAATTTTTTCTTTAGCATTCGAGAAGTAAACCAATCCTCCACCGACGGATATTTGCGATGTCTTGGTAAAAGTGCAAAACCTTCCGGGCTTACCGCGAGCGTAGCCGGCCCTGTAGGTTGGCGGCGCATTCCGACAAGATGTGTGTCACATAATGCGCAGCATCTTCCCGCGATTCTTGCCAGTTGTTCATACGCACGCGTATCTGGTCAGCCTCAAGATTGGCCATGTGTGCATACCAGGTCTCACTGCTTGCGTTATATTCTTTAGCGACTTTATTTGCCGTCTTCCAACCGGACTCCAACAAAGGGTAAGGGTTCTTTTTATCCGTATTTTTATCAGGGCTAATTAAATAGGTCATATTGCTACCAGAAATTTATAATAAAGCTTAATATATCAGGTCGTTTGCCGCAAACTAAATTTTAACTTGTAAATAATTGAAAAATAAATTTAAAATACCGCCGCATGACCGCATATATCATTCGTCGCTTGCTACTGATGATACCCACCCTGTTTGGTATCATGGTGCTCAATTTTGTGATCGTACAGGCAGCTCCCGGCGGGCCGGTGGAGCGCATGGTAGCGAAGCTCACCGACATCACCGCCAGCGGCGATGCCACCAGCCGTATCTCCGGCAGTGGTGGCTCGGATATGGCTGCAAAATTCGACCTTCAGGGTACGAATTCGCTGTATCGTGGCGGCCGTGGCCTTGATCCTGAAATTATCGCCAGCATCGAAAAAATGTATGGCTTCGACAAACCGCCGCTGGAACGCTTCACCCAGATGATGGGTAATTACCTGCGCTTCGATTTTGGCGAGAGTTTCTTCAAGAATGAGCGCGTGGTCGACCTCATCGCCCGCACCCTCCCCGTCACTATCTCACTGGGATTATGGACCACCTTGCTGGTCTATCTCATCTCCATTCCGCTTGGCATCCACAAGGCCGTGCGTGATGGCAGTAAATTCGATGTTATCTCCAGCTGGATCATCATCATTGGTTATGCTATCCCCAGCTTCCTGTTCGCCATCATGCTCATTCTGGTCTTTGCAGGCGGCAATTACCTAAGCTGGTTTCCGCTCAAAGGCCTCACCTCCGATAACTGGGATGAGCTTTCTGCATGGGGCAAGATAGTCGATTATTTCTGGCATATCACCCTGCCGGTGGTTGCCATGGTCATCTCCGGCTTTGCCTCTCTTACCATGCTCACCAAGAATTGTTTCTTAGATGAGATCGGCAAACAGTATGTGCTGACCGCCCGCGCCAAGGGCTTATCCGAACGCCGCGTCCTGTATGGGCATGTCTTCCGTAATGCTATGCTGATTGTGATCGCAGGATTCCCCTCTGCCCTGCTGCGTATCCTCTTCACCTCAGCCCTGCTGATTGAAATTATTTTCTCACTCAACGGGCTGGGTTTGCTGGGTTATGAAGCGGTCATCAACCGTGATTATCCTATCATGTTCGGCACGCTCTTCATCTTCACCCTCATTGGCCTCGTATTCAACCTTCTGGGCGATGTTATGTATGTGCTGGTCGACCCACGCATCGATTTCGAAAGGCGGGGCGTGTGAATCCACTGACCCGCCGCCGTCTTGACCTGTTCATCGCCAACCGGCGTGGCTATTGGAGCTTCTGGATATTCCTCGCGCTCTTCTTTTTCACGCTGTTCGCCGAATTTATTGCCAACGATAAGCCGTTGATAGTGAGCTATAAAAATGAATTTTACTTTCCCGTATTTACAGCCCACAGCGAAAAGACCTTCGGTGGCGATTTCGACACGGAGGCATTCTACCGTGACCCGCATGTACAAAGCCTCATCACGGCAGAAGGCTGGATGGTATGGCCACCGATCCGCTACAGCTACAACACCATCAATTACGATGCCTTCCCCGCCCCCTTCCCGCCTTCTGGTGAAAACTGGCTGGGCACGGATGACCAGGGACGCGATGTATTGGCGCGGCTGATCTACGGCTTTCGCATTTCCGTACTTTTCGGCCTGACACTTACCATCACCAGCGCCATCATCGGCATTTTCGCCGGCGCTGTGCAAGGATTCTTTGGTGGCAAGACCGACCTCATCTTCCAGCGCTTCATCGAGATATGGTCCGGCCTGCCGGAGCTTTTCGTTCTGATTATTCTGGCCTCATTGGTGACCCCTAATTTCTGGTGGCTGCTGCTTATCCTGCTTTTGTTCACATGGATGTCGCTCACCGCGGTCGTACGCGCGGAATTCCTGCGTGCCCGTAATTTCGATTATGTGAAAGCAGCCCGAGCACTGGGCGTGGGTGAATTCCGTATCATGACCCGCCATGTGCTGCCGAACGCGATGGTAGCTGCCATGACCATGATCCCGTTCCTCATGAGCGGTGCAGTCACTGCCCTCACCACGCTGGATTTTCTTGGCTTTGGCCTGCCAGCCGGCACAGCATCGCTCGGCGAGCTCCTACTGCAGGGCAAGAATAATCCTGACGCCCCATGGCTTGGTTTCACCGGCTTTATTGTGATCGCCGCAATGCTAGCCCTCATCATCTTTATTTCAGAGGCCGTGCGCGATGCGTTCGACCCGAGGAAGGTGGTGAAATGACCCTGCTTACCGCAAAGAACCTTTCACTCACATTCCGCCACGGCGACCGTATGGTGGAAGCCGTAAAGAACATTTCTTTTTCCATTGAAAAAGGCGAGATGCTGGCGGTGGTCGGTGAGTCCGGTTCTGGAAAGTCACTCTCCGCCCTCGCCTGCCTGGGCCTGCAACCACCGGCTGCTGCTGTTTCTGGCAGCATTACATTGAATGGCACGGAAGTGATCGGAGCGCCTGAGAGCACCTTACGCTCCATTCGCGGCAAAGAGATCAGTATGATCTTCCAGGAGCCGATGACGGCCTTGAACCCACTGCATACCATCGGTAAACAGATCGCTGAAATGCTTGGTAACGCCGATACCGCCAAGATTCATGAATTGCTGGAAGCTGTTGGCCTTGGTCATTTCAAGGACAGGCTGCATTCCTATCCGCATCAGCTCTCCGGCGGCGAACGCCAACGCGTGATGATCGCCATGGCGATAGCCAATAACCCCTCCCTACTCATCGCTGATGAGCCAACCACTGCCGTAGATGTTACCGTGCAGGCCAAGATACTGAAGCTCATCAAAGAGCTCCAGAGATCGCGCAGCATGGCGGTACTGTTCATCACGCATGACCTGACCGTGGTAAAAAAGCTGGCAGACCGCGTGATTATTATGAAACAAGGCGAGATCGTAGAGCACGGCAAGGTCAGCGAGATATTTGCCGCGCCCAAACATCCTTACACGCAGAAGTTGCTGTCATCTGAGCCAAAAGGCGAAGCCGTGCCCCTGCCCGCATCGCCACACACGCTCATGGAATGTGAATCCCTCAAGGTACACTTCCCTATCAGAAAAGGGGTTTTTGGCCGTGTGGCGGGTTATGTGAAGGCCGTAGATGGCATCACCCTTTCCATACCCAAAGGCTCAACGCTCGGTGTGGTGGGTGAATCAGGTTCAGGTAAAAGCACGCTGGGATTTGCACTGCTGCGTATGATCCCAAGCAACGGCAGGATCGCCTATGTCCCCTCATCTGATGAGGCTGAAATGCGGCTTGATGAACTCAAAGGCAGTGTGCTCAGGCCACTGCGACGCTACATGCAGCCCGTGTTCCAGGATCCTTTTGCCAGCTTAAACCCGCGCATGACCATCCAGCAAATCATCGAGGAAGGTATTCTGGTGCACTTCCCCGAGCTTTCACAGAAGGCCCGCGATGCAATGATCGATGGTATATTGGAAGAAGTCGGGCTACCAACCGATATTAAACAACGCTTCCCTCATGAGTTCTCAGGCGGCCAACGCCAGCGCATCTCCATTGCCCGTGCCATGGTGCTTAAGCCTTCCTTCGTCGTGCTGGATGAGCCCACCAGCGCACTTGATTTGACCGTACAGTCAACTATCATTGACCTGCTCAAGGATCTACAGAAGAAACATGGACTTACTTATATCTTTATCAGCCATGACCTGCGCGTGGTGCGTGCTATCTCGCACCATATCGCTGTGCTCTATAAAGGCAAGATCATTGAGGAAGGCAAAACAAAGCAGATATTCGCCACTGCGAAAGAGGATTATACCAAAAACCTCATCAAGGCGGCGATGCTGGAGTAGTTGCTTCTTGCGTGTTTGGCTCTATAGTTGGCCAAACATATAGGTGCTCTATGGTTGAATCGTCACATCCCCCTGCCCCACGGCAGGATATTACGCTTGCAGGCATCGCCCAGAAAAAACTGGGTGAACTTACACCAGATGAGATGATTCTGGTCATTGATAGCTTAAAGCCTAAAGATCAGCTCTATGCTGGCATACGCTTTCTCAAATTACTGCTTAAACGTCGTGGCGTTGCTGCAGTGGTTGAATGTGTAGAGCATATAAGCAATGAGTTGGATAAAAAAGAAAAACTTCAGGATTACGATCTTGAAGGATATGAAGATATATTCAAGGATTCCCGGCTAAATGTACATTCCAGACGCAATTTTTTGCATACATTGGGTTGGGGCATTCCTGGCGCGATTGTTACAGTGAATGGTCTTGCCAAATTTGGCGATATGGTGGTTTCGTCTGGTCATGAGGAGTCAGCCGAACCCGCAGATCCGCAAAGCAATACCTTCCGCAGAGTGGATCATTGGATTCACGATAACATGGGAGCGGTTGAATATACCATCATTGGCGCGGCACTCCTCAATGAATGTGTCGAAAAATGGAGAGAACTTAAGCTAGAACAGGTAGCAAACGCCGTTTCTGAGCTTGTTGAGAAGAACCCTCCCGAAAGGCAGGCACAGAGCCGCTAGTTGCCTTTAAACTAAAAAAGCCGTATGGCTTGCGCATGAAAACAACCGACACCATCTATGCCCTTGCAACGCCCTACGCCAGATCTGGCGTGGCGATCATTCGTGTGTCTGGAAAGCAGGCGTTGCATACGTTGGAAACCCTCTCAAATCGCAAGGACTGGCAACCTAATCGGGCCGCGCTTTGTTCCTTCCGCGTTCCATCATCCGTAGAGCTTATCGATAAGGGGCTGGCTCTGTATTTCGCAGGCCCGCATAGCTTTACAGGCGAAGATGTTGCTGAATTTCATATCCATGGCAGTCAGGCCGTTATCAAGCATTTGCTGGAAACGCTTGCTGGCATGGAGGGTTTGCGCCTCGCAGAAGCAGGGGAATTCACGCGCCGCGCGTATCTGAATGGAAAGATGGATCTGCTAGAGGCGGAAGGTCTGGCTGACCTTATTGATGCCGAGACATTGGCGCAGAAGGCTCAGGCCATGCGTCAGATGGGCGGAGAAGCGAGCAAACGCTATACAGCTATGCGTGAGCAGGTTATCCGCGTTCTGGCGCTCCTTGAGGCTTATATCGATTTTCCGGATGAGGAAATTCCGGAGTCTGTGCTTACCGGGCTTACGGAAGAGGTGGCACATGCGAAAGCACATATTACAAATATCCTGAATGATAACCGGAAGGGTGAGCGCCTCCGTGATGGATTCCGCGTGGTTATCTGCGGCGCGCCAAATGCAGGCAAATCCAGCCTTATCAACGCGCTGTCAGGGCAGGAGGCTGCCATCGTTTCCCATCATGCCGGTACGACACGCGATATCATTGAAGTGTACATGGATATTGGCGGTTTTTCTGTCATTCTGACCGACACTGCGGGTATTCGTGAAACGGCAGATGAGGTGGAAGGTGAGGGTGTTCGCCGTGCATTAGCGCGGGCAGGGGATGCTGACCTGAAGCTGGTGCTATTCGATGCCACAAAGCTACCTGATATGGACGCGCAAAGCCGCGCTCTGGTTGATGATTTGGCGTTAGCGGTGGTTACGAAGTGTGACCTGAACCCAGCCGCAAAAAAACATAAATTACCATTTAATAACAATATGATATACATTTCCTCGCAGACAGGCGAGGGGGTAGAAACCCTGCTAAACCGTCTATCAGAGCGGGTTTCAGGGGATATTCAGACGGGTGGAGCGGCGCTCATTACCAGAAAGCGCCACCGTGAGCAGCTGAGGCAGGCCCTTTCCAGCCTGGAACGGTTCTCTGTGGAGCTACCATTAGAGCTGGCCTGTGAAGAACTTCGGCAAGCTGCTGTAGCGATTGGGAAAATCACTGGAAAAATACAAGTGGATGATGTATTAGATGTCATCTTTAGACAGTTTTGCATAGGTAAATAACTTTAAATAACTGATAGAAATCATAATGTTATGCGTAAATTTGATGTGATCGTCATCGGTGGTGGCCATGCAGGCTGTGAAGCAGCCTCTGCTGCTGCGCGTGTGGGCGCAAAAACGGCACTCATTACGCAAAAACGATCCACCATCGGTGAAATGTCGTGCAATCCTGCGATCGGCGGTATCGCCAAAGGTACGCTCGTGAAAGAGATCGATGCACTGGATGGCGTGATGGGCCGCGCGATCGATCGTGCTGGTATTCATTATCGGATGCTGAATGCTAGCAAAGGTCCTGCCGTTCGTGGACCACGCGCGCAAGCTGACAGAAAATTATATCGTGAAGCGGTGCAGGCGATCTTACAGGAATATGAAACTCTCTCGATCATCGAAGGTTCTGTAGAAGATCTCATTCTCTCTGATTCAAATGAAATTGGGGGAGCTGTACTTGCGTCCGGTGAAGAAATTCACGCGCCAAAAATTGTACTCACCACAGGTACATTTTTGAATGGCGTCATCCATATGGGTGAGACAAAAATAAAAGCGGGAAGGGTGGGAGAAGCGCCGTCAATAGGGCTTTCCGAGACTCTCAAACGTTTGCAATTCAATGTCGGAAGACTCAAGACAGGAACACCACCGCGACTGGATGGAAAGACGATCGACTGGAAAAGTTTAGAACCACAACCAGGTGATAATCCACCGAATCCTTTTTCGTATCTCACCAAGGAAATTACAGTTCCTCAGATCAGTTGTTACATCACTCACACATCACAAAAAACACACGAGATCATCAAAGCGAATTTACATCGCGCGCCGATGTATTCTGGTCAGATCGAAAGTACCGGGCCTCGTTATTGTCCATCGATCGAAGATAAGGTGGTACGTTTTGCTGACAAAGAGCGTCACCAGATATTCCTTGAGCCAGAAGGGCTGGATGATGACACGGTTTATCCGAATGGTATCTCCACATCTCTCCCTCAGGATGTTCAGTTGGAATTACTAAAAACCATCAGTGGTCTTGAACAAGCTGTCATGATCCGTCCTGGTTATGCCATTGAGTATGATTATGTAGACCCTCGGGAATTACACCCGACCTTAGAAACAAAGAAGGTAAGGGGGCTTTATTTTGCCGGCCAGATTAACGGAACGACCGGTTATGAAGAGGCCGGAGGGCAGGGATTGATCGCCGGTTTGAACGCCGCTTTATCATCGGCGGGGAGCAAACCATTCATTCTGGATAGGTCAGAGGCCTATATCGGTGTGATGATCGATGACCTTATTACCTTCGGGGCTAATGAACCTTATCGTATGTTCACCTCCCGTTCTGAGTATCGTTTATCTCTTCGCCCTGATAATGCCGACCTCCGTTTGACACAAAATGCAATCGATATTGGATGCGTTTCTTCTATCCGTGAGAAGGCGTTTTTGGATAAAAACACCCAATTGTCAGTTTCACGTGAAAAATTGCGTACATTAAATATCACCCCTAACGAGGGGAAAAAATTCAATATCCTGATAAATCAGGATGGCATTCGCAGATCAGCTTATGAGCTTTTGAGTTACCAGACATTCCAATTTTCTGACCTTAAAAACATCTGGCCAGAGCTCTCAGAGATTCCTTCGCAGATCGTTGAGCAGCTTGAAATTGAGTGTAAATACTCAGGATATCTGGAGCGTCAGGAACTGGATATTGAAAGCTACCAAAGGGAGGAGGGACTGGCCATTCCGACTGGGATTGACTTCTCTTCCATCCCATCGCTTTCCAATGAACTCCGGAATAAGTTATCAAAAATGCGCCCTCATACGATAGGGGCGGCGAGTGATATTCAGGGAATGACCCCGGCGGCACTGGTGGCGTTGATCGCATTTATCAAAAAGCAATCGAATAGAAAAGCCAGTGCTTGATAGTTTTGTAGAGTATGTAAATTCCCTTGAAAATGTTTCAGATGAAACAATTCAGAAATTTTCCGACTATTATAATTTACTCTTAAAGTGGCAAGTGAAGATAAATTTGATCGGAAATATATCGGACGATATATGGACCAGACATTTTCTGGACTCAGTCCAGATCATAAAATTGATCGAAGGTCATGATAAAAAAATTCTCGACCTGGGGTCGGGAGCCGGATTCCCAGGTATGGTACTTTCGATACTTGGGCATGATGTCACACTTGTAGAAAGTGATGGTAAGAAAACAACTTTTCTCTCAGAGGTGAGAAGAATTACAAAATCAGATACAAAAATTTTCAATGGACGTATCGAAGATTTCAAAAAATCGAATTTTAATGCCATCACTTCGAGAGCATGTGCCGATCTTGACACACTACTTGAATATGCATTTCCATCCGTTTCACATGGAACAGAATGTATTCTCCATAAGGGAAAAAATCATCAAAAAGAAATTTCTGACGCTCAAAAAAAATGGAGCTTCCAATTTAAAATTATCCAAAGTATAACCGATAGTGATGGTGTAATACTAAAAATCTCAAACATCACTAAAAGAGCGGATCATGACAGGTAGCAAACCAATCTCCAAAGAGCAAAAAACAACCAAACCACGTATCATTTCAGTCGCCAACCAGAAGGGCGGGGTAGGGAAGACCACCACAACCGTAAACCTCGCGACAGCCTTGGCAGCCGTGGGTAAGCGCGTGCTCGTGGTAGATTTTGACCCTCAGGGAAATGCTAGTACAGGCTTTGGTATCGACAACTCTAAACGCAACATGACCTCTTATGACCTCATCATGGGAGATACAGAACTGGGTGAGGCTATCCACGCTTCTATCATCCCTAAGCTCGATGTTGTTCCGTCTACCATTGATCTTTCCGGGGCTGAAATTGAAATGGTGAGTCTTGTACGGCGCGAATTTCGCCTCAAGAATTGCTTCGAGAAATACGCGATGAATTATGATTATGTGATGATCGATTGCCCACCTTCACTGGGCTTGCTGACATTAAATGCTCTGGTTGCTTCCGATAGTATTTTAATCCCGCTTCAGTGTGAGTTCTATGCTTTGGAAGGGTTAAGCCACCTGATGCGTACGGTTGAATTGGTGAAAAACAATCTGAACCCAACCCTTGATATACAGGGCATCGTACTCACCATGTATGATCGCCGGAATAAATTCACTCAACAGATCGAGAATGATGTGCGTCAGTATTTTGCTGAGAAAGTATATCAGTCTGTGATCCCGCGGAACATTCGTATGTCGGAAGCGCCATCGCATGGTAAGCCAGCGATCATCTACGATATGAAATGTCCGGGTTCGCTTGCGTATATACAACTGGCAAAGGAATTGCTCAAACGCGAACGCGAACGTGCAAATAAAGAACTAGCAACAGCATAACAACAGGGGAAAATATATGGCGGCTCAACGAGGATTAGGACGAGGCTTATCAGCGCTCATTTCTGAAAGTTACACGCAACCGGCAGGTGCTGCGAACACCGCAGCCAGCGCGGATTCTGCGGATAATGTGGCAAAGCTTGGTGTATTCCAGCTTCACGCCGGAGAATACCAACCGCGTACACATTTTGATGAAGTTTCACTCACGGAATTATCAGAATCTATCCGTAAGAATGGTGTGATCCAACCACTCATCGTGCGGCCGTCATCTCGTGAAAAAGGTAAGTTCGAGATCATCGCAGGTGAACGTCGCTGGCGCGCATCGAAGATGGCAGGGCTTGATCAAGTGCCTGTCATCATCCGTGATATCTCTGACCGTCAGGCATTGGAATTTGCCATCGTTGAGAACGTACAGCGCCATGATCTTTCACCACTGGAAGAAGCGCTTGGCTATCAGCGCCTGATCGAGGAATTCGATTACACACAGGAAGAGCTGGCCAAGACCGTAGGGAAAAGCCGTAGCCATATCGCCAATCTTTTGCGTCTTCTTGGCCTGCCTGGTGAAGTAAAAGATATGCTTGATAAGGGCACACTCACCATGGGTCACGCGCGCGCGCTTTTGACCTCGCAGAATCCTGTGGAACTGGCTGAGCTGATCGTGAAGAAAGGCCTGAACGTACGCCAGGCTGAAAAATTCAGCAAAGGCGCTGGTAAAACCGCCCGCAGCACAAACGCTGCTTCACGTAGTGGCAATCAGGCCTACAGGCCACCTGTAAACAAAGATCCTGATATCATCGCACTTGAGGAAAGCCTCTCCGAGAATATCGGTGTGCGTGTAGCCATCAATGATCGTGGGCAGGCAGGCGAGATCATCCTGTCCTATGATTCACTGATGCAGCTTGATGAGATATTGCGCCGCTTAGGTAATAGTGCAGCGCTTTAACGTAACTGCGTGATCTGCATAAGTTTCCGGCTGCTGGCAGAAAATGCCGGCATGTCGGATGACTTCGACGCAAGTTCCGCATCGATGAGTATCCTGAGTGCCTTGACTATCTGGTCAAGTTTCCAGTTCTGCAAGTGCCGCACCATCACAGGCACGTTTTTATAGAATACAGGCGGCCTGAGAGACTTAATCAGGGTCTCGGCATCCTTACCCTTATCCAACTCGATTCTTAAGCTATAAAGCCTGTTAAAATAACGCTGCAAAGAACGCAGGTAAGGCACAGGGGAGGGGTTCTCCCTGATCTGCACCTGCAATACATGATCGAGCTGTTGCAAATACCTGTCTGCCAGCGCATGCACCACATCATCCAGCTCGACATCACGGTTATAATCAATGAGCAAACGCGCATCCTCTAAACTGATACGCTTTGAATCTCCCGCGTACAACACCAGTTTTCCAAGCTCTTGCTGCGTAACATAACGGTCATTACCCAGTTGCTGAATAAGATGCTGGATAACGCCTTCCTCCGCGATGATGGATTCATCTGCAAAATGCTTCTGGATAAGCTGCTGGATATCACGCGCCTCATCATGATAGCAGGGCAGGGAGGCGGCGTTGGTTGCCTTCTCGAACCATGCACGCAATGAAGAGCGCGAGCCCAGATCATCGCCCGCGATCAATAAGAACACGCCATCATGAAAGAATTCGGCTGCCGCCTCTATAATACTGGTGAGCTTATCGGTCGCACCGCGGATGAACACCACACGCTTATCCGCCAGCATATGTACGGTACGCAATTCATCGGCAAGCAGCGCCGGATCTTCCATGATGTGCGGCATGTCCAATTCCGCCATCGCGAAAGAATCGGCATTATCACCAAGGAACGTTTTACACAACAGCTTGCAGCGCTCACGCACAAGGCCAGAATCCGGGCCATATACAAGGCACGCGCGGTATTCCTTACCAGGCGTCTTTAGGAACGGCTCTATCGTTTTGTATGTAAGTTTCATGCTTCACCGTGTCTTTCGGAAGTTCTTTTACAGGTGGACGCTGGCCATTCAAATACGGCGCCAAACGCTGACGGAAATTTTCACTCAGCTCAGTGACACCGCGTTTAATGGCATCTTCTTTCGATACATAGGTAGAGAAATACGCGTTGGTCAGGTTGTTATAACTACTTACCTGACGCAGGCTACCATTGGCGATCACGTTATCCGTACCATATTCCTTAAGTGAATAGGTGGAATCCAGATACAGGTTGTAACGGGAGATCGTACCATCCTGTGCTACACCGATCGCAGATTCGGTACTGGTAAGCGACACATGCAAACTATACGCCGGATTGGCGGGCACTTTGCCATTCGGGTTTAGTTTATCTTCAAGATCGGTGCGGAACTGTTGTGCCATACGGCCTTCACCGCTTACTTTTTCTACATACACACCCGCCAGCGATGTCGTGGCTTTGTTCGTCTTGCTATACATGGGCTGGAAGCCACATGCCGCAAGCAGGAACATACAAAAAGCGGGGAATATTCTAGCTGGCAACGACATTCACGATCCTGTTCGGTACGACGATAACCTTGTTGATCTTCTTGTCCTTCAATGCATCACGAACAGTATCCAGCTGCAAGACTTTTTCTTCTGCAGCCGCCTTATCCATATCTTTTGGAAGTTGCAGGGTCGTACGTGTCTTGCCGTTAATCTGGATGGCGATGGTGACTTCATCATCAGCAACAAAGGCCGGATCGAACGATGGCCATGCACGTTCAGCAAGTGTGTCCTTGTGACCCAATGCCTGCCACGCCTCTTCTGCGATGTGCGGCATGAAAGGCTGGATGAGGTGGATGGCCGCTGAAATCGCTTCATGCATCGCAAAGGCTGAAGCATCATCGCCTACGGTCATGGTCTCAAGCAGGTTAGTGAGCTCACGGATACGAGCGATCGCTTTGTTGAAATGGAAACGCTCGACATCCTCGCCCACGGCCTTGATAGTTTTGTGTGCTGCGCGTAACGCCTGCTTCGGCAAATAACCCTTCTCTTCATTCGCCATTATAGCGCGCGTAAGAGCAGTGTTGTCGTATTTACGGCCGAAGGTGGCGGCGTGGGTCATTGCCAACTTCCAGACACGGTTTATATAGCGCCACGCGCCTTCTATACCGGCATCTGTCCATTCAAGGTCGCGATCCGGTGGAGAATCAGAGAGCATGAACAAACGGGCCGCATCCGTGCCATAGCTATCCATGATGTGGCGTGGATCGACCGTATTCTTTTTAGACTTGCTCATCTTCTCGATACGGCCAACGGTCACCGGTTTGCCGGTTGCGATCTCTACGATCTTAGCATCGCGATTCTCGATCTCTTCTGGCGAGAGCCATTTATCTTCCGTGCTTTTATACGTCTCGTGGCAGATCATGCCTTGTGTTTCCAGACGCTTGAACGGCTCTTTGATATTCATCAATCCACACGCGGTAAGAGCGCGGCAGAAGAAGCGTGAGTAGAGCAGATGCAGCACCGCATGTTCGATACCACCGATATAGCAATCCACCGGCAGCCACTTTGAAACAGCAGAAGACTCCAGCGGATTCGCAGATGGCAAGGTAGCATAACGCGCGAAGTACCATGAGGATTCAAAGAACGTATCGAATGTATCGGTTTCACGACGCGCCGCCTTGCCGCAGGTCGGGCAGTTCACATGCTTCCATGTCGGGTGATGATCGAGCGGATTGCCAGGTTTATCGAAGGTTACATCGCGTGGTAATTCAACCGGCAGATCTTTTGCCGGCACAGGAACAACGCCACACACTTCACAGTGAATGATAGGGATGGGGCAGCCCCAGTAACGCTGACGCGAAACACCCCAATCGCGCAGGCGGTAATTTATTTTTGCTGTTCCGCAGCCCACTTTTTCCAGAGCTTCGATGGCGCGCTTTTTGGCATCTTCAACCGAGAGTCCGTTTAAGAAATCAGAATTGATGAGTTCACCATTACCGGTATAGGCTTCCTTCAGTGGCTCAGCACCGCCGCTTACAACAGGCAGGATTGGTAGTTTATATTTCGTGGCAAAATCAAAATCGCGCTGGTCGTGGGCAGGGCAGCCGAATATTGCCCCCGTGCCGTAATCCATCAGCACGAAATTAGCAACGAACAATGGCACTTCACGCCCATCGAACGGATGCGCGATCGTAAGGCCGGTATCGAAACCTTTTTTCTCGGCTTTTTCGATGGCTTCTTCCGATGTGCCGATGCGTTTGCATTCATCGATAAAATCAGAGAGTTTCTTATTTCCAGCTGCTAACGCTGTAGCCAACGGATGGCCGGCAGACATTGCGCAGAAGCTCATACCAAAGATAGTATCCGGGCGCGTGGTATATATCTCTAATACATTCTCACTGCCTTTAGGGAGTGCGCCATTGATAGTGAGTGTAAGTGTTGCGCCTTGCGATTTGCCGATCCATTTGTCCTGCATGATGCGGACCTTTTCTGGCCATTCCTTGAGGCCTTCAAGGCCTGCCAAGAGATCATCCGAGAAGTCAGAAATCCGTAAGAACCATTGCGATAGTTTACGGCGCTCCACCAGTGCACCAGAGCGCCAGCCGCGGCCATCCACCACTTGTTCATTGGCAAGCACGGTATTATCTACCGGATCCCAGTTCACCTCTGCTTCTTTGCGATAGGCAAGGCCAGCTTCAAGGAACTTAAGGAAGAATGCCTGCTCATGTTTGTAATATTCTGGCAAACAGGTAGCCACCTCGCGTGACCAGTCATATGACAGGCCGCACTTCTTGAGTTGCTCACGCATGGTGGCGATGTTGGCAAGCGTCCAGTCGGCCGGGTGTGATCTATTTTGGATAGCCGCATTCTCCGCTGGCAGGCCGAATGCATCCCAACCCATGGGATGCAGCACATTAAAACCCTGTGCTCGCTTTACGCGCGCGACCACATCACCAAGGGTGTAATTGCGCACATGCCCCATATGGATGTTCCCTGAAGGATAGGGGAACATCTCAAGCACATAGTATTTGGGCTTGTCGCTTTTGTCAGAAACAGCGAAGGTATTTTTTTCCTGCCAGTAACGCTGCCATTTGGCTTCCGACTCGCGAAAATTATAGCGTGTCGTATCGTTCATTTCTTTATCTGGTCAACGCGTAACTGACGCGCACGGGTAAGAATAGTATCCTCCAATGTACGCGCTAATTTTTCATCTACTTGCTGATCTTGCCAGCCAGAACCGGTCTTTTTTTGCTTGAACAGGGTAATTTTTACGCCGTCGGCGCGCAATGTCTTATCCAAGATAAGCGCGTTCACCTTAAAGCGTTCGCCTGGTGTTTTCGGATCTTCATACCAGTCCGTGATAATGACACCACCGAACGGATCGGCTGATACCAGCGGCATGAAAGAAAGTGTATCAAGTGTCGCGCGCCATAAGAAACTGTTCACCCCAAGCGGTGAGTTGGATTCATCACTTTTCTTGCCACCAGAGAGTATAACGCCGTCTTCCCCGGTCAGTTTGCCACGGTCAGCACGACGAGCCTCCTCGGCATCCATAGGGTTGCCGGCAGCATCCGTTTTTACACCAGAACACGCTGTAATGATCAATAGCGGGAAAAGCAGTAAAAAGCGTTTTTTCATAGTATCCGACACCTCTAGTTACATTGCTAACGGGAGACGCATACTACACAAAGAAAAAGGGCGGTGCAAGCACCGCCCTTAATCCGACTTAACTTACTTTCAAATTAGAAAGCGAGCTGTGAACCAACGATGAATACAGTGCCATCGTTGTCGTTAGCAAGACCGGTACCATCTTCGTCGATATCGAAGAAGCTAACTTCAGCATATGGCGTGAAGCCAGGTGCCAGTTTGTAGTCAACGCCGAATGACAGGTTGTCAAATTCGTTGTCTACGTTAGCAACTTCGTATGTGCTGGCGAGATAGGTTACGCTCGCGCCCCATGGGCCGTATTCGTAAGAACCACCAACAGTCCAGAAGTGGCGATCTTCGTTAGCAGAAGAGGTCGCTTTGGTAGCAAGACTGTCGTTCCAGTCACCATAAGAACCGGCAACTTTGAAGCCCATGAATGCGAGCTCAGCACCTGCTTGCCAGGTACGGAGATCTTCTTGGGTGTTGTCTTCAGCACTGCCCCATTCACCGGTACCACCGAGGCGGATGCCGATCTGGTCAAATTTACCTTCCCAGTTAGCAGCCCAGAGGAACACGCTTTCAGCTTCACCAGTGTCGTTATCAGAACGGGTAACCGCCTGAGCGCGATCTGTGGTGTCAAACAGGTAGCTTACGCCAGCCTGGAAGCCAGAGAAACGTGGGGTGTAGTAAGAGATCTTGCTGAGGTTTTCAGAAGATTCGTGACCAGCAACCAGAGAAGTAACTGAACCGTGATCCAGAACCAGATCAGGAGTTGCGATCATGCCAGATGGCGTGCCAACAGCGATACCGAAATAACGGAAATCACCATCGATACCACCGGTAGCGCGAGCGAGACCAGAAGCATCGATCTTCATGGTTTTGCTTACGCCGAGATCAGAACCACCTTGTACGCGACCCCATGCACCTTCCATATACAGGTAGGTACGAGCAGCGTTGGTGCCTTGAGTATCAACGTCATCTTCAACGTCGGTTTCAAGGATGATCTGACCACCATAACGAAGGCCGTTATCAGCAACGCCATCGATATTGAAAGACAGTTCAGTATCGTTGCGGAATGCACCAGAGCGTTCGTTGGCATCGTTATCTTCGCTAACGAAACCCGCCTGGAAATCAGCCACACCGCCAAGTGTTACCTTTGGCGTCTCAGCGGAAGCAACACCTGCGAGCAGGGCAGCACCGACGAGCGTGGTAGTACCGAGAAGAATTTTTTTCATAATATTTTCCCTTTAGAGTTAAAATAGTGACTTGGTTAAAAGACACTCTTAGGATACACGAGAGAAAAACGACCCCCGTGCATTTACCTTGGACAGTTATTGTTCAAACAAAATGCCCTTGCAAGCTGTAACGGCCTATACAAGAGTAAAACGGGGTGTTTTCACTCTTTCTGTTGCAATATGGCAACAAAACAGGGTGAAAACCCGCTATTTTTTAAGGATTTTTTAATAAGAAACCGACTGAAAAGCACCCGTTATGACCCTTGCAAGCAAACTTGCCGATATTCAAAGCAACATTAGAAAAGTCAATAATAACAATATATTGCAAGACATATCTCCGCGCATCATGGGAGTCAGCAAAGGGCAGGATGCGTCCGTCATCCTTGATGCCATTGAACTGGGCATCACCTGTTTCGGAGAAAATCGTGTTCAGGAGGCCTCAGAGAAGTGGCTGAGCCTCAAAAAAGACCACCCGGCGGTTGAATTACACCTGATCGGGCCGTTGCAAACCAACAAGGTAAAACAAGCCCTCGGATTGTTCGATGTCATTGAAACCCTTGACAGACCTAAGTTAGCCGAGGAAATCGCCAGGCACTATGTTAACGCTCCATCTGTTGTGACAACTCAGTTTCTCATACAGGTCAATACAGGGGAAGAGCCACAAAAAGCAGGGATTTTCCCCAAGGATGCCGATGGATTTATCGGCTATTGCCGGAGCACGCTGAAACTGCCAGTGACAGGACTGATGTGCATCCCGCCCGCAGAGGATGTGCCCGCACCACATTTCGCGCTGCTGCGAGACATTGCCAGACGCAACGGATTACATGAACTCAGCATGGGCATGAGCGATGATTACGAAGTGGCTGTCCGCATGGGTGCAACCCGTATCAGGCTGGGCCGGGTATTATTCGGGGAACGTAATTAACTGAAGATGCTTTGTGATTTTAGGTAGGCTTCCTGACCGCGGCGAATGGATGCGGGCGAAGGAGTCGCGTTGCTCGCGAATTCTGTTTCTTTCGCTTCACCGTCGAACATCGCAAGCACATGGCCGCCAACATCTTTTCCGCTGGTCTGTTCGATGATGGAATTCATTAAAGCGACTGCGAATCCGATCGGACCACCTAGCAGCGCACCACCAGCGAGCCGTGCTGCTGTGGAAATACCATCATCCGTTGCTTCACGATACAGCGTGGAGACCACAGGCAATTGCTGGAAGGGGTTGATAATATCCAGAAGATCGCTGAAGGTGAACCCGTCCTCACCCCAGAAGGAATCACCGTCATCTGCTTTGGCCACAGGTTTTTCCTGTGGTAGCGGATTAATGGTTAGTTGTAGTGGCGTCGCTTCCATGGTCACTCCCTGCCATGATGGCAGCAAGAACCATACCATTTCTCATGCCGCCCGCGAAATACTCCTGTATTTCGCATGGCTTAGCGCTCAGGGCTGATTCGCTCGTTTTATGCGATTTGCAGAAGCAAATCGTGGAAATTACTAAAAATTCAGGCGGCTTTAAGCGCCTCAGCGATGGTTTCTGCCATTACAAGCTGCTGGGAAGCAGCCTTTTTCTGGTCTTCGCTGATCGCAGCATCCATGGCAGATTTTGCCGCGTCGACACGAGCGGAAACATCAGCTGCATTCATACCGGAACAATCTTCCGCCACTTCTGCCAGAAGCGTTACGGAGTCAGGTGATACTTCCGCAAGACCGGAAAGCACCACGAAACGCTTCTGTTCACCACTGGCCAATTCAATATTCACCAATCCAGCCTTCAGTGTTGAAATGAAAGGCGCGTGTCCCGGGAGCACACCGAATACACCTTCTGTGCCTGGTGCATCCACCTGCGCAGCCTCGCCAGAGAAGAATATCTTTTCAGGAGTGATAAGTTGAACCTGCATGGGTTATGCCGCCTCTGCTGCCATTTTCTTTGCTTTAGCCACGGCTTCTTCAATGTCGCCAACCATGTAGAACGCAGATTCTGGCAGGTCATCATAGTCGCCGGCGCAAATGCCTTTGAAACCTTTGATGGTATCTTCGAGTGATACAAGTTTGCCCGGAGAGCCGGTGAAAATTTCCGCCACGTGGAATGGCTGGGAGAGGAAGCGCTGGATCTTACGGGCGCGTGCCACCACCTGTTTATCTTCTTCCGACAACTCGTCCATACCAAGAATCGCGATGATGTCCTGAAGTGATTTGTAGGTCTGCAGAACGCGTTGTACTTCGCGCGCAACGGCGTAATGCTCTTCACCAACAACCTGTGGGTCAAGAACGCGGCTGGTTGAATCCAGAGGGTCTACCGCCGGATAAATACCAAGCTCAGCGATCTGACGTGAAAGTACGGTCGTTGCGTCCAAGTGGGCAAATGATGTCGCTGGTGCAGGATCGGTCAAATCGTCGGCTGGTACATATACAGCCTGTACAGAGGTGATCGAACCTTTTTTGGTAGAGGTAATGCGTTCCTGCATTTGCCCCATGTCGGTAGCCAGTGTTGGCTGGTAACCCACCGCTGATGGAATACGGCCAAGAAGCGCAGATACTTCTGAACCTGCTTGTGTAAAGCGGAAGATGTTATCGACGAAGAAGAGTACGTCCTGACCTTCCTGGTCACGGAAATATTCGGCTTGTGTCAGACCCGTGAGCGCCACGCGAGCACGTGCTCCCGGAGGTTCATTCATCTGTCCGTATACGAGTGCCACTTTTGATTTGGTGAAATCATCAAGGTTGATAACCTTGGATTCGATCATTTCGTGGTATAAATCGTTACCTTCGCGGGTACGTTCACCCACACCGGCGAATACGGAAAAACCACCGTGCGCTTTCGCGATGTTGTTGATGAGTTCCATGATGAGTACGGTTTTACCCACACCCGCACCACCGAACAGACCAATTTTACCACCTTTTGCGTAAGGAGCGAGAAGGTCTACCACTTTAATACCGGTCACGAGAATTTCGGTTTTGGTGGACTGGTCAACGAAATCCGGCGCTGGTGCATGGATTGGTGCAACCTGCTTGTTGCCGATATCGCCGCGTTCATCAATCGGCTCACCGATAACGTTCATGATGCGACCGAGCGTTTCGCGGCCAACAGGCACGGAAATGGGCGCACCGGTGTCGGTTACTTCCTGACCGCGTGTGAGGCCTTCGGTGGCGTCCATCGCGATGCAGCGCACTTCGGATTCACCGAGATGCTGTGCTACTTCGAGCACCAGGCGTTTGCCATCATTTTCTGTTTCAAGCGCGTTTAAGATCGCGGGCAGTTCGCCCGGAAATTTTACGTCGATTACCGCGCCGATAACCTGTGTGATGATACCTTTATTTTTAGACATTGCTTTCTCCTTACATTCTTTCTTAAACGGCTTCTGCGCCGCTGATGATTTCGATGAGTTCCTTGGTGATCGCAGCCTGACGGGTGCGGTTGTATTTCAGGTTCAATTTCTTGATCATGTCGCCGGCGTTGCGGGTGGCGTTATCCATCGCGGTCATGCGCGCGCCCTGCTCAGATGCCGCATTTTCCAGCAATGCACGGAACACCTGCACGCCCATATTGCGCGGGAGCAACTCGACAAGAATTTCTGATTCTTCGGGTTCATAATCATACGGTGCCGCGGCAACATTGTTCGCCTGGTTCGCATCCAGCGCAAGTGGAACGAGCTGCTGCCACGTCACGGTCTGCGCGATCGCCGATTTGAAACGGTTATACACGATGTGCGCCACATCAAATTCGCCGGCTTCAAATTTTTCCAGTACGAGCGAGGAAATTTCTTCCGCATCCGCATATCCCACGCGGCGTGATTTGATGGTGATCTTATCTTCGATGAGTTTGCCGAATTCAAGTTGCAGCTGCTCATAGCCCTTGCGGCCAACGCAAAGGATCTTTACGGTTTTACCAGATGCCTGCAGCTCACGTATCTTACGGCGTGCGGCACGCACGATGGAGGAATTGAATGCGCCACAGAGGCCTCTGTCAGATGTCGCTACAATGACCAGATGCACATCATCTTTGCCAGTGCCAGCCAGTAATTTTGGCGCGTTACCCGAGCTGGCCGCCGATGCCGCAAGTGATGCAACCATACGCTCCATAGCTTCCGCATAAGGACGCGCGGCTTCCGCAGCATCCTTGGCACGGCGCAGCTTTGCCGCTGCCACCATCTTCATCGCTTTGGTGATCTTCTGCGTCGACTTAACCGACTTAATACGGACTTTAAGGTCTTTTAAGCTGGGCATGGCTTACGCTGCGAACCTCTTGGCGAGTGATTCGATAACGGCTTTGAGTTTGCCTTCGATCGCATCATCGAGTTTCTGTTCTTTATCGATGGCAGCAATGATGTCTTTGGAAGCACCACGCAGTTCCTGCAGGAGTGCCTGCTCGAACTTGCCTACCTGTTTGGTATCGATCTTATCGAGGTAACCTTTTACACCAGAATAGATCACGCATACCTGCTCGGAGGTAGAAAGCGGTGAGTATTGTGGTTGCTTCAGAAGTTCGGTCAGGCGTTGACCACGCGCAAGCAGCTTCTGGGTCGCGGCATCAAGGTCAGAACCGAACTGCGCGAAAGATTCCATCTCACGATACTGCGCGAGCTCGAGTTTAATTGAACCTGCTACCTGTTTCATCGCTTTGATCTGCGCGGCAGAACCTACGCGTGATACAGAAAGACCTACGTTCACCGCCGGACGCACACCTTTATAGAACAGGTCGGTCTCAAGGAAGATCTGACCGTCGGTGATAGAGATCACATTGGTTGGAATGTAGGCTGATACGTCACCTGCCTGTGTTTCAATCACAGGAAGTGCGGTCATTGAACCCGCACCTGCTTCGTCAGACATTTTAGCGGCGCGCTCAAGGAGGCGAGAGTGAATGTAGAATACGTCACCCGGGTACGCTTCACGTCCTGGTGGACGGCGCAGGAGGAGTGACATCTGGCGATATGCAACCGCCTGTTTGGAAAGATCATCATAAATGATGAGCGAGTGCATGCCGTTATCACGGAAGAATTCACCCATTGCCGCACCGGTGTATGGCGCAAGGAATTGCAGCGGCGCAGGTTCAGATGCCGTTGCAGCAACAACGATAGAGTATTGCATCGCGCCTGCTTCCTCGAGTTTCTTTACTACCTGTGCAACGGTAGAACGTTTCTGCCCGATCGCCACATAGATACAATAGAGTTTTTTCTTTTCATCGTTACCAGCGTTGATCTGCTTCTGGTTCAGGATAGCATCCACAGCGATAGCGGTCTTACCGGTCTGGCGGTCACCAATGATAAGTTCGCGCTGACCACGGCCGATAGGAATCAGTGAGTCGATCGCTTTAAGACCAGTGCTCATTGGCTCATGTACTGATTTACGCGCGATGATGCCTGGAGCTTTCACTTCCACGCGTGAACGGGTTACATCTTTCAGTGGGCCTTTACCATCGATCGGGTTACCCAGACCATCCACCACGCGACCAAGCAGGCCTTTACCTACGGGCACGTCCATAATGGTGTTGGTACGTTTTACCGTGTCGCCTTCTTTTACGCTGCGGTCATCACCGAAAATTACGATACCCACATTGTCAGATGCAAGGTTGAGCGCCATACCCATGAGGCCGCCACCGAATTCCACCATCTCACCTGCCTGAATATTTTCAAGGCCGTATACGGTTGCGATACCGTCACCTACGGAAACCACCTGTCCGGTTTCAGACAGTTCTGTGTCTGCATCGAACTGTGCGATTTGCTTTTTGAGGATCTCTGAAATTTCTGAAGGACGAATGTCCATGTTACTACTCCATTGTAATAAAAGTTATGCTGCCTTGAGTTTGTTCTTAAGGCGGCTGAGTTTACCGGCAAATGAGGCATCCAGCTGCTGGCTGCCAATACGAATTACGACACCACCGAGAAGTTCCGGATTTTCGCTGGTCTCGAGCGTTACTTTTTTTCCATACGCTTTGCTTAAGCGCTCCGTGATGATCGCTACATCTTTCAGTGAAAGGCCGCGCGCACTGATAGCTTCTGCCCTGATCTCACCGCGCGCATTAGCGGCGCGTTCTGCATATAATTTTGCAGCCTCAGCCAGTATCGGCAGGCGCTTTTGCGCCGCGAGTGTTTTAATGAAACGCCTGGTCACATCATGTGCCTTGATCGAAGTGAGCACAGGATCCAATGCTTTCGCCTGCTGTTCACGGGTGAGCAATGGATTGGTGAGCACCGAAGCGAACGCTTCACTTTCACCAATAAGTGTTTCAATCACCCCAAGATCTTTTTCAACAGCATCGCGCGCATTCGCTTCGGATGCAATGTCATAGAGGGCTTTAACGTAACGCTCAGCGATCTGTCTGTAACCAGCTTTTTTCATGGTAAATGGCGGTTTTTATGTTTAAGGAGTCGGCAAATTAGGCAAATTTATCCACAAGTGCAACAGGAAAAATGGGCCAAAGGCTGATTTTCACCAGCCCTTGGCCCATTATGCCTAAAAGTGTATTATATAAGCGGGTTTATGCTTAATTTGGCCGATAAGGCTGCGGACCGTTCCATCCCTCAATTTCAAAACCGTTCAACTCCAAACTGCAGCCATATACAGTGTAAGCAGAGAAATAAAATGTACTAATGGCGGAATGCATGTGATTAACAAAATTACTATAGCCATCAGCACCGAGCTGCTTTTTCAGTGCGGCACCCTCAGGGCCTAGGCCCATACCTGCTTCATCAAAACCAGTATATAGGTAAAATTGCTCGAGCATCGCATCAAATCTGCTTTGCAACGCTTCGCAAATTCCCGGATTACCCGTCTGCCCGGGTGATGCGCTGATCGCTGCATGCGCTGAGCCAGATACCAGCAGCATCCCTGCTATTAGCGCGGTTGCCGCATATTTTGTTATATTTTTCATAAATCCCCTTCCTTTTCTTTTTTTATAAATGAAGTGTTAGTCCTTCATTCCAAGGAAAATTATAACATTCCAATATTACAGCTTGATGACACAGGAGCACATCTACAAAAAATTCACCGGGTCGATATCGGCCTTCAGCCGCACGGAAGAAGGCATTTTCATGCTATATAACAACCCTTTAAGAGTATCTGGCAGGTTGGTTTTCCGGCCGGCCTTAAGAAGCAGGCGGTAGCGGTATCTGTCCCGAAGGCGGTATAGCGGGGCAGGGGCAGGACCTAGCAGGTGAATATCGGAGGCCATACTGTGTATAACAGAGGCTAGCTGCTTGGCGGTTCTCACTACGGCATCTTCTTTAGTGCCCTCCACAATAATGGCGGCAAGGCGGGTGAAAGGCGGCATTTCTGCCTCGCGTCTGGCATCAAGCTCAGCGGCAAAGAACACATCACGACCACCATCCATGAGCGCCTGCATCACAGGATGCCCCGGCAGATAGCTTTGCAGATAGACTGTACCTTTGATGGATTCACGCCCGGCTCGCCCGGAAAGCTGGTGGAGCAGCTGGTAGGTTTTTTCCGCCGCCCGCAGATCACCTCCGGCCAGCCCCAGATCGGCATCTACCACGCCCACGGTGGCAAGGCCTGCGAAATGATGGCCTTTGGCGATCATCTGCGTGCCGATCAGAATATCAACTTCCCTGCGTTCCATCGCCTCGATGACCTCAGTGAGTGCTTTCACGTTATCTGTCTGGTCACTGGCAAGCACGGCAATGCGTGCATCCGGCAGGAACGTGCTTACTTCTTCCTGCACACGTTCGACACCCGGGCCGCAGGCATGCAGGGAATCCTCAGCGCTGCAGGCCGGACATTGTTTAGGTACATTGATCTGATAGTTGCAATGATGACAGCGCAACTGGTCATGTGCATGTTTTTTGTGCAGCACTAACCAGCTTGAACAATCCGGACACTGGAATCTGTGACCACAGGTACGGCACAGCATCAGTGGCGCATAGCCACGGCGATTCAGAAACAGCATGGCCTGATGGCCAGAAGCCAATGTTTGCGTCAGCGCTTCACGCAGCGTCCCAGAAATAAAACTGGTGGCGGGCAATTTTTCTGCGCGCATATCCACCATACGAATATCTGGCATTTCAGCGTCACCGTGGCGGTGGGGCAGGGCGATCTCGGAATATTTTCCCTGCCTGGCATTATGATGCGTTTCAAGAGATGGCGTGGCAGATACCAACACAACAGGTATCTTCTCCAGCCGCGCGCGCGCCACTGCCATATCACGCGCATGATAGATAACGCCTTCTTCCTGCTTGTAGGATGTATCATGCTCTTCATCGATGATGAGGAGCTGCAAATTATGGTAAGGCAGGAAAAGCGCCGAACGCGCACCAACCACCACACGCGCCTCCCCACGCGCCACCGCTTTCCAGCCGGCACGCTTGTTTGCTTTGGTTACTTCCGAATTCCATAGCACGGGTCTGAAGCCAAAACGCTTCTGGAATCTATCCAGCCATTGCACAGAAAGTGCGATCTCAGGTAGCAATACCAATATCTGCGCATCTGGCATATTTGCCAGTATTTCTGCGATGGCATGGAAATAGACCTCTGTTTTGCCTGAGCCCGTCACACCATCCAGCAAGGTGACAGAGAATCCCTTGCCTAGCTTTGCCTCCAGCTCCAAAGCGGCCGAGCGCTGCGTGCCGGATAATATGGCATTGTTCGGTGTTGCAGAGACTGCGGCTACTTCCCGCATGCGACCTTCCTTATCAATGTCGGATATTGGCATGATCATCTTGATCACTGTGCCCAGCGGCGCGCAATTGTACCAAGCCACCCATTTAGCGAATTCGATCAGGGCAGGGGATACCGGCGGGATACCATCCAATATATTGATAATACCCTTTATTTTGCCATTTTTAATAGTGGCCGACCCGGGTGCTGCCACGATACCAAGCAGGTCAGACCGGCCGAACGGCACACGTACGACCTGGCCGATCTCAACCGTTGCACCGGCCGGCAGCAGATAGTCAAATCCGTGGTCAAACACGCCGGGAAGCAGGATTTCCACCTGTCCGTCGAGTGTTTGCGCTACTGATTTAGCCTCTGGAATCATATTGTAAAATTCTGTAACTCGGTTATCGTTCATCCATTCATAACATCTGGGAGCTTACAAGCCTTATGAAATTTTTTGTCGATACAGCGGATATTAGTGAGATCCGTGATCTAGCTGCAACTGGCATGTTGGATGGGGTAACCACCAACCCATCGCTCGTGGCCAAATCCGGCCGTGACTTCTTTGAAGTACTTAAAGAAATCTGCGCCGTTGTTCCGGGCCCGGTTTCTGCCGAAGTGACCGCGACCGACGTCGCCGGCATGATCAAGGAAGGCGAAAAACTCGCCCGCATTGCCGATAACATCACCATCAAAGTGCCGATGACATGGGACGGCCTCAAAGCCTGCCGCCATTTCACCGCAAAGAACATCATGGTGAATGTGACGCTGTGCTTCTCTGCCGAACAGGCGCTGCTTGCTGCAAAAGCGGGCGCGACCTTCGTATCGCCGTTCATTGGCCGCCTTGATGATATCGGGCAGGATGGCATGAAGCTCATCGCTGATATCTGCCAGATCTACAAACAGTATCCCGCCCTTAAAACCGAAGTGCTCGCTGCATCGATACGTTCTGCCGCACACATCACCGAAGCGGCCAAGCTCGGTGCACATGTAGCGACCATTCCGCCGGGAGTGCTGCGTGGACTCATCAAGCATCCACTGACCGATAAAGGCCTCGAGATTTTCCTCGCTGACTGGCAGAAAACCGGGCAGAAGATCGCGTGAGCGCTTCATCCGGAAAACCAGAACAGAAGATAACCGCCGAACAGGTTCGCACGTTCCTGAAAGATAACCCGGATTTCCTCAAAACCAATGCGGACGTGATCACATCACTCACCCCGCCTGAGCAGAAACTCGGCAATGGCATCATCGA
Organism: uncultured Rickettsiales bacterium; assembly: GCA_964535825.1. Lineage (GTDB taxonomy): Bacteria > Pseudomonadota > Alphaproteobacteria > Rickettsiales > SXRF01 > CAZAQK01. The sequence goes on from CAZHUC010000002.1 coordinate 316,649, forward strand.
TTTCCAGCATTATCTGGTGAAGAACCTGCAGAAAGGCTCGCAGGATCTGCAAAGCCGGTATGATGTGCTGGTGGAATTCTGCCGCGACAATATGTCGGTGCAGTCGCAGGTGCATCAGGCGGCGCTGCGCCTTATCCGCACCAAAAGCCTTGAGCAGTTGCTTGAGGTCATCGCCATAGACCTTACCTCCCTGTTCGATGTGGATGTGGTACGTCTTGCCATTGAGTCAGAACTCGGCGACATGGGTGAGGCGGATTTCGGCGGTGCGCATTCCGGCATTGTGTTGGTATCTCCGGGCACGAGCGAGATCGCTCTGGGCCAAAAGAAAAATGTATTGCTGGTAGAAGATACCGAGACCTTCCGGCCGCATGGCTTCGAAGACATCTTTGCTGATTGCGCCGATATGGTGGAATCCTGCGCGCTGCTTAAACTCCAGCTGGAAAAGATGGGAAGCAGCGTGCTGCTGGCCTTTGGTGTACGTTACAAAAAACGCTTCCATCCCGGGCAGGGCATTGAATTGCTCAATTTCCTTGGCCAGATCGTGGCGCACAGGCTGGATATGTATCTGGATGATTTTTCCACATGAGCGAGCATGTTGCCACAGACGTAGTCAAGGCAACGATCGACTGGGAGAACTGGCTGACGAACGTACGTCGCGCCTCGCGCCACACGGTGATCTCTTATCAAAATGACCTGCAGCAATTCCTTTCATTCCTGAGCGAGCATCTGGGCGAGCGCGTATCACTCAAACATTTAAAAGAGCTGGAAGCGCGTGATATCCGTGCATGGCTTGCCTCGCGGGCAGATGAGTATGAGGCGGCCTCCACGGCGCGGGCGCTTTCCACCATCAAGAATTTTTACCGTAGGCTGGAGCAGGAAGGCAAGGTTGAGAACGCTTCCATATTCCATATACGCAGCCCGAAGATCAAAAAATCCCTGCCCAAGGCCCTGCAGGAAGATCAGGCCGGGCAGGCGCTTGAACATATTGGTGTCATGCATGAAGAATCATGGGTGAATGCCCGCGATCTTGCACTGCTAACGCTCATCTATGGCTGCGGCCTGCGTATCAGCGAAGCACTGAGCCTGAAGCGTGGCGATGTCGATGGAGCAGATGCCATCACCATTACCGGCAAAGGTAACAAGCAGCGCGTTGTGCCTGTGTTGCCGCTGGTGAAGGAGGCGCTGGCTGATTACATGAAGCAATGCCCCTATGGCTTTACTAAGGATACGCCGTTGTTCTATGGGCAGCGCGGAAAACCGCTCAATCCCGCTATTTTCCAGCTGCAACTCAGGAAGCTGCGCGCCGCCTTGAACCTGCCGGACTCCACCACGCCGCATGCCTTCCGCCACAGCTTTGCCACACATCTGTTATCCGCGGGCGGCGATCTACGTTCGATACAGGAACTGCTCGGCCATGCCAGCCTTTCCACCACCCAGCGTTACACACATGTGGATAAGGAACGCCTGCTCAAGGCCTATGAAAAGGCGCATCCGAGAGCCTAACTCTAAGCCCCGTCGCATGACGGGGTCTGGTCAAAATTTACAAACAGATTGCTTTTCAAACCAGACCCCGCAATAAATGCGGGGCTGCCTAAGCACCCGTAGCTCAGCTGGATAGAGCATTGCCCTCCGAAGGCAAAGGTCGGACGTTCGAATCGTCTCGGGTGCGCCAGCTTTTTATACTATATCAGGAAAGAACGTTCTGTAATGCGTGCCATGTGCTGTAAGCGCAGAAAGTATCTGCTCTTTTTCGCTATCGGGTATCTCGCGCTCTAGCTTTTCTACCAGTGTGTCAGATGGAGGCGCATCCTTGCCGATATATTCAGCCAGCAACTGAGGCTTACTCACCAACGTTTCATAAGGCAGTATATGGATATGGTCTTTTAGTGAATGGACGCGGCGACACATCTCATCATACATCTTCACCTGCCGCACCAAGAGATCATGTTCCTGCGCAACGATATTTGCCATTTCCGGCCAGAACGGCGTGGCATTAGGCATCTGCCCGCGGCTGATAGGCAGCGACAATCTGCGCCACGACGCGATCACCTCCAGCGGGTTGCGCACAATGGCTACGATCTTAAAACGCTTCATCGCTACGAACTGCGGCAGCACGGCAAGATACGGCCCATTATGTTTGATGGCGAGCGTGAAATTCTGGCTCAGGCCGGTGCGCACGAAAGGCACGATCTCGAACGTGTTGGCCATATTCCTGCCGGCATCTACCGTATAATAATTGGTGACGGCTGTATTATCCGCAGCCCTTCTGTCCGGGATGGGATGACCTTTAAGAAGACGTGCGCGCAACGTATCAAAATCATTCGCTACCCAGCGGGCAAAATCATCCGAGGTGCGCGCAACTTTTGCATTATGCCAGCCGGGCTCATTGAGGCAGACCGTATCCGGCAGGCCATCAACGATCGCACTGGCGAGCGTAGTGCCTCCGCGCGGCACACCGGTGATGATCACGTCACGCATGGTCTGGCTTACGATCTAGGAATTTTGAGAACTGGTCAAGCCACGCTGCCTTGAACGCCGCATGGCCATACATCTTTGCACTGGCCTGCCCATTCTGGGCAATACTGAAGGCACGGCCTTCATCCGAGAAAGCATCGGCTATGGTGTGCGCAAGACCGCGCAGGTTCTTGATCGAACCAACCATGCAATTCTGCCCGTCATTCATATAATCACGCCCGGCAAGCCCATCCACACCGGTTACCATCGTACCCATTGCCATCGCTTCCAGCGGCACAAGGCCAAAGCCTTCGGCGAGCGACATGTTCACGAAATAACGCACCGATCCCAATCGCTGCAGGAATTCCTGATGGGTCAGGCCGCGCCCTTCCAGTATATTCGACAGATCGATATGTGATGCGATCTGCTTTAATTCAGTTGTGATATGCGAAAGCAGAACTTTATGTTCATGCGAAGGATTCTTCATGTAAACCAGCGCAGAATGCTTCGGGCGTTCCTGCCATGGCCGCGCCTGTGGCATCTGGTTCAACTGGATGAATGCAGGAATAATGGGTGATGTGATGCCATATAACGCATGTACATAACGACTGACCACCGAACTCACCGACACATACAGATCAAAATGGCAATCCATCAGAAGGAATGTGCGGAAGTCCTGTATGTACATGATCTTCCTGCCAGGCAAACGCAGACCGAACAGGAATTGTGAAAAGGATGGATTGACGATGAGTATGTCATCATCCGTCACCATGCTTTCCATTTGTGGAATGCTCACACTACGGATGGGTGTGTCGTAACGAAATATCTTCTTGTCCACAGGATAGATATTGATGTCGAATAATTCATACCCGAAATGCCGCGCCAGTAATCGACCCAGATGGTATGCCATGTATGCACCACCTGTGGGTAATAATGCGCCTGCTACAAAGACTTTTGCCATCGTTTTACTGATTTTTAACCTTTATATGTCACTGCTTACACTGGCCGATATTATGCTATCATATTGAAAAATATGCAATAACATTAATCGATTGTAACGGTTTTGTAACAAATCTCCGTTTTATTTTACCAAAAACCCCCGGTATACTTAGACTTATCTGGTCACGTTATGTGATGCAGATTTTGGTTTGCACACCATCGTTCAAAACGTGTGTGTGCTTTTTTTAATTTAGTTATAATAAGGGTAATACATATGAAAACCCAAACTAAAGAACTCGCTGTTGCATGGCAAGTTTGCATGCTCGTTATGCTCAGCGCCGTCATCGTTATGATGCCGGATTTTGCTATGGCGAACAATACCCCAATGGGTAACGTTCTCTGTAAAGTAGTAGGCTGGTTCACTGGTAACACCGGTAAAGGTCTTGCTACTATTGCTATCACCGTAATTGGTATCGGTGCACTCCTTGGTAAAGTATCTTGGGGTATGGCAATCATCGTTGGTATCGGCGTAGCTATCGTATTCGGTGCTGCTGGTATCGTTGACACGATGAACGCTGGTGCGGGTTCAACCTGCGCAACTGCGTAATTTACTACAAATTACAGCAAAAGAAAGCCTGCCGGGAAACCGGCAGGCTTTTTTCTTGATCGTTATTTTGCATTCAGCAACGTGGTATTCTGCGTATAGCTGCCGACCACTTTTCCTTTAGCTAACACATGCGGTGTGATCGCTTTCACTGCGTCTGCACCAGCAACGCCCTCAGCGATATTCACTGATTCAACATCGAGCGCATACACAGTGAAATGATAGCGATGCATACGAAGATCATTCCATGGCGGACAAGGGCCATCATAGCCACCAAAGCTACCCTTGAATATCTTGGCATAATCATTCTTCATGTTCACACCATAGGTGGTTTTGCCTACAGCTTTACCACCTTCTGGTGTGCCATTACTATCCATGCCTTCTGCGATCCTGGTCACGGATGCAGGCACATTCACCAACACCCAGTGATAAAAATCCTGACGGGGAAAATCGGCCGCTATGGTCTTTCCATCCTGATTCGCATCATCGAATGCTGCCGGCACTTCCGTATCCACCACGATCAGCGCATAGGATTTTGTGCCTTCAGGCGCACCGGACCAGCTGATCTCAGGATTGATATTGGGAGCAGAAGTGCTTTTGCCATTACCATCCGGTTTGCAATAGGCAAATTTCTCAGGGATCAGCTTATCCTGCTCAATTCCAACGATATTAACAGTAAGCACCGCCGGAGATGCACTTGCAGCGCCCACATAAAAAAGCGGTATAACGCTCGATAATAACGCATATTTCTTCATAAAAACTCCTGTGGTTTATGCGGTTAACGAAAAAAGCCATCCAGCGCACCATATCCCGCATTGAAAATGCTGTAAATAAGGCCTATCTCTACCATCTGTTCATTTACCATAGGTAAGCCCCCATGTTTATTCAGACCGAAGCCACTCCTAACCCGCTCACGCTAAAATTCATTCCCGGCGTTGAGGTCATGCCATCTGGCACGCTGTTCTTTACATCGCGCGAAGCGGCGAAACAGTCGCCACTCGCTTATGCATTGTTCGATGTGCAGGATGTATGTGCTGTGTTCCTTTCTGGTGATTTCATCTCCATCACCAAATCAGAGAATGCTGACTGGGAAGTGCTGAAACCACAATTGCTTACCACCATCATGGATCACCTCACCACCGGCAAACCTGTGCTTGCTGAAGCAAAAAAATCAGATGCGCCTGCAGAAGAAGACAGCGAGATCGCCGCACAGATCCGCGAACTGATCGATACACGCGTTCGCCCTGCCGTCGCACAGGATGGCGGCGATATCATCTTCAAGAGTTTTGAAGATGGCATCGTGAAACTCGAACTGCACGGCGCATGTTCAGGTTGCCCAAGCTCCACCGCCACACTGAAACAAGGCATCGAGAACATGCTCAAGCATTATGTGCCGGAAGTGATTGCTGTGGAAGCCGTCGCCTAGTATTCATATAACCATTAAACCAATTACGGATCACTGCCATGCCCATCAGACTGTTCTCTAAAACCCCACGTTTTGACTTCATGGGAAAACGAAACATAGGTTTTGCCGTATCAGGATTGTTGACTATACTGGCCATTGCCATGGTGTTCACCAAAGGGCTGAATCTGGGCATCGATTTCACCGGCGGTATCCTGATGGAAATTCACACCGAAAAACCAGCAGAACTTGCCAAGCTGCGCGACACATTCAACGCACAGGGTTTTGGCAATATCTCGCTGCAGGACATGGGCGATGCAAACAGTTTGATGATCCGTGTACAGGTGGGAGAAACCGACGAGCAATCCAAAGTAGTAGCCAAGATAAAAGACATTCTTTCCGCGGAACTCGGCAGCGGCATTGATTACCGCAAAATAGATTTCGTAGGGCCAACAGTAGGTGACGAGTTGGTTGAAGCAGGTATCATGGCCGTGCTCTTCTCATTCGCGGCTATCATGGTGTATGTGTGGTTCAGGTTCGAATGGCAATATGGCGCGGGTGCAATTCTTGCGCTTATCCATGACAGTGTCATGGTGGTAGGCTTCTTTGCATTCACACAGCTCGATTTCGGATTACCAGCGGTGGCCGCCATTCTCACTATCATAGGCTATTCCATCAATGACTCGGTGGTGATCTACGACCGTATCCGCGAAAATATGCGCCGCTTCAAGAAAATGGAAGTATTCGATCTTTTGAATGTCAGTGTTAATGAAACGCTTTCGCGTACCATCCTTACTGCCTCTACCACATTCCTTTCTGCGATTGCGCTTACCGTATTCGGTGGCGATGTGATCCTGTCCTTCTCCGCAGCTATGGCATTCGGTGTCGTGGTAGGAACATACTCATCCATATATATCTCTGCACCGGCACTGTACTACATGAACATCCGTGACTCTGTGCAACCAGAACAGGCAACGGCCTAATGAAACATCCAGAGCTTTACGGATATTTCTTTGAAGACCTGAAAATTGGCTTAAGTGCCACGGTAAGTCGTACCATTACCGAGACCGACCTGCGTAACTTTTCCGGCGTTTCAGGTGACACCAACCCTATGCACCTGAATGAGGAATTCGCGCGTGCCACACAGTTCGGCGGCTGCATCGTGCATGGCATGCTTACTGCCAGCCTGATCTCTGCGGTCATTGGTACAAAATTGCCAGGGCCGGGATGCATCTATATGGGGCAGACACTTAAATTCCTAGCACCGGTTCGTGTAGGTGACACAGTATACGCCACAGGCACAGTGAAGGAGCTTATTCCGGCAAAACATCGTGCCATACTGGAAACCAAATGCACCGTGGGCAACACGGTGGTCATTGAAGGAGAGGCGACGATTAAAGTGCCTTCCAGATCATGATATGCGCATTATCCGCGATGTAACAACAACACCGGCAGAGTGGAAACATACCGTTCTTGCTTTGGGTAATTTTGATGGCATGCATAAGGGACATACGACCCTTATCAGTGAATGTGTGGCGCTTGCCAAAAAACTTGGAACTAAGCCGGCCGTACTGACATTTGAACCTCATCCACGGGAATTTTTTTCGCCTGAAAAGAAGCCGGTATCAATTTACACCTTCCGCCAGAAGGTCGAGCATCTGGGAAGAATGGGGATCGAGTGCATCTTTGCGCTGCGTTTTGACAACAAACTGGCAGCCACCAGTGCACATGATTTTATCCATCAGATACTTGGGCAATCATTGTCTATAAAACATGTACTGACCGGATATAATTTTGCCTTCGGCAAGGGCAGGGCAGGCAATACAGATTTTCTGAAGCAGGAAGCACAGACACTTGGATTTGGCGTGAGCATCATGCCGGCTGTGCAGGATAAGGATGAGACCATCTCTACTTCTGCCATACGCGCGGCGCTGGCAAAGGGCGACATCCAGAAAGCCTCGCATCTTTTGGGCCATGCGTATTTTCTTGAAGGGCATGTGTGCCATGGCCACAAGCGCGGGCAAAGCATCGGATTCCCAACGGCCAATCTGCGTATGCATCATTTATGCCCGCCACGTTTTGGTGTGTATGCCGTGCGCATACTGGTAGATGGTGCATGGCATGACGGTATCGCCAATATCGGCGTGCGGCCAACTTTTGGCCAGAATGCGCCCGTGCTTGAAGTGCACATATTCGATGTGAATAAAGATATTTACGGCAAACGTATACGCGTGGAATTCATAGAATTCATCCGTGGCGAACAAACATTCACCGGCATTGATGCGCTGCGCTTACAGATCGCATCCGATATTGCGCAGGTCAGACAACGCAAGGTATCCGCATGACGCAGGCAAGACGACTTTCTGTGATCACCGGCCTGCTTGTGGCCATTTTGCTGTTCGGTTGTGACCAGTGGAGCAAATGGTACATGATGACGGTCATGGATCTGCCGAATCGCCCTCCGATCGAAGTGACATCCTTCTTCAACCTAGTTACCGTGTGGAATCAGGGGGTGAGCTTCGGCATGTTCGCATCACATAACCAGCCGCTGATATTGATCGCGGTCGCAAGTATCATCACCGTTATACTTCTGGTCTGGCTGACACGAAATGAATCCCGCCTGGTGGCCATTGCGCTCGGGCTGGTGATCGGCGGCGCGACCGGGAACATCATAGACCGCATTAACTTTGGTAAAGTATTTGATTTCCTTGATTTTCATATTGCGGATATACACTGGCCTGCGTTTAATATTGCCGATAGTGGAGTTGTCATAGGGGTTGTACTTTTATGTATCCACAGTATGTTCTTTGAAGTGCAAAAACCTAGTAAGGAAAATTCCAATGAAGCCTCTGCATAGCGTTGTTCTACCTGTGGTTTTTTCTGCCGCATTGCTTACTGCCTGTCAGAGCAATAGCGTTCGCGATCTGGTGGGGCTTGATAAATCAGCACCGGATGAATTTCGCGTGGTATCGCGTCCGCCGCTTTCTGTGCCGCCACAATTCAACCTCCGCCCGCCGGGAGATACCAGTGGCAGCGCTCCGAACACTGCGCCTGCCCATGTTAAAGCGCAGAGCCTTATCCTGAATGATGGCGAGGGCAATACCTATGAACTGCCAGCACCGAATGCAGACACCGCGGTTGTTCCTGTTACCATCACCAGTCAGCAACCGGCTAACAGCGCAGAATCACAGTTCCTCAAGAATGCTGGCGCTGATGTAGCCGACAGCTCCGTGCGCCGTGCACTGGAAGAAGAAAAGATCAACAGACAGCTCGAGAAGGAAGAGTCAAGCTGGTGGGATTCAATATCAATGTGGGAAAAGAAAGAACCTATTGTTGATGCAAAAAAAGAATCTGAGCGCATCAAGAAGAATACCGAAGAAGGCAAGCCGGCCAATGATGGTGATGTCGCTGAAACGAAAGATAAAGACCGCGGCGTGCTTGGGCGCATCTTCGGAGATTGGTAATGTCCGTTTCCAGATCCAGCCTGCGTAGCGCACTGACCGCACTGGTGTTTCTTGGCTCATGGCTTCCGGCACATGCAGCGCTCGTAGTCGAGCAGTTCACACTGGATAACGGCATGGAAGTGATCGTGCTACCGAACCATCGCGTGCCAGCGGTAAGCCATATGCTCTGGTTTCGCGTAGGAGCAGCCGATGACCCGCTGGGAAAATCGGGGCTCGCCCATTACCTCGAGCACATGATGTTCAAAGGTACGCGTAATTATAAATCCGGTGAATATGCTGACATCATTGCTCGTCATGGTGGTCAGCAAAATGCATTCACGGGTAATGATGCCACCTCATATTTCGTAAATATCGCCAAAGAAAATCTGCCGCTGGTCATGCAGATGGAAGCAGACCGTGTGCGCGGCCTTACACCAAGCGACGAAGATGCTACCAAAGAAAGATCGGTCATTATTGAAGAGCGCCGTGAACGCACCGAGAATAATCCGCAAGCGTTGCTGGATGAACAAATGGGCGCAATACTTTATCGCCATCATCCATATCGCATTCCGGTGATCGGCTGGATGCACGAGATGGAAGGCCTGACAAAGCAAGATGCGCTTGATTTCCACAAAGCCTATTATCATGCAAGCAACAGCATCCTGATCGTCAGCGGCGACATCACCGCAAGTGAACTGAAGCCAATGGCGGAAAAATATTACGGCAATCTGCCGAAGATGAAAACTCCAACGCGCAACTGGGTATCAGAACCACCACAGCGTGCTGCACGTCATATCACCTTACATCACACAAATGTGAAGCAGCCGGAATGGACACGCAGCTACATGACATCCAGCTTCAATAGCGGTGATAAAACAAAAGCACTGCCGATCTTTCTGGTGTCTCAGTTGCTCGGTGGTGGCAAGACCAGCCACCTATACCAGACCATTGTGGTGGAGAAAAAATTGGCCTCTGCGGTCGGCACGTCATATAACGGTTTTAGCATCGGGCCTGCAGAGTTCATTATCTCTGCAACACCGGAACATGGCGTATCGCTGGAAACACTGGAAGCGGCGATCGATGCAGAGCTTAAGAATGTACACACACATGGCTTCAAGGAAGCCGATATAGCCAGAGCGAAAATACTGCTTAAGGCCGAATCTGTCTATACGCGGGATGGGCTTTCTTCCATGGCGCGCATTATGGGATGGGTTCGTATCGCCGGGCTGAGCGCTGATTATTTTGAGCGTTGGGATAGCATGATAGATGCCATCAAGACCGATCAAATAAATGATGCCGCGAATCATGTGCTGAATGCTGACGCCTCGGTCACTGGCTGGTTGTTGCCTGATGCTGCAAAACCCAAAGAGGAAATGAGCGCACAATGAAAAATCTTTTCGTATCTGCACTGTTTCTTTCTCTAAGCATCGCTCCTGCCTACGCCGTTGAAGTGAAAGAGGTCACGAGCGAAAGCGGTATCAAAGCATGGCTGGTAGAAGAACATGCGCTACCGCTCATCGCCGTCAAGATCGCATTCAAAGACAGTGGCAATGCCTATGATCTTCCCGGCAAGGAAGGCCGCGCCAACATTATGGCCGCCATGCTGACCGAAGGTGCGGGCGATATGGATGCCCGCCAGTTCAGCGAAGCGATCGAATCCCGTGCGATCGCACTTGAGGCTGCCGTTGAGGAAGATAATTTCCATGTCTCCATGGAAACGCTCAGCGAGCATGCTGAAACCGCATTCTCGTATCTTGCACTGGCATTGACCAGCGCTCGCTTTGATTCTGATGCCATGGATCGTACGCGCCGCCAGATGCAGTCCATACTGGCACAACAGGAACAAAGTCCCGGTTATCAATTGATGCAGGCGTGGCAACAATCTGCATTCCCTGGCCACCCGTATAGCAATCCGATGGTCGGCACTAAAAAAAGTATCGCTGGCATCAGTAAAGATGATCTGAAATTTTACCAGAGCCATTTCCTGACGCGTGAGAACATGGTGATCGCAGTGGTTGGCGATATCACGCCGGATGCACTCAAGCGCTTGCTTGATGACCAGTTAGCCAACCTACCCGCGACCTATGCACCTGATACCAAAGTGACGGATACAAAAGTAGCAGCAGGAACATCACCACAGACCGTATCTTTTGATATTCCACAAACCATGATCATGTTCGGCCTACCTGCACTCAAGCGCTCTGACCCAGAGTATTACAGCGCGCATGTGATGAACCATATCCTTGGTGGTGGCGGCACACTGAACTCAAAACTAGGCAAAGCACTGCGTGGTGAACGCGGCCTTACATATGGTGTTGGTACATATCTTGACCCCGCACCACACGGCCAATCCTGGCGCGGACGTTTTTCGACGCGCAACGAAGAAGCAGGAAAAGCGCTCGCTGTGTTGAATGAAACCTTGAAGAAATTTTCTGAAGGTGACATCAGCCAGGCAGATCTGGATGATGCCAAGAAATTCATAATGGGTTCATTTGTGCTGAATCTGGATAGTAATGCAGATGTTGCTAACTTCCTGCTCACCATGCAATTGCAGGATCTGGGCATGGATTATCTGAACCGCCGCAACGAATATATGCAGGCGGTCACACTTGACGATGTAAAGCAAAGCGCAAAGAAACTCATCACTCCGGATAGCTTACTCTTGGTCATGGTCGGCAAACCGGTGCTGGATAAAACGGATACGACCCAATGAGCAGCACTGCACATCACTCCATTCAGGATTGCTTCCATGTGCTTGATAAGGCGATCTATGAGAAGCATCTGGCGAAATTATCCGCAGCACTGCCTTCTATAACCTCCGAGAAATGCAGGCTCACATCTGCGCTACTTGCTCTGCCGTTTGCGCAAAATGACATTAGCGCGATCAAAAAACATGCTGAGAATATACGCAAGGATTTCTCCCATGTGGTCGTGATAGGTTCAGGCGGTTCAGGTTTAAGTGGCAGGATGCTCGCGCAAATGGCATCACCTGTGACATCACCTTTCTTGCATTTTCTGGAGAACATCGACCCTGAATTGATGGACAGCATGCTTGCTTCCATCGATTGCAAAAGAAGCTGCTTTATCATCATCAGCAAATCCGGCGGCACGGCGGAAACCATAAGTCAGTTCTATGCGCTGGTGCACCACATGAAGCCACTCGTGGGCGAACAGAATATCGGCAAACATTTCGTTGTTATCACCATGCCGGATGAAAACCCCCTGCAAAAAAGCGCCGCGCAGTATGGCATGATCATCCTCGATCACCCTGCGGATATTGGTGGCAGATTCTCTGCGCTAACCGCTGTTGGACTGTTACCTGCTGCGCTCGCAGGCCTTGATATCAAAGCACTGCGTGATGGTGCGGCATCTGTTGTATCAGCGATGAAATCATCAAAAGACTGCTCTGCATTTGCGCCAGCGCAAGGAGCTGCGGTGCAATATGCTGCGATGGAAAGTGGCAGGAATATCTCTGTCATGTTGCCATATAGTGAACGCCTGTGCGGACTCTCCGCATGGTACAGGCAAAGCTGGGCAGAAAGCCTCGGCAAGGATGGCAAAGGCACAACGCCCATACGCGCCGTTGGCAGCACCGACCAGCACAGCCAGCTGCAACTTTATTTGAGTGGCCCGAAAGATAAATTATTTACCCTCATCACCTGCAAGCGCAGAGGCACAGGCCTTCCCATTCATGCACCCAAGGATATGACCTATTTGAATGGAAAAACCCTGGGCGATGTGATGGAAGCAGAACAGCGTGCTACGATAGCAACGCTCATTCACAGTAAATGCCCTGTGCGCCATATTGCTTTAGACAGGCTCAGTGAATATGAGATGGGTGCATTGCTCATGCACTTCATGCTGGAGATCGTGTTCATGGCCAAACTACTCGATGTCAATCCGTTCGATCAGCCCGCCGTGGAAGAAGGTAAGATTCTGGCACGCGACTACCTGCTGGGCAAAAACATATGAATGCCATACGCATATTGCCACCAACCCTTATCAATCGTATCGCCGCCGGTGAAGTAATAGAACGTCCGGCGTCGGTCATAAAAGAATTAGTGGAAAATGCAATCGATGCGGGTAGCACGCGTGTCGATATCATGCTGGAGCAGGCGGGTAAGAACCGTATCATCGTTGAAGATAATGGAAACGGCATGAGCCGCGAAGAACTTAGCCTTGCATTGCAGCGGCATGCTACATCCAAGCTCCCTTCCGATGATCTGCTCAATATCAATTTCCTTGGCTTCCGTGGTGAGGCACTACCTTCTATTGCCTCGGTAAGCCGCATGACGGTAAGCAGCCGCAAACGAGATTCGAAGGATGCATGGATGTTGCGTATCGAGGCGGGTGATGTATTTGAGGCAGAGCCGACTTCTCTGATGCAAGGCACACGCATCGAAGTGCGTGATCTTTTCTATGCAACGCCGGCGCGTCTTAAATTTCTGAAAACTGACCGCACCGAGATACAACAGGCCGTTGATATCGTATCGCGTTTGTCTATGGCGCACCCGGGGGTTTCTTTCTCCTTGATTTCTGATGGCAAACAAATGCTGATGCTTGACGGCACACAAGGCAACCTGCTCGATAAACGTACGCACCGTCTTGGTAAGTTGATGGGTAAAGATTTCATCGAGAATGCCCTGCCACTGGATAACACGCGAGAAGGCCTGCATCTCACAGGGTTCGCTGCACTTCCCACCTATAACCGCGGCACTTCGGCTGAACAATATCTGTTCGTCAATGGCCGCCCCGTGCGTGACCGCTTGTTGCTTGGGGCGATAAAAGGCGCGTATCAGGATGTGCTGGCACATGACCGCCACCCGGTTGTGGTGTTATTCCTTGATGTTCCCGCCAGCGATGTGGATGTGAATGTACACCCGGCGAAGGCGGAGGTACGCTTCCGTGACAGCAGCATGGTGCGCGGACTTATGGTCGGCGGCATCAAGCATGCATTGTCAGAAGCAGGATTCAGAGCATCTTCCACGGTAGCGACCGAGGCCTTGCAGAGATTCTCAGCAGGCGGAGGTGGCGCGATGCCGCAATATGCCTATATGCCATCAGCACACAGTGCATATCCTGCCATAAATGAGCATACGCCGCGTGATTTTCAGGCACAGCCCACCATGCCGTCACTCATGTCTGGCCAATCCTTGCCCCCGATGGCTAAGCCAACTGATGCCGCACAGAGTGCAATCGATTATACGGCCTATCCGCTGGGAGCAGCGCGTTGCCAGATACACCAGACCTATATTGTGGCTGAGACACAGAATGGCATGGTGGTCGTAGATCAGCATGCAGCGCATGAGCGGCTGGTGCATGAGCGCATGAAAGCAGATCTGGCGGCAAAGGGCGTAGCAAGGCAGCAATTATTAATTCCTGAGATCGTTACTCTCAACGAATCGCTTGCTGAATGTCTGCTTTCACGACAAAATGAGCTTCAGGAATTTGGTCTGGTGATCGAGGCATTTGGCGCAGATACCATTATGGTTCGGGAAACACCGGCCATGCTCGGAGAGATGAATGTAAAGTCAATGATCCAGGAACTGGCAGACAACATACGCGAATTCGGTGAAACGCTTGCGCTTAAAGACAGTATCGAGCGCATGAGCGGCACAATGGCGTGTCACGGCAGCGTGCGCGCTGGCCGTGTGCTTTCTATCCCTGAAATGAATGCCTTGCTGCGTCAGATGGAACAAACCCCGCTTTCCGGCCAGTGCAACCACGGACGCCCCACCTATATCGAGCTAAGCCGCAAGGATATAGAGATATTATTCGGGAGGCGTGGATGACATTTTACATCACCATCGCGCTTTGTGCCTTTCTTTTATCGCTGCTTGGTACACGCATCGCCATACTTGCCATGCGTACACGAAGGGAAAATCTTGGCTACACGATCCTGCCTCAGGACATGCAAAAGCTACTACCGCAAAGTATACAGGGCGGCGGTATAGTCATAATATTCTCGATCGCTATCTGTCTTGCCGTCACAGACCTGCGCTTTGATATATTGCTGCCATTATTTTTGCTGACATCACTTACACTTATTGAAAAGCTGCTTCCACTGCCGTGGATATTGCAGATGCTGGTGCAGATATTTGCCATCTCCATCCCATTAAGCAACTTACCCGAGCCAACCTTTGGCGGCTTTTTCCCGCAATGGCTTGATATACTCATCGTCGGTGCGGTCTGGATGTGGTTCATCAACATGCTTAAGGGCATGGATGACGTAGATGGCTTTGCAACCTCTGCGATACTTTCGCTGAGCGCCGGCATGTGTATCGTCATGGTACTTACCGGCAATTTCCCGTCATTACTTGCCTCATACAATCTGATCGTGGCTACTGCTGCTTGCGGATTCCTGTGGTGGAACTGGCCACCGGCCAGAATCGCGTTGGGCAAGGTCGGCACCGTGCCGCTTGGATTCCTGCTTGGCTACCTGATCCTTATCGCCACGCGTGAAGGTTATGGCTTCGCTGTGCTGTGTATCACCGCATATTATGCATTGGACAGTATTGTCTCATGGATAAAACGCACCTGGGCAAGCAAGCCCTTATCACTCACACATGGCGAACATTTTTACCAGCTGGCATTAGCCAATGGCCGCAGCCCGACCTTCATCGTACGCAGCATCATGGGGTTGAATATCCTGCTGATATTTCTGAGCGTGCGTACCGTCATTGAGCCGGAGCTTGCCTTGTTCCATGCATTCGTGGCGTATCTGACGGTTGCCATGCTGC
>CAZHUC010000002.1:332330-335695 GCA_964535825.1 uncultured Rickettsiales bacterium
CCGGAGCTTGCCTTGTTCCATGCATTCGTGGCGTATCTGACGGTTGCCATGCTGCTTGGCTATTTCAAGAAAAAGAAGCATAAGAGATAGCCATGGCAAAGTTTCCTATCTCCCGTAATCTTCTCATCGCTGCCCATGATACCTCTATGGCGGCCATCAGCTTCATACTCGCTGTCTATCTGCGGCTTGGCACAGAGCTATTCTATCAGGCGAAACCATATTTGGTAAATGGCAGTATTCTTTTCACCTTCATCTGTGCTGCGATCTTTGCGCAAATGCGTATTTATCGCGGGCTGTGGCGCTATGCCTCGATGCGCGACATGGTCGTTATGGTGCGTGCGGTAACACTAGCGGTACTTATATTCTCTACGCTGACCTTCGTACTTGATCGTCATCACGGCATTCCACGCTCCGTACCTTTCATCAACTGGATGGTGCTGCTTTTATTACTCGCTGGCCCACGTTTTATTTTCCGCTCATTGCATGACCGCAATTTCTTCACACGCACCGTCACGCAGGACAGTGTGCGGATTCCCGTTGTGCTGATCGGTGTTAATGACAATGCCGAACGCTTCATCCGCGATATGACGCGTGATAAGCGGGCGCTGTACGATGTTGTCGCCATCGCCGATGATCATCCGAAATGGAAAGGCCACACACTCCAGCGCGTGCCTATCTATGGCGGCACAGATATACTTGAGCTGATCGTCCGCAAACTCGAGCGCAAAGGTATGCGCCCGCAAAAGATCATCCTGACCGATGACAGCAAAATGGGCGATGAGATCCGCAACCTGCTGGATAAGGTCGATAGTCTCGGCATCCCGCTCGCCCGCCTGCCACGCAGCAGCGAATTTAAGACCCGCATCAAGGACCAGATCGATATTCAGCCCATCGCGGTGGAAGACCTTTTGGGGCGCTCCCAGAACGTACTGGACAGAGCCAGTATGAACGCTCTCGTAAAAGGCAAACGCATTCTGGTGACCGGGGCAGGCGGCACGATCGGTGGCGAGCTTACCCGCCAGATCGCCTCATATGAACCAGCCGAGATGGTGCTGCTTGAACGCAGTGAATTCAATATGTACCAGATCGACCGCGAGATTCGTGACAATTTTCCTGACCTTCCACTACACGTCACCCTTGCCGATGTGGGCGATGCCGTGCATGTGAATAGGATATTTGAAACATACAGGCCGGAGATCGTATTCCATGCGGCGGCCATCAAGCATGTGCCGCTGGCGGAACAGAATGTTGAAGAGACGGTGCTTACCAACGTATTTGGTACACGCAACATCGCTGAAGCGTGTCAGACCTATAAAGCATCCATCATGGTGATGATATCGACCGATAAGGCAGTGAACCCAACGAACGTCATGGGTGCTGCCAAGCGCCTTGCGGAATGTTTCTGCCAGGCGCTGGGTGCATCAGAAGTATCATCCAGTACCAAATTCATTACCGTACGTTTCGGCAACGTATTGGGATCAACAGGTTCGGTCGTGCCCCTCTTTCAGGAACAGATCGAAAAAGGCGGGCCGGTTACCGTGACCCACCCCGATATGACCCGCTATTTCATGACCGTGCGTGAGGCCGTAGAGCTCGTGATGCAGGCGGCATCTCTGGGGGCTGGCATGCGTGACCGCAAGGAATGTATCTTTGTGCTCGATATGGGCAGGCCTATGAAAATCCTCGATTTAGCGCACCAGATGATCCGTCTGGCCGGCCTGAAACCGGGCGAGGACATCAAGATCATCTATACCGGCCTGCGCCAGGGTGAAAAATTATATGAAGAATTGTTTTACCTTTCGGAAAATGCCGTTAAAACAGCGCATGACAGTATCTTCCTGGCGTCACCCCGCGTTGCCGAGATGAGCGTGCTGCTGGCTGGCCTGGAAAGGCTGCTTGCGTCATGCAGGGATCGCAAGGCGCACGAGGTCAGGGCAATACTGCAAGAACTTGTAACTGAATTTAAACCCGCAGTAAAACCAGACCATGACTATCAAACGCGCCCTGATATCCGTATCGTCAAAAACTGATCTTTTGCCCTTCGCCAGATTCCTGCATGAGGCAGGCGTAGAGATATTATCTACCGGCGGCACGGCAAAGGCATTGCGTGATGCAGGCCTTCCTGTGAAGGATGTCTCTGCACATACCGGCTCGCCGGAGATCATGGATGGCCGCGTGAAGACCTTACACCCCAAAATTCATGGTGGTATACTTGCCATTCGCGGTAATGCCGAACATGAAAAGGCTATGGCCGATCATAACATAGGCCCTATCGATCTGGTAGCCATCAACCTTTACCCATTTGAGGAAACCGTGGCAAAAGGCGCGGGCTTTGATGACTGCATCGAAAATATCGATATAGGCGGCCCGGCGATGATCCGGGCAAGCGCTAAGAACCATGCCCACGTCACCATCATCGTCGACCCTTCTGATTATGAAAAGGTCATGGCAGAGATGAAGGCGGGCAAAGGTGCGACCAAGGCAGAAACGCGCCGCCATCTCGCCTATAAAGCCTATTCCCGCACTGCCGCCTATGATGCGGCCATTGGCCAGTGGTTCGCCCGCATCGAGGGCGACAGCTTCCCGCAACGCTATACACTCTCTGCCAAGCGCAAACAAAAACTGGCATATGGCGAAAACCCGCACCAGCAGGCAGCATTCTACACGGTGGATACCTGCCGTCCGTCGCTTGCCACCGCCACCCAGCATCAGGGTAAGGAACTCTCCTATAACAACATCAATGATACTGACGCCGCATGGGAACTGGTCAGCGAATTTACCGAACCCACCATCGCCATCATCAAGCACGCCAATCCGTGCGGCGTGGCAAGCGCAAAAGACTTACATACCGCATACTTACGCGCCTATGAATGCGATAAGACCAGCGCCTTCGGTGGCATCATCGCCATGAACCGCACGCTGGATGCAAAAACAGCCGAAGAGATTGCCAAGCTGTTCGTAGAGGTGATCATCGCGCCGGATGTAGCGCCGGAAGCTAAAGCAGTTTTGGAAAAAAAGCAGAAATTACGCCTGCTTACCACCGGTGGCATGCCTGACCCTAAAACGGTTGACTATATGGTCAAGTCAGTGACCAGCGGTTTCCTTGTCCAGACGCGTGACAACACCACCTTCGATGCCGCCACACTTAAAACCGCTACAAAGAAACAGCCCGATAACCAGCAAATGACCGACCTGCAGATGGCACTTACCGTTGCCAAACATGTGAAGTCAAACGCTATCGTGATGGTGAAGGATGGCCGCACGGTAGGTATCGGGGCAGGGCAGATGAGTCGTATCGATTCCACCAAGATCGCCTGCCGCAAGGCAGAAGAAGCAGGGCTTTCCACCAAGGGTGCTGCGCTCGC
>CAZHUC010000003.1:0-5113 GCA_964535825.1 uncultured Rickettsiales bacterium
TGGCGACCCCTACGGGAATCGAACCCGTGTTCCCACCGTGAAAGGGTGGTGTCCTAACCGCTAGACGAAGGGGTCTTGCGAGACATTCCGCCGCGGGGCGAAATGTAGGTATTGGGGGAAGTCCCCCTGAAAAAGAAGCGTACTATTCGCGAAAGAACGGCGTTTAGTCAATAAAAAACTACAAAAACTTTTAATTAACGGCTTATACCTGAAAATTAACGCCCGCCCGGACCGCCGGTATTGTCACGAGGCTTGTTGAAGCGGCCGATATTGCCCAGTAGTTGCTCTATAAAGCCCAACCGGTGGCCTTCTGTGGGGGTCGTACGCTTGGTGATGGCAACATCCTCGCGGCTTTCCTCGTTAAAGGTCTCCACTTTGCTGACCATGCCCTCGGTGTCGAATTCTATGCGAGTGACATCCTGCTTGACCACTTCCGGCTTGAAGAACGCCGTGGCCTCTTTGCGGCTGGAAATATAGTACCATGTCTCATTCCCGAAGGTGGATTGTGACGAAGGAGACCCAAGGTTTGTAAGCACTTCGTCGCGCGTCTGGCCAACGGCGACCATGGTCTTTATATCGCCTGTGCTGACATAGCCGCGGTTATCTACCTTGGCGGAGCAGGCGGTTGCCAGCATGGCGGTTGTAAGTAATGCCAGTTTAACAAACTGTTTTTTATTCATAAAACGTCACGGTGTGAAATATTTGCGCCACGTTAGCGTATCTGCTGGCCAAAGGCAAATCATCTTGCGCATGCATTGCTATATTCTGCTTGGATTTTGGGCATATAGCCGATAAAACATATCGTCGTTAATTTTTTGAGGGAGAAATACCATGGGGATTATGCCAGATAGCTGGATTCGCGAGCAGGCAGGCAAAGGAATGATCGAGCCATTTGTTGAGAATCTGCACCGTGAAGGCGTGATCTCGTACGGTGTGTCGAGCTATGGCTATGATGCGCGCGTATCCGATGAATTCAAAATATTCACCAATGTGGATTCTGCCATCGTTGATCCCAAGGATTTCTCGCCGAAAGGCTTTGTAGACAGGCAAGGACCAGTGTGCATCATCCCGCCGAATTCATTCGCTCTGGCGCGCACGGTGGAATATTTCCGCATCCCGCGTGATGTGCTGGTGGTGTGCGTAGGTAAATCGACCTATGCGCGCTGCGGTATCATCGTGAACGTAACGCCGCTTGAACCAGAGTGGGAAGGGCATGTAACGCTCGAGTTCTCGAACACGACCCCACTGCCTGCAAAGATCTATGCGAATGAAGGTGCGTGCCAGTTCCTGTTCTTAAAAGGCGACAGCATCTGCGCGACATCGTATGGCGACCGCAAAGGCAAATACCAGAAGCAAACCGGCGTAACGCTGCCGCGCGTGGAGAAAGTTGCGTAAATAGTAATGGATAAGATTCGTATCACAGGCGGTGTGCCACTGAAAGGAAGCATCCCCATTTCGGGAGCGAAGAATGCTGCGCTTCCGTTGATGGCTGCCTGCCTGCTGACGGATGATACGCTCAAGCTCGAGAATGTGCCGTTCCTTGCGGATATTATTACCATGGCGAATCTGCTCGCGCAGCATGGCGTTGCATTGTCTACCAATGGCGATAGCAACAACGGTGTGCTGGGCAATTCCCACAAGCTGGAGATGAATGCGTCTCAGGTGAATAATCTTACCGCACCGTATGAACTGGTGCGTACCATGCGCGCTTCCGTGCTGGTACTTGGTCCGCTTCTGGCACGTTTTGGTGCGGCAAAAGTATCACTGCCGGGCGGCTGTGCTATCGGCACGCGTCCGATCGACATGCACCTGAAAGCCTTTGAACAGATGGGTGCAATCATTGACCTTGCTGATGGATATATCCACGCCAAAGTGGAGAATCGCCTGAAAGGTGCGCACATACAGTTCAAGAAAATATCGGTGGGTGCGACCGAGAACGTCATCATGGCGGCATGCCTTGCTGAAGGTGAAACGATCATTACCAATGCTGCGCGTGAACCGGAAGTATGTGATCTGGCGCACTGCCTGCAGAAAATGGGCGCAAAGATCGAAGGCATCGGCACATCAGAGATCAGGGTTCAGGGTGTTACCAAGCTGAATGGCTGCACGCACAGTGTGGTGGCGGATCGTATCGAGGCGGGCTCGTATGCTGCGGCGGCCGCTATTACCGGCGGTGAGGTAGAACTTGTTGGTATCAGTGCTGATCTGCTGGGTGCGGTAATTGAAAAATTCCGTGAAGCGGGTGTTTCCATCACCGAAACGCCTCGTGGGTTGCTGGTAAAACGCGATGGTAAACATATTCAGGGCATCGATATCATGACGCAGCCTTATCCGGGTTTCCCAACTGATATGCAGGCGCAGATGATGGCATTGCTTTCAGTGACCGATGGCGCATCGATGATAACTGAAACCATTTTCGAGAATCGTTACATGCACGTGCCGGAACTGGCGCGCATGGGTGCGCGCGTAGTGGTGCATGATGCATCGGCGATGATCCGTGGCGTGCCTGAATTGCGTGGTGCTGAAGTGATGGCAACGGACCTGCGCGCATCCGTATCACTCGTCATTGCAGCACTTGCGGCAAAAGGTGAGACCATCATCCACCGTATCTATCATCTGGATCGCGGCTATGAACGTCTGGAAGAAAAACTTGCTGCTTGCGGCGCAAGGATCGAACGTATCTCTGAACGTAAACATACAACGTCTGAGGTCGCATGAGCACGTCACCACTTATCATGGCTGTACCTAAAGGCCGCATTCAGGATGAACTCATACCACTCCTGAAGCAGGTTGGCATTGAGCCGGAAGATGCATTCTTTGACGAAAAAGCGCGCCAACTACAATTCTCCTGCAAGGATTCGCCGGTAAAAATTATCCGCGTGCGTAGCTTCGATGTGGCGACATTCGTTGCATTCGGTGCAGCGCAAATTGGTGTTGCCGGCAGCGATGTACTGATGGAATTTGATTATCCGGATATTTACACGCCGCTTGATCTGAAGATCGGCTTCTGCCGTCTGTCACTTGCATGCACCGATACGGATAACGCAAAGGATGAACTGGATCATGCAAGCCATGTGCGCGTTGCGACCAAATATCCGAACGTCACGCGGCGCTATTTTGCAGAGCAGGGGATACAGGCTGAATGTATCAAATTGTCTGGTGCTATGGAGCTTGCCCCAAAGCTCGGCCTTACCAATTACATCGTTGATCTGGTAAGCAGCGGGCGCACATTACAGGAGAATAACCTGAAAGAGATGTCGATAATCTCGCAGGTTTCTTCACGCCTCATTGTTGGCCGCAGCGCATTCAAGACGCGCTCTTCTGAAATCAGCAACCTGATACAAAGTTTCCGCGAAGTGGTATATGACCGCTAAGTTTCACACGGATGCGGCAGATTTCGCGAAGCAATTCACGAAGTTTCTTGCCGTGCGCGGAGAAGACACATCAAAAGTTTCAGATGTGGTGTCTGACATAATCAGCAAAGTACGCACCTCTGGCGATGAAGCATTGCTTGCGTATACCAGGCAATTCGACCGGTTCGATGCAACGGCTGAGAACATAAAAATTACACCGCATGATATTGCAGATGCGCTTAGTCTGTGTTCACCGGAACTCATGGCCTCGCTTAAAAAAGCAGCTAGCCGCATTCGTGATTATAGCGCACGCCAGATGCCACAGGATCTTGATTACACGGATGACACCGGCACACGCCTTGGTCACCGCTGGACGCCTGTGGATGCTGTGGGGTTATATGTTCCGGGTGGGCTTGCGGCATATCCGAGTTCGGTGTTGATGAATGCCGTGCCGGCATCGGTCGCTGGGGTGAAGCGGCTGGTGATGGTTGTGCCTGCGCCAGAAGGTAAGGTGAATCCTGCCGTGCTTGCGGCCGCGCATGTGGCAGGCATTACCGAGATATATAAGATCGGTGGCGCGCAGGCAGTTGCAGCGTTGGCATACGGAACGCAAACCATTGCTGCGGTCGATAAGATCGTGGGGCCTGGTAATGCCTATGTGGCAGAAGCCAAGCGGCAGGTGTTCGGTGTTGTGGGTATTGATATGATCGCAGGTCCATCAGAGATCCTTGTGATCGCCGATAATAAAAATGATCCGGAATGGATTGCAGCGGATCTGTTGTCGCAGGCGGAGCATGATGCGCTTGCCCAGTCCATTCTAGTCACCAACGATAAAGCCTTCGCGGATGAGGTGGTCGCAGCGGTAGGAAAGATGCTTGAAACATTGCCGCGCCGTGAGATCGCCGCGAAGTCATGGAAAGATTACGGGGCAGTATTTATCGTGAAGGGTTGGATGGAAGCCTGCGAGCTTACCAATGCGATCGCACCGGAACATATGGAACTTGCTATCGAGCAACCAGAAGTGCTCATGCCACATATCAGGAATGCCGGTGCGATATTTGTTGGTCGCTACACACCGGAAGCCATCGGTGATTATATCGCAGGTCCGTCGCATGTGCTGCCTACCACTCGCACTGCACGTTTTTCTTCCGGCCTGTCAGTATTCGATTTTTTGAAGCGCAGTTCCATCATTAGCTGCACTGAGAAATCATTCGCCGCTATCTGCCACCAGGCGGAATTACTTGCCGATACGGAAGGGCTTGCCGCTCACGCGCTTTCCATGCGCCTGCGTCATAAACCATGACCGAGAAGGAATATATCGCCAACATCTCGCTCGATGACGAGGGCGGGCGCAAGCGTTCTGTTGAAGCGGAACATGAGCGTACCATCGCCATGACCGATCTTAAGCATCGCAATAAATTCCATGCCCATTGCCTTGAATGTGGCCCATATGATGTGAAGCTCGGTGTGCGTGAGAACCGGTTGGCCTTCGACATTCGTGCCACCGATAATGACAGGAAGGCTGATCTGGTCATTCCTGTGCTGCCGCTCAAGCATGTCATAAAAGACTATTTTTTAATATGCGAAAGCTACTATGAAGCCCTCAAGCAATCCGGCCATGCCAAGCTCGAATCCATCGATATGGCGCGCCGGGGCATCCATAATGAAGGGGCGGATATGCTGCAAAACATGCTTAAAGGCCGTGTGACCGTGGATTCAGACACGGCAAGGCGGCTTTTTACTCTTATTTGCGTTTTACA
>CAZHUC010000003.1:5213-214327 GCA_964535825.1 uncultured Rickettsiales bacterium
TGACCGTGGATTCAGACACGGCAAGGCGGCTTTTTACTCTTATTTGCGTTTTACATATAAAGTGATATAACCCACCATTATTCAAAGGATTCTACTCAATGGCTAAAGAAGAACTGCTCGAATTCCCCGGTGTTGTCACCGAATTGCTCCCCAACGCCACCTTCCGCGTTACGCTGGAAAATGGCCATGTGGTGATAGCACACACCTCGGGTCGCATGCGCAAGAACCGCATCCGCGTGCTTGCCGGTGATAAGGTGATCGTCGAAATGACACCTTACGACCTGACCAAAGGCCGCATTAAATTCAGAGAGAAGTAACACTTACGTCATCGCGAGGGAGCATAGCGACCGTGGCGATCCAAATAACATTTTTAAAGAATGGATTGCTTCGGCTTTGCCTCGCAATGACGAGAATAGAGTTATGACTTTCATCCTTGCCTCTGCATCCCCGCGACGCCTGCAATTATTGAAACAGGCAGGCATCACGCCGGAACACATCATCCCGGCGGATATTGACGAAACCCCTCATAAATCAGAACTTCCGCAGCACTACGCGCTACGCATCGCGCAGGAGAAGGCGGCTGTGATCTCGCGCAAATATCCAGACGCCGTAGTGCTCGCGGCCGATACAGTAGTGGCCGCTGGCCGGCGTATCCTGCCAAAAGCAGAAGATGAAAAGACCGCACGCACCTGCCTTGAGTTGCTCTCTGGCAGACGCCACCGTGTGTATACGGGTGTGTGTCTTGTAGTTCCCTCCCCTCTACAGGGAGAGGTGAAAACTCATGTGGAGATGACGCAGGTGAGATTCAATCGCCTCAGCAGAAAAGATATCGATAATTATATCCAGAGCGGTGAATGGCAAGGCAAAGCCGGTGGTTATGCTATTCAGGGAGTGGCTGAAACATTCATTCCCTGGATCAATGGTTCTTACTCCAACGTAGTCGGTTTGCCAGTTGAGAAAACCTGTACTATGCTTGCGCAGTTTGGAGTAAAAGCATGACCGCACATGTCACCACCGTTGCCTTCGAAGGTATCAGCACCACGCCGGTGGACGTGCAGGTGCAGATGGTCTCAGGCATTCCGAATTTCTCCATCGTCGGCCTGCCGGATAAAGCCGTGG
This sequence comes from uncultured Rickettsiales bacterium, assembly GCA_964535825.1. Lineage (GTDB taxonomy): Bacteria > Pseudomonadota > Alphaproteobacteria > Rickettsiales > SXRF01 > CAZAQK01. The sequence goes on from CAZHUC010000003.1 coordinate 6,333, forward strand.
GTGAATCAAAGGAGCGCGTGCGCGCTGCCATTCATGCGCTGGGCTTAGCACTGCCTGCCAAGCGCATCATCGTGAATCTTGCACCGGCTGACCTGCTTAAAGAAGGCAGCCATTTTGATCTTCCGATCGCGATCGGCCTGCTCGTATCAATGGGTGTGCTGCCGCAGGATGAGATAGAGAATTTCGTAGCCCTCGGGGAGTTATCGCTTGATGGCGGATTGCTTGCTGTTGCCGGTGTGCTGCCTTCTGCCATGCAGGCGATCGAGACAGGAAAAGGGATCATCTGCCCGTCAGCAAATGGTGGGGAGGCGGCGTGGTCTGGTGTTGCACCGGTACTTGCACCACCATCGCTTCTTGCACTCATCAACCATTTCAAAGGCACGCAAGTGCTCGCGCAACCGGAATGCGAAACGGCGGTGGCGACCGGTCGCATCGTTGATATGCGTGAGGTACGTGGTCAACCAATGGCACGGCGTGCGCTGGAAGTGGCCGCGGCCGGTGGCCATAATTTATTGATGAGCGGCCCGCCGGGTGCGGGGAAGTCGCTCCTTGCTTCGTGCCTGCCGGGCATATTGCCGCCACTGGATGCCAAGGAAATTCTTGAAGCAAGCATGATCGCATCCATCGCCGGAAAACTCGAAGGCGGTAAGCTAAGCAGCCGCAGGCCATTCCGTGACCCGCATCATAATGCCTCGCAGGCAGCGATGGTGGGTGGTGGTAAGCGCGCACTGCCGGGAGAGATATCATTGGCGCATCATGGGGTGTTATTCCTTGATGAATTGCCGGAGTTTCCGCGTGCGGTGCTGGAATCACTCCGCCAGCCGCTGGAAACGGGCCGTATCAGCGTGGCGCGTGCGCAGGCGCATGTGACCTATCCGGCGCGATTCCAGCTGATCGCTGCGATGAATCCCTGTCGTTGCGGCTACTTAAGCGATGCGGAGCGTGCCTGCAACAAAGCCCCCAAATGCGCGGTGGATTACCAATCGAAAATATCCGGCCCACTTTATGATCGTTTCGATATGGTCATTGAGGTGGCTGACTTACCAACGCTTGATATGCTGAATCAGAATACCGGTGAATCCAGTGCCGAGGTGGCAAAGCGCGTTGCGGTCGCAAGGGACAGGCAACGTGCACGCTTTCAGGAACTGAAACTGCCCTATGCCACCAACGTGGAATTGCAGGGTGAGTTACTGCATTCTGTGGTCGCTCCTGATGCGGCGGGTAAGAAACTGCTGGAAGAAGCTACCGAAAAACTCAGACTTTCCATGCGCGGATATACGCGTGTGTTACGCGTGGCGCGTACCATCGCCGACCTTGAAGGGGCTCAGACCGTTGGCCACAGCCATATTGCTGAAGCCCTCTCATATAGGCAAATGCAGTTCGGCAGACAACTGGAAGCAGCCTAAGATACCGAAAAACCTTAGATTTTCTGCGCTTGACCGCGTTAACACATGGTATAATATCAATAGCGATGGTGCGCCCAAAAGGGCGTTAAAAGGGAATACGGTGCAGGGAAACCTTACTCCGTAGCTGTTCCCCCAACTGTAAGTGGATGCCAGAGGTGTGATACACCGTCACTGGGAAACCGGGAAGACGAAATGCCTCAGTCGCTTAAGCTCCACAAGCCAGGAAACCTGCCATCACGCATCGCGCGCTTCTAGGGAAGGGGTGGTTTCCTTAAAAGGGCATAGTGCCTGTAGCGATGTATAACATAATGTTTTGGAGTGTATCTTATGCCTACTGAATTAGACGAATCAGCCGTAGCCCCGAATGAAACCGCACCACAAGCCAATGTGCTTGATGTAAATCTCTTTGATAAAGAGCAACGCGCCGTGCAGTACCTGCAATATGCCGGACTGCTTGGTGGTAATGATGATATTACCACGCTGAACCTTGCAAAGGTGGTAAACCATGCGGCTTATGCCGATGAGAAATCTGGCAATATCCCGCAGCTGCAGGAACAGTTCCGTACAGCGATGACAGTTGAGCAGGATATGGCAAAGCTCGCTGAAGGCGGCGCAGAAAGCCCTGTATTTAAACTGGTGGATGGGGTACTGGCGGCACGCATTGCACAGGCGCAAAAGAGCATCGAAGAGCTGGATGCACTGCCTAGCACACTGAGCACCGATGAATTCAACCGCACGCGCAAGCGTGCCGAAGCGCGCATCAAGAAATATTCAATGGATCGCGAATATAACCAGTCGAACCCTGATATGATCAACAAAATCGTGCGCGAGCACCCGGAGGTGTTGACCGCAGGTAAATATCTTCCTATTGGCCGTCTGGCCATCGAGACCGGCCTGGTCAAAGGTGATAAGTCCGTGGCAGCGGATATGGTGGATGATACGCTGGCAAACGCCGCGGCACATTCCATGCTGCATGTGGCAGAAGAAGTGATGAGCACATCAGATGCTGACCTTGCCATCAATAGACGTTTCCCTGATCGCTACCGTTCAAACATTATGGCGAAAGCTACCGATACAGCAGCAACCACGACAGCGATCGAACAGGTAAAAGTATTCGATGATGCAACGCCGGAACTGGCGCGCGTACAGGCGCTCAAGACCATGCTTTCTGCGCATCTGCATGAAATGACCAAGCATACACGCGATGAAAATGGCAACAGCAATCCGCCGGTCGAGCAACTGGCTGAGGCACTGACACAGGTAAAACCTTTGGTGCGCGAATACCAGTCTGCCACCATGTCGCTTGCTTACCATTTCCTTGGCGAAGGCGAGGGCAAGGATGATCCGCGTATGCAGAAACTGCGCGAACATCTGGCAAGCATGATGGAAAAGAACAAGATCCCACTCATGATGGATAAAGCGGAAGCAGAACGCGCCGCTAACACATTGGTAGAAAGAAGTGCTGCATTCCTCCGTGAGAAAGAGGCGAAAGCTATCGCCAATATCGACGCGCTGGTAATAAAAGCCACGGCTGCAAAAGTGATCGGTATGGCAGAAAAATACGCCAACGCACCGGCTGCGAGCTTTGCCGAGAAGGCAGAACGTCCTGCCAGCGCCATCGGTTTAGGCCAGTAGGGAGATGCATATGCGTTTAGTATTTGCAGCAGCATTGATCGCGGCTTTCCCGGCCTATGCCGATATTTCTGAGAACCAGAACCAGTATGCTAAAGATCGCGAGAAAGCGATCTCGCAGTTCACGCCAGAGCTGGGCAAGCATTGCCTGAAGGATCTTTCAGATAAAAAGAAACAGTCGATAGAGCCACTCGGCACAGCTTCATACAATGATCTTATCTCACGCCAGATCTATAAAACCGTGTTCTGGAATCACTCGGATCGCGGTGTGGCATTTACCCTGCCGGTCAAGGCGGGGGATGCAACAGGCGATATTGCATGCCTCTATTCTGTGAAAGATGGCGGGCTTACATTCGAATTATCGCAGCAACTCTTCGGAAAATTCTAGAAGTGTTTGTATCCTGTCTTCTTCAGGATGATAGGAAGATCATTTTTATCAAGTAAGGTGACGCCTTTACCGGCGGTCACCTTACCGATCTTTGTGATTGGCGTATCGGTTTCGCGCGCCAGCGTGGCTAGTTGCTGTTCCGCTGAAGCTGGTGCGGTAAAAAGCAATTCATAATCATCACCGCCGGTGATGATGCGCTCCCGTAGGTCAGGATAACGGTTCACAAGGCTCGCGGCAGAGCGTGACAGCGGAATCTGCGACGCGTGGATGGTTGCACCTGTGCCGGAGGCTTCACATAGATGGCCAAGATCCTGAACCAGCCCATCGGAAATATCCATGCAGGCATGAACGACGCTTATGAGTTTCTGCCCCAGTGCCACACGCGGTTGCGGCAGGAAATAACGTTGTTCCAGTTCATCATCACGTTCAAAGGTCGGGTTCAATTCACCGTTTAAGGACATCAGTCCAAGTGCGGCATCACCGATCGTGCCGCTTACATACACATCATCACCAGCTATTGCGGTGCTCCGTTTTAGCATGCGGCCTGTATCTACCAGACCTAATGCGGTGAGTGAAAGGCATAACATGCCAAGGGTTTTGGTAGTATCGCCGCCGGCAAGATGGATGGCATATTCCTGCTGGTCCTGTTTCAGGCCTTCGGCAAAACCTTCTATCCAGCGAGCGTCGATCTCCTGCGGGATAGAAAGGGCAACGAAATAGCACATGGGGGTTGCGCCTTTGGCCGCCAGATCAGAAAGATTCACGCGCAGTAATTTTTTTGCAATGAGCGCAGCTTCTTCCGTGCCAAGAAAATGCACGGCCTCATTGACGGCATCTTTGGTAATGACCAGCTGCTTTCCAGCCGGAACATCAATGAGTGCGGCATCATCAGATAGATTCAGGCTACCGGGAAAACCCACAGACAGTGGGGAAAAGTACGTTCGGATAAGGCCGAACTCATCCATAGGTTGCCGCTAAGGTGGAGAGTGCGCCATGCACGAAATCCACTTCCTTATCAGAGAAGAAGCTGCGTGCCATACGAGTGTATTCATCGATGATGATGTTGGATTTGATCTCTTTGTAGAAGAACATTTCATAGATGCCACATTGCAGGAGTGCCACGAGCAGATGGCTCATGCGCTCGCGCTTCCATTCACTGGTGAGCACTTCATCGAGCCGCGCATTCACCTCATCCATGCGGGAGGTAACGCCTGTAAGCAGGGCCTCTACCAGCGGATAATTCGGTTCAAGCGGCACGCCGACCATCAGGCGCTGTTCACTTTTGTTATTGGCCAGTTGCGCCTTGAGGGATGCCACCTGCTTTGCTGCATCCTTCTTGTCACCCGTGATGGCGTGTTGATAAAGCGCCTGCACGGCAGCCATACGCGCTGCGGATTTTTTCTGGAGTGATGGATTTTGTTTAGGCTGCATAATGTTTTTTCAGTTCGATCAGTTTCAGGCAGGCCTCTGCTGCGTCCTTGCCTTTGTTGCCTTGGTTAACATTGGCACGCACATTGGCTTGCTGCATGGTCTCTACCGTGAGGATACCATATCCGATAGCAGCATTGTGGGTGAGTGCAAGCTCCATGAGCCCGCGCGCGCTTTCGGCGCAGATGTAGTCATAATGGGTGGTCTCACCGCGGATCACACAGCCGAGAGCAATATAGCCATCATACTTCCTGCTGCTGAGTGCAAAGCGAATGGCAGGCGGAATTTCAAATGCGCCGGGCACAGTGATCTCTTCATAGGTTGCGCCGCTTGCATCGCATGTGGCTCTTGCGCCTTTTAGCAATTCATCGGTGATCTCGGGATAATAGGGGGAGGTAACGATAAGGATATGTGCCATATGATTATATCAGGTTCTGTTTGCCGGTGACGCGCAGCCCATAGCCTTCGAGGCCAACGATGGGGCGGTCAGAGTTTGTGAGTAATATCATGTCGCGCACGCCGAGGTCGAGCAGGATCTGTGCGCCGATGCCGTAATCGCGCAGGTCGCTTACCGCGTATTTTTCGCCTTTTTCCTTACTTGCGACACGGCGTTTGACGCTATCGGACAGGCTGGTGGCGCTTGGTTCACGGATGAGGAGCAGCACGCCGCCTTCGCGTGCGATGATCTCCATGGATTTTTGTTTGCTGATCCCAGATTCGGTGTCGCCAAGCACGTCGCGCAGTACATCCAGCTTGTGCACACGCACGAGTGTTGGTTTATCTGGTTTTATGTCACCTTTCACCAGCACCACATGCTCTGCGTAATGCAAGGTGTTGGTATATATCATCATGGTGAAGTCACCGCCGTACTTGCTGTTGAACGGCGTTTCCACCACGCGCTTTACCAGCTTTTCCGAACGCCTGCGATAGGCGATCAGATCGGCGATGGTGGCAATTTTAAGATTATGTTGTTTGGCAAATTCCATGAGGTCTGGCAGGCGTGCCATCGAGCCGTCGTCATTCATGATCTCGCAGATCACACCGGAAGGATTCAGTCCGGCAAGACGTGCGATATCCACGGCAGCTTCCGTGTGGCCGGCGCGCACGAGCACGCCGCCATCTTTGGCGATCAGCGGGAATACGTGGCCGGGGGAGGCGATATCAGTTGCGCCTTTTTTAGGATCTATCGCTACCTTGATAGTTTGCGCGCGGTCGGCCGCGGAGATGCCGGTGGTCACGCCTTCGCGTGCTTCGATCGAAACGGTGAATGCCGTCTGATGACGCGACTGGTTCTCTGGCGACATCAGGTTGAGGCCAAGCTGTTTGGTGCGTTCGGTGGTAAGGGTGAGGCAGATAAGACCACGTCCATATTTGGCCATGAAGTTCACTGCTTCAGCAGTTGCGAATTGCGCGGGGATGACGAGGTCGCCTTCATTCTCGCGATCCTCATCATCGACCAGAATGAACATCCGGCCGTGTTTTGCGTCTTCAATGATGTCTTCAATGCGGGATAATGTCATGCCCTAAGCAGCCTTTCTGCATAGCGCGCCATGAGGTCGATCTCGAGATTGAGCGTATCACCGTTCTTGCGATGTTTAAGGGTCGTATGCTCCCAGGTATGCGGGATGATATTCACCCAGAACCGGTTGCCTTCCACTTTGTTTACTGTAAGCGATATGCCATCCAGCGTGACCGAACCCTTGGCGGCAATAAAGCGTGATAAGTTCTCTGGTGCATCCAATGCAAGTATATGTGAGCCGCCGGATTCCCGCATATTCGATATGGTCGCGATGCCATCCACATGGCCGGTGACAAGATGGCCATCGAGCGAATCGCCAAGCTTCAGGGAGCGTTCTAAATTCACCGCATCACCCTTGTTCCAGCGGTATGCTGTGCAGGCGATGGTCTCATTTGAAATGTCGGCGCTGAAGCCACCGGCATTTTTTTCGGCCACGGTCAGGCAACAGCCATTCACTGCCACAGAATCGCCCATGCGTAATTCATCTGCGAACGGGCAGGTGATTGAAACGCGCACGTCGCCTTGTTTTGTAAGGTCGGCGATAGTGCCTGTATGGGTTATGATGCCGGTGAACATGGCTCTAATATTTCCAGTTGGTCAGGAGGGAAGGGAATGTAGCCCACTTTGTCCCATTGTTCCAGCAGGTTGAGGGTTTTTTTGCTGGCAAATACATCAAGCCCGCCTTCACCTATCGTAATGGGGGCTTTGAACCAATAGAGTCTGTCTACTAAGCTGCTGTTTATAAAAGCTGTATTGAGTCCCTGGCCGGCTTCTACCAGCAGGCGGGTAATGCCCTTCTCAGCCAGTGTTTTAATGGCAGATTCGAGGGATGAGGACTCCAGCACCCATAACGGGACAGCATCCTGCGATTGTATAAGCTTGGATGTCACAGGCATCCGGTGGTTTCTGTCCAGCACCACACGAATGGGAGATCTGTGCTCGAGGCCGGCAATGCGCACGGTGAGCAATGGGTCGTCGGCCAGTACCGTGCCGATGCCGGTAAGCACTGCATCGAACTCGCTGCGCAGGCGATGCACTTCGTTACGAGCTGGCTCTGATGTGATCCATTTTTTTGCGCTGCCGGAGGGGTAGGCAATTTTACCATCGGCAGATGTTGCGATCTTCAGCGCAACATACGGCCGCTTCTTTTCTACGACTGAGAAGAAGCCGCGGTTGATCTCGCATGCTTCTTTTGCGCAGACATTCTCTATCACTTCGATACCTGCCGTCTTGAGTTTGGCAATGCCTGCGCCATTAACGTGCGGATGGGGATCGCGGCATGCGATGACACAGCGTGTGATGCCAGCGGCAATGATCGCATCCACACATGGCGGTGTTTTTCCGTGATGCGAGCAGGGCTCAAGCGTGACATATAAGGTTGCGCCGTGCGCTGCACTGCCTGCTTGTTTCAGCGCTTCGGTCTCGGCGTGTGGGCGTCCGCCTTTATGTGTGAATCCCTGGCCGATGATGTCGCCGTCTTTTACAACAACCGCGCCCACAGACGGGTTAGGCCATGTCTGGCCAAGGTGGGTCTTTGCAAGCGAAAGTGCCTGCTGCATGTGGGCTATGTCATGACTAGCCACCGAAATACTCAGTATGGGCGGGGGAATGGTTTGCGCGCACCACGCTGCTCAATGTCCGGCAGACCAGATTCTGTCGATGGCGGAATAATAGGAGGGCGTTCTTCTGTGAATGTGTTGGGGCGCTTGGTGTCAATGCCTTCAGCGTCATCCGCGTCTGTTTCTGCGAGTGGTTCACTAGTGCCATCGGCTTCCTGTTCAATAACGTCCGCGCTATGCCCGGTATCGTTAGTGAAACACTGCCAATGATTACACCTTTCACCGATGACCGGCATGTAACTTCCCACATGGTCCGCCCAGCCATAGATGGTCTGGCAGCTGGTAAGCAACAGGCTGCTTGTAGAAATAACTAATGCTGTACGCAGGCTACTCACCCTTGACACCCAGCTCATCCACAATGTTCTCGAAGTCTTTGGCTTCGCGGAAATCACGATATACCGAGGCAAAGCGGATATAGGCTACGGTGTCCACTTTCTTCAGTTCTTCCATCACGGCCTTGCCGATCATATCGGTAGGGATCTCGGCATCGCCGGAGCTTTCCAGCTTTTGTGCCACACGGGTAATGATCTGTTCGATCTGCTCAGGCGGTACAGGGCGCTTGCGCAATGCCAGCTGAATGGAGCGTGCCAGTTTCTCGCGGTCGAACATGCGGTGCTCGCCATTCTTCTTGAGCACGGTGAGTTCACGCAGTTGCACGCGCTCGAACGTGGTGAAGCGTGAATTACACTCAGGGCAATAGCGGCGGCGGCGGATGGTTAAACCATCTTCGCTTGGCCGCGAGTCTTTTACCTGTGTGTCGTCATGTCCGCAAAATGGGCACTTCATACATTACCTCTGGTCTAACCCGGAATAGATAGGGAATTGCTTGCACAATATTTCCACTTTGGTGCGCACCTGTTTTTCAACCGCGCTGGTATCACCGCCTCCCGCAAGGCCATCGAGCACATCTCCAATAAGGTTGCCGATCTGCTGGAATTCAGCCGTGCCAAAACCGCGTGTCGTGCCAGCCGGAGTTCCGAGGCGAATGCCTGAGGTGATGAATGGTTTTTCTGTATCGAACGGAATGGCGTTCTTGTTGCAGGTGAGGCCTGCGCGCTCGAGGCTTTCCTCGGCGGCTTTACCGGTCACGCCTTTAGGGCGCAGGTCAACCAGCATCAGATGGTTATCCGTGCCGCCGGTGGTGATAGCAACACCGCGGCTAACCAGTGTTTTTGCCAGCATCTGTGCGTTCTCCACCACTTTCTTGCCATAGGTTTTGAATTCAGGGGTGAGTGCTTCACCGAACGCTACCGCTTTCGCTGCGATCACATGCATCAGTGGACCACCCTGAATACCCGGGAAAATGGCAGAGTTGAATTTTTTGCCGAGATCCACGTCGTTCGACAGAATCATACCGCCGCGTGGGCCACGCAGTGTTTTATGGGTAGTGGTAGTAACTACATGCGCATGCGGCAGCGGGTTCGGATACAGGCCTGCAGCAACGAGGCCAGCGAAATGCGCCATATCCACCATGAGATATGCACCCACTTCATCAGCGATCTTGCGGAAGCGTGCAAAATCGATTGCACGTGGATATGCAGAGTAACCGGCGATGATGAGCTTTGGTTTATGCTCGCGCGCCATCTTTTCCATGTTCTCATAATCAAGTGTGAGATCAGATTCTTTCACACCGTATGCGACCGCTTTGAACCATTTACCGGATTGGTTCACAGTTGCGCCATGTGTAAGGTGACCACCTGCGGCAAGTGACATACCAAGGATGGTATCCCCCGGCTGGAGCAATGCGTTGAATACGCCCTGGTTCGCCTGAGAGCCAGAATTTGGCTGCACGTTCGCATAGGTACAACCGAACAGTTTGCAGGCACGCTCGATAGCAAGCGCTTCTGTTTTATCTACAGCTTCACAGCCACCATAATAGCGTTTACCGGGATAACCCTCAGCATATTTGTTGGTAAGCACTGAGCCTTGTGCAGCGAGCACAGCACGGCTTACGATGTTCTCTGATGCGATCAGTTCGATCTGCGTTTGCTGGCGATGGAGTTCTTCCTCCAGTGTAGCAAATACAGCAGGGTCAGCAGCAGCAATATCAGTATCAAAAAAGGGATTCATGGTGTGGCTTTCAGAAAGTTTACGCTCAGCGGTCATATTTTTTCCTATTTTCTTATGAGAATTTTTGTACCCGGCCGGCATGTCTGCCGCCTTCGAACTCGGTGGTGAAAAAAGTCTTGGCGCACTCGCGTGCAGTGTTCTCGGAGATCTGGCGTGCACCTAAGCACAGCACATTCGCATTATTATGCTGGCGAGAGAGCGCCGCCTGTTCAGATGTGCATACCAGTGCTGCACGAATATGTTTGTGACGATTAGCGGCCATGCTCATGCCGATACCAGAACCGCAGATGAGGACGCCGGCGGAATCAACATCTTGTTTCATCCACTCGGCCAGTGCCTGTGCATAATCGGGATAATCTACTGAGGCCGTTCCATTTGGACCAAGATCGGTCACGGCGCAGCCAAGCGAGGCCAGTTCCTTTTTCAGAACTTCCTTGAGTTCGACTCCCGCGTGGTCGCTTGCGATAGCAACTTTTTTGTTATTCATGGCTCGTTGACTGGCACAATTTAACCGGCTACTCATCGTACTTAATGCATTGGCGTTGTTATCCTTCGGATTCGGCGTGCTCATGTATCTAACTATACATTCCGCGCGCCTCACCTCGGCTGCCTAGCCACTGCATGAACTACTTCGAGTATACAGTCTTGAACTAGATACTATATATAGTGAGTCTTTCTGCCATGTTCGACCTCTTTAAGCAACTGAAATAGTGTAAATTCATGACTTTGCTTGATATTGCGATCTATTTTCTGGCCGGGTTCACAGGAAGTGCCATCAACTCTGTGGCAGGTGGTGGAACTTTTATTACATTTCCGCTGCTTATCATGAACGGAATGAGTGCTTTGCAGGCCAACATCATGAGCACCATTGCGCTGTGGCCCGGTAGTGTGGCCAGTGCACTTGCTTATAAGAATGAGCGCAATATCGATGGCAAGCAGCTCAGGAAATTCATTGTCATCAGTATATTAGGTAGTGCTGTGGGGACGACGACCCTGCTGGTCACGCCGGAGCAGACCTTTGAGAGCCTTGTGCCGTGGCTTTTATTGTTCGCCACACTGCTTTTCACCTTCGGGCGCAATATGCGATTGCCTGCATCAGGCAGTCACCATACCGCAGGGCTTGGGTTCTTGTTGCAATTCAGCATTGCGATATATGGCGGATATTTTGGTGCTGGCATCGGCATATTGATGCTCGCAATGCTACAGCTACAGGGCTTTACACACATTCACCAGATGAATGCACTGAAGACCATTCTGGGTAGTACCATCAATGCGGTTGCATTTGTTATCTTTTTATTTTCCGGCAAGGTTATCTGGAGTGTTGCAGCGGTCATGGTGGCTGGAGCGCTGGCTGGCGGCTATTTCGGCGCGAAATTTGCACTGAAGATCTCGCCGTCGAAAGTGCGATTCATCGTGTGCATCATCGGCTTTGTGATGACCGGATATTTTTTCATAAAAGAATTTTGATTTAGGTGAAAAAACCATTGAGTCGCAAGCAGCGCTGGCTATAATCAACGAACGCAACAAAAAATTAAAATTTATCAAGGGCAGGGATTATGAGCGAAACAACATTTCCAACATTAGAAGGCAATGACAATCCGGCAGCTAAGAACGGCCATGTCATTGTGCTGGGAAATGAAAAGGGCGGGTGCGGAAAAACCACCACAGCAATGCACCTGATGGTGTCACTCATGCGTCTTGGTTTCGTTGTTGGCAGCATTGATATCGATGCTCGCCAGCGTTCACTTTCCCGCTATCTTGAGAATCGTCGCCAGACCGCACTAAAAGAAGGTGTTACATTGCCGCAGCCACAACATGTGGTGGTAACGCGTAGCCCGTTCAATATCGTGCAGGAAGCAGAAGAAGATGAGAATGAACGTTTCTCACAAGCACTGAACCGTCTGAAAGCGGCCAATGATTTCATCATCATCGACAGCCCCGGTAGTGATACCTACCTTGCGCGTCTTGCACACAGCCACGCAGATACGGTGATTACCCCGATCAACGATAGCTTTGTGGATCTCGACGTACTGGCTACCGTTGATGGCCAGACCATGAAGATCATCAAACCAAGTATCTACAGCGAAATGATGTGGGAGCAGAAACTCCAGCGCGCTAAGCGCGACGGTGGCTCGATCGAATGGATCGTAATGCGCAACCGTCTTTCCAACATCGACGCGAAGAACAAACGCTTTATGACACAGGTGACCACCGAGCTTTCCCGCCGTATCGGTTTCCGTGTAGCACCAGGTTTCTCTGAGCGCGTTATTTTCCGTGAAATGTTCCTACAGGGTCTAACCGTGCTCGACATCATGGAGCAGGTGGGTTCGAACAGTGTTTCCATGTCGCACATCGCTGCGCGTCAGGAAGTGCGTGATCTCTTGAAAACCCTGCAACTGCCGATCATTGATGATCGCCTGAATCAGGCAGCACAGGCGGAAAAAACCGCAACAGCGGCAAAAGCCGAAGCAAAAGCGAAATCAGAAGCTGAAGCGAAAGCAAAACTAGAAGCCGAGGCTAAAGCAAAAGCAGAGGCTGAAGTAAAAGCCGAAGCGAAAGTAGAAGAAAAAGCGGAAGTTAAAGCTGAAGAAAAACCTGAAGCCGCCAAGGAAGAAGCCAAGAAAGACGAGCCACGCCGTGAGCCTGCACTTTCTTCTGAGAAGTCGGAAGAAAAAGAGCTTGAATCACTGGCTTCGTAATTCCTGATGGGCCGTGTAATATTACTGCTGCTGATCGCGGTGGTAATTCTGGCGGTACTTCTATTACCCCGTAGTAAAGATGCGCGTCTCAAGCAATCCGCTGGCTGGATAAAAGCCGGTGGCATCCTTGGATTACTGGTAATCATCTCGCGCATGTTCTGCGTGCCACTGGCGACACTACTATATTATCTGCCGTTCGTGATCCCTTCATTCCGGCGCGCCGCCGGAGAGCAACACGCGCAGCCATCGCAGGCCAGCATGACACCAAAGGAAGCACGACTGATCCTTGGCGTGCGAGATGGTGCTGACATGCAGGAGATCAAGGACGCACATAAGAAGCTCATCACCCGCAACCACCCCGATAAAGGCGGCAGCGATTATCTGGCCGCCAAGATCAACGAAGCACGGGATGTGTTACTTAAGTAGTTGTCAGTTGTTGGTTATCAGCCATTGGTGTATGACTAGCAAACAGTAACAAATAGCTGGCAAGTAATGTCTCTCATCAAATCCACAGCGACCATAGGCGGCTACACGATGATCTCTCGCGTGATGGGCTTCATCCGCGACATCACGATCGCCTCGGGCATTGGCGCAAGTTATTTGTCGGATGCCTTCTTCGTAGCATTCAAACTGCCAAACTTCCTGCGTCGCTTGTTCGCTGAAGGCGCGTTCAACTCAGCCTTCGTTCCGATGTTCTCTGGGATGCTCGCGGTCGATGGCAAAGACAAGGCACGCGATTTTGCCTCGCAGGCCATGTCATTCCTGCTTATGGTGCTGTTGATTGTCACGGGGGTGTTCATTCTCCTCATGCCGTGGCTCATGCATATTTTGGCGCCGGGCTTTGTGAATGATCCCACCAAGTTCGAGCTCACTATTTTACTCACGCGCATTACCATGCCGTACATCATTTTTATTTCGCTGGTGTCGCTGCTCGGCGGGATACTCAATAGTTCCGATAAATTCGCAGCGGTGGCTGCTACCCCCATCATCATGAATCTGTGCCTGATATGCATTCCATGGCTGATTGAGGATTTTACGCCAACACTGGCACACGGGCTTGCCATTGCGGTGTTCGTATCAGGCATTGCGCAGTGGCTGTGGCTGGTGTGGTTCTGCCGTAAGCAGAATATGCTGCCACGACTCATCCGTCCGCGCCTTTCACCTGAGGTGAAAAAACTTTTATTGCTGATCGCACCGGCAGCGCTTGGGGCAGGGGTGGCGCAGATCAACCTTTTCATCGACATTATCATTGCGTCACAATTCGAAAGCGGTGTGTCGTATCTATATTATGCGGATCGCATCAATGAGCTGCCGCTGGCGGTCATTGGTATTGCGGTGGGTACGGCGCTCCTTCCCATGCTGTCACGCAAGGTGCGTGAAGGTAAAAGAGATGAAGCCAACTATTCACATAACCGCGCCATCGAGCTGGCATTATTCTTAAGCATTCCTGCTGCGGTCGGGCTTGTGATGGTGGCGGAGCCGGTGATCCGTGTGATGTATCTACGCGGTGCATTCAGCCTGTTGGACATGACGGAAACCAGCCGTGTGCTGGTGGCGTTTGCCTGCGGCTTGCCTGCTTTTGTAATGATAAAGATATTAGCACCCGGCTTCTTTGCCAATGAGGATACCAAAACGCCTTTCAAGATTGCAACTTTTTGCATTGTGCTGAATGTGGCTCTCAGCCTGCTTCTTATGGGCACGTTCAAATATGTGGGGATGGCGATGGCCACCACCACCTCCGGCTGGATCAATGCCTTCCTGCTGATGTTATTACTTAAGCGCCGCGGCTGGCTTGTGATCGAACCGGTATTATGGCGTGAGATGGGCAAGGTCGGGCTTGCGGTCATTGCAATGGTTGCCGCATTGTTAGCTACGCAGGATCACATGATACCGTATATAAATGAAGGTGAAGTAATCCGTGCACTGGCACTTATACTATTTGTGGTATGCGGGGCGGCTGCCTATTTCGCAGTGGCATACAGCCTTGATATCATCGGGATGCGTGCCCGCATGAAGCGAGCCAGAAAATAACTATCAGCGATTAGCCGCAGGTGCGAGATCAGAAACGGGTTTTGCCGGTTCTCGTTGAATCTCTGGTGCACGTCCTCCATCTAACTTTTCCTGACGGCGTACCAGCGCATTGATCTTTTGCTCAGGGGTAAAAGAATCCCATTTGCTCTGCTTCTTTTTTGGTTTTGCAGGAGGCGGTGGTGGCAAACGTCTGTTGCGCTGTTCTGCTTGCCATTCCTCATCTGTCATTTTCTCAAGCTGTGCAAGGCGGCGCTTAGCGCGCTCGCGTGCTTCCACCACGTTCGCCGGTGGTTTCCACGGCCCGGCATTCTTTGCTGCCGGTGCTGGTGAAGGAGTGGACATCTGGCTTGAAACCGGCTTATCATCAGCCTGCTTTTTAGCCTCTACTGGTTTTTCATCTGGTTGGTTACTGGCCTGCTCCGCCAATACAGACAGGGCAGCAACTGGTGCGAACAAGGCAAGTATAATAGCAGCAGTGCGAATATTCATGGCAGAACGGATAAAATTATGTCGGAAACTTATCTAATCTATAGCACTTTTAAAACACAGCAAGAAGCCTTTTCTGTGGCTTCAGCTCTGGTGGAAAAGTGCCTTGTAGCGTGTGCAAATGTGAATGGTGGTGTTACATCATTTTATCGCTGGGAGGGCCAGTTAGAGCAAGCTGCCGAGGTGGTTCTGATCGCGAAAACGACAAAAGAGAGGCTGGAGGCGGTATTATCTGAAGTAAAGCGCTTGCATTCTTATAAAGTGCCGTGCATTATTGCGTGCCCAATCGAGGCGGGTTTCCCGCCATTTATCCAATGGATAAAAGACGAAGTGTCCTGAATTTCAGGCGCATTAGTGTTGTTGGGGCGTAGCCAAGCGGTAAGGCAGCGGATTTTGATTCCGCCATTCCCAGGTTCGATCCCTGGCGCCCCAGCCATTTCCCCCTAAGCAATCTGGTAGAAATTAATCTAATTTTAACAACCAGTGATTGATAATGGCGGCAGGAGAACCTTATGAGCACCGCCATCGAAAAATTGCGTATATTACTTATAGAAGATTCAAGAAGTGAGGCAGCGATCGTGAAAGCACTGCTCTCACAGGTGGATGGTGGCAAGCTCCAGCTCAATACAGCCAGTACGTTTGCAGATGCTGAACTTGCCCTGCGTGTCAAAAAATATGATGCAGTGCTGCTGGATCTCGGCCTGCCGGATTCTGAAGGTGCAAATTCGATAGCAACACTCAATAAAGATTTTCCTGAACTGCCGATCGTTATTCTCAGCGGCCGTGATGATGAGGTCGCGGTACTGCGTTCTTTGAAATATGGTGCAGAGGCTTTCCTGAGTAAGAACCAGACCAGTGCGGATGATATCTGGCAGGCACTGATGTCAGCGATCTTTCATAAATCGCTCCATAAAACAGCCAAATCCCAATAAGGCTTTTGTAGCTATCTAGCCGAAAATATCTTTGGTTTTTTTTATTATTTCACCGTTTAAATATTAACCTATTTTCGTCTGTATTAATGTGGGAAATTCATAAATATCAATTGGATAAATCAATAAAATGCCGCAGAAAATTTAACTGTTGTTAAACCCTTGAGCGTATAGTTGGATAAATAATCAACTAAAAAGCTTATAGGGAGCAGTTACATGGCAATACCGATCATTAAAGGCAACGAACTCGATGCTGACCTGTATGAGAATAATCAGCAAGCGGTCGAACTCGATAATGTTGCCGCCACAGGTAATATCAATATCGGGCTCATCATCGACTATGATGCGCAGTCAGAAAAGCGTGCAAGTGGTAGCAATGTGACGCAGGATGTCCATTCGGGTCTGTCGTCACTTGCTGGTACAGCCAATACAAAGCCTGTACAGGCACGTGGTGCAGAGACGATCACATCGATGCCTGCTGCACAAGGGATTACACAAGAGGCTAATACTTTTGATGCGCGCGGTTTCCAAAGCAGTGCGTCCGGGCAGGACGCGAAAGATGCATCTATTGCGCCGGCAGATATTGATTCTGGTAATTCATCTGCCGTCCATGATCCCCGCAACACGGCTATTACCAATACTGGGAGTAACAGCTCTGTTGTTAATAGTGCTACAAACAATACGAATAGCAGCAATCACACAACTACCAACAACACGACTGTCATCGACACAGGCGATGTGCTGAACGAGTTGACGGAGGTCGTCAATAACGTCACTGAAACCGTAGAGAATATCACAGAAATTGCCGGTGATATTATCAATAACACCGTCGAAAATATTACGGATATTGTGAATAACACAATAAATAATACAGTCAGTAATACCGTCAACAGCACCGTGAATAATGTCTCGAATTTGGTTAATAATACGGTAAACAACACGGTGAATAATGCAATCAGTAATGTGTCAACTGTGCTGACCAATATTCTTGGTGATAACAAACTCATTGATATCGATATCACGAACCTGACGAATACTGTCAGCAATGTATTGAACGATAACAATCTGCTTGACCTCGATATCACTAACATAGGCAACAGCATCACGAATGCGGTGTTTGATAATGACGTGCTGGATGTCGACATCACTAACCTTGGCAATACCCTCACCAACGCAGTATTTGACAATGATGTGTTGGACATCGACATCACTAATTTGGGTGATGTATTGACCAGTGCCGTATATGACAACGACATCCTCGACCTGGACATTTCTACACTCAGCAATTCATTGACCAATGCTGTTTATGACAACGACATCCTTGATGGTGACCTGAGTGTCCTGTCAGATACGGTCACGAATGCAGTGCTTGATAATGATGTGGTCGATCTGGATGTGGCAGCGCTCGTTGATAATACGACCAACGCCATCGTTGATAACGACATCCTTGATGGCGACCTGAGTGTCCTGTCCGATACGGTTACGAATGCAATTTCAGATAATGACCTGATAGATGCAGATATAGGTGCGTTGACCGATACACTGACAGCTGCGGTCTCTGATAATGATCTGTTAGATGCAGACATTCTGGCACTGGCAGGCGGCGAGCTGGTAGCGGGTGAAGATAATGACCTTGTCGATCTGGATGTACTTGCCCTTGCGGATGGCAGCGTGATTGCCGGTGAGGATAATGATACGCTGGATATTGACCTCAATATATTGAGTCAGGGCAGCAACGAAGCAGCGCAGGATGAAAATGCGCTGGCGCTAGATGTAAATCTGCTTGAACCATCGGATGATGGTGCAACCCTAGGCACGCTCGAGCTGAATCTGGAATCGAACGAGGAACTAATACCGTTGGTTTCTGATATCGCCCCTGATCTGGATATCCAGGATGTACATGTGGCATTGCCAGACCTTGAAACGGCTGACACGCTGCTTGAGCCAGTGGTCGCCGATATAGCGGCTGCTCCTGAGACTATGGATGACATAACGGAAGAGCTATCTGAACCTGTTTCCGATGTAGTGGAGATGCTGTCCGGAAACACTACAGACATTGTAGATGATATGCCTGTCATTGGTGAGATAGGTGAGGATATAGAACAGTTGGATATTGAAATGATCCTTTCTGATATAACAGATGTCGGGACGCTGCTTGAAGATAATATTTCCGATATTCTCGATATTTCCGAGGGCTCGCTGGGTGAAACGCTGGATAGCGCATTACTTGAGCTTGAGATGCTGGGTGGTGATACATCCGGTGGTTCAGGCGGCGGTGAAGCGCCTGTGGATGGCGGCCTGCTTGGCACGGTTACGGAAACGGTGAGTGATACAACATCAGGCAGTCTGGCTGATCCTGTGGCAGAGGTTGTTACAACGGTGGCAGAAGTGCTCCCGCCACCCGTCGTAACCCCGCCGCCTGTAGTGCAGGCCGTTACTTCGCTGTTCGGTGGGTTTGGATTCCGTCATTAATTCGGTTTTAGTTACACTTTATTAAACCTTTGCGTGTATTTTTGTATAAAAATACACGCATAGTTTTTATGAAGCTGGATAAACGATTCTTACAACCGCCACATACACGATTCCTGATCGTTACATCACTGGCGATCAATGTGCTGGCGCTTGCTTTGCCGTTGATGACGATGCAGACCTACGATCGTATCATGGTGAATCAGGCAACCGATACATTGATGGTGCTTGCGTTTGGCGTGCTGATCGCCGCATTAGTCGAGATGGTATTACGTATCTGCCGCAGCTATGTCGTGGGATTAAGTGGTGCGCAGTTCGAGCATTATGGCTCGGTAGAAGCGGTAACGCGGCTACTACACGCCGAGGCGCTGGGGAAACAGGACGATACATCTGCCATAGCCATGCAGGACATAAGCGCGGTATCGCGCCTCAAGGATTATTACGGTGGGCAGCTTGCGGCCATGTTGCTTGTGGATATGCCTTTTGCTGTGGTGTTCATCGGCATGGTATTTTATCTGGCAGGCTGGCTGGCTCTTGTGCCGTGCACTGTGCTGGCACTGTATGGCTTTGTTTCATGGCGACAGGGACGCACACTCAAGTCGCTGATGGATGAACGTGAAGAACAGGACAATCGCCGTTACAGTTTCATTACCCAGTCGCTTCAGGCGGTACATGTTCTGAAAAGCCTGTGCCTTGAATCGGTCATGGCCCGCCGGTTTGAAGAAGTGCAGCGCGAAAGCGGAAGGGTTAATTTTCGTATCGCCGATATTCAGGGTGCGGTCGGTACGTTCAGTTACGCAGTATCCCAGATTATGACAGTGGCGGTGGTAACGGCAGGCGCACCACTGGTCATCAACGGACACCTGACAGTGGGGATGCTGGTTGCATCCATCATGCTTTCCGGGCAAGTGATGCAGCCCATGCAGCGCGGCCTTGCGTTATGGATACGCATGCAGGACATCGCGATTGCGCGCAAACGTCTGATGGCAGTGCTGAACAAACCAGTGCGACAGTTCCACACGCTGGAAGAGCTGGGCGATAATCACGGCGTGTTGCGTATGCAGAATGTACGGTTCTCTTATGTCGATGGAGATCCTTTGCTTGATGGCGTATCGCTGGACATCGCACCGGGCGAGACAGTGGCCATTCAGGGTGCTCCCGGCTGCGGCCGTACCACATTATTGGAATTGATGGCTGGGCTTATCCTGCCGGATCGTGGGAGAATATTATTATCCGGCATGGATGTATCACGTATCCCGCCGGCGCAACGCACGCGGTTCATCGGATATCTGCCGAACAAAGGGACGATACTGCGTGGCAGTATCATGGATAATCTGACAGGATTTGACCCGCGCCATCAGGTGCAGGCACATGAAATGGCGGAGCTGCTTGGTATCGAGAGGGCGGTAGCCCTGCTGCCCGCAGGCTATGACACGCCGCTGGATGGATTGACGACGGACGTGATACCGCCAGGACTCAAACAGCGCATCGCCGTGGCGCGTACGCTCCTGCTTAAGCCACGCTTCATATTGTATGATAATGCCGATCAGGGGCTGGATCGTGAGAGTTACACCCGTATCTTTGACCTGCTGGCGCGCCTGAAACGCAAGGCAACGCTCGTGATCGTATCGGAAGATAATAATATCACTAGCCTTGCCGATCGCGTGGTTGATATGCGGCATGGCTCGCTCATGCAGGTGATGGAACCCATACAGTTCATGGCGGCGGGGCAGGCATGATGAAAGAGAATGCGGTAAAAAAAGATCATCCGTCCGAATGGCTTGCCACATTGGCAGAGAATAATGTACTGCGCTGGCGGCATGGCAATAATAATACTGGCCTGTTGCTTGCGCCATTGCTTGAAGTGAACGGGTGGCAGGGCAACGTCATGAGTCTGGTGGATGCGTTACCGGTGACCGCTTCGGAAGTGGCAGTACAGGACCTGCTCGGCGTCATGGGATCGCTGGGCTATCACATACATCAGGAACGGCGCAGCAGCGCATCAATCACAGCAGAAGACCTGCCTGCCTTGTTCGTGCCGGATAAGGCGCAGGGTTGGCATACGGCGTGGGTATTGCGTGAACTCGGCCCGTATGGGCTGATAAGGGATGATGGGCGTGAACAGGTACGAGGTCCGCTTTCTTTAAGCTCTGGTACATTATATCGCTTCAATCGCCGTGATGATGATGCTGAAGATGCATCATCGAATGTTAGTTGGATTACAAAAACTATTCAGCGTTTCCGTATGGTATTCTGGCATGTGGCGATACTGAGCCTGATGATGCACTTCTTTACACTGGCCATGCCGATCTTCAGCATGACGGTCTATGACAGGGTGATCGCTGCGCATGCGCCCGGAACATTGCCACTACTTGCAGTTGGCGTATTTATGGCGCTGTTCGTAGAAAAGATCATCCGCTGGATCCGTGTGCGTGGTGCAGGCTGGATCGGTGCGCGCAGTGGCCTGATGGTATCGCAGGCTATGTTCGAGCAATTATTGTTCTTGCCGGCATCGGTCATCGAGCAGGCTTCGGTTTCAGCGCAACTTGCGCGGTTGCGTGCATTTGAGGCCGTGCGTGATTTTGTAACAGGCCCGATGTTCCTGACGCTATTGGAAATGCCATTTATTGGGATTCTTGTACTGGCTATCGCATGGCTGGCCGGGCCAGTTGCCTGGATCTCCGTCGGGATAACGACCGCCTATGTATTATTACTGCTTGCAACGCGCTCACGCTGGAAGCGTCTTGGACAGGAATCTGCACACGCGGCAGCAAAACGCCAACAGGTACTGATGGATATTATTGATCATAGCAAAGCGATCTATGCAGCAGGCATGAGCGAGCGGATGATACAACGCTTTGCGAATACAAGCTGGCAGGCATCGCGCACACAACACCAATATGCCATGACGGCCTCCACCGTGCAGTATATCGCGAGTTTCCTGACCATCGTGGCCGGACTACTTACGATCGCGTGGTGTCTTGCCAGAATATGGCAGGGCGAGATGACCGCAGGCGCGATGGTCGCCACCATGATCATCACATGGCGGGTGCTGTATCCGCTGCAGGCCTTATGCACTATTCTGCCGTATCTTGAGCAGATCAGGGCTTCGGTAAAGCAGGTGTCGCAACTCATGGCAATGAAGCCAGAAGCGCATGCCATGCGCCATGTGCTGGCAGATCGCTCACTGGAAGGAAATATCTGTTTCCAGAATGTCAGTCTGCGCTATAGCCGCAAAAGTGACCCCGTGTTTCTGAACCTGAGCGCCGAAATAACCAAAGGGCAGGTGGTAGCGATCTATGGCGGTAACGGTAGTGGTAAATCGAGCGTGCTGCGCATGGTATTAGGGCTTTATGCGCCAGCCATGGGTGTCATACGCCTTGATGGCGTGGATCATCGGCAGTTCGACCCGCGTGCACTGAGAAGACAAATTACTTATCTGCCACAATCAACAGAACTATTACCCGGAACTATTGCTGATAATTTGCGCGTAGTAAATCCTCTCGCGCCGGATTCACGCCTGCGTCAGGCCTTGCTCTGGGCAGATGCATGGGACATGGTTGATGAAATGCCGGCTGGCCTGAACACACGATTGTTCGCAGGCGGTGTCATCCCATCGAGCGGGTTCTCAGCCAGGTTATGCCTGGCCAGGTTATATCTGGCCGACAGGCCTATTGTACTGGCAGATGAGTTGCCTGCTGCACTTTTGAATACATCAACCGGCACACGCTTCCAGAATTTCCTGAATGAATGTCGTGGCAAACGCACGGTGCTGTTCGTAACGCATCGCGAGGACATGCTGGCACACGCCGATCAGGTGATATGGATGAAAACAGGTGGCGTGCCGGTGGTCGGGCGGCCCGGGCAACACATGTCCCAGACAAAGGAGTGATATATGAAACTGAACCACATGAATATTTTCAGGCACAATACTATGCGATCGTGGGTACGGTATCTGAACACCGTCTTTGCACGATATTTTATCGATGATGTGTCTACGCTCAGCCAGTCACAGGCATTCAAGGAAACATCACTGCCGAAATTGCTGACACTGACCATGGCCACGCTTTCAGTGTCGACATTAGCTTTCATCGGCTGGTCTGCCATTACGCCAGTTAAAGAACTTGCGCGCACAGAAGGGCAGGTCGTGCCTACCGGATATAGCCGGCTGGTGCAACATCTGGAAGGCGGGCTGGTCCGCGAGATACTGGTACATGAAGGTGATTTTGTTCAAAAGGATCAGGTGTTGGTGCGGCTCGATGGCGCAGGCACAGAAGAAGATCTGCGTGAACAGGAGGCGCGTGTACGCGGGCTTTCTCTCCAGCATGAACGGCTGCGGGCGCTGTTGGAAGGTCGCAAGCCGGATTTTAGCAGATTTCCTGCCGATAAATCAGATATTGCTGAGCAGCAGAAAATGTTCGATACCGCTCAGGAAGCGCGTAGGCGTGAACGCGCCGTGCTGGAGGAACAGATAGCGCAAAAAGAAACAGCGATCACTCGTATCGAGCAATCGCTGGCCACAGCAAAATCCAACCTTGCGCTTTCGGGTGAATCGCAGGCCATATATGCCAAGCTTGCAAAGGATGGACTCACCGCGCGCACCACCTATATCAAGAAACAGGAAGAATACAATTCGCGCGAAGGCGATGTTTCCTCACTCTCGCGGCAGAAAGAAGAAGCCACCGATGAATTAACGGAATATCGCCAACGACTTGACGCACTGACCGCCCAGCAGCGCGATAGTGCATATAGTGAATTGCACCGTGTAGAGTCGGATCTGGCGCAGGCCTCAGAGAACCTGAAGAAACGGCAGGACAGAGTAGGACGTCTGGATGTCCGTTCACCAGTGATGGGATATATCAAAGGACTAAAACTAAATACTATCGGTGCAGTCATTCCTGCCGGCCAGACACTCATGGAGATTGTGCCGGTGGAAGAGCAATTGGTGGTCGAGCTTAAGATCATGCCGCAGCAGATCGGCAGGGTAGAGACCGGCCAGACTGTGCAGGTAAAGATAGATTCTTACGACTATGTGCGCTTCGGCACGATCGAAGGCAGGCTGGAGAGTATTTCTGCCACTACCTTTACCGATGAAGCACGCCGTGAAGATTATTATAAAGGGCGCGTGCGCATGGCAAAGAGCTATGCCGGTCATGTGCCGGGACTTCATCCCATCATTCCGGGGATGACAGTGGATGCAGATATTGTAACCGGCGAGAAGAGCGTGCTTGCCTACCTTCTGAAACCTATACGCTCAGCCATGTATAACTCTATGACGGAGCAATAATATGAAAGCTGCAACGCTTGCTGTGCCTGTATCCGTATCGGCCATGCCAGTACGGAAACCTGCCTTGTTAGCTGTAGATGATGACCGTGTCATGCTCTCTATGCTGACGCAGATACTCGAAGGATTTGGCTACACTGCCCATAGTGCGAGCTCTGGCAGTCAGGCATTGCAGACGTTGCTAGCATCACACGATACCATTGATGCGATCATACTGGATCAGGAAATGCCAGGGCTTGATGGTTTGCAGGTGGTGGCACAGATGAAAGCCGATCCCAAACTATCTTCTATTCCCATCATCATGCTCACAGGGAATTCAGCGCAGGAGAAGATCCGTGAGGGCATAGATGCAGGTGTGTTCTATTATCTGGTGAAGCCTGCCTCAGAGGATCTGATAAAAAGTGTTGCAGCGGCAGCTGTGCGTGAAAGAAAGCACCGGCGCATCCTTTCGACCCAGCTAGGTCGCTATGATGTGGCACTTAAGGCGGTAACTACAGCACATATACAGGTGCGCAGTCTTTCTGAAGCAGAAAATGTAGGGTGTATGATAGCATCCTGCTTTCCCGTACCAGAACGTGTGGTGACCGGGCTGATGGATCTTCTGGTGAATGCAGTAGAGCACGGCAATCTTGGCATCACATATGAAGAAAAAACGCAATTACTTCAGGAGAATCGCTGGCAGGATGAAATAGCCCGCAGATTAACTCTCCCGGAATATGCAGAAAAGATAGCTGATGTTGTATATCAGCGGAAACCAGAAGGGTGGTTCGTGCAGATCACGGATCAGGGTAAGGGGTTCGACTGGCGGCGTTACTGGCAGATCGATCCTGCGCAGGCCACAGCCAGTCATGGCCGCGGTATCGCGCGGGCAAGGCTTCTTTCCTTCGATAAGATAGCATACAACGAAGCAGGCAATCAGGTGACGGTAATGGTACAGGCATCTGCTGCGGATGATTTCACATGGTGATGCCATGACGGATGAAACCGATATTGTCATTGAACTTACCCACAAGCGGATCGTACGCAGTTATCGTATCGCACTTTCGCTGGTTGCGTGCGTAGTTATTTCCATTGCCGGTATTACCACACATCTGCTGTCCGATCAGGAAACCAGTGCCGCACTTATCAATGTTGCTGGTAAACAGCGGGCATTGTCACAGCGTATTGCACTATTTACCATGGAATTGTCGGTCATCCGCGAGAGTGAACGGACAACGATCCTACAATCGCTGATGAGGTCGATCGATGAAATGGATCATGCGCATCAGGCCTTGTTACACGGCAACCCGTTACGGCAGTTGCCTAACCTTCGTTCCGATACATTAAAGAAAATGTATTATGAAGCACCTCTTTTCCTGGATAAGCAGGTAGCGGAATATCTGGCCAATGCCCGGCAGATCTTACGATTGCCACCAGATCAGATCACCCAGGATCACCAGCTAGTGCAGGCACTGGTCAGCCAGGCAAACCAAAGGATACTTGACTCACTGGATGCAGCGGTAACGCAATACCAGCATGAAAGCGAAGAGTATACCCGCTTCTTGTATGATGCCGTGGTGATACTCTCAGTAGCAGCTTTGTTACTGCTTGCTGCGGTCGCCATCTTTGTACTTAAGCCTGCGGTCGATTATGTATCACAGGCACATCGAAAATTGATCGAACTGAACAAACTCAAAGGTGATTTCCTTGCCAATATGAGCCACGAGATTCGTACCCCGATGAACGGGATCTTCGGTATGACGGAGCTATTGCTGGAATCTTCCCTGAACCAGCGTCAGCAGCAATATGTGCGGACATTGCAGAACTCTGCCGATCACCTGCTTGGCCTAATCAATGATATTCTGGATTTTTCAAAGCTCGAAGCGGGCCAGATGAAACTTGATCCTATCCGGTTCAACCTGCTGTCAACGATAGAAGACGTTCTGGATCTGCTGGCCGCCCGTGCGCGCGAAAAGAATATAGAGCTATTGCTGAGATATGCACCAGGCACACCGCGTTTTGTGGTGACCGACCCGGGGCGTATGCGTCAGATATTGTTCAACCTCATCGGCAATGCCATTAAGTTTACCGATAAAGGCTATGTGCTGATCAATGTGGAATATATAGCTGCAGAACATGGTGTGGACAGCAAGGCATGGTTGAAAGTGCGCGTGGAAGATACAGGGATCGGCATCCCTGAAGACAAGATCAATGCACTGTTCGCCAAATTCATGCAGGTGGAGAGTGGCAGCACCCGCGCGCGGCAAGGGACTGGCCTGGGGCTTGCCATATGCCGCAATCTGATACGTCTGATGGGTGGTGATATACGCGTCGAAAGTACACCGGGTAAGGGTACGGTATTCAGCTGGGAGATACCACTACAAGAAGCAGGCGACCGGGAAAATACAACCAGCAAACATGAAAAACTTTCAGGATTACGAGTGTTGCTGGTGGATGACCTCGCGCCGAACCGTACGATGTACTCTGAGACACTGATCGCGGCGGGTATGGAATGCCTGATCGCTGAGAATGCCGATGAGGCAATATCCCGCCTGCGCTATGAAGCGGCGAACAACAGGCCCATACAAGCGATTATCACAGATTTTGTTATGCCTGATAAGGATGGTATCGCGCTGACGCGCTTTGTGAAATCAGAAGATACGTTAAAAAATATACCAGTCATCATACTAAGCTCAGCTGGTGAGAGTGGGCTGGTAAAGCAATTCTCTGATGCCGGTGCAAGCGCGTGTTTGAATAAACCTGCCTCACGCCAGCAGTTATATGACACACTGGTACATGTGCTGGAAGCAGTAGAGCGAGGTGATTCCAGTAATATTATCACTACGGAAGCAAGTGGCGCACTTTCTGCGCGTCGGCTGCTGTCGCGGGAAAAACCACTCTACGGCACACATATATTATTGGTGGAAGATAACCGGGTGAATATCGAGGTCGCCACTGAGATGTTACAGATCCTGGGATGCCGTGTGACTTCAGCAGAGAACGGGCAGGTGGCTGTCGAGGAAGCACAAAAACAAAAGTTTGACCTGATCTTCATGGATTGCCAGATGCCGGTGATGGATGGGTTTGAAGCTGCACAGCATATCGTTTCTCTTAAATCACAGAAGAAGATCGCGCCAGTGCCGATCATTGCACTTACGGCTAATGCTATGAAGGATGACCGTGAACGCTGCCTCGCCAGCGGTATGGATGATTATTTGAGTAAGCCGGTGCGAAAGGCGAACCTGGAAGCATGCCTATTAAAATGGCTGCGGGATAAGCTGGAGAAAATGCCATCAACTGTGCCTGTGATGACATCACAGGTAAACACCGGTGATCAAACGGATGCTCCTCCGATTGTACTGGAAGTGGCAGAAGCCAATATGCAGGATTACGGTATCGATGCAGAGGCGTTTGGCCTAACACAAAAAACGTTGGGCGATAAACTGTCGACCGTGACCGGGTATTTCATGGAAGATTGTGAGGATTATCTTAAACGTATAGAAGCAGCTGTCATGCAGGGTGACCCTTCATCAGCGGTGATGCCTGCGCATACGCTTAAAAGCTCCAGTAAACAATTCGGGCTTTTGAATATTTCGGAACTGGCAAGAAGGGCAGAGGCTTCTGCACGCGCCTATGCAAAGGGTGAGTCAGCGGAGGATATCCAGCCATTGCTTGTCCAGATGCGTGAACATTTTGAGAAAGCAAAACCATTCCTTGCCGCCATACAGTCGCAAGGGAAACAAGCTGCATGAACACAGAGTTAGATAAGGCAAATCTGCCTACCATTCAGTCGCGTCTTTTCTCGTCGCTGGTATTGACCGGTGTTGGCATGGCGTTGATCGCAGCACTTGGTATTGGTATTGCGGATATTTTCTCGGCGCGTCGTATGATCGTTGAGAACCTGGTGCATTACAGTGAAGCGATGAGCAGGGTATCGGCATATAATATTCAGGATTCTGTAGAACTTGAACAACATCTGAGAGATTTCAGCGGCCAGCCTGGTCTGGAAGTAAGCTGCATATACAGTGCAGAAAATACCTTGCTTGCGGCATGGCAGTATAACAGTTCGCAAGCAACAAATTCATGCCAGAAGGTCATCGGTAGCACCGGTATCAGGGAGACAGTGTTTACCATTACGATCGTTCGGGAGATATTCGACGATAGCAAAAAATATCTTGGGTATATTTACCTGGAGGGTAATTTGCGGCGAATTGAAAGTTTCGCGATACGCATTGTAGCGACATTGCTTCTGCTTGCGGCGAGTACGGTGGTGTTATGCACCTTCATCGCAAGGCGTGTAGCGCGTCGCATTAGCCAACCCATGTCGGATATCATCCAGCATATCGAATGCCTGTATTCAGAATCGGAACGGGCGTGCGCTTTGCCGCGCACCTCTGCCACTTATGAAACAGAAAAACTGCTTGCTGCGATCAATCGTATGCATGAGATGCTGGCATCCACCATGATGCCGCGTGACCAGGTAGACGCCATCATACGCTGGCATGACAGTAAAATGGCAGGCTTGCTGGCGTTGCTTAGGAGTCGTCTGTCACAGGATTCCATACTCATCCCATGCCTTACTGATTATACGTTGTTGCTGGAGGTACGAAGAACCGGTCATAAACAAAAATCTTCCCCATTTGATATACGCGCGGTTGCAGACCGGGCATTTTCAAGTGCAAAGAAGATACAGCCACCCGGTGAATTATTGCATGCGACCCTGTCACTTAAACAGGATATGCCGACCTATTGGCAGGGAGATGCGGAGCAGATAGAAAGTTTGCTCAGGCATTTGATGCTGATCTCACTTAAACGTACGCGCAGTGGCATGAGTTGCCTGCGGCTGGAGGCAGGCAAAGGTAAAAATAGTGAATCGATATTGTATTTCTCGCTGGAAGATACAGGTAGCGAACTACAAACCATGCAGATTAATCGCTGGATGAAGGAAGCCCTGGCAGGGGCGACAACACTGCAGGAAATAGTCGATATTTCATGGGTAGTGGTGGCACGCACGGTGTATACGCTTGGTGGTGAGATCACCTATACAGCGTCTGAAGGGCAGGGACTTTGCCTTTCTGGCTGGTTGCCAATGGCTGTGGCGGAATATGATACGCCGATCGTAACGAAAAGAAATGCAGCAGCGCAAGGATTGCCACCGCTTATACTCATGGTCGAAGATGATCGTGTGAACCAGCAGACACAACGCGCCCTCTTTGAAAAGGCCAAATGCCAGATATTCTCTGTAAGTAGCGGGGAACAGGCACTTGAATGGGCGGCGTTGCTGCCTTACTCACTGATCGTGTTAGACCAGATATTACCTGATATGTCAGGTACGCAGGTTGCCGCTAAACTGAACAGCATGATACTCGACAATGTCATGCCGCCGACCCCGATCATCGCCTTGTCGGCAACACACACATCACAGCATGGCGATATGTGGCAGAATATGCAGGTGGTGAGTGTTATGACCAAGCCACTTACCAGTGATGCAGTAAAGCGTATATGCCATGGTATCCAACCAGCGGATGCGACCTTCTTCGTCAGTATGGGTAGCGATGTTGGCAGGGAGTTACGCACAGTGCTTGGGGCAAAAGCGAGCGGATTGCATGAACAATTGTATCAGTATCTTATTGAGTTATGTGATGCGCTGCGATCACCACATCTTGTGCCGGCGGAGGCTGCACAGCGCGTCCATGCTGTGAAGTCAGCCGCGCTCACACTTGGCTATGACAGGCTTTCTGCCTGTCTTGGCGCGCTGGAATTTACCATGCGATCCGGCGACAGAATATTTATCGAAGAAAATCTCGCAGTGGTTATTTTTTACCTACAGCAGGCGGCACAGCAGTTTCAGAATCCTGCCCAGCGTGTGGCATTATCATCGTAATATTCCGTAGGCTCGTAAATCTCTACGCCGAGCGCTAATTCCTGTGCAGTCAATTTACCTAGTGTGGCCAGTAAGCGGTATGCCTCCAGCCGTACATTCTTTTGCGCCTGTATCTCTGTCACTTGTTGTGCCAGCAGTTCATTTTGTGCATCAAGCACATCCTGGAATATGCGGACACCTTCCTGGTGTTCCGTTGTGATGCCTTTCAGGGCCTCTTCCGCCGCCACCGCAGCGCGGTTCGATGTTTCGATCACCTGACGGGAAGCATGGTATCCGTGCCATTGTGTTTCGGTGCGCTCAATGACACTGCGCGCTGTATCCATTTTTTCCTGCTCCAAGCGGTTGTGGATGGTTTTAGCTTCACGCACACGCGCATATTCCGCACCGCCCTGATAAAGGGGTATGCGCAGATTCAACGTAAGCCTGTCCTCGCGCACCTTTGAAGAGCCGGCGGATGTCGTACCAAGCTCATCTCCCATACTGCCGCGCAGGCTAAGTGATGGCCAGAGTGAAGACTTGCGGGCGTTGATATCGTATTTACTGGCGCGCAGTTCACGCATGGCGATCAGCAGCTCCGGCGCATTCAACGCCTGTTCTTTCGCCGTAGGCAATGAGTCCGGAAGATTGGCGGGCATGGCAGGGTAATGAAGTGTTTCGGAGGCAAGACCTGTGGCACGTTCGAATGCTGCGCCAGCGATTGCCCATTCTCCCTGCACGCGCGCAAGGCCCGATTCAGCTTCTGCCAGGCGGCTTTCAGCCTGTGCGATGTCAGTGCGTGTGCCGTCGCCAGCCTTGAAACGTTTTTCTGCACCGTCGCGTTGCTTGCGGATATTCTCTACATTCTGGCGGTTCAGGTCCAGAAGCTGTTGCTTCTCGGCGAGATCGAGATATGCAGCGATGGCATCCAGCATCACCTGTTCTTCAGTCAGCCATAACTGTGCACGGCCAGCGGCGACGCGTTGTTTCGCAGCGCGAAATTCTGCCAATGTACCAAATCCATTGAATATTGGCTGTTCAGCATTGACAGAGCGCGTCCGTGTATCACCATATGTAAAGCCGGAATCATTGGTTTCACTGCGCCTGCGACCATAATCGATCGAAGCAGACGCATTCGGACGGAAACCGGAATAGGCGATCGCCACCCGTTCATCGAGCGTTTTTAGGTCCTCGCGTTCGGCCGAGAGTTTAGGGTCGTTTTCATATACATAGGCGAGGGTACGCACGAAATGGCTGCGTTCCGGCGGCGGCATATCTATTTCAGCCGCACCTGCTGGCGCATTCATCAATAATGCAGTGAAAACAGATAGATAATATATTCGCATATGGTTTTATAATAGATATTTTCATTTAAATATCAATCAAAAGTTGTTATACGCCGATCTCGCGTTTAAACACTGGAAAAATAGCGGCTATTGTCGCCGGATCGTTAGAAAAAGGTGACATATGGTTACCATTAGATGCACGCCAGACCGAAAATGCTTGGCTTATAAGAAAGATTGTATTACACATGCACTCCCTGCAAAAAAGCAGGTGAGTACCCATATATTTTGTATACTATGGTGTTTCTGGTGACGCGGGGTGGAGCAGCCCGGTAGCTCGTTAGGCTCATAACCTAAAGGTCGTCAGTTCAAATCTGGCCCCCGCAACCAACCAGAATATAAAGATAATATAGCCTCCATCGCGAGGCTATTTTTTTGCCGTTTTTGTTTCAGGTAGGCAATACGTAGGCGGCAGACGTTATAGCCATCGCTGTAATTTGCATGAACGACTATATAAATTTCACAAGGATGTCCGCCTTTATAAGGTGCGATATCGAAACATTTGATTTAGTCATATTCTTCTACGCGCGAGAAAAATGGTAACGGTTCTGAAGTTGTATAGCCAGTACGTGCTCCAAATCCTCCGGGAAACCGCTGATACCGACCTTGAGTAGCATAAACCCTAGCCCCTCGCCGTTTGAATGCGTTAATCACCATTTTTCTAGGATGTGAACTATCATCTTTAGGCGCAGAAACATATGCCGAGAATCTGGGAGAAGTACCTTCAGGAACAATAGGCCCTAAAAGACGGTTAAGAATCGTGGGGCCAACATTGCGGCGACTGCCGTGATGCGGAATCTGAACAAACATAAAGTCTTGAAGGGGAAGACCATTTGTTTCCGCATAATATGCTGCCATCGTTAAGCCCCAATTACCGGCATCTCCTGTCAGTAGGACACGACGCCCTGTTCCAAAATCCCCGTACAAAATAACACTGCTCTCGTTACTAGCACTAGTAATACCGCCGTCACGTAGCCGTTCTCTATCCCATTTTTCTTCTGTCCAATTTTGAACTCTAGCAATAGCTTGGTCAAAGATTCTGGCAAGCGTGGATGGTGCCTTTCCTATCCAGAAACCCTTCGTTTCGATTGCTTCTTTATCAGGGTCTGGTGTGCGGTCGAACTGTGGCAAAAGTATATCATAAACCGCTTTTGAGGGGGAGAGTACCCAGAAGGGACCAATCGCAGTACCAGCAAATGGATAATGAACGTTTATGTCTCTTTCCACCGCTATTTTGACAAGTTCAGCGAGTAGGTCATATTCCTTCACCAACTTTTGCTGAAGACCAGCGACTGTAAAGCGTTTATCAGAAAAATAAGGTAATGCCGCCTGAGCTGATGCCCAAGGTAAATGCAGCCAGAAATTCTCAACGTTTAATTTCGTCAATACTTCGCGTAATCCACATGCATGGTCAGCATCGGCATGAGTTAAAACAACATGAGAAATAATGGCATCAGTTCCAAAAGTCGTATGAATGTGTTCAACAAGCTGTTCACCAGCAGCCGCAGTGCCGCCGTCAACAATCATTAATTCGTAGGCTTCAGGCGTGCCATATCTAATGACAATAGCATCGCCCGCTTTAGAAGCGTCGCCTACCGGCAAAAATTCGATTTCGCAATCCATGACTACAACCTGCCTATACCAAAGAGCATGTTGCGTGTTACCGGTGCTGAAGAGGTTGAAATACGCCAAGTACCTCCTGCATCCACGTCTATAGTGATTTTTCCATCACTTCGGGTAGTAAATACCTTACGGGGGGCTTCAGCAGTTGTTACGCACCCTCTGGTACGGTTCGCGTACCAGTTTACAGTTTCTTGGGTTGCATGCTCGATACCAGCGTCTGAAATAATGACCGCAGCGGGAATCCAGTTAGTAAATAGCTCTTCATAGCAACCATTCTCACGGCCATGATGCGAGGCAACCAACACCGTAGTACCGGCCAAATCCGCCATAAAGCCGGGTTGTCGCATAATCTGTCGCCAGCCTGCTACTTCAAGGTCGCCGGGAAACAAAATCTTAAATGCGCCGTACTTTACAAAGGTCGCTATGCTCAGGTTATTGGCATCGGTAAATTGTCCCGGTGCAGTACCATAGGTATTCCAGTAGGAACTGTAAGTAACTTGGCCGAAGTCTAAACTTACAGATGCACCACCCGACTGTGCCTCTACCCACTGCAACCAGCTATAAATGTTCTGCACTCCCGGTCCCATGCCAAATGCCGCCTTCATGGCGTAAAGTTGGCGGGAACTAATCGTACGATTTCTAATTCTGGCAGCGATATTGCAGTTTTGTGTCAGCCTGACGATATCACTCGTATGGTCTTCATCATAGTTGGTATGTATTAAGGCGTCGATTGTTTGACCGCGGAAATGATTTGACGGCCTCCACCCTGTGCTGCTGTTATGCCCAGCATCAATCATGAGCTTTTTCCCGTTCGGGCAATGAATCATGGCGCATTGGCCATGTTCGACATCGAATATCTCAACGCGCATCAGTTTTCCTCTTTACCCTTTACTCTTTATACGCATAGGCTTTGAGCATTTCGCCCGCAAAACAACTATAGAACTTAATAAAGCGTACAAGCATCCCCATGCTCAAAATAATTGCAGTCCATGCCACGATAAGGGCAGTTTCGTCGGTGGCCCCACGAGTAAAGAGCAGTATTGCAGCGACCAAGAAGCTAACGGTCGTGTTTCGGGCAAAGCCATATTGGTTTCGGAAGTCATCCATCCGCTTACGGGCATCTTCGTTTTTACGGGCATGTCGGTAAGCCGCATCAAAAATAACGTCAGGATTTGTAGTAATTTGAGCCTGCGTCAGGCCTTCTTCACGTTGGGCCAGATTGAAAATCTTATTGCGCGTATTTTCTGAAAGTGGGGCATAATACCGTCCAACAAATATGGTGCTTATTAGCCAATCAAGCCACCCGGCCTTGTCAGACAATAGAACGGCCGCGGGCGGGCGGAGAATCTTCCGAGCGAAGCACATTTCTATGATAATTGAGGATGGGATGGCGATAATCTGCCCAACAATATAGGCTAGGGCTACGGTCAATACGCCCTGCATGAATGTTGGTGTACCGGTTATAAGCAGTGTTCCACCCGTTAAGCTGTAGTCGAGGGCGAACAGCACCGGTAATCCCGCTGCCAGATACCCGTAAAAATCATAATCTGTGAACGGAAACCACTCTTTCATCCCGTAGCCTCATAAAATTTCAATGCGAAAGATATGGGAAGCATAATGAACCTGTACAAGTGCTTAAGCAAAATTGTTTTTGTTAACTATTTGGTTCAGCAGAGGCTTTATACGTAAAGGCCTATCTTTTAGGCAATTGATTAACCATCTGTTATTGAAATATAAACCATTACACTGTATAGTTATCTGCATGTTGCGCATGTTTTTTACATTACTGGTAGTTCTCGGCCTGATGGCATCTCCCGTGCTGGCAGACCAGTGTGCACTCGGGCATGAAGCAGTGTGCGCGGCTTTCGACCATCAGGATACAAACGGTAACGATAACGAACACGTACAGCATGCAGGCTGCTGCCATGGTATGCAGGCCGAGCGTATCGCGCCTTCATCATTTGACATAAGCCTTACCGCATATACCACTTCTATCCCGCGTCACCCGGATGGCCTGATTCCACAGGCTGAACTTGCTCCGCTCTTAGAACCTCCCTCTCACGCTTAATAACACTTTCGTTGCCTGACACGCAGTAGGTGCTTGTGTACCTGCCGCATTGCTCAGGACAGTGTCATTTTAAGCGTGAGAAATAGTATGCGGTCAATTTATTGGATTCTGGGATGTGCTGTTTTTTATAGCCACCTTGTGGTTGCAGCAGAGCAGCCAACACTGTCATTAGCGGATGCTACCCAGCGAGCACTTGCGGCATCGCCACATATCAAAGCGTCCGGCGCAGCATTGGAAGCCAGTAAAGGCGAACATCAGCAGGCGGGGGCGTTACCCAACCCGGAACTAGGCGTGGAAGCTGAGAATGTCGCCGGTGGAGGCCCGTATAGCGGGTTCGACTCGGCGGAAGTGACGCTGGGTGTTTCGCAGCAAATCGAACTGGGTGGCAAGCGCAGCAGCCGGGTGAATATAGCGCAGCAGAACATGACGCTGGCAGATATGGATAACACTGCTGCACGTCTCACGCTCATCCGCGATGTGACGGTTGCCTATGCCGATGTCGCTGCCGCCGAAGCGCAGGTCACGCTGGCCGAAGAACAGAAGAAACTGGCCGAAGGCATTCTGCGTAATGTTGCCAAGCGCGTGGAAGCAGCCCGTGACCCATTGATTGAGCGCAGCAAGGCGCAAGTTGCCATGTCCACCAGCACGAT
The DNA here is from genome assembly GCA_964535825.1 of uncultured Rickettsiales bacterium. Classification (GTDB taxonomy): domain Bacteria; phylum Pseudomonadota; class Alphaproteobacteria; order Rickettsiales; family SXRF01; genus CAZAQK01. The sequence goes on from CAZHUC010000003.1 coordinate 41,816, forward strand.
TGCGCTGGATAAGGCGCAGCGGGAATTGACCGTTGCTCGCAAGCGTCTGAATAGCCTATTGGGTGAACAGAGCAGTGACTACGTGCTGGATAATGAGGCGTTCTTTAACATCACTGAGCCACCAACTTCGGAGGCTTTGGAAAAAGCACTGGCCAAAAATCCCGACATTGCCCGCTGGCAGGCAGCTATTGCTCGTAGTGAGGCGACATTGGAACTGGAACAGGCAAACGCTGTTCCTGACCCGCGTATCAATGTAGGGGTGCGTGAGTTTCGGGAGACGAATGACCGGGCTTTTGTGGTGGGGCTTTCCATCCCGATTCCGGTGTTTAACGCCAATCAAGGCAACATCGCTAAGGCCAACGCCGAAGTAAATCGCACCGGATTTGAAGCATCGCAGGCGAAGGTAACGTTGGGGGCGGAGGCTACGCGGACATCCGAGGAACTGCACTCGGCTTATAGCCAAGCTAAGACGCTGAGAGATTCCATCCTGCCTGCGGCGAAGAAAGCCTTTGTATTGGCGCAGGAAGGTTATGATGTGGGCCGTTTCCCGTATCTCGAAGTGCTGGACGCGCAGCGCACCCTATACGGCGCACGCGAACAGTATCACGCTGCCCTGAAAGAATACCATACCAAACGTGCAGAGCTGGAGCGGCTCACTGCCACCCATCTGCCTGCATCTGAAATAAAAGAGGTTTCCCATGCGCAATAAGAAAATCCTGACACTCGCGGTACTGGCCGCACTCATTATCGGTGGGTTCATGTTCTGGCGCGAGGATGGTCATGAACATGCTCCTGCTGAACAGCAAGCGCATGCGCATAGCGAAGAAGAAAAAGATGAACACGGGCACGCGCACGGCGAAGGGGAGCATGGTGAGGAAGGCCATGTGGAGGTAACTCAGGAAATTGCTGTTGAGTCCGGCATCACGGTGGAAGAAGTAGCTCCAGCGACGGTACGCGAGACGGTACAGCTTACCGGGCGCATACTCCTCAACCAGAATATATCTGCTTATGTGAAGGCGCGTTTTTCCGGCGTGGTGCGCGAGGTGAAGAAGAGCGTAGGCGACACCGTGGCCAAAGGTGACGTACTGGCGATGGTAGAAAGCAACGACAGCTTGCAGGTCTATCCGGTAACGGCACCGCTTGGTGGCACTGTACTGGAACGCAGCGTCAATGCAGGCGATACGGCGAGCGATGCACCCATTTTTGTGATTTCCGACCTTTCACAGCTTTGGACTGAGTTCCACGTGTTCCCGCAGGACAGCAGGCATGTGCAGATGAATCAGAATGTGCGCGTCAGTGGCATACAGGATAATCTCGTGGGCGATGCGCAGGTGTTTTCCATGCTGCCGGTGGCGGAAAGTGCCACGCAGACGCTGGTGATGCGCGCATTGCTGCCCAATCCAGAAGGCAAATGGCGACCCAGCATGATTGTGCATGGTGATGTGGCGACAGCAGAAAAGGATGTGTCGCTTGCTGTGAAAACGGAAGCCATACAGCGCATAGGCGAGGATTCAGTGGTGTTCGTGCAGGAGGGCGACCGTTTTGAGATGCGTAAGCTGAAATTGGGCATCAGTGACGCGGAGATGACGGAAGTGCTGGAGGGTGTGAATGCAGGTGAGAAATACGCAAGCACGAACAGCTTCCTGCTGAAAGCCGAACTCGGCAAATCCGAAGCCAATCATGAACACTGAGGAACCACGCCATGATTGAACGTATCTTACAATTCTCCCTGCAACATCGGTTGCTAATTGTGCTGGCAACGGCGATGGTGTGCGCAGTAGGGCTTTATTCCCTGCAAAAACTGCCGATAGATGCAGTGCCGGACATCACCAACAAGCAGGTGCAGATTAACACCACGATGGCAGCACTCTCACCGTTTGAGATTGAAAAGCAGGTCACTTACCCGATTGAAACCGCACTTTCCGGTATTCCCGGTTTGGAAAGCACGCGTTCGCTTTCGCGCAACGGTTTCTCGCAGGTGACCGCCGTCTTTGAAGAAGACGTAGATATTTATTTCGCCCGCCAGCAGGTAAGCGAGCGATTAAGCGAAGCCCGCGAAAGCTTGCCAGAAGGTGCTGAACCGCGCATGGGGGCGATTTCTACCGGCCTTGGCGAAATCTATATGTGGACGGTTTCCTACGCCCATCCGCAGGGTAAAGGGGCAGATATCAAAAACGGCGAACCGGGCTGGCAGAATGATGGTAGCTACCTGACCCCGGAAGGGCTCACGCTGAAAAATGAACACGAGCTGGCATCTTACCTGCGCACTGTGCAGGATTGGATTATTAAACCGCAACTCAAAAGCGTTAAGGGTGTTGCAGGTGTTGATACTATCGGCGGGTACGAGATGCAGTATCACGTGCAGCCGTACCCGGAAAAACTCATCGCGCTGGGGCTCACGTTTAGTGATGTCATCGAATCTATCGAGCGCAACAATACCAGCACCGGCGCGGGCTTTATCGAAAAAAGTGGCGAGGCCTACATGGTGCGGGCGCATGGACGCGTGGATACGTTGGAGCAGCTTGGGCAAACCGTCGTTGCTACGTATAAGAACGTACCGGTATTCCTGAAAGACGTAGCATTCATCGGTATTGGCAGGGAATTGCGCACCGGCTCGGCTTCCATGAACGCTCAGGAAGTGGTCGCGGGTACGGCCATGATGCTGATTGGCGAAAACAGCCGTACTGTATCCGAAGCCGTGGATAAAAAACTCATGGAAGTGAATAAAAGCCTGCCACCGGATATTGTGGCCAAGACCGTGCTTAACCGCACCAAGCTGGTGGATTCTACTATCGCCACCGTGCAAACGAATCTGACAGAAGGTGCGTTGCTGGTTATTGCCGTGCTATTCCTATTGCTCGGTAATTTCCGCGCTGCGCTGATTACGGCACTGGTTATTCCCATTGCCATGCTGATGACAGCAACCGGCATGGTACGTGCCGGTATCAGCGGCAATTTGATGAGCCTCGGCGCACTGGATTTCGGCCTGATTGTGGATGGTGCGGTCATCATCACGGAAAACGCGTTGCGCAGGCTTGCCATGCGCCAGCATCATGAGGGACGTTTGCTCAATCTCTCGGAGCGAATGCACGAAGTAATGGCAGCCAGCAAGGAAATGATTCAGCCCACCGTGTTTGGGCAGGCCATCATCATCCTTGTCTATGTGCCGCTGCTGACGTTTTCCGGCATAGAAGGAAAAATGTTCGAGCCGATGGCGATGACGGTTATCTTCGCGCTGGTGGCGGCCTTCATCTTGTCGCTTACTTTCGTGCCTGCCATGATTGCGCTGTTCGTCACCGGCAAGGTTGAGGAGAAAGAAAGCAAGGCGGTCTCCAAGGCAAAGAACTGGTATGTACCATGGCTTACCTTCGCTATTAACCGCCCGATGCCGGTCATCGGTGCGTCTGTTGCAGGCTTTGTGCTGTCGCTGTTGCTGTTTACCACGATGGGACGCGAGTTTATCCCCACGCTGGATGAGAAGGACATTTCCATGCACGCTATGCGTATCCCCAGCACATCGTTGGCGCAGTCGCAGGCCATGCAGTTTCAGGTAGAAAAAGCGGTCAGCAACGTGCCGGAAGTAGATTTTGTTTTCTCCAAAATCGGCACGGCGGAAATGGCCGCAGACCCCATGCCGCCCAACGTGGCCGATACTTTTATCATTCTTAAAGACCGCAAAGAGTGGCCGGATTCCAACCTTTCCAAGCCGGAGTTGATTGCCAAGATTGAAGCGGAAGTAAACAAACTCCCCGGCAATGCCTACGAGTTCACCCAGCCTATCCAGATGCGTTTCAACGAACTGATTTCCGGCGTGCGCAGCGACGTGGCGGTAAAAATCTATGGCGATGATTTTGAGCAGATGCAAAAAACCGCCGCGCAAATTGCAGTGGTCTTGCGCAAAACGGATGGTGCCGCCGATGTGAAGGTTGAACAGACTGACGGTCTGCCGCGACTTGATGTTGCGCTTAACCGCGACGCCATCGCCCATTACGGGTTAAACGTGCAAGACGTACTGGATGTGGTAGCCATGGCCATTGGCGGGCGTGAAGCCGGGCTGATTTTCCAAGGTGACCGGCGTTTTGACATCGTAGTGCGTCTGCCCGATGCCTTGCGCCAGAACATACAGGCACTGGAAAACCTGCACATCATGCTGCCTGTGAATGACAATGAGGTGCATACCACACTTAATTACGTCCCACTTAAACAAGTGGCGAAGCTCACTTTCTCCGAAGGCCCGAATCAGGTCAGCCGTGAGAATGGCAAACGGCGTGTGGTGGTACAGGCCAACGTGCGTGGGCGTGACATAGGCTCCTTTGTTGAAGAAGCGCAGGCCGGTATAGACCAGCAGGTAAAAGTTCCTGCCGGGTACTGGCTTGAATGGGGTGGGCAGTTCAAGAACCTGCAAGAGGCAACCGCACGGCTCAGCCTCGTAGTGCCTGCCTGCTTCTTCATGATTTTTGTGCTGCTCTTTACCGCGCTCGGCTCGACAAAGCAGGCGTTGCTGGTTTTCTCCGGCGTGCCGCTGGCACTCACTGGTGGCATACTGACGCTCTGGCTGCGTGGTATGCCGTTCTCCATCTCGGCAGCAGTGGGCTTCATCGCGCTTTCGGGCATTGCCGTGCTGAACGGACTGGTGCTGATTACCAGCATCAACCAGCTTATCCGTGAAGGCAGAAAACCCGAAGAAGCTATCAGCGAAGGTGCGCTCATCCGCCTGCGGCCTGTATTGATGACCGCGCTGGTGGCCTCGCTCGGTTTCCTGCCGATGGCCATTGCTACCGGAGCAGGCGCAGAAGTACAAAAGCCGCTGGCAACCGTGGTCATCGGCGGGCTTATCACTGCTACCGCACTCACGCTGTTGGTGCTTCCCGCGCTTTACCGCCACTTCCAACTGGCGTTAGACGTAATGCAGAAGGAAGAAAATGTGCTTAAATAATACTTCCGATAGCCTTACAGCCGACAATCGCCATTTGCAGACACACGCCAAGACATAGGCAAAGCCATCCAACCTTGTATGACTTACCCAACTGGATTTCTATAAATCCGGGGTTGCCGGAGAAGTCTCCCATATCAATCAGATACTGACTGCTCCTTATCTTTGAGCTGACGGTCAGCATAATACCCACCAAATTTAAGGTAAGGCTAATCAACATAACCATGCTCTCAATGTTATCGGACATTCTGCCTCCAGCTCCTTAATCAAAACAGGGCGAAGAATAGACCTTCCCAGCTATTCATACACCTTAAATTCCTTCACCACCCAGCTATCGTCGTTACCGTCACCGGTATATTTAAGCTGACAGAAGAAATTTGTGCGTATCGTCGCACCAAAGCCATTTTGAGCATCCACGTATGAATTAACAGTGTAAGTTTGCCCCGCACCGACACGCGCCTGTATCGTCCACGGAAAATCGGCTGTACTGGGCGATTTTAGAGAATTTTCGACCAATTCTTTGCAATAGACAACGGCATGGACTTCATACCCGCCGCTGGCCTCTATTTTCTTTGGCCCGCTGCTGCACATACCAATTGCGAAGAGAGCGATAATAATTAGTAGTATTTGCCCCATAGTTCCCCCAAGGAACACGACCACCCGTTTTCAGACAGATGGTCGTGGATTCCATGCTGCATTAAAATTGAAAGTTTACGCCCAGGTTGGCAGTAACGGCATCTTTGACCGCGCCATCGAAATCCGCGCCCTGATAACGCACGAGTCCGCGAACATTCAGATTGTCCGTCAGCCAGTATTGTACCCCGCCGCCAAAACGTGCCTTGGTTTCGGTTTCATCAATGGAGCCGGTGCCAAGGCCGGGTGCCGAGGCTTCCACTTCGCCGGTAAGATGCGAAATGCCAACCGTACCGATAAACTCGAACTTGCCGGAATCGCCTACCGGCAGATAGCCGAGGGCGTCGAGGGTGAAGCCATGAACGCTAGTCTTGGTATTAATGCCAGTGCTGAGCACGTTAGTCTTGTCGGCCTCATCACCCCATATATACCCGGCCTCAATGCCGAGGTGCTTGTGGACACGCGCACCGACATGCAAGTGAACGCCATGCAGGGAATCGTTGGCAATATCGTCGCCGTTAATGCCGGTGCCGCCAATATCATCTTCGTAATTGACACTGGTGAACTGATAATCAGCCCCAACATAGGGCTTGAAGAAGAAATTAGGCGTATTGGCCTGCGCTGGCGCGGATAAAAGCGCAAGTGCGGACAGGTATAGGGTGGTTTTAAGGTAGGGTTTCATGGTCAACTCCTCGGTTGTGTTAAAGAACACACCCGTCCTGCGACGAGTGCCGGGGAGTTTGAAAACCTATCTTGTGAAAGGTCGCGCATGTCTTTAGCTTTCGCCTGAACATACACATGCGCCTCCCCGACATAAGTCGAGGAGTACGATGACGGTGTACAAACCGCACAAGATGAGGTTTCAAAGCCCCGGTGCCAGCTATGGCCAGCACTGCGCCCACCTTACGGGTAAACGCCAATAAATCAACGAGAATATGGCATGCTGCCCTGAAATACAGGCAGAAAGCCGATTTTGTGGCCACGAAGCAACATTATTTGCACTCAAGTGCACTACGTTTTTTGGACATTAAGTCGGCCTTTTCGTTGGATGGACATTACCATTACTCCTTATGCATGTTATCCACCCCAGCAGATATTTGCGCCAGCGTTGCACCTGAGTGCAAAAAGTTGGGGGTTTCAAGTTTTGCCAGTTCCATAAGCATTTTCGTATAATGCGCCATCTCAGCCGTTACTTCACGGTCAAGAACCGGCAGTTCCTCTTCTTTGGCATACAGCTTCAGCAGGCGTTTTTTCTGCATAGGAACTAATTGCAGCAGTTCCTTGATACAATTTACTTTTACCGACTCCTTAGGCTGTTCATTCAGCGGTGTATGCGACATCAACTCCTCCCGATAGCGTGACACTTGTTTACGCAGGGCCTCTTCCGATATGTCAGGCAGAAGTCCCCAGTCTTTTTTTATTTTCGTTGCTACTATTAAGGCGGATTCCCCAGCCAATAGCATGCTATTCACTTCTTTAATCTGCTCGATGGCCAAGCAGAGAAGGCTCTTATATTTTTGTTTGATTTTCATCAGGCAGCCCCCTGTAAAGGTTCGGCGTACGGAGATAACAAGCCATATTGTTCAAGCAAATTTACCCATTGCTGCTGCCATGTAGCCTTTGGACTCCACCAACCTGGCACTGCCGACGCAAAGTGCAGCAGTGCCTTCTGGCGACGGTAATGCGGTAAGGATTTCATCGCATTAAAGAAGTTCTGAGACTGCATAAGCTCTTTGAAGTTGGCTGGGTCTTTGACGGCGGCATCAATATCCAGCTTTGCCGTCTCAAATACGTGTAGGCGGGTAAACGGAGTGGACATATAGGCCAGTTCTTTGAGAGCGATGTTTTTGACCATCGCTTCCAGTCGGGTCAAATAGGTTTCAGGCACTGCTTCCTGTTCAACGCGCTCCATCTTCTTCTTTCGGTTATAGCATTTGAAGGAAACGGTGCTGCTCTTCTTACCGAAGTAAAGCGTACCATCTTCTTTATTCGGGCTGTATTCGGGGGAGCTATGCACACGGTCGCAATATATCGAGAGCGATTTCTTTTCCGCTGGAACGTCGTAACAAATCTCCATATACGCAACCTTGGCATCTTGCACGATGCCGTTATAGCCGCCGGGCAGGAGCTTATTGAGTTGGCTTTTCGCTGTAAAAACACCCTCAGCCCCCATTTTTGCAGGGTTAAGTGTAATACGTGCGTAAGGTACACCGGGGAAAATCGGCATAATTTCTAAGAAGAAGTGGGGCACAAGTTTCGATTTCCACTTCCTGAGATAAATAAGTTTCGGCTTCTTACCCGATACCTTGTGCTGCTTACTGAACAACAGCTTAAAACCTAATTCTTTGCCATACATAACCAGTATGTGCTTAATAAACTGTCTTACAGCTTCCTCTTCTACTGGCAGTAAAAGCACCATTTTATCTATACCCAGATGATGGCTATTATAATTACATCCACTTAGAATCTTGCTCGTATCTATTTTACTTTTGTCGTCTTTACCAAAGACTGCACAAGCATCATTGTTTCCGCTCAAGCTAGCAGAAGGGTGGTTAAGCGCGGATTTCTTTTTGATATTCAAAGACACGGCTGCTCTCCTGCTGCACCAACCAGATTCTTTATAAGGAACGCCTGTAAGTCTCCGCGTCTGTAGCGGATAGCGCGTGTTGAAAGGCGAATAAATGGAATGTGCGGCATCTTACGGCAGCGGTCGCGCTCAAGAAATGCAGCACTAACGCCCAGCAAAGCTGCGGCTTGGTCAGTTTTCAGAAGATTATCGGGGATAATTAAAACGTCATTAGTCGTAGGCATCCGTACCTCCAAGGAAAGGGTTTTAACTCGCACCCCGCAGCCTTTCGGCTGACTCCCTCCTTGGAAAAGAATGCATACACTATAAATACGCACACCTGTGCAATACCCATAACGTCTATGCTGAAACTAACAATTCCTTGCCGAAAAGTCAAGGATTATGCAGATTTTTTATCGTGTATAATAGTCGTGTAACTCGTCATCGCGTGCTTATTAATCTTGGCGCATTCCAGAAAATAATCTGTGATGCGCTGCATTGGCTCGCGTAGCTTCTCAACCGAAATAACATTATATCCGTCCGAAACGTCTGTCTGGCTGATGGTGTGATTCACCAACCGTTTTGCAGAATAATACGGTACGAGCTGGTGCGCAGCGGTAGTAAAGTTACGCCGCAGGTCATGAATCATAAACTTAACCCCTGATTTCTGCGTAATGGTCTGTATATGACGCCTCGGTTCCTTCAAGTATCCATCCGGCCCATCGCCCGGAAAAACAAACACGCTGGTTGCCTGACTTTTCCTGTAGGTAAGCAGTTTAAGCAGGAAGTCTGATAACGGCAGGGTATGAGGATTGCCATTCTTCGTATCTTCGATGGTAAGTTTGCGCGCCTGTAGATTGACGTTCGACCATTTTAACTTTGCAGCTTCGTTGCGGCGCAGCCCAGTGAACAAATCGAATAAAAGGTAGTCTCGTACCACCTCTGCCTTGTCCGTATTGTCAGTATTTTTGAGGCTCAGAACGGCTTTGAACCACGCTGGCAGGTCATGTTCTTCGATTATGCTCTGGCGACGGGTTTTCTTGTGCCACGACTTCGTTGCTGAAAGAATGTGCACTGGGTTGCTGCGTATCAAAGATTCTTCGTCATCCTTCACGTACTTTGCGATAGCAAAGTTAAAGATGGTGCGAAGTGCTCGCATAGCATTGTCGGCCTGTATTTTACCATTCTCAGCCGCCATGCGTTGATGACGCTTTAGCACCATATCACGGGTAATATCGTTCAGTTGCTTCTTCTCCCAGTCAGCGAACACCCGCTTTATCATGTACTCCATGTTAGAAACGGTACTGGGTTTCAGGTGGCGGTGCTTCAAATACTCTTGAAACGCGCATCCTAATGTCTCGCTTTTGGCCTTCTTCTGTTTATCTTCATCAACAGGATTTACCCCATCAGCCATCAGGCCGAGGAATTTTTGGGCCTTCTTGCGAGCTTCGTCTGGGGCAAGGTGCTCCGTATTGCCGATAATCTTACGGACATTCTTTCCGTTCACACGCTTTTCTACGAAGTAAGTCTTGCTCCCTTTGCCCACCCTGACGCCGAAGCCTGTCAGTTCCGTATCGCGCATAAATACCTGCCCGACCGGAGACACAGGAAGTCCATCCACTAAAGTTTTAGTTAGCTTCTTCGGTTCGCTGTGAGCCATCTCGGCTATCTCCGTTGCACTTGAGTGCAATTTGTATTGCACGTAGGCAGAAAGTAGGCATGACATGACCAATTTCTACAAACAAGATACTACTCCCTAGCATATAAAGGTCAATAAAATTCTGTAAATTCAACACTTAATACAAGACAAAACAAAACGTGCAAACTATAGCCAAGATAGGGTTTTTGAGACTCATAACCTAAAGGTCGTCAGTTCAAATCTGGCCCCCGCAACCAACCACAGAGCCACTTTCCGAAGATTGCGTTTTTCACGAAAATAGCCGGTGCTACGCTGGTGCTACGGTTGCCCCCTATTTGAAGCAAGGCTTTTGATAGGCTATAATGATCCAATGATAAAATTACATTCGTGCGTGACACCTATACATTCAATTTCGACGGCACGCCTACAGAGTTCGTGGCAGCTTTCCGCGATTATTACGGACCGACCATGAACGCATTCGATGCGGCAAGGAAGAACGGCAAGGAGGCTGAGTTGAACAAGGAACTCGACGCACTGTTCATAGCACAGAACAAGAGCGCCGATAAAAACACCGCCGTTATCCCAGCCACTTATTTGCGAGTGACTGTTTCGCTGTAGGCAGTAGTACACGGTCTAGTAAGACAGACGCCGACGCGATCCTGCAAGTCTCGGTCGGCACGTCATAAAAACTATGGTTTGGTTTTTACAGGAATCTGGATAACCAGTGCGGACGCTTCAGTGTTAAAGTTTGAGCTAAATCGCGCCCCGCAAGCAACTTACTCACATAAATTATTAGCACTGACCATCAGAATACCATTTTCCAGGCGTGAGGCATTCTGCTTCAGCTGGCCGTACACGACATCGCGCGATTGTGCGGGGTTAGCCGCAAGTGTTACAGCCGCAGCGGCCAGTGCATAAGGCACTGCAAGTGAAGTGCCGCTTTCATAATTGCCGGTGTCACCCGATGCCACCCAGACATCCACACCTGGTGCAGCAAAATCGATATGCTTTCCACGGTTGGCTTTTGTGAAAAGTTTTTTGTTCGCATCCACTGCAGTAATCGCGATGGTTTTTGGAAGCGCGGCTGGCCATACGGGTGCAGCACTGGCATTGTTACCTGCGGCGGCGAAAATGATAGCGCCGCGCTGTGCAGCAGCGTTAAAAGCTCGGTTAAGCACCGCATTTTCTGTCTGAGTTGCCAATGATATACCTATGAGCCGCAGTTTTTTATCCATCAGCCAGTCTAGTCCTTTAATTACCGAACCGATGCTGGCTAGTTGTTTCCCGCTTTCGCTACGAAGCACCGTGGCGGAATAGAGCTCATTATCTGGCAGCAATCCGTTCAAACCTGCATCTGGTGCATTACCTACCAATATGGATGCGATGGCCGTGGCGTGCGCTGTGTCCGCTGCCATGCCATCATTCAGGAAGTTTTTGCTGGTGATATCGCGGCCAGAAAATGCCGGATGGCTGGTATCTACGCGACCATCCAGCAAGCCGATCGGCAGTGACTTCGCTTTATCCGCACAGCTACCATTTTGCTGCCAGCCAATGGTCTTGGCTGCGTAGAGCCGCGGTGTGGAGGCTGCAGAAAGATCGTTGTTCCAATCAATATCCGCATCAGGAAAATCCTTGCGCAGCGATTTAAGTATTTCCTTAGCATTCGCAGGTGCAGGCAATACGAACATGATATCGCCGAGCGCACGCAGCACATGTTCTTCTGACCAGGCCATGCCACGGTCACGCAGCCAGCTTTCCAGCTTTGGTTTTTCTGGTGCGCGCATCAGGATAAGTATGTCTCGCTCCTTCGAGAGTGCCATCGCTTGCACCGGACACAGATGCAGCATCAGCGAAGTCTCTTCCAGCTGTTGCGGGCGACGAGGATCGATCATCGCCAGACGATATTTACGGCCTGACTTGATAATATCCGCAGCAGGAAGACGCATAGTGTAACGCGTATCATGGCGCTGCAATACATCAAGCTCAATGCGATTATTGCCTTCCACCAACACAGGAGTCTTTTCTTTCCACGCCAATAAATGTTGGCCTTCAGCAGTGAAGGGTACACCAGTCATTAGACAATTTGGTAATGTACGAGTGAAAACAGGTGTGGTTTCCATTGCTGCGGGAGCAGGGACGCCGGCGCGCAATGCTCCCACTTGAGCAAAAGCTTCAGAGGCGTTTGCCAGCAGGCAGAGTGTGAGGAGTATCCTGCGCATTATGGCCTCGCTTTCTGCGCGCTTTCCACAATGTCTTTACGGGCACGCAGTACTTCCAGTTTCTGCTCGATATCACCTTCAGCCGATAGCTGATACACGCCCAGTGCCGATGGTCCTTCCACAATTTGCAGATCAAGCGTTACCAGCAACTCGCGAATATCTTTCTCACTGGCATTTGGTGCAAACATAATAGTGATAGCCGCACCTTCAACGCTGCTGCTGGCTGCGGTGAGATCCTGCTGCGGTGACTGCCAGACATGCACGGTCTGCACCATCAGCAGTAAGCAGGCTGCAAGCGCCACAGCACGCCATGCTTTATTATCCTGATCACTGACGCGTGCTGCAAGCTGGCTGAACCAGTCACTTTTTTGTTTTTCTACACGGATCATTTTTTCCAGCCGCTTCCAGCCGAGTTCGCCGGGTGATTTCTCCTGCGGCGTTTCCTGCATCTGCGTACGCAGCCTGGTGAGGAACTCCAATTCTTCTGCCAATTCAGGATTGTGCTTAAGCCCGTGCTCTACACTTGTCTTTTCTTCGCTGGAAAGCGAGCCGTTGGCATAAAACGGTAGCAATTCTTCTACAGAACGTGTGTTCATGATGATACTCCCATGCGTTTAGACAGGCACTGCTTCATGGCCTGCTTGGCGTGGAACATGCGCGTTTTGACCGTGTTCTCCGGACAATCCACAATGGTAGCAATCTCCGCGTAGCCCATGTCTTCGAAGAACGCCAGTTCCATCACTGCACGGTGGAGAGTTTTAAGTTTCTCCAGGCAGTAATGCACATGCGCGTTCTCTTCGGCATGCAGCATGCAGGCTTCGATGTTGGGCGTTTCATCGGCAATTTCCGGGAAATGCTCTTCATCGATCAACTGTGGTTTTTTCTTACGTAATCTGTCCATTGTCTTGTAATACGCTATTCCAAAAAGCCAGGTTGATACTTTGGAGCGCCCCTCGAACGTACCGGCCTTTCGCCATACATCGAGGAACACTTCATTAAGTATGTCGGATGCTTCGAACGAATCGTTCAATTTAGTTTTGATAAAACGGTACACACGCCCCTCATAGGCACGGTAAAAGGCCGCAAGCGCGGCCTCATCACCATTGGCGATCTTTTTCAGGCAGGAAGCAGCGTCGAACGCCGTCATAACATTAAGGTGCGATCAGCTTGTGACGCTCGGAGCGCCCAATGGTCTTGCCCTGCTTATCAAAGGCAATCATACGCCAATCATAGGTGCGGCCAGATTCAAGCCCGGTGTAGGTGATCGCTGTAAGTGATAGCGACTGCTCATTGCCCGGAACTAACTTGCCAGCAACCAGCGTATCACCGTCGCTTTCCAGTATTTCCAGACGGTATGCACTCGCGCCGTTTACCGGCATCCATGCAAAGATGGTCTTGCTGGTGATCTGCTCATCATCCGATGGTTTGGTGACCTCTATCTTCGCAAGCGGAGCTGATACGTCGCTGGATTTTCCATCCATCACGAAATAGCGCAGTACAGGAATTTCTATACCACTGGTCGTGTCCTGCACAGAGAACGATACCAGATGCAGGCCGCTACTCCTGGTAGGAAGCGGCGGGCTTATGATACGCGTGCGACCTTCGCCGGAACTTACAAGACTCTGACGTACTTTCTGCAATACACGGCCTGTGCCAGTGCCAAGGCTTGCTGCGCCATCCACTACGCGCCATTCACCCTGCAATGTACCGTTGCTCAGGTAGGAGAGGGTGGCGACAGCGCGAATGGTATCACCCTGATGTACCACATCGGTGCGGTTGTCTTTTTCAAAGGAAAGATCCACACGGCGTATCTCAAGTTCACCGGTATTGCCAAAGCCAGGTGCTACTTTTAACACACCAGTGGCTACGGTTTGCGTATCGGTGAACAGGCGTGTGATCACCACCGTGCCGGGACGAGCCGACGCGATAGCACGGGCCTGAGCCGCCGTAAGTGTGAGTGTTTCAGGGAAGGTGATCACACCGGTCTGGAACAACGTGAGCGTGGAGCTTTTGCTGAGCGCTGAGCCGATATTGGTGAGTACGCCATCAACATTCAATACCGCATTGGCAGATGATACGGTGCGTGTTGCGGTGGTTACCGATTCAGTGCGGTTGACGGCCCATGTAACTGTGACCTTAGGCAGCCCTTTAGGTGATACGGCCACTTGCGCTGGAATAGGTGTGACGCTGTTCACATCCGCCAAAGCGGGAATAGGTAGTAGCGCCAGCAATAATGCAGCGAGGCTAGAAGCCGAAAAGCATCGGCGCGCGAACGCGCAATACGGTAAAGACTTGGTAAGCGGTTTCATCTTGGGTTACCCCTCCGTGGTTATCTTCTATGGACCCGCGCAGCGCCAATGCTACGCCGGGCTTATTGGTTTCTGGCTTGATAAGCGTCCATTCCACTTCGCTGGTCGCCATCTGCCTATCAGGTGAGCCGGTGCTGCCGCTGGAAAGGTTCAAATTATAATCGGCGCTGGCACGCAATACGTTTGGAATAATATTCCCTGATGCGCCAAAATTCAGGGTGGTATCAAAGCTGGTATCAGGTGAATTGGCACGGTCATGGAAGCTGCCCCCTTGCACGCCACCATGCACTTCCAGATTCTCTGACACGGTATATCCACCGAAGAGGCCGGTGATATTACTCATTGTATCAGAAGCGACATTGGCCTTGTCTTCGAATTGCGCCAGCGTATGGGTGAGCGACCAATACCAGTCACTATAGCTTGAGCCACCACCCAGCATCAGTGAACGGGAAACGTTATCGGTATCCGGACCGGTGTAAGACAACGGTGTATGGATACGATTCATATCGGAAACGAAGCCCGACATCATAAGGTACGGAGTGCCGAGCCATGCCATGTCACCTTCTTGTGGATCGAAACTATAAGAAGCGTTCATCTGCAGTTGCTGCATGCGGTCACGCGGGGCAGTTGCCAGATCATCAACGTTATTGCTTTCACTCACCAGCTGCAACCCAGCCGAGAGTTTATCCCAATACATATTACTGTAGGCAGTGATGGCATTGCGGTCAGCTGCCATACCGGGGTTTGCAAGACTGTTAAAGAACGTATCAAGGCGCTCATAGCGCACGCCGGTTACCAGATCAGCAGGCTTATCATCAAAGCTTAAGTTGCTAAATGGCCGTGCTTCCATGGCAATAGAATATGCGCCGCTGGTATCTTCCGGTGCGCTAAGTGCACCACCATCGATATCGTAGTCGGACTGTGCATATTCACCGCGCAACGCTAGACGGCCATCCATCAGCCCCTGCGATACCACCATTCCCCAGCCAGAACCTTTTGCAACACCATTAGTTCCGGAAAGTCCTGTGCCAGCGTCGTTACCTTCCCCATCATAATATAATGTGGTGATCTCCATTGAGCCCGCGTCTGCGGAGAAAGGTTTTAACGATACAGTAGCACCTTCCAGGCGGTTATCAGATTCACCAAGGCCAGTGAAATCCTCAATGCCAGTGACAGATTCAGGTTTGAAAGCAAACACAGCTCCGCGTGCGCGGCCATCGGCTGCTCCAAGGCGTGCTGATGCCCCACGGCGATAGAAATTGGAAAGCAAATACGATTCTACGCCGATATTATGGTGGCCGAGTGTAACACCACCCTGCACATCATTGTCTGCATAGTTCGCGGTCATTTCATATTCGCCGATATCCAGTGCATTATCGGTGAGTGCCAGATTGTTCTCGCTTTGCGCCAGATAATTGGTGCGGGTGCGTACTTCCCAATTGCCTTCATGCATGTCGGCGTGCAGATTGCCTGCGCCTGATACAATGGCTCGCTCGTTGCCGCTCGATACGTTCTTGTCAAAGGATCGGTGGCTGAATTCAGTGAGTGTATCTGCCTGAAACGAACCGCCGCGCAACCATGATTCAGCCGCTGCGATCTGTTGTTGTTCTGTCATGGAAGCTGGTGTCGCGGGCGCTGTTCCGGTTTCGGATACCTGATTGCCACCGATCACGAAATCCCAGCTCTGCTTCGGTGTCATCGTGCCGTCAGGATTCATCGCTACCAGCCTTATTTGGTGACGGCCGGGAGCAAGTGGTTCTACCGGAGTATAGGTAAAATCATTACCATCCAGCGAAAGCATAGAGGTGATATCTACGCCATCAAGTTCCACGCCCAGCATGGTAAGTTCAGCAAGATCAACATTCTTTGGCAGATCTATTCGTAGTGGCGCAGTGGGCAGGAACGCGCCACCAGGTGGTGTGGCCAGAGAGGCTTCCCACGCATATGCTGTCTGAGGAAGTCCTAGGCCCATCAGGGCCGCACAGGTATAAAGCCGTAAGCGCATCCTATTTTCCTTCTGTCAAAAACAGGGGTGAATATTCACCCCTGTTTTTGTATTTCGTAACGTAACCAGACATTATTGTCTATTCACGCACTTTTTGTACTGCTGGCAGCAGCAAACCTTTCTGCTGTTGCTCAGGGGCTTTCACATTACCTGGATTAGCAGGCTTTGGTTCTGGCGCTTTGATCTGCAGTGAAGGGCTTGGATCGCCACCCTGGTTCGGTGCAAGTTTCAGCTTTTTATCACCGCCTTTGTCGTCACCATTATCGAAGCCACCGATCTGGCCACCAGTGCTAACTGCCACGCTTGGTGTGCAGCGGTGCTTGAATACAGCGGTGTCATACTGCTTCCACTCACTCCATGTGCCGTCTTCATAATTCTTGTAACGAGCCTCGATGCGCATGTTGTGTGTGTAGGTCTTGCTATCAGCGATCGCCATGTAGGAATACTTATCCTGCGACAGTATTGCCTTGAGAGGGAAGCTGAAATCCAGATAACCACCACCGGTTTTAGGATTTTTTGCGATCTCTGACGTTTCGAAATAGTTGCCGTATGCGCCATAGGTGTTGCTTATCGCAGCGACACGCAGATCAACAAGACCCTGTTTGCCACCACTGATCGTGAAGTTCATGCGGATAACAGGATCTTTATCCGGTATGCACTTACCTGTGTAGTTAGGCATGTTGGGCTGGAACTGCACATCATTCAGCATGAATGGCAGGTTCGGGTTCTGGCCGATCTGGTTCGGGTTGTTCTGCATTTGCGCATTCACCTGAACGTGATCACCGGTGAGATTTTTGTCGCCCTTATACTTGAGCTTCAGGTTAACCTGTGCGGTAGCCACCTGTGCACGGGACGTACTATCTTTCTTACACCAGGCGCCCATGGAAACCGTGCGTGACACGGTATATTCATGGTCATTGCGAAGGAATTCGAACTTTTTGCCACCACCCTGAATATGGGCCTGTAGCTTCTTGTTGAATTCTTCCATCGGGTCGAAACGCACGGCAGGATGCCCATTTTTTATGGATGCCAAGGGCACGTCATAGGTGTCATCATTGCCAGATTCGGTATTCCACTGGCCGTTGCCGATACCATCCCACACTGTCCATGAGGGTTCATAGTTGGCGTTATGCAGTGCCTGTGGCGCACTTACAGTATCACCACTTACAACGGCTGGCCCGAAATAGGCGCGGCCTTTATCGTAGTTTACTTTCTTGTCCTTTATGCATTTGACCGAGCCCGTCAGAGGGATCTGGAGTGTGGTCGTGGTAACTTTGATATCCGCATCATCCGCGAATTTACTGGTTGCTGTATTTTTAAGTTCCACCGTGTTAGGTGCGCCAGCACTGAGAGAGATGCTATCAACATATGCATCGCCTCCAGTTGATGGAGGTATGGCGTAGGCCGGCATAGCGGCGCTGCCCAAAAGGGCAAAGGTGGTAACGAATGTGAAAGAATTGTTAGTGATTTGCGTGCCTTTCATGACTTTCTCCTATGTAAATGTTTGATGTTGGCTTGCAGTAGTTAGTCGGACGCCAAATCAGAAAGGTTCAAAAAAAATATCGCCAGAAGAACCTAAATGGAAGATAGATAATAATCAATAGGTTATTATTTCTGACCAATCTCAAAATTAATGTTTACGATTTATATGATTAATTTCTGCACTTAAGCCGTACTACAGCAGCGGGATACTCTTCGGAAGTGTTAAAGTTTGAGCTAAATCGCCCCCCCGCACCAATCTGGTTTATCTTCGTGCACTTCTGCGAACACTCTATATTATACCCTTTCTGGAAAAGAAAAACTTTGCTATGGCTTTCGGCGAGTCCTGCGAGCGCATGCAACTGATTATAAGATGGCCGCTAAAGGGTATATCTCTGACTATAGAATCATTGTATTCACTGATTCAGCCGATAAATTAGCAACACATCTCTTAAACAAAATGAGGGACTGAAATGAACCATGAGAAAATAAACCTTATCGTCAGACAGGCCACTTTTGATGATGTCCCTGCCATCGCTGAAATGGCAAAGAGGGTGTACGGTGATCTTGCGATGAAAGAAGAGATGATCGCCGGGCAACTGACCGCTTTCCCTCAGGGACAATTCGTTGCTACCTATAACGGAGAGATCGCCGGGCACTGCGCAACATTCATCATCTCCGAGGCCTTGGGCCTCAAATCCCATAGCTGGCGGCAGATCACCGGTCATGGCTTTGCCTCTCGCCACGATCCGGAGGGTGATTATCTCTATGGCATGGAAATTTGTGTGGATGCACAGTTCCGTGGTCTGCGTATCGGCCAACGTCTTTATGATCGGCGCAAACAATTATGCAAAGACCTTAAACTGAAAGGCATCGTGTTCGGTGGTCGTATGCCGGGTCTGGCAAAAAAAGTGAAACAATATGGCTCGCCGCAAGCCTATGCGGAACAGGTGCAAAAAGGCGCAATACGCGATCAGGTCATTAGTTTCCAACTTCGCAATGGATTCAAGATCATAGGTTTGCTGGAAGATTATCTCCCGCTGGATACCGAGTCACTCGGGTATGCCACGCATATGGTATGGTACAATCCGAAGGTCGACCACCATACCAATAAACCACAGGAACAGCGTGGTCGTACGCAGAATTCCGTTCGCATCGCCTCGGTGCAATATCAGGCGCGCAAGGTAAAATCGTTCGAAGATTTTGCTGCGCAGATGGAATATTTCGTCGATGTGGCGGCGGATTACTCTTCGGATTTTGTGGTGTTCCCAGAGATGCTCACCATCCCGCTGCTTTCTATCGAGAATAAGAAACTCACACCCCAGCAATCCATCGAGAAAATTTCCAGCTACACGGAAGCCTTTGTATCATTCATGCAGAAGCTGGCCGTATCTTATAACATCAATATTATTGGCGGTTCGCATCCGACCCTGATGAAAGACGGAAGCCTGGAAAATCATGCCTATATCTTTCTGCGCTCCGGTGCAGTGCATACACAGCCAAAGATCCACCCCACGCCGAATGAGCGCTATTGGTGGAACATTGAAGGCGGCGACAAGCTAAAAGCCATTCAAACCGATTGCGGGCCTATCGGTGTTCTGATCTGTTATGACTCGGAATTCCCAGAACCGGTGCGTTACCTCACAGATCAGGGCATGAAGATATTGTTCGTTCCATTCTGTACTGATGAACGGCAGGGCTATTTGCGCGTGCGCTATTGCTGTCAGGCGCGGGCGATCGAGAACCAGATCTATGTCGTGACCTCAGGCATTGTGGGCAACTTGCCTGATGTGGAGAACATGGATGTGCATTATGCTGAAAGCGGTATTTTCACACCATGCGATTTTCCATTCGCTCGTGATGGTATTGCGGCAATCGCTGATGCTAACACGGAAACGATCATCTTTGCTGACCTTAAGCTAGACCAGCTCACCATCAGCCGAAATTCTGGCACAGTGCAGAACCTGAAAGACAGGAGGTTTGACCTGTATCGTGTGGAATGGAATCCAAAACCTGCTGCACAGCAAGAACCGGTCGTTAAGATTAAAGAGAAGCCATGATAGCATTACCCATACTACTTACACTGGCAACGGTCATTGTTCTGTTCATCTGTTTCATTAAACAGCCGGCACCGATCGAACTTCTGGCACTGGCTGCTGTCGGGTTTCTGATTGCAACAGGCCTGTTGAAGATGGAGGATTTTCTAACCGTATTCTCCAATCCGGCGGCTATGACGGTGGCAGCTATGTTCATCCTAAGTGCTGCACTCGATAAAACCGGCGTGATCGATGCATTGGGCAAATACGCACTGGCTGTTGCCTCGAAGAGTTATCTTCTTGCGCTGGGATTGATCCTTGCGATTGTATTCACCGGGTCGTTCTTCATCAACAACACTTCTATCGTGCTTATCATGATACCCGTGATGATCGCCTTGGCACACAGCCAGTCACTTTCCGCTTCTAAGCTACTTCTGCCACTTTCTTACATGTCGATCCTTGGCGGTACATGTACCATCATCGGTACATCCACCAACTTGTTGGTAGATGGTGTCGGTCAGCAAATGGGCATTCCTGCGTTCAGCATGTTCGAGATACTTGTGCCCGGCCTGGCTATGGCGGCGGTGGGCGGATCATATCTGCTGATCGTAGGCAGAAAACTACTGCCAGAGCGCAAATCGCTCTCTGAGTTCTTTGAGCAGCAATTCCAGAAGAAATACATTACCCAGATACATGTCAGTGAAAAATCAGGTTTTGCCGGCAAGACGCTTGCTGAAGCTGGATTCACTGAAGAGGCAGGATATCAACCGGTCAGGATCATCCGCAAGGCTGAAGAAAAGGATCATGGTATCCGCCGGTTCTTCAGTGGCTCGGAGCTTGTCAAAATTTTCCGCGAAAAGATCGAATCCAAGAATTTTACTACGGATATTGAACTGGAATCGCGTTTGGAGGTCGGCGACCGCCTGGTACTTCTCACCAGCCAGCGTCAGGTGCTGACACACGCGAATGAAGAAAACGAAGAATCAGTATTTGAAGAGAATGATGTGGCTGAAGATATGACGATCGTGATGGAAGGCATCGTCGCACCTGACTCAAGTTTTGTTGGCAAATATGTACGCCAATTAAAATGGGGCGATAATTACGACATACATATTCTGGCGGTGCACCGCCAGAATGGCAAGATCAGCACTGATTTCGAGGATGTACAGCTTTCAGTAGGTGATACGTTGCTCTTACGAGGCAAGGAATCAGAGATACGCACGATCCTTGAAAATGATGAATTACTGAATCTCAGCAAACCTGTGATGGATCCGTATAATATCAAGAAAGCTCCTATTGCCATCGCGGCGATCTTCGTTTCGGTGACACTGGCAGTACTGGGCGTGCTCCCCATCGCGGGCAGTGCCTTCCTGGCTGCGGTGACCGTGGTACTGGCGGGCTGCCTGAAAACGAATGATGCTTACAAAGCCCTGCATGCGGAAGTATTGCTGCTGATCTATGCAATGCTGGGTATCAGTCTGGCAATGGAGAAGACCGGCGCGATACATTTCATCGTCAATGGCATCATGACGCTGGTGGAAGATTACCCGGCATTCGTCATCATATCGGTGTTGTACCTGATCACTTCATGTATCACTGAAATTTTCAGCAATAACGCAGCAGCCGTAATGCTAACGCCCATCGCAGTTGGTCTTGCCCAGCAGCTTGGTGTTGATCCTAAAGCTTTCGCAGTGGCCATCATGTTCGGCGCTTCGGCAAGCTTTGCCACACCGATCGGCTACCAGACCAATACGCTCGTATTTAACGCCGGTGGTTATCGCTTTACGGATTATCTGCGCATAGGGCTGCCGATGAATATCATCATGTGGATCGCGGCGTCGATCATTATCCCTTGGTATTGGGGGCTATAATCATAAAGCTATATGTTGCTATTCTTCGTTGCAACCGCAAGCATGGGCTTCATCGGTTACGAATATGGGCTGAAGGGTAGGAAACGCCATGTATCCACGAGTTTGTTTGCCGTGATCATTGCCGTGGTGCTCACAATCATTCTTGATATCGACCGGCCACGTCGCGGCCTGATACAGATCAGTGATGACAGTTTGATTCGTTTGCAGCAGGTGATCGGGCAGGATGCATTGCTTTCTGCGCCTGAAATGGAAGAAAAAAGTGAAGTAAGTGAACCACAAGCAGAAGAAGCTAAGGCAGAGGCCGAACCAGTAGAAAAACCGCAGGTGGTTACCCAGAAATAATTAGGGAAGGGGCAAGAGGTGGCCCCACTGCATACATTGCTTGGGTTCAAGGAAACACTGTTCCTTGTGATCTTCACATGGCTTGCTATTGCTGGCGCGGGTAGGGCATCAGTGGATCATTTCATCGAGAAGAATTGCAGGACTTAAATACTAAGCTCTTCAATCTCTACTTTGCTGCCAGAGATACTGGCGAATGAACCCGGTGGCACTTCGTGCCACAACTTGTCTGAATGATCGAGTGGCTCAGAAACAACAGCAACGCTGTTCCTTGGCATGAGTTCGTTATCCTCATGCAACTGTTTCAGGCATTCCGCATGGGTGGAATAATACTGGCTATGCAGCTTGTCGCTTGCAGAATAACGCAATGTGTAGAGCATCTTTCCATCACTTATTGCGCAAGAAAGGATCATGTCTGTTGGAATATTGTGCGCCTCGCAGGCGCGGCCTATACGCTCTATCGTCCGCTCGATAGCTGCTTTGGGATCGACCTCAAGCCCATAGGTTAGCGCCAGCAGAAAGAAAGTCTCACTATCCGTTGTGCCGCTCAGCAAATGGAAAAGTTCAGGTGCGATATCGAACTGCAGATCACGTCTGATAATGTCAAAGTTGCCAATATATCCGTTATGCTGAAACAGCCAGTTCTTATATTTGAAAGGGTGTACGTTGCTGCGCTGGATCGAGCCAACAGATGCAGCGCGTATATGTGCCATAAAAAGTCGTGACTGTATATGGCTGCACAATTCGCTGATATTCT
Organism: uncultured Rickettsiales bacterium; assembly: GCA_964535825.1. Classification (GTDB taxonomy): domain Bacteria; phylum Pseudomonadota; class Alphaproteobacteria; order Rickettsiales; family SXRF01; genus CAZAQK01. The sequence continues at coordinate 64,602 of CAZHUC010000003.1, forward strand.
CGTTGTTCCATGCGGGGCTTGGTACTTTGAATAAACCGGGTTCAGCCCTGTCGCCGTACCAGCCCATACCAAAGCCATCGCCATTGGTTGCCAATATTGAGCCGTCTGGCTTGAAACTTAGCTGTGAATTCAGGCTTTGTTCAATCAATGAGCGAGTCGGCTTTGTGACAAGCGTATCCATATATATTGGTTTGCCGATATATGCGATCCATCTGCACATTTGTAATTTTCCTTTATTTTCTTGGTGTTTTCACGATTTTTTTGCAGGTCCTTTTTCCTTGAACTGCTGGTCGATACTCCTATACTTCCTTCTGGAAACATTAGTGCACAAATTATATTAACAATCAATGGTGACATATCATGTGTGGTATTGCGGGAGAATATCAGTTTGGACGAGGAGACCTGCCTCACTCCCAGTTGGAAAAAGTTAACCAGAAGCAGCGCGCGCGTGGGCCAGATGGCAACGGCGTGTATTATCTGAATGGATTAGCGCTTGCGCATCGCCGCCTCAAGATCTTCGATCTTACCGATCGTGCGGCACAGCCCATGATCGATCATGTGCTTGGGCTGGCGCTGGTATTCAACGGCGCGATCTATAATTACCTGGAATTACGCGAAGAATTGCAGGCAAAAGGTTATCAGTTCATTTCGGGTAGTGACACAGAAGTGCTACTCAAAGCCTATCATGCCTGGGGAACAGCATGTATCCCACGCCTCCGTGGGATGTTCGCATTCGCTATTTGGGAGCGTGATACCGAGAAGCTAGTGCTTGCGCGTGACCGCATGGGTATCAAGCCTCTCTATTATGCCAACTCAGCGAATGGCTTTAAGTTTGCTTCTACGCTGCCGGCATTGCTTGAATTCAACGGTATTGATACATCTATCAATAAAACAGCGCTGCATTATTACCTGACGTTCCATGCCATTCCTGAACCACATACGTTGCTTAAAGGAGTAAAGAAATTACCGCCTGCATCCATCATGACCGTGCATGCCGATGGAAAGATCGAACAGTCGACATACTGGCAATTGCAGGTCAATGAAGAAAAAACCATCCAGTCTCGTAATGAACAGGACTGGCTCAAGGCAACGCATGAAGCGCTGATGGTCGCCACAGACCGCCAGCTTGCGGCGGATGTGCCGGTTGGGGTGTTATTGTCGGGAGGACTGGATTCTTCTTTGATGGTTGCGCTTGCAGCACAAATTCATGGCCAGAAGATCGAAACATTCTCGATCGGTTTTGAAAGCAGCAATGGCGTGCAGGGGGATGAATTTTATTATTCTGATCTGGTTGCCAAGCATTTCAATACCAAACACCGGCAGATGCATATTTCAAACAAGCAACTTGTAGATGCCTTGCCGGCATGTGTCTCGGCAATGTCCGAGCCCATGGTCAGCCATGATAATATCGGATTCTACCTTCTGTCACAGGAAGTGGCGAAGCATGTAAAAGTTGTGCTCTCGGGGCAGGGGGCAGACGAGATACTGGCCGGCTATCACTGGTTTCAGACGTTACCATCAGATGCGATGCCTGCAAAAGAGATGGCAGCATTACTGCATGCCAAGGTGGCAGATCGTCCTTATGCTGAATATAAAGCGCTGGTTACGCCGGACTATGTATCTTCGAACAAGTCACTGGCATTCTTTGAGGAGCTTTGTAAGAAGAATGGCTCAAAATACGCTATCGATAACCTGCTGGTGTATGAAAGCGGGTTCGCACTGGCGAATGGGCCACTGGAGCGTGTTGATAACATGACCATGGCGGCAAGCCTTGAAGCAAGAGTGCCATTCTTAGATGAGGTCATGGTCGATCTGGCGATGACGATGCCAATATCGTTCAAGCTGCGAGATGGCGGTAAATATATCCTGAAGCAGCTGGCGCGAAAGATGCTGCCCAAAGAGGTGGTAGATCGCCCGAAAGGTTACTTCCCTGTGCCGGCGCTCACGCATATGCAGGGCAGTACGCTTGAGCTCATGCATGAGGTGCTATCGCCCAAGAATATCAAGGAACGCGGCATATTTAATCTGGAAATCGTAGAAGATATGCTACATAACCCTGCCAAACATTTAACACCCACTGGTGGTTCAAAACTATGGCAGGTTGGTCTGCTTGAGTATTGGCTGCAACAACAAGGCCTATAGGTAGTATAATGACACAGCCGTCGCAGCACGCAATGCAACCTGTTTTTCATGAAGCTGGCTCTACTTCTGTCTCCGAGCAGACAAAGGACGAGATCGAGTTCCAGACGGCTGGTACGCTGACACTTGGCGTAGAGATCGAATTGCAGCTGATCGATAAAACTACGCTAAATTTGTTGCCGCGCGCTGAGGAGTTACTGAAAGCGACGACACATCTGCCGCGCGTGAAACCGGAGTTTTACCTAAGCACTATCGAGATAAATACCAATAAATGTAATACGGTTCAGGAAGTGGAGTCTGATTTTCGTGAGACCATCACAGGAATCACACCTGTGGTAGATAAACTTAATATCGCACTTTCTACTACGGGGGCACATCCATTCGCTAAATACTCGGATTGCATCATCTCGCAGTCCGAGCGTTATCAGGAGCTCATTGACCGTAACCAATGGCTTACACGACGCATGACCGTATATGGCCTGCATGTGCATATAGGCATGGCATCGGGCGATGATTGCATCAGGTTCAATAATTTCTTCATGTATTTCCTGCCTCATCTGCTGGCGCTCTCTTCAAGCTCACCCTTCTGGCAGGGTGTTGATACCGGTCTTTCTTCCTGCCGCCCGACCACCTATGAGGCACTGCCAACGGCAGGTCAGCCCTACCATGTGCGGAACTGGAAAGATTTCGAGAGCCTTTACGAGTCGCTGAAAAAATGCGGTTCGATCAAAACATTAAAGGACCTGTGGTGGGACATGCGGCCGAGCCCTGGCTACGGCACGCTGGAGATTCGTGTTTGTGATGGATGCGCAACGCTTTATGAAGTGCTTGCGATCACGGCATTCATTCATTCTCTGGCGCATTGGTTCAACGATAACGGCAGTTGGCTGGAATCAGTGAACTATCCTCCGCGCTGGATATCCCGGGAAAATAAATGGCGGGTTATTCGCTATGGCCTTGATGCTGACCTGGTGATCAATATCGATGGACGTACCAGACTGCTAAGGGACGATGTGAAAGAGTGGGTAGAAAAAGTGAAGCCGTACGCGGAAAAATTGGGCTATCAGGGGTATCTTGCCAACTTGCTTACTTTGATGGAGCGTGGCACCAGTTCAGAACGCCAGCGTAGGGTATACAATAAAACAGAATCCTTCGAAGCGGTCATGCACCACAACCTCAAGGAATTCCTGACCCAACAACCACAGTGGTCGTAAGTATGCTCGTCACCATTGTGCGGCGCACAATGGGCGGGGTGAGAATTCGCTTCCAAATTTACCCATTTCATGGTTTTTAGCCAACCGTAGATGGTATCTAACAGGGGTTCGAATGGCACAGTCTGCGCTGCAACATAAAGACGTTTCGCTGGACGATAAATTTACGCTCGAGACAGGGCAGGCATTCATGTCTGGTCTGCAAGCCTTGGCGCGTATCGCGATCGTGCAAAAACGCCGGGATCTGGCAGCTGGCCTCAATACAGGTGGTTTCATCTCTGGGTATCGTGGCTCTCCGCTGGGTGCACTTGACCGCGAGCTTGCGAGTGCCAACCGCTATTACAAGAACATGGATGTTGTATTCCTACCCGGCGTCAATGAGGATCTCGCCGCCACGGCAGTGTGGGGTACGCAGCAGGTGGGTTTGCTGCCTGCAGCAAAAAAAGAAGGTGTGTTCGGCATATGGTATGGCAAAGCGCCGGGTGTTGACCGCTCGATCGACGTGATGCGCCACGCCAACGCCAACGGCACTGCGCCTAAAGGTGGCGTACTTGCTATCGTGGGTGATGACCATGGCTGTAAATCTTCCACACTTTCCTGCCAGAGCGATCATGTGCTGTCTGCGATGCAGATGCCGATGCTCTATCCGGAAAGCCTCTCGGAATTTGTGGAATACGGGTTGCTTGGCATCGCCATGAGTCGTTATTCCGGCTGCTGGACCGCTCTTAAAGTGACCACCGCTACGGTGGAAACCTCTGGCACGGTGGACCTGACCAGCGAGCAGCGGGATATCCTCATGCCGACGGAGGCGGAATTTACCATGCCACCGGGCGGCGTGCATATCCGCCTGAATGACATACCGCGTGATATCGACTGGCGCTTGCAGAACTACAAACTCTTCGCCTGCCATGCGTTCGCCCGCAAGAACAAGATAGACCGTATCGTGATGGATTCGCCCAAGCCACGCATCGGTATCATCACTGCCGGCAAATCCTATGGCGATGTGCGTCAGGCACTGATCGACCTCGGCATCACCGATGAGGTCGCACGCGATATTGGCCTGCGTGTTTACAAGGTCGGCATGCCATGGCCTTTGGAGCCGCAAGGTATCCGCGCCGCCGTTGAAGGGCTGGAAGAAGTACTTATCATTGAAGAGAAGCGCGAATTCATCGAATTCCAGTTGAAACAATATGTATACAACCTTGATGCAAGCAAACGTCCGGCCACCATCGTTGGTAAATATGATGAAAAGGGTGAACGCCTGCTGCCGCTGGAGAACGATCATTCCGTAGGCATGGTGACGCATGTCATCGCCAAACGCCTGCGCCGCTTCTACCACAACGAGAAGGTAGAAAAAGCGCTGAAATTCTATGACGATTTCAATGTCCGTGAAAAGAATTACCTGCCGCCTTCGTTGAGAAGGCCATATTATTGCGCGGGTTGTCCGCATAACACCTCCACCAAAGTACCCGATGGGAGCTTTGCCATGGTGGGCATTGGCTGCCATTACATGGTGCAGTGGATGGATCGTAACTCAGCACTGTGCACCCATATGGGTGGTGAAGGTGTGCCTTGGGTGGGTGCTGCGCCGTTCTCCGATACCAAACATATTTTCGCGAATCTTGGCGATGGTACATATTTCCATTCCGGACTGCTCGCCATCCGTCAGGCGATCGCCGCGAAGGTGAACATCACCTACAAGATCCTTTATAACGACGCGGTGGCTATGACCGGTGGTCAGGCGGTGGACGGCGAAATGCCGGTATACCGTGTGGCACAGCAGGTGATGGCGGAAGGTGTATCCAAGTGCTGGCTGGTGACCGAACGGCCGGAACTGTATAATGACCGCAGCCAGATCCCATCGGAAGTTCCTATCCTGCACCGCGCATGGATGGATAATATCCAGAAGGAAGCGCGCGAAACACCTGGTACGACCATAATCATCTACGACCAGACCTGCGCCGCGGAAAAACGCCGCCGCAGGAAACGCGGTAAATATCCTGATCCTGCCAAGCGTATCTTCATCAACAAGTCTGTGTGTGAAGGTTGTGGCGATTGCTCGGTACAGTCAAATTGTATGGCGGTGCAGCCGGTGGAAACTGAATATGGCCGCAAACGCACGATCAACCAGTCGATGTGCAACAAGGATTTCTCCTGCCTGAAGGGCTTCTGCCCATCATTCGTGACCGTATTGGGCGGAGAACCTAAAAAGACCAAGGCTGGCTCGGTCGATGATATGTTCGCGTCATTGCCGAATCCCCGTGTGCCGGATATGGGTGCAGAAGCCTATAACATCATGGTCACCGGTATCGGTGGTACAGGGGTACTCACGATCGGTGCATTGCTTGGTATGGCCTCGCATCTTGAAGGCAAGCATTGCCGCGTGCTCGACCAGACCGGACTTGCTCAAAAAGGCGGTGAGGTGCTCTCGCATGTGCGCCTTGCAAACAGCCTTGATTCTATCAGCACCGGCCATATCACCACCGGCGGTTCTGACCTGCTCATGGCATGTGACGTGGTGGCATCGGTCGGAAAAACTGCGCATGAGACGCTGAATCCTGAACGTACAAAAGCCGTTATCAATACCGATAACACACCGGTTGCTGAGTTCGTGACCAATAACAGCGTGGATTTCCATAACGAACAGGTGAAGAAGGAAATCCTCGGCGCAACAGTGAAGGGCGGCCAGTATTTTGTGCCTGCATCATCCTACGCGATGGTGCTGATGGGTGATGAGATCGCAACCAACGTATTCATGCTGGGCTTTGCGTGGCAGAAGGGCTTAGTGCCACTGACGCGTGAAAGTATCGAACGTGCCATCGAGTTGAATGGTGTGGCAGTGAACGCGAACAAGAAAGCCTTCAATTTTGGACGTCTGGCCGCGCACAACCCGCAGGCCATCGAAAAGATGATGAACGAAGTAAAAGGTGATGCAGCAGTAGAGCCAATTGCACAGACGCTGGATGAGATCATCGAAAAGCGCAAAGCATTCCTCACCGATTACCAGAATGCGGCGTATGCCGAGCGTTACACATCGGCGATAGCGAATATCAAAGCCGCGGAAGCCGCGCTGCAAAGCACGGCAGTTACTGAAGCGGCGGCGCGTTATTACCACAAGCTGCTTGCCTATAAGGATGAGTATGAAGTGGCGCGCCTGTATTCCGATGGCAACTTCATTAAAGAGCTGAAAGCTACCTTCCAGGGCGATTACAAGCTGCGCTTCAACCTTGCACCACCGATCATGGAGCAGAATGATCCTGCGACTGGCCGTCCGAAGAAGCGTGAGTTCGGCGCGTGGATGCTGCCGGCCTTCGGCCTGCTTGCGAAGTTCAAGTTCTTGCGTGGTACGGCCCTTGATATTTTTGGCTATCATCATGACCGTCGCGCGGAACGCCAGCTTATCACTCAGTATGAGGCTGATATCGCGCTGGTGCAAAGCACGCTGCGTAAAGAGAATGCCGACATCTGCGCAGAACTGCTTTCAGTGCCGGATGATATTCGTGGTTATGGCCCTGTCAAAGAAGCCAACATGGAAAAAGCCATGAAGAAACGTGCTGAGCTGCGCGCCATGCTGGAAAACGGTGTAACACGCGGGCAGAAAAAAGCCGCGTAATTTTCTCCCTTCCGGAACATGCGTATGCTGCATAGCCTGCAGATATGCCATGTCACTCGCTGTGCCTTTCCATACTTGAACTGGGGCTTAAGAACCAGCTGCTCATTACGCGCTGCCTCGACATGGGGCTTGCTGAGCAGGCCAATATGCTGCGACATATCGACGAACAGTTGATATGTCAGATCAAGGCGGGCGAAAGCCTTTCCGAAGAAAAACAACGCGCGCAGGGCTTCACCCACTACATCTGGCGCACGCAAGCCGACGACAAAGTGCGCCCTTCGCACGCCGCCAATGACGGGCAGGTTTTCGCATGGGATGACCCATCACCCACAGGCCACCCGGGTGAAGAGTTCGGCTGCCGCTGCTGGGCTCAGCCACTGGATGCTGCAAATCCTGCATATCCGCTGGAAACAATAGTCGGGCGGGCTGGCCAGCGGCGCAGGACGTGCCGTACTACGCGAGATATTGAGGCGTATCGGCAGGCCGGGACAGGTAGATGAAACAGGTACTGAACCTGCTCAAATCAAACCTAGCGATTTGAATGATCAACAAAAGATAAATTTGGAACGTTTTGAAAAGAAACTTCCTAAAGCGGCTGGACCAACTACAATCAGAAATGGCCCAAATGGACAGAAAGTTTTTCAGGCAGATGTTCCTGCAGAAAATATTCCGGGTTCATATGCGCGCTATGAAAAAACTATAGATGAAGCTGGAAATACTATAAGTTACACTAAAACTACTTATGTACCTGATGGGAGCATAATACATATTAAAACAAAATTTTAATTACTCATATGTCTCAGCGAAGAAAAATTTTAGAACAATTAATAACGTTTGCAATGCCGATAAATGAAGCAATTTCGGCACTAAGCGATATTAATTGGGATTCAGACACAATTGAGGCAGAACTGACACGCGCCGATATTAGAAAATTACTTAATCGCTATATCAATAATGAAATTACAGAATCTGATGTTGAATCATGGGCAAATGCTATTGAATGCAGAGAAGATATCGGTTTTGAGACAGGACAAGAAGAGCTTATTAAAACTATTATATTTGAACTGGCTAATCCGCTGTTAACAAAAAACTTAACCTTAGAAACCGCAACAACCCTAAACTTGCGATTGCTTTGAAATATTTAAACTTCGAATCTCTATGGGACATAACAATCAAACAAATGGTGTCTTCGATATCGAGAAAGAAAGCCGCTCATATGCTCTTGGAATTGCTGCAGAAGAAATTCTGGTAAGGCGTTCTATGGAACAGCTTTGATAAAGATGAGCATCTCATTTTCAGACGTAGATAATGCGTTTAGACGAGAAGATATTGAAGGATTGCTTGAGTTAGGAGCACCTCAGGATGAATATTCTCGTGTGGCATAGGTTATAACGAATGTTTTGCTAAGTAGTAATACAGCAGAAAATATTATATGTATTATGAAAGTAATTTGGATGGAGCAATTTAGTCTTGCCACCGAAGATATGATCATGCGATTACCTGCTTTGCAGCGGGTTGCACAACAGATTACAGGCGATTACTAATACCCTACAGCCTAACCGTAATCGCTTCTGAAACAGCGCGGGCTTTGCGGCGGGCATCTTCGACAGAATCACCCTTGGCCAGACCAACCCCCATGCGGCGCTTACCGCTGACTTCCGGTTTGCCGAATAAACGAAGCGTGGTGTCTGGCTCTGCCAGTGCCTGCTCAAAACCGGAAAATGATACTTTATCCGATTTTCCTTCCACCAATATCACACTGGAGGCACAAAAGCCGTGCTGGCGGATATTTGGAATGGGTAGGCCAAGAATTGCACGCGCATGCAGTGCAAATTCCGAAAGATCCTGAGAAACAAGTGTTACAAGGCCAGTATCATGCGGACGCGGGGAAACCTCGCTGAATATCACCTCATCACCTTTGATGAACAGCTCAACACCAAAGATGCCGTAACCTCCCAGCGCATCGGTGATCTTCTTTGCCATCTGCTCGGCATTTCCGGCGGCTGCTTTACTCATCGGGTGAGGCTGCCATGATTCCTGATAATCACCATCTTCCTGCCGGTGGCCGATGGGCGCACAGAAACTCGTGCCGTTCTTATGGCGCACGGTAAGCAGTGTGATCTCGTAATCAAAATCGATGAAGCCTTCCACAATAACAGAGCTGCCACCGGTGCGTGACTGCTCGCAGGCGATGCGCCATGCCTTATCAATATCCGCCTCAGAGCGAATGACGCTCTGGCCCTTGCCAGAGGAACTCATGATGGGTTTAACTACGCATGGAATGCCAATATCTTCCACTGCCTTCTTGAATGTCTCCGGCGTATTGGCAAAACGATACGGCGAGGTTGTAAGACCAAGCTCCTCCGCAGCAAGGCGGCGGATGCCTTCGCGGTTCATGGTAAGCTGGGTGGCGCGTGCATTGGGAATAACGGTGAATCCTTCCTGTTCCAGCTCACGCAGCGTATCGGTGGCGATGGCCTCTATTTCCGGCACAATGAGGTCTGGCTTTTCCAGCTCGATGATGCGGCGCAGCTCCCTGCCATCCAGCATGGAAAGCACATAAGAGCGGTGCGCCACCTGCATGGCTGGGGCATTTTCATAACGATCGAGTGCGATGACCTCAACGCCTAGCCCCTGCAACGCCATAGCCACTTCCTTGCCCAACTCACCCGAACCACACAGCAGCACTTTCTTCGCCGTGGCGGATAACGGCGTGCCGATAGATGTTTCTGTCATATCACTGTCTAGCTCCACGCGCTTTTGTGCCTGTGCCATACGTCACTCCTTCATGCAACATGATGATCATTTATATCGCTGCCTGAATACGCAGGCTACCTGAATTTTATCACTTCCGGGACGCATTCTTCCTGCATAGCGTAGGCGCATGTATCCATATGTCTTATCACATGATTGCCTGACCATTGTTGAGCTGGCACTAAAGAATCAAGCACTCATTGCCCGCAGCCTTGACTTCGGATTACTCGGCCATGCAAGGGAACTCCGGCGATTAGACGACAAACTACTGCGAGCACTTAGGCAGGGAGAACATCTCACGGAAGAAGAACAGCGCGCGCAGGGATTTACCCACTATATCTGGCATACGACAGGTGATGATAAGGTGCGTCCTGCACATGCGGCTAATGACGGTAAGATATTTTCATGGGATGACCCGCCATCCACTGGCCATCCGGGTGAAGATTATGGCTGCCGCTGCTGGGCACAACCATTTGATGGTATAGAACCGGTATATCCGCTTGAAACCATCATTGGCGGGCTTGGCACACGCGCAGGCCACGCGATCTTGCGGGAGATATTAAGGCGAATTGGAAGATCTGAGAATGTAGAGGATGATATAAATAATGCACCAGAGGTACTAACTACAGAAAATACTGAAACTACTGTAGATAAAATTGCTAATGGCCATGCTTATGATAAACATAGTCATGAATTTCCTGAAATACGTACCCGCGAAGATTTTAAGAAGCATATTGAGGATGTAATTAACAACCCTGATGCCGTAAAACCCCTTGAAAGAGGAAGAACTGCATATTGGGATAATGAAACGGGCACTGTCGTGATTGAGAGTCCAAATGATCCAGATGGTGGTACAGCATTTAGACCTGAAAATGGCAAGTCGTACTTCGATATTCTAAAATAACGGAGAGTAGTTATATGAACATTCTTGAACAAGCTGGCGGCACAAAAACACTACAATTTTCCCACGATGAGTTCGGAATACTGCGCGGCTGTGCCATCCATATTTTGCAAGAATTTGCAATGGGCAAAGAGTACAATCTTGTTGCCGAAACTGGTTGGAAATTAGAAAAAGCTAAGATTTTTGCAGAAAAAATTCAATTAACTGCCGATACATCAACTGATTCTACAATTATATACAAATTGCAAAATACAGAAATTTTATATCTGATAAAAATTATTGATGATTCGACAAAGCATATTGATTGGGAGTTTCAAATCTTGACAGGATATACACTAGAAGAAGCAAGAAAATTACTTGATGATATGAAGAATATTTTGCTTCAAATGTAAGGCAGTTATATATTTGCTGCCAAGCTCTTTGCCACAGCCTCGGCGACCTTGATGCCGTCCACGCCTGCCGATAAAATGCCACCCGCATAGCCAGCGCCTTCGCCGGCGGGGAAGAGTCCTTTGGTGTTGATGCTCTGGAGATCGTCGCTGCGCTTGATACGGATAGGTGACGATGTGCGGGTTTCCACGCCGGTCAGCACGGCGTCATGCATGTCGAAGCCGCGAATGTTGCGGCCGAACGATGTGAGTGCTTCGCGTATCGCAAATATCGCGTAGTCCGGCAGGCAGGTGGAAAGATCGGTAGGGGTCACACCCGGTTTATATGAAGGCATCACGCTGCCAAGCGATGTGCTGGCTTTACCCGCAATAAAATCACCCACCAGTTGCGCCGGTGCGGCGTAGCTGCTGCCACCGGCGATGAAGGCAACCGATTCCCATTTCCTCTGGAAGGCGACACCTGCCAGTGGTCCATCCGGATAATCCACCTCTGGGGTGATACCCACTACGATTCCCGCATTGGCATTGCGCTCAGCGCGGGAATACTGGCTCATGCCGTTGGTTACCACACGGTTCTCTTCGGAGGTTGCAGCCACCACTGTGCCGCCCGGGCACATGCAGAAACTATATACATCGCGCCCATTGGTGGCGTGGTGCACCAGCTTATAATCGGCAGCGCCCAGGATCGGATGTCCGGCAGCATCACCAAAACGCGCCACATCGATCAGTGATTGCGGGTGTTCGATACGGAAGCCTAGCGAGAACGGCTTTGCTTCCACATACACACCGCGGTCATAGAGCATCTGGAACGTATCGCGCGAGCTATGGCCAACAGCAAGCACCACATGGGTTGCTGCAATATGTTCACCACTTGCAAGCACCACGCCGCGTATCTGGCCATCTTTAATATCAAGATCGCTCATGCGGCTTTGCCAGCGATATTCGCCGCCCAGTGATTCAATAGTGGCGCGCATGTTCTCTACCATCTTCACCAGCCGGAATGTGCCGATATGTGGGTGTGCCTCGGTGAGTATCTCCGGTGGTGCTTCGGCCTTTACGAACTCAGTGAGCACTTTGCGCCCCAGATAACGCGGGTCTTTTATCTGGCTATATAATTTTCCGTCGGAGAATGTGCCAGCGCCGCCTTCGCCGAATTGTACGTTGGATTCCGTATGTAGTTTGGAGCGACGCCACAGATCCCACGTATCTTTGGTGCGTTCGCGTACCACTTTGCCGCGCTCTAAGATGATGGGTTTGAAACCCATCTGTGCGAGTATGAGTGCCGCGAATAATCCGCACGGGCCAGCACCGATGACAATGGGGCGCGTGGAAAGTTTCTCCGGTGCACGCGCCACAAATTTATATTCCATGTCCGGTGTGGGTTTTACATTATTGTCTTTGGCAAAACGTTTGAGTATCGCCGCTTCATCTTTCACTTCCACATCGAGTGTGTAGACCAGCAAGATCGAAGATTTTTTTCGCGCATCATTGCCGCGCTTGAACACAGTGCAGGAGAGCATATTCTTCGGTGCGATCTTCAGACGCGATGCTGCAGCCTCGGCAATGGCTTCCGGCGGATGATTAAGCGGTAGTTTGATCTCGGTCAGACGTAGCATGGTGTGGTATTTCTAAAAACAAAGGGGTTCATAAACTATGAACCCCTTTATTGTATCATCAAAAAAGAAAGTACTAGCGGATAGCAGCAGCTTTCAGTTTTGCCAGCGCGCGAACTTTAACGCGAACAGAAGCTGGCTTTGCAGCAGCTTTCATCATTTCGCCGGTAGCTGGGTTACGGATGAGCGTGCCAGCTTTGCGAGCAGGAACTTTGCGCAGCGTAACTTTGAAGAGGCCTGGGAACATGAATTCGCCGTAGCCATTTGGATGTACGCAACCGCACATAACGGCTTCGAGAGAACCGAGCACGCCGCTTACCTGTGCGCGTGACAGATCGTTCTGTTCAGCGATCAGGCTAACGAGAGCTGATTTGGTGAGCTTCTGTTTTACTGGACGTACAACAGGAGCAGATGCGGTAGATTTCTTTTTTGCAGCAGATGATTTTGCCATGATAGATTCCCTTCATGAGTTATATTCGCCTGTAAAAAACAGGCTTATGGCGAATATAGACGTAATATATTTGCTTCGTAAAGAGGTAAATTCCAAGGTTTTGCGTATTTTTGCTTTGGGCGGGGTAAGGGGTAGGTGGTGGTTTTACCAATAAAAGGGTGGTCCGTGTGGTCATTTTTATGACCATCATGAATGATAATCTGAATGTATTCCGGTCATTGTATGTAGATAGTGGGATATAAGGAAAACCCCTGTATTTGCAGGGTAATAGCAACAAATAGCCGATCGTGTTTATTCGAGGAATTCTTCCATATCCGGAATACGGGTGAAGGCGATCTTCGTACCGGAAAAACCAGTGCTATGTGAGGGTAGCATACCGATCACAATCGAATCTTTACCGAAACGATGATTGATCTTATCAAGCGCATGCGACATCCGTTCGGCCTTGGCCTGTTGTTTCAGGTCTATGTTAGGGAGTTGCGAGAAGAGCTCCGCCTGAATGTCACCTGCCTGTGTAAGATGGTGCAGGCACATGGATACTTTCTTAATGCGCTGGTTATGCATGCCGGAAGTCAGTTCCTGCCATGCATCATCCAGCAGATGCAGGAAGGTAAGGCTATCCTGCGCGCGGTAACATTTTCGTTCCGTGGTCAGGCGCGGACCATTCTCGATGCGCACGGAAAGCATGAAGCCTGAGGCATAATAGCCCATGCGGCGCAGGCGGCTGGCGGCCTTGAGCGTCAGGCGGCGGGCGACATAACGGGCGCGTTCCGGTGCTCGCAGTTCCGGCGACATAACATGGCTGTGGCCGATGGTGCTACGGTGGGTCTCTTCATCCGGCAGGTCGACGCCGCGCAGCAGATACCACATCTTCTCACCCCACACATTTCCCCAGATGGCGCGCATGCGTTTGGGAGGCAGGGAGAGCAGGGCTTTCATATCATAGATGCCCGCCATATAGAGCCGGCGCTCCATACTCATGCCGACACCGGGCAGGTCGCGGAGTTTGAGTGTCATCAGGCGGGATAAGATATCATTGCCAAGCAGTGTCACGAATCCGTCGGGCTTTTGCATATCGGTTGCGACCTTGGCGAGGTAGCGGTTAGGGGCAACGCCGATGGAACATTTGATATACTCACCCACATTCTTTGCCAGCCCGCGCTTGATAGCGGCGGCGATCTCAGCCGTGCGCGCATGCGATCGCTCATTATCCATTAACTGGCAGGCGACTTCATCAATGGAACACACGGAAGCAACAGGGATGTGCCTGTCCACTTCCTCCAATATGCGGTGATGATATTCCACATAGCGTTCGTGGGTGGCAAGCACGCAGGCGAGGTCAGGGCATTTCTTTCTGGCTTCATAAATCGGTGTGCCGGTCTTGATACCGAAGGCCTTGGCTTCATAACTGGCGGCGATGGCGCAGGTGCTATCGGTCGCAACCGGTACGACCGCCACCGGGCGGCCACGCAACTCTGGCCGCAGCTGTTGCTCAACGCTCGCGAAATAGCTGTTGAAGTCAATATAGAGCCAGCGCAGTTCATGCGTGTGGGCAAGGGGGTTATCTAAGGAGGCAGGGAGCATGTGGCCATAGTGCGCCTTATCGCGAAAAATGTCCAGAATCTGCGCAATTGGCTGATATATAAATATATTAACTAGCTGTAGACAAAAGCGGCGGCTTCTCTTATAAACCTAACTCCTTAAGCGCATTCCGCCTAGGTGTGCCTCGATAGCTCAGTTGGTAGAGCAAGGGATTGAAAATCCCTGTGTCGCTGGTTCGATTCCGGCTCGAGGCACCATTTTCCTTATTCTTTGTCGATCGGTATGGGCTTTCTGTCAGGGCCGATGGCGACGTATACGAAGCGGCCTTCTGTGATCTTTTCCTTAACCTCTGAATCGCGGCGTTCCACATAGGTCTCTACCTTGATGGTCATGCTGGTGCGGCCGACCTTTTCGATATGTGCGTAGCACTCCAGTAAGTCACCGATGAACACCGGTTTGTGGAACACGATATTCTCTACGGCCACAGTGACGATACGGTTCTTGGCACGTTTGCGTGCGGGCACAGCGCCCGCCAAGTCCATCATGGAGAGTATCCAGCCACCGAACATATCGCCATCGGCGTTGGAGTCAGCAGGCATTGCAAGGATCTTGATGGAAGGTTCTTTAAATGCGTCGGTCATAATTTCCTCTTGTCACCCCGCATTTATTGCGGGGTCTGGTTTTGTTGCACTAGATCCCCGCCTGCGCGGGGATGACGGGAATCTAGGCGGCAAGCCGCCAAGATTTACCGTCACTTCGGGCCCATGCGAAGCGCGCCATCCAAGCGCACGACCTCGCCATTGATGGCCATGTTTTCTACCATATGTTTTACAAGGGCCGCGAATTCATCCGGCCGCACCAGTCGTGATGGGAATGGAATGCCAGCTTCAAGGCTTGCTTTTACTTCTGGCGGCATGCCAGCGACCATAGGTGTATCTACCGGCCCGGGGGCAATGGCATTCACGCGTACGCCAAAACGTGCGAACTCACGAGCGGCCGGCAGGGTGAGGGCGACCACACCACCTTTGGAGGCGGAGTAAGCGGCCTGACCAATCTGGCCTTCATAGGCTGCGATGGAGGAGGTATTGACGATGATGCCGCGTTCTTTCTCCGCAAGTTCAGGTGCAGCGCTCATGGCGGCTGCACATAAACGCATGACGTTGAATGTGCCGATGAGGTTCACACGGATAGCAGATTCAAAATAATCGAGTGCCATAGGCGCTTCCTTGCCGAGGATGCGGCCAGCACCGAGAATACCTGCGCAGTTCACCACGATGCGTGGCGTACCTGTTTTGGAAAGCACATCCTTCACGCTTTGTTCGCTGGTGACATCGCACTCATAGGCCTTGCCGCCAGTTTCTTTGGCTACAGCTTCTGCCGCTGCAAGGTTGCGATCCAGCAGGGCTACTTTTGCACCGCCTGCGGCCAGAAGTTTTGCCGTGGCTGCGCCCAGACCTGAACCACCGCCAGTAATGAGTGCAAGATTATCTTTAAGCTGCATTGCTTAACTCCCGGCTGATGATGATGCGCTGCACGTCCGATGTGCCTTCATAGATCTGTGCCACGCGCACGTCACGGCAGATGCGTTCGATCGGGAAATCCTTCAGGTAGCCATAACCACCAAGCGTCTGCATGGCGGCAGAGCATACGCGCTCAGCCATTTCCGATGCAAAGAGTTTGGCCATGCAGGCTTCTTTCAGGCAGGGCTGGTTCGCATCGCGCAGTGCGCAGGCATGATGGAGCAGCTGGCGGGCAGCTTCTAATTCCGTGGCCATGTCAGCGAGACGGAAGGACACGGCCTGATGCGCGAAAATCGGTTTGCCGAAGGCTTCGCGTTCCTTGGCATAAGGCAGGGCGCATTCCAGCGCCGCACGTGCCATACCGATGCATTGGGAAGCGATACCGATGCGGCCACCTTCAAGGTTGGAAAGGGCAATTTTATAGCCTTCACCTTCCTTGCCAAGCAGGTGGGTGGCGGGGATTTTCATGTCGGTGAAGAGAAGCTGCGCGGTGTCAGACGATGTTTGCCCCATCTTGTCTTCTACTTTTGGCACGCTGTATCCGGCTGTTTTGGTGGGCACGATGAAGGCAGAGATGCCTTTTTTGCCCGCCGCTTTATCGGTGACAGCAAAGACCAGCGCGATGTCGGCATATTTGCCGGAGGTGATGAATTGTTTTGTGCCGTTTAACACATAATGGTCGCTTTGTTTCTGCGCGGTGCAGCGCAGGGCTGCGGCATCAGAACCGGCCTGTGGTTCAGAAAGCGCGAATGCTCCCAGTATCTTGCCTTGGGCAAGCGGGGTTAGGAATTCTTTTTTCTGCCAGTCATTACCGAATTTAAGCAGGCCTGCCCCCACGAGCGAGTTCTGTACACTGACGATGGTAGACATCGCACCATCGGCCGCAGCAATTTCCTCGATGGCAAGAGACATGGAAACATAATCCGCGCCCGCACCGCCATATTCCTCAGGAATGAGCATGCCCATCAGGCCGAGCTCACCCAGTGCTTTTACTTCTTCTGTTGGAAAGGCCACTTCTTCATCGCGCCTCGCGGCACCGGGTGCGAGTTGCCCGCGCGCAAAATCCCGCGCGGTATCACGGATCATCTGCTGGGTTTCGGTTAAGATCATGCTGCGCGCTCCACCGCAATAGCCACAGCTTCGCCGCCGCCGATGCAGAGTCCTGCCATGCCGCGCTTCTTGCCGTATTTCTCCATGGCACTCAAGAGCGTGACGAGAATGCGCGCGCCAGATGCACCGATGGGGTGGCCAAGGGCACACGCGCCGCCATGCACATTCACTTTTTCATGCGGCAGGCCGAGGTCATGCATCGCAGCCATGGTGACGAGCGCGAAGGCTTCGTTGATTTCAAATAAATCCACATCCTTCAGACTCCATCCGGTTTTTTCCGAGAGTGTTTTGAATGCGCCCACAGGTGCAGTGGTGAACCATGCCGGAGCTTGTGCGTGACTTGAGTGGCCAACGATACGTGCGAGGGGTTTGATGCCGCGTTTATCAGCATCTGATTGGCGCATTAGAATAAGTGCCGCCGCACCATCAGAGATAGAGCTGGCGTTGGCGGCAGTTACCGTACCGTCCTTCGCGAAGGCAGGTTTTAGGGTTGGGATCTTGGCGGGGTCGGCCTTGCCGGGTTGTTCATCGACCGCAATTTCCGTATCGCCTTTTTTGCCCTTGATGGTGATGGGGATGATCTCAGCAGCGAAGCTGCCATCGGCAGAGGCCTTCTTGGCGCGCTCCAGCGAGGTGATGGCGAATTTATCCTGTGCATCGCGGGTGAACTGGTAATGCTGTGCGCAGGTCTCCGCGAATACGCCCATGAGTTTGCCTTTTTCATAGGCATCTTCGAGTCCGTCAAAGAACATATGGTCTTTGATCTCGCCATGCCCCATGCGATAACCGCCGCGGGCTTTTTGCAAAAGATACGGCGCATTCGTCATGCTTTCCATGCCGCCAGCTACGATGATGTTGGATGTACCTGCCGCAATCGCATCATGCGCGAGCATCACGGCTTTCATGCCGGAGCCACACACTTTGCTCACGGTGGTGCAGGGTGTTGCCTCGGCAAGGCCAGCACCGAGGGCAGCCTGACGAGCAGGCGCTTGACCTAATCCCGCAGAAAGCACGCAACCCATATAGGCTTCGTCGATCGCATCAGCGGTGAGGTTCGCGCGCTTGAGTGTG
Source organism: uncultured Rickettsiales bacterium (assembly GCA_964535825.1). Lineage (GTDB taxonomy): Bacteria > Pseudomonadota > Alphaproteobacteria > Rickettsiales > SXRF01 > CAZAQK01. The sequence goes on from CAZHUC010000003.1 coordinate 82,916, forward strand.
GCGCTGATGGCAGCCGAGCCAAGCTGTGGCGCTGCCATATCTTTGAGATCACCCTGAAAACCGCCCATAGGCGTGCGTGCACCGGATACGATAACGATGGGATCTTTGGTCATAATGTCTCCTTCTAGGCGGCGTTTTTCTTTAATTTCCCCAGATCCATCAATAGTAAATCAAAAACTTTCTTTTGAAATTCTTTTGATGATCCAAGGTCATGTGGCAAGTCGAAAGCTTGTATTAAATTTGTAACATGAGGCTTCCTACAGGCGATTTCTATGGATTCCTTATAACATTCATATTGCCGTTCAAATGCCTCTGCATGAAGTGTGTAGCTGCATTTGTCATCTATCTGCTCTCCTAATTGCTGTAGGCCCAATATATTGAGGCTATCATAGGGGTGAAAAATAGTAGGATTAGCAAAAAAAGCAATCTTAGATGAAAGCGATGTTAACCGGTTAAAATGATTCTGTTCCAGCTCGCTTGCCAGCTGGTCTATTAGGGGTACAGATTCAGGTTTATTGCGGGCGTTCTTGATGGCGACCATTGTTTTCGAACCATTCAGGTAATCTGCCAGATCGCTTCTTCTTTCTTCACTGAGGCCTCTGCCTACTCTGAATTCATTCAAGAAGTTTTCAAACCAGACATATTCTATCTTTTTGAATCGCAGATATTTTTTGTGTTCACTCCATAACAGGAGTGTTTTTGTCGTGGCTTTGGCCAGATCCTGACCGCTAAATCGATGCTTTCTTTTATTCATATAGGCGCATATTACTCAGTGTCCTTGATTCAGGCAGCGGTCTTTCCCAGCTTGCCGTGAATGAAAGCGGCGGCGTTGTGCAGCGCGGCGCTATCCTTGATGGCGCAGCTGAGATGCTTGCTTTTGCACCATTCGATGAGCGCTTCCATCGGCAGGTTACCTTTGGGGCTGTTGGCGTACGGGCAACCGCCAAGGCCGCCAGCCGCCGCGTCAAACGTGCGGATGCCAAGCGCGTATGAGGCATCAACATTGGCGATGGCTGAGCCGAACGTATCGTGGAAGTGCATGGCCACTTTGGAAAGCGGAATGCCAGCGTTGGTCAGGGCAGGGATGAGTTCTTTTACCATTTCCGGTTTGCCGATGCCGGTGGTGTCTCCCAGTGATACTTCAAAACAGCCCGTATCGAGGAGTTGCTTGGAGCGGCGCGCCACTTCTTTTGGCGAAAACGGCAGGTCGGTATAACCAAATACATTCGAGATATAACCGCGCACGCGCATGCCAGTGGCGAGTGCTTCTTTGATGACCGGCACAATGGCAGTGAAGGATTCATCCACCGTCTGGTTGATGTTGGCTTTGGAGAAGGCCTCAGACACAGCAAGGAAGATAGCTATTTCTTTTGCATTGATGGATTTTGCACGTTCCAACCCTCTTAGGTTCGGCACAAGGTAAGAGAATATCACTTCAGGGAAGGCCACCTCAACGGGCTTCAGCAGTTCTGCTACTTCGCCGCTGTTGGCCATAGCAACTACTTTGGGGTGCACAAAACTTCCGGCTTCAATACGTGTCAGGCCGGATTCGGCCAGACGCTTGATAAAGGTTACCTTATCGGCAGCAGAAAGCGTTGCTGCATTCTTTTCATTCTGCAGTCCGTCGCGGGCGCTGACGTCTACCAGTTCGATATCGAAGCTCATGCGCTTTTCTCTGGGGTAAGTTTCACCAGCTCTGTGCCCTCGGTTATCATGTCGCCTTCTTTTACCAGAATGGCTTCCACTGTGGCATCGCCGCCGGCAGAAAGGGTGGTTTGCAGTTTCATGGCTTCCATCACCGCCACCGGCTGCCCTGCCGTTACCTTATCGCCTTTTTTCACCAGTATCTGGCGCACAAGGCCAGGCATGGGTGCGCGCGGGGAAAGCTCTGCTTCACCACCGGATGAACCACCGCCCACAGACATTTCGCTGACCTTCGCCGCAAGCGCACCCAGCTGCACATGGCGCACATTCTTGCCTTGCCATACGCTGCCCTGCATACGTTTCCATATGCCGGTGGAGATTTCCTGTTCCAGTACATAACTGCCATCAGGCAGGCGGAGGCTGCGGAAGTGGTAGATCTTATCGCCAATGTTAAAGGACACGCTATCTTTACGGCGGGCGACATGTTCAAGCGTAACGGCGTTGCCATTTATATGCAGGGTAGTGTTCATCGCATACCCGCCAGTCTTGGGTTATTCCATGCGGATTGCTCGACCTCGGTCGTGCCGGTGCTTGGCGTAGCGCCTGCACCGAACAACAGATATGCCGCTGCAATACGCGCGATATCATCAGCTTCCATCTCCGGTGACATGAGTGATGTTTTATGCGTTTTGATAAAATCGGTAGAGGTTTTGCCTAAGCGGAATGCTTCATGATCCAGCACGCGCATCAGGAAATCACGGTTGTTGATCGTGCCGCTGATACGTGTCTGCGCCAGTGCATTCAGCAACCGCTCGATGGCTTCTTCGCGCGTATGTCCCCATGCGGCGAGTTTGGCGATCATCGGGTCGTAGCTTGCCGAGATAGTGTTGCCATTCGCATAGCCATTCTCTGCGCGCACATGCGGCAGGTGCGGCAATATAAAGGTGGCGAGTGTGCCCGGTGCAGGCATGAATTCTTTTTCGGTGTCTTCTGCGTACAGGCGCACTTCAATGGCATGGCCATGCTGCCCAACATCTTTTTGTGTGAAGGCGAGTTTTGCGCCTTCTGCCACTTCAATCTGCATACGCACGAGGTCAAGGCCTGTCACCATTTCCGTCACAGGGTGTTCTACCTGCAGGCGGGTGTTCATCTCTAGGAAGTAAAAATCACCTGTGCTGTTCACAATGAATTCCACCGTACCCGCACCTACATAACCAATATGCGAGGTGATTTTTGTGGCACATTCTGTCATGGCCTTGCGGGTGGCATCATTAATGGTGGGTGAGGGGCTTTCTTCCACGATCTTCTGGTAACGGCGCTGAATGGAGCATTCGCGTTCGAACAGATGCAGATGGTTGCCGTGCGTATCGGAGAATACCTGCACCTCGATATGGCGCGGCTGCGTTAAATATTTCTCGATGATGATGCGGTCATCACCAAAGGCGCTCTTGGCTTCAGAGCGCGCAGAATCAAGCGCGGCTGAAAGTGCTTTTGCATCTTCCACGATGCGCATGCCTTTGCCACCACCACCGGCGGCAGCTTTTACCAGCACAGGGTAGCCGATTTTATCGGCTTCTTTGGCGAGGGTTTTGTTATCGGTGGCATCGCCATCATAGCCCGGCACGGTGGGCACGCCGATTTCCTGACAGAGTATGCGTGATTCCGCCTTGTCACCCATGCGGGAAATTACTTTCGCCGGAGGGCCAACGAATATCAGGCCAGCTTTGGTTACGGCTTCTGCGAATTTTGCATTCTCGGATAAGAACCCATAGCCTGGATGAATGGCATCTGCGCCGCTTGCCTTGGCGGCGGCGATGAGTTTTTCAATGTTCAGATAGGTCTCGGAGAGGTTCTTGCCTTCGAGTAATACCGAGAAATCACCAGCACGCGCATGTGGCAGGTCGCGGTCGTCACTTGCATATATCGTGACGGTTTCAATGCCCATCGCTTTGCAGGTGGCAACGATGCGGCAGGTTATTTCACCGCGGTTAGCGATCATCAGGCGTTTGATTTTTTTCATTACGCTACCCATTTTGGTTTGCGTTTGGAAAGCAGTGCGTCCATGCCTTCCTGTCCTTCGTCGGATACGCGCAGGTCAGCGATGGTTTCAATAGTATAATCACGGATGGCCTCGCGCGCCTTCACATCATGCGACAGGGCAATGATGCGCCAGATAAGTGCCTTGGAGCGCTGAGCCGCTGCTGGTGCGGCTTTTAAAAATTCCTTGATGATCTCTTCGCGCGCGGCTTCTAACTCTTCGCGTTTTACCACGCGGTGGATGAGCGCCATATCTTTAGCAACAGCCGCACCGAACTGCATACCAGAGAGGAAATAAGCGCGGGCGTAAGAGATGCCCACTTTTTGAATCACATACGGAGAAATCACACTCGGGGCAATGCCGATGCGCGCTTCGGTGAACCCAAACTTCGCATCATCACTGGCCACCACATAATCACACACGGAGGTCAGGCCAGAGCCGCCACCGAGCGCCGCGCCATGCACCACGCCAATCACTGGTTTGCTACAACCGGCGATGGCAGCGAACATCGCTTCCAGCTGTGCGCTGTCGGCCAGGTTTTCGTCGCGGCTGTAGGCTTTCATTTTTCGCATCCAGTTCAGGTCGCCACCAGCACAGAAAGATGGGCCATTACCTGCAATGACCACAAGGCGCACCTTGGCATCCTTATCCAGCTTGGTGAATACGTCTTTCAGCTCGCCAATGAGTTTGTCATCGAATGCATTATGAATTTCCGGACGGTTCAGCGTAACAGCTGCTACGCCACGATCATCAATGTGTAATGTAAGGAGTGAATAGCTCATATTACATCCTGAACACACCAAACTTAGTGTCTTCAATCGGCGCGTTCAAACTCGCGGCTATTGCCAGTCCGAGTACGTCACGGGTGGTAATGGGGTCGATGATGCCATCATCCCACAACCTTGCAGTGCTGTAATACGCGCTACCTTCGGTGGCGTATTTTTCCAGTATTGGCTCGCGGATAGCATCGATATCTTTTTGCGACAACTTCTTGCCTTCTTTTTCGAGTGCATCGGTGCGAACGCGCGCGAGCACGTCAGCTGCCTGCTCACCACCCATCACGGAAATTTTTGCATTCGGCCACATGAACATGAAACGCGGATCAAATGCACGGCCACACATGCCGTAATTACCTGCGCCGAACGACCCACCGATCACCACGGTGAATTTAGGCACAGCAGCATTGGATACGGCCATCACCATTTTGGCGCCATGGCGTGCGATGCCTTCTGATTCATATTTCTTGCCCACCATGAAGCCGGTGATATTCTGCAAAAACACCAGCGGAATTTTACGCTGCGCGCAGAGCTCGATGAAGTGGGTGGCCTTGATAGCAGACTCAGAGAACAAGATGCCGTTATTCGCCACAATACCTACCGGCGAGCCATGGATGGAGGCGAAACAACACACCACCGTTGTACCATAACGTTTCTTGAATTCATGGAACTTCGAACCATCAACGATGCGGGTGATAATATCACGCACATCGAACGGCACACGGGTGGATTCCTTTGGCAGGATGCCGTAAATCTCTTCCGCCGGATGCTGTGGTTCTTCGTACGGCGCGGTGTTGCGTTTTGCTGCGGTCTTCCAGTTCAGGTTCGCCACAATATCACGCACCTTGGCGAGGGCTTCTTCTTCATTCTCAGCAAAATGATCGGCCACGCCGGATTGGCTGGTGTGCACATTCGCACCGCCCAGATCTTCCGAGGTTACGTCTTCACCGGTGGCCGCTTTCACCAGTGGCGGGCCAGCAAGGAAGATCGTGCCGTTGCCTTTTACGATCACCGATTCATCGCACATGGCAGGTACATACGCGCCACCCGCGGTGCATGAGCCAACAACGGCGGCAATCTGCGGAATACCGGCAGCAGACATGCGCGCCTGATTGAAGAAGATGCGGCCGAAATGGTCACGGTCGGGGAATACTTCATCCTGCATGGGCAGGAATGCGCCGCCGGAATCTACGAGGTAAATGCAGGGCAGGCGGTTCTGGAACGCGATCTCCTGTGCGCGCAGGTGCTTTTTTACGGTAAGCGGAAAATATGTGCCGCCTTTTACGGTGGCATCATTCGCCACGAACATACATTCATGCCCGTGCACGCGGCCAATGCCGGTGACGACACCCGCAGAGGGTACGCCGCCTTCTTCCTTATACATATCCCACGCGGCAAGCGCCGAAAGCTCAAGGAAGGGAGAGCCAGCATCCAAAATGCGGTTGATGCGTTCACGCGGCAGTAACTTGCCACGGCTATGGTGGCGCTCCACGGCTTTTTGTCCACCGCCTTGTGATATGAGTTCAAGGCGCTCAGCCAGTTCATCAGCCAGTTCGCGGTGGTAGGATGCGTTATCTTGCGGGGTGTTTTTCATAGCAGCTGATTTCATAATTACTCCGCGCAGCCGATGGCGCGGGAGATGATAAGGCGCTGGATCTCCGACGTGCCTTCACCGATGCGAAGCAGGCGGTGATCGCGCCAGAAGCGCTCGACTTCATATTCTTCCATCAGGCCATAACCGCCGTGTATCTGCACGGCCATGTCAGACACTTCACCGGCCACTTCTGAGGCGTAGAGTTTTGCCATTGCGCCTTCTTTGGTGAATGGCATGCCATTATCAGCCATCCAGCAGGTTTTGTAGAGCATGTTGCGGGCGAGTTCTATTTTCATGTGCATGTCAGCCAGTGCGAAAGCAATGCTTTGGAAATGCGCGATAGGCTGGCCGAACTGCTTACGCTCTTTTGCATAAGCGAGGGCTTTTTCATATGCACCCTGTGCACAGCCCACACCCATGGCGGCGATACCGATTTTACCGCGGTCGAGTGTGGCAAGCATCTGCTTGCTGCCGTCACCTTGTTTGCCCAGCATGTTGGCATCTGGCACAAAGACATCTTCGAAGTAAATTTCGCAGGTGTCCGATGCGCGCCACATGAGCTTGCCGTGCATGGATTTGGCGGTGAGGCCTTTTGTGCCAGCTTCCACGATGAAGCAGGAGAGTTCCGGTTTACCTTCACCCTTGCTGCCGGTTACGGCCTGCACGGTGATGCCGGCATTCATCTTGTTGGCGTTGGTGATGAATATCTTAGAGCCATTGATCTTCCAGCCGCCATCGACCTTTACCGCTTTGGTTTTGCTGCCGCGCGAGTCAGACCCAGCGCCTGGCTCGGTAAGGCCAAATGCCCAAAGTTTGTCACCGGTGCAAAGCTGCGGCAGGTATTTTTTCTTCTGTTCTTCATTGCCGAAATAATAAAGCGGGCCAATACCCAGAGAATTATGGGCGGTGATGGTGGCGGCTTGCGAGCCATCCACACGGGCAATCTCTTCACAGGCAATAGCATAGGCCAAATAATCCATATCATGCCCGCCATACTGCGAAGGCAGCACAATACCGAACAAACCAAGTTGCCCCATCTTGCGGGTTAAATCTTCGGAGAACTGCTCCTTCTTATCCAGCTCATGCGCTTTGGGTGCGATCTCGCTTTCAGCGAATTTGCGCACACTATCGCGCAGCATCTGGTGCATTTCGGGGAGTTCGAAGTTCATGTTACCTGTGGTCATGTCGTTTTCTTTTCTCTGAGTTTGCGTGCCAGCCATAAACACCTAATCTGAATGGATATATTTTACAGTTGTAGTAGTTCTACAATGGGTTATGTATTTTGTGCAACAGGAGAAGCCATGAGCACCCCACTTTATTACGAAGATTTTACCATTGGCCAGACGCTGGAAAGTCGTAGCCACTACACGATAGACCGCGAAGGCGCGATACATTTTGCCAAAGAATTTGATCCTCAAGACCAGCATATTGATGAGGATAAAGCAAAAGACAGCGTATTCGGCGAACTGGTGGTAAGCGGTTGGCACACGGCAGCAGCCACCATGCGGCTCAAGACCCAGACCGATCTTGTTTACATATCAGGCGGCCTTGTGGGGCTGGGCACGGAAAGCATGCGCTGGCCAAGGCCAACCATGCCGGGGGATACGCTGCGACTTGTGATAACCATTCTGGATAAGCGGCTTTCCCAGTCCAAGCCCGGCAAGGGAGTCATCAAATACAAAGCAGAGACCCTGAATCAAAAGGGCGAGTTGATGATGGAAATGGTAACGCACGTTATCGTGCCCTGCCGCGCTACTTAGCTGCCAGTTTTTCAGGTATCGCAGGTTCAACTTTTAATACATGCCCATCATCACTGTCGGTAAGCAGGTAGATAGCGCCATCTGGACCTTGGCGCACATCACGGATGCGGCGCTTCATATCGGTAAGTAAGCGCTCCTCTTTGATCACCTTGCCATCTTTAATATCAAGACGGACGAGGCACATGCATTTCAGGCCGCCTACGAACACATCACCCTTCCACTCAGGGAAGGCTGCGCCGGTATAGAATATCATACCGGATGGAGCGATGGAGGGATTCCAGTGGTATAGTGGTTCTATAAAGCCACGCCCGGCATGGTCATCGGGGATCGGTATCAGGGAATAATGCGAGCCATAACTTGCTTCTGGCCATCCATAGTTCTTGCCGGGTTTAATGATGTTGATCTCGTCGCCGCCGCGTGGTCCGTGCTCAGCGACCCATAATTCTCCGGTTGCCGGATTAAGCGCCGCACCCTGAATGTTACGGTGACCATAAGACCATATCTCAGACATGGTATCAGGGACGCTGCTGAAAGGATTGTTCTTAGGGATCGATCCGTCCGTTTCGATGCGCACAATCTTGCCAAGATGCGAGGTCAGGTCCTGTGCCTTCTCGGCATAATCGAAGCGCTCACCCAGTGTGATGAACAGTTTCTCATTGCGGGCGATCACCAGGCGTGAACCAAAATGGTTGCTGCCTAATACTTTGGGGTGCTGACTGAAAATAACCTTTACATCAGTAAGTGCGCCGTTCTTAAGCACGGCATTCGCTACATTTGTGCTTGCCAGGCCGGCAGATTTTTCCTTTTCTTCCGCATAGGAAAAATAGATGTGCTTGTTATCCTTGAACTGTGGATGCAGCACAATATCAAGAAGCCCGCCTTGCCCCTGATCGAATACTTTTGGCACGCCTTTGACGGGTTCAGATACTGCTCCATCGGGAGAAACGATCCGGATACGGCCAGCGCGTTCAGTCACCAGCATCTTGCCATCCGGCATGAATACCAGAGCCCATGGATACTCAAGCCCCTTAGCGATGGTTTGCACTTTCACCGCACCGATGTCTGAAGGGAATGTACGGGATACAATGTCATCTGCTGTTGCCTGCGAGATCATCAGGCCAAATGCAGCTGCAAGAATTCCATATTTCATGGATGCCTCACGATGGTTTTTACTTATCAGGCGTCGTACGAATATCCTCACGCATGATCTGTGCCAATTCACCGCGGGACTGTCGTGCGAAGGTAATGAGCTCCGGCTCTTTCTCAAAAAATTCGAACGAATGTGTAAGCGTTGCTTCATCATGTTCCTTGAATTGTTGTGCTCTGCGTTCCGCTTCGCTTTGGCTTGTGCCTAGTGCTTTAAGCACTTCTGTTGCCATGACCAGCGAGGCTTCAAACATTTCCCGTCGGAAATAATCAACACCTGCCTTGTGTAGCTCGTAAGCGTGGCGGCGATTGCGTGCGCGGGCGAATATTTTTAGGTTAGGAAAATTATCCTTCGCCAGTCGCACGATCTCAAGGCACTTATCCGCATTATCTACGGCTACAACAAGAATCTTTGCCTTGTCCGCATGTGCATTATGCAACAGATCGAGACGGGATGCATCCCCGAAATAACATTGCACACCAAATTTACGGATCTGTTCGATCTGGTCGGGGTTGCTTTCCAGAATAGTAACGTTGATGTTGCGGGCAACCAGCATACGACCAATGATCTGCCCAAAGCGGCCATAGCCAGCGATGATAACAGGATTTGCTTCGTTAATTTCGTCATGAGGGCGAGTAGGCAGGATGCTCATGAAGCGCGGGATGATGAAACGTTCGGCCAGTACCATCAGCACCGGTGTCAGTGCCATGGAAAGTGCAACCGTAAGCACGAGTATGGCAGAAAGTTCTGTATCCAGAATGCCAAGCCCACCCGCATATTGAAACAGTACGAATGCAAATTCACTGCCTTGGGCAAGTGCGATCGCGTATAGCATTTTCTGCCCGTCGCGCAGGCCAAAGCAATGTGCGAGTGCCAGCATGATAGCAGCTTTCCCGACGACCAGTGCCAGTACCAATGCGGCGATCAGCAGTGCTTCGTTCTGAAGTAAGGTAAAGTTGATACCCATGCCGACAGAAATGAAGAACAGGCCAAGCAGCAGACCCTTGAACGGCTGGATGTCAGATTCCAACGTGTGGCGGTATTCGGAGTTGGCCAGTACGATACCGGCAAGGAACGCTCCCAGCGCCGGAGAGATGCCGATAGCTTGCATGAGCAGCGTGATACCGACCACCAGTGCCAACGAGGTGGCGGTGAATACTTCGCGCAGATTGGTTTTTGCGACAAAGCGGAACAGATAGCGCGAAAGATGACGGCCACCGATCGTGATACCCACCATAACTGCCGCAATGATCGACATGCGAAGGAATGCAGGCAGTTCGTACAGAATGTTGCCGTGGTCAGCGATGCTGGCAGGAGACGTGGCAAGCAGCGGCATTAAAAGCAATATGGGAATGACCGCCAGATCCTGAAAGAGCAGGGTGGCAAAGCTGCTTTCACCGGCGGAGGTTTGCATCAGGCCTTTTTCTTGCAGCATCTGTAATACCAGTGCAGTGGAAGACAGTGATAGTGCCATGCCGCAGCTGATGCTGATCGGGAACGAGAAGCCAAGCCACATGCCAGCAGCAGTGAAAACAGCAGAGGTAACAACCACCTGCAGTCCGCCAAGGCCGATAATAAATTTGCGCAACTGCCATAATGAGGCAGGGTCGAGCTCAAGGCCGATCAGGAAGAGCATCATGATAACGCCGAACTCGGCGAAATGCATGATATCGGTGGCATCGTCAAAGAAGCCAAGACCGAATGGGCCGATCAATACACCTGCCAGCAGATACCCGATGACCGAACCCAGCTTGAACCTGCCGACCAGCGGCACGACCACACAGGCCGCAAGCAAGAACACGAACACATGGAACAGGAAGCCATTATCCATGCAAATATTGTCCGTTCTTTATCACACGTTTTCCTGCAACGAACACATGCGCCATTTTGGGCTGTAGCGCGAAGATCAGCGTATCCAGTATGGCATCGCCCTTTTTATCAGCAAGCAGTGTGTGGTTCATGGCCGGTGAGATGAGGTCAGCGCGGTAGCCCTTTGCGATGACGCCGCTTTTAATGCCGATGGCTTGTGCGCCACCTTTCGCTGCCCGTGTGAATAACGTACGGCCGACGGAATCAGAATGCGCATCAAATAATATCGCGCGCCTGCGCTGCGAAAGACGTTGCGCGTATTCCATCGTTTTGAGTTCTTCCCATGGCGAAGTGCAGACGTTGCTGTCAGAGCCGACACCCAGCGCACCGCGTGCATTAATGAATGCTTCAGCAGAAAAGATACCATCACCCAGATTGGCTTCGGTGGTAGGGCACAGGCCTGCTACCGCACCGGAATCTGCGAGTCTCTTGGTTTCCGCTTTGGTCATGTGGGTAGCATGTATGAAGCACCAGTGTGTATTGATGGCGTGATTCTCCAGCAACCATTCGACCGGGCGTTTGCCGCTCCATGCCACACAATCATCCACTTCTTTTATCTGTTCAGAAGCATGGATGTGAATCGGGCAATCTTTTAAACCGAGTTTTGGCAGGGCAGCCACAATGCGCTTCAGGCTTTCTGGCGTTACGGCGCGCAAGGAATGCGGCGCAACGCCGAGTGTTACATCCTCATCATCACCATAATTTTTTACCAGAATTTCCATGAGATTCAGGAATTCATCTGTGGTGTGAGTGAAACGTTTTTGCCCATCATGTGCGGATGTGCCACCAAAATCAGCACTTTCATACATCACCGGAAGCAGCGTTAAATGGATGCCGGTTGCTTTGGCAGCCGCCACGATACGGTCCGACATTTCCGCAGGGTTGGCGTAATGCTTGCCATTTATATCATTATGCAGGTAATGGAATTCCCCGACCGATGTGTAGCCGCTTTTCAGCAGTTCCACATAAAGCTCAGAAGCCGTGCGCTCCACATCTTCCGGCGTGAAGCTGCTCAGGAACTTGTACATCACCTCCCGCCAGCTCCAGAAATTATCATCCGCTCTGCCGCCGGTGCGCTCAGTGAGGCCTGCCATGGCGCGTTGGAAGGCATGTGAATGCACATTGCTCATGCCCGGCAGAATGAGAGGATAGCTCGGCATGCCGGATGGCAGTGTGCTACCGCCAGTGACACTTGTGATCATGCCGTCTTCCAGTTCGATCAGTACGTCATCCTGCCAGCCTTCGCTGGTGAGGGCGGTCTTTGCAAATACGGCGCGTGGTGTTTCCCATTGCATGGGGGCAAGTCTCCATTATGATGATTTCCCAAACATATAGACCAAAACCATGCCGACTCACAACGAAAAGCACTGCAACCTACTCTTTACCAATGCCAACCTCGCCACCATGACGGGTGGTGGCTATGGTATCATGGAGAAAAGCTGTGTGGGTATCAAAGACGGCAAGATCACCCATATCGGCGCGCAGTCAGGCATCACGGCGGATGTGGTGCATGACCTGAAGGGTAGCTGGATAACCCCGGGGCTCATCGATTGCCACACGCATCTGGTCTATGCCGGTAACCGCGCGCATGAATTTGCGGCGCGGCAGGCGGGTAAGACCTATGCAGAGATAGCAGCGGAAGGTGGCGGCATTGCCTACACGGTGAAGCAGACACGCGCTGCAAGCGAGGCAGAGCTTTTTGCCCAGAGCGAGAAACGGCTGAAACATTTCCTGCGTGAGGGCGTGACCACCATGGAGATTAAATCCGGCTATGGGCTGGATATGGAATCCGAACTCAAAATGCTGCGTGTGGCTAAAAAACTTGGCGAGAAATACCCTGTCACTATCCGCAAAACCTTCTTGGGCGCGCACAGCGTGCCGCCTGAGTTCAAGGGCAGGGCGGATGCGTATATTGATGTGGTGGTAAATGAAATGCTTCCCGCCATCGCCAAAGAAAATCTGGCAGATGCGGTGGATGGTTTCTGTGAGCATATTGCCTTCTCACCAGCGCAGATCGCCCGCGTGTTCGATGCTGCAAAAAAGCACGGGCTGGCAGTGAAGCTGCACGCCGAGCAACTCTCTGACCAGGGCGGGGCAGGGCTTGCCGCGCAGTATAAGGCGCTCTCTGCGGATCATCTGGAGTTCGCCTCGGAAGAAGGCATCAAGGCAATGGCGGCGAGTGGCACGGTGGCCGTGTTGCTGCCGGGTGCGTTCTATATGCTCAAGGAAAAACAAAAACCGCCGGTTGAGCTGTTGCGGAAGCACGGCGTGCCGATGGCCATCGCATCCGATTGCAACCCCGGTACATCGCCGGTTTTAAGCCTTATCGCCATGCTCAATATGGGCTGCATCTTGTTCGGCCTCACGCCGGAAGAAGCATTGAGGGGCATCACCACAAATGCCGCGAAAGCCCTTGGCCTTGCCGATATTGGCACGCTGGAAGTGGGTAAGTTGGCCGACATGGCGATTTGGGATATTGGACATCCGCAGGATTTGGCGTATCACTTAGGCGGCAACACATGCGTGGGAAGTATAAAAAAAGGACAATACAATGGAAATCATTCTTAAAGGTGACCACCTGACGGTGGAGGAGCTATACCGCTTTTCGCAGAACGCGCTTGATCCCAAGGCAAAGATAAAGATCACCATTGATGAAGCCTCAAAAAAGCGCGTGGCCGCCGCTGAGAAATATTTGCACAAGCTGGCCAATTCCGGCGAGACCATTTACAGCATCAATACCGGTTTTGGGTTCTTCGTGAATACCCGCATCGAGCCTGACCAGATGGCGCAGCTGCAGACCAACATCATCCGCTCGCATTCCTGCGGGGTGGGGGAAGAGTTGCCGCGTGATGTGGTGCTGATGCTCTGGCTGATTCTGCTCAACTCTGTGTGCCGTGGCCATCGCGGGTTAGCACTTTCCAAGCTGGAAGCCATCGTTTCCATGTTAGAGGCGGGCATATTATCCTGCGTGCCATCACGCGGGAGTGTCGGTGCATCGGGCGACCTTGCCCCCACAGCGCACGCCGTGCTTGCCACGCTGGGCGAGGGCGAATGCACCATGCCATCAGCAGATGGCTTTGCCCGCATGAACGCGGATGCTGCTTTGAAGAAAGCAAACATATCCCCCATCACGCTTGGGCCGAAAGAAGGCTTATGCCTGATAAACGGTACACAGCTTACGGCGGCACTCGGCGTAAAACTCTGGAATGAAACCAAGCGGCTGCTGGATACTGCGAATATGGCCGCGGCCTTAAGCATCGAGGGGCTGCGCGCCAGCCACGATATGACAGAAGATATGCTCCTCAAAGAACAACGCCACGAAGGCACGCTGCATTGCGGGCGACAAATCGCTGGCTTTCTGGGCGATACGGAAATTTCCAAAAGCCACACGAATTGCACCCGCGTGCAGGACCCGTATTCCTTCCGCTGCGCGCCGCAGGTGCATGGCATGGTGTGGGAAGAGCTGATGCACAGCAAAAAGATATTGGAAGGCGAGATAAACTCCACCTCCGACAACCCGATTTTATTCCCCGAGGAAGAGCGCGTGATCCATGGCGGCAATTTCCACGCCATTTATCCGGCGCGTGTGTGCGACCATCTGGGGGCGGCACTCGCCACACTGGCCGCTATTTCTGAACGCCGCGTGAATATCATGATGAGCAAGGAAAAATCCGGCTTGCCAACCTTCCTGATTGAAAAGGGTGGGCTGAACTCCGGCTTCATGATGGTGCAAGTAACGGCAGCCGCGCTGGTTGCGGAATGCCGTAGCCTGTGTTTTCCGGCCAGTGTGGATTCCGTGCCTACGAATAATGACCAGGAAGACCATGTATCCATGGGCCCGGGCGCAGGCCACAAAGCCCTGCAAATTGCGAAGCACGCCCATTATGTGCTGGCGATAGAACTGCTGGTGGCCGCACAGGCGGTGGATATGGTGAAGCTCAAGACCTCTGCCAAACTGGAAAAAGTAAAAGCCGAAATCCGCAAAGTGGCGAAATACCTCGACAATGACCGGTTCATCAACCCCGACATCGAAGCGGTGCATGGGTTGGTGAAAAAGGGGAGTTTACTTTAATTGTCACCCCGTCGAATGACGGGGTCTGACTTAAAACCGGATGCCGTCATAAAGGCGGCATGACAGGAGACAGCGAATGTACCTACTGGCAAAGACACTGGTGACTGCGCTCATTGTGGTGGCGATCTCCGAGCTGTCGCGCCGCTACTCGTTGCTTGCGGCGTTCCTTGCCTCGCTGCCGCTGACGTCGCTGCTCGCATTCATATGGATCTATGTGGAAACCAAAGATGTGCAGAAAGTGGCGGAACTTTCCCAGAGTATCGTGTGGCTGGTGATACCCTCGCTCACCTTGTTCATTGTACTGCCGATATTGCTTAAGATGAATATGGATTTCTGGCTGGCACTCGCGGCCTCTGCCGCCGCCACCGCCGCTGTGTATGGCGTGGGGTTGATTGTGTATAGGAGTATCAGTTGAATTGGCATCCCTGCGTAGGCCGGAATCCACATTAGACGATTTGCAGAAATTCTAGTTTCTTGAAAAGCCTTTTTGCTGCGAGCGCTGTGTATGGATCATATTGGTAAAATGTTGCGTATTTTCCAAACTCATATCCTGAGTAGGTTCGGCCGCTCTGGCAGGCGTATTTTTTTCTTTTTGCATCTGCTGCATTGCAAGCTGATATTCCTGATCTAATTCTTTTTTTCTTTCCGTGCTGCCGGAAACAGCTCCTACCAATCCACCAAGTAACGGCAATGCCAGTGATCCAATTAATAAGGCAGGGCTGAGCGCAGCACCAGTGGCCAAGGCAATACTAAGGGCAGTGATGCGGATAGTTTCAGCTACCAGCATTCCGCCAAAGCCTCCGGAGAACAATCCTCTGTTGATATAGGAAGAAGATTTGACTGGTTTGCCGAATTTGGCTTCATCTTCCATCCGTGATTTGCCGTAACCTCCGCCTAAAAAACCACCCAGTAATGTTCCGCCCCCAAAGCCAATGATACCGGCTGCAGGTACTCCCAACAAACCCAACCCGATAGCAATAGGAAAGGACAACACTATAGAACCGATACCGGCTCCGATAATGGCTTCATCATTATAAAGGCTCGGTTTTTCCTTCGGTATGATTTTGGGTGTTTTGTTACTCATGGCAGTTTCCAAAATTATATTTCTATACAATACCATAATACCACAAAGGTCGCCTGCGCATTGTGACAAATCTGCGAATCTGTATGTGACAGCCGCGAAATAAAAAATAGATTATAAATTAATAGGTTAATTCGATTTGTGATAATGAAATCCTGCGAAAATACCTGTATTCCCTCACACCATCGGCAACTTAAGCCCTTTTTCCTTCGCACATTCAATTGCGATGTCGTAGCCCGCGTCGGCATGGCGCATGACGCCCGTTGCCGGGTCGTTGGTCAGCACGCGCTCTAAGCGCGCCGCCGCTTCTTTCGAACCGTCTGCCACCACCACCATGCCCGAATGCTGCGAGAAACCCATGCCAACACCGCCGCCATGATGCAAACTCACCCATGTGGCACCGCTTGCGGTGTTGAGCAGTGCATTGAGCAGCGGCCAATCGGATACCGCGTCCGAACCATCTTTCATCGCTTCCGTTTCACGGTTGGGGGAGGCGACTGAGCCGGAATCCAGATGGTCACGCCCTATCACCAGCGGGGCTTTGAGTTCGCCGCTTTTTACCATTTCGTTGAACGCCAAGCCCAGCTTGGCGCGGTCACCGAGGCCCACCCAGCAGATGCGGGCGGGCAAGCCTTGGAACTTGATTTTCTTATGCGCCATATCCAGCCAGTTATGCAGGTGCGTATCATGCGGGATGAGTTCTTTTACTTTCGCATCGGTCTTGGCGATATCGGCAGGGTCACCCGAGAGTGCCGCCCAGCGGAACGGGCCAATGCCGCGGCAGAAAAACGGCCGAATGTATGCAGGCACGAAGCCGGGGAAATCGAACGCATTCGGCACACCGGCTTCAAACGCCATCTGGCGGATGTTGTTGCCGTAATCGGTGACGGGAATGCCCTGCCTGTGGAATTCAAGCATGGCGCGCACCTGCACGGCCATGGATGCTTTGGCGAGGCGGATCATATCTTCCGGATGTTCGGCGCGTTTCTTTGCGGCTTGTTCCATGGTCATGCCTATCGGCAGGTAGCCATTCAGCGGGTCATGCGCGGAGGTCTGGTCAGTTACCATATCGGGTTTGATGCCGCGCTTTACCAGTTCGGGGAAAATTTCTGCGGCATTGCCGAGCAGCCCGACGGATACCGCTTTCTTCGCCGCGCAGGCTTTGTTGATGATGGCCAGTGCGTCATCAAGCGTGTCGGCGCGGTGATCGAGATATTTGGTCTGCAGGCGTTTTTCAATGCGTGTGGGGTCGCATTCCACCGCCAGCATCGAAGCACCCGCCATAGTTGCAGCCAGCGGTTGCGCGCCGCCCATGCCGCCTAAGCCGCCGGTTAAGATCCATTTGCCTGCCAGCGAATCACCAAAATGTTTGCGGCCCATTTCTACAAACGTTTCATACGTGCCCTGCACGATGCCTTGCGAGCCAATGTAAATCCATGATCCGGCAGTCATCTGCCCATACATGGCAAGGCCCTTGGCGTCAAGCTCATGGAAATGTTTCCACGTCGCCCAGTGCGGCACAAGGTTTGAGTTGGCAAGCAGCACGCGCGGCGCGTTCTCATGCGTTTTGAACACGCCCACCGGTTTGCCGGACTGGATGAGAAGGGTTTCATCTTTCTCTAGGCTCTTAAGTGTTTCCACAATGGTATCAAAACATTCCCAGTTGCGCGCAGCTTTGCCAATGCCGCCATATACCACCAACTCATCAGGATTTTCGGCCACGTCGGGATCGAGATTGTTCATCAGCATGCGAAGGGGCGCTTCAGTGAGCCAGCTTTTGGCAGAAAGTTTTGTGCCGGTCGCCGCTTTGATGATGCGCTTGTTCGTCATCTGCTTTTCCGCTTTTGCCATTGCCATTGCTTCTTTCCTTCCTGTAGCATGTGCCGCATGGAAACATACCGATATATTCCGGGCACAGTGCCAATCATCATCAGCATGCCGCATACCGGCACGCATGTTCCGGCCGATATACTAGCCCGATTCACCGACAAGGCCAAGCAGCTTCCTGACACCGACTGGCATATCGACCGGCTCTATGATTTTGTGGGAATGCTCGGTTGTCACCGTATCATCCCTGCGTGCTCGCGCTATGTCATCGACCTGAATCGTCCGGAAGATGATAAAAGCCTCTATCCCGGCAAATTCACCACTGGCCTCATTCCCACCACATTGTTCGATGGCAGCCCCATTTACCGTGATGGTTATGTGCCAGATGCCGCGGAAATTGCTGCGCGCAAAGAGCAATACTGGCGGCCATATCACGCCAAACTTTCTGCACTCATCGCAGAGATCAAGGCGAAGCATGGCAAAGTAGTGGTGTTCGATGCGCACTCCATCCGCTCGGTGGTGGCCAATCTGTTCGAAGGTGTGTTGCCGGATCTCAATATCGGCACGGCCGATAGTGCATCAGCCGATATCGCGCTGAGTAATGCCGTGGTCTCTGTGTGTAATGAAAGCACCTATTCGTATGTGTATAATGGTCGCTTCAAAGGTGGCTACATCACGCGTCATTATGGGATGCCAAAACAAGGCGTGCATACGGTGCAGCTGGAACTGGCGCAGAAGAATTATATGCAGGAGGATCATCCTTTTGCCTATGATGAGGCAAAGGCCATAGGGCTACAGGCCACGCTTGCGAATGTTATTTATGCGATAGGGCAGTGGGCGACTAATTCAGCTGCGTGAGTTTTTCCAGCTTCTGGATCACACCGCCAACACCACCTTTTGATGCAACCTGTGCGAATTCCGTACGGTGGGTGGAAAGCAGGCTTACGCCCTCGATCACCACGTCGATGATCTTGTACCCATTACCGTCAGGTTTCGCGAGATATTCCACATTCATCTTTTTGGCGTTGGACAGTTTTACCTCTGTGCGGGTAAGGAAGTTGTCATTTGCCTGTTCTTTCACTTCCACTACCTTGATGTCTATCACCTTCTGGTCATCACCGGTGGCATAAGTAGAGACATAAGTCTGCACTAAGAAGTCACGATATAGTTCAGCGTAATGGGCGCGCTGTTCTTCCGAAGCGCTGCGCCATGCAGCACCGATCACGAATTTGGCGATCCACTGCGTATCCACCACCGTGGCAAAGCCACGCTTCAGGGATTCAATGCGGTCGCCCTGTTTTTTAGAAGGATCACTGATCATCGTGAGTGTCATGTTCGCCATCTCGCGGGCAAGGGCGAGGCGGTCTTCTTGTTTATCTGCAAATGCCGGGGTGTGGCTTAAGGTAAGAACCAGTGCGAAGAATGCGAGTGACCAGAGGTGCTTCATGCTAATCCTTTGCTGTTTTAAACGCGTACCCCCTCCGGGAGGGGAAAGTTATGTTGCGGGGGAAATCTTCTCGGTACGCAGACAGATAACAAGCCCAGAGAGGGTACAATTCCAATATATCGTATAATCGTTACATCTTATTAAAAAATATAGACAATTTGTCTTGCATTTTATCTAATCCGGGGATTGTGCCCACATGGTCAAATATTAAGATTATTCAAACCTATCGCTTGGTTGAAAAAGGCATTTTCCTTGGTATGATGCCCACTTTCTCCACACCGTATAAAGCGAAAATACACAATATGGCTAAAAAAACTCCATGGGATCAATACGGCGAGTACCTGCATATTGATAAAATACTGGATGCGCAGCACCCAAAAAGCGTGGCGGCAGGGCATCCCGCACATGATGAAATGCTTTTTATCCAGTTCCATCAGATATATGAGCTGTGGTTCAAGCAGATACTTTATGAACTCGATGACATAACGAATCGTTTCTCCCGCCCTGTCGTGGATGATAACGACATGCAGCCCATCATGATCTATCTCGGCCGTATCGTGGAGATATTTAAACAGACCGAGAGTATGGTGGATGTTCTGGAGACGATGCCGCCGCAATCTTTTGTGGATTTCCGCGAGCATCTGGGAACGGCCTCCGGTTTCCAGAGCCTGCAGTTCCGCCTTATCGAAACACGCCTGGGGCTTAAGCGCGAAGTGCGTCTTCCGGTATTCCACGGGCCATTCGATGAGAATTTGCTGGATGCCAGCAAGAAGGCCATCAAAGAAGCAGAGAGCAAGCCAAGCCTGTTCGAACAGCTCGATAGCTGGCTTTCCCGCACACCATTCGTGAATCTGGGGGATTATACGTTCTGGAATGCCTACCGCACGGCAGTGCACGGTATGTTAGACGAGAAAGTAAAACTGGCAGAGGCCAATCTGACAGGTGACGCATTGAAGGCGGAACTTGATGCCATCGAAAAGGGCAAACAGAAATTTGACAGTGTGTTCGATGAGAAGAAACACGCTGATTCCATCAAGGAAGGTCGCTGGCGCTTATCATGGAAAGCATTACAGGCGGCACTCTTTATCACCATCTACCGCAATGAACCGGCACTGCAAGCGCCTTATGCGTTACTCAAACACATCATGGATGTGGATGAATTGCTTGCCCGCTGGCGTTTCCGTCATGCGCTCATGGTGCAGCGCATGGTTGGTATGGGCATGGGCACGGGTGGCTCATCGGGCTATGAATATCTCATGAACACGGTGCTCAAACACCGCATCTTCAGCGATATTTTTGCACTCTCTACTTACCTGATTCCATCACGCCTGTTGCCGGAGTTGCCCGCCGAGATCAGCGACAAGATGGATTATAACTACGCAAAGAAAGCTTAAGCCATGGATATGAATCTCGAGGGAAAACATGCGATCGTGTGCGGTGCCAGCCGCGGCATTGGCCGTGCCAGCGCGCAGGAACTTGCAGCACTTGGCGCAGATGTAACACTGGTTGCGCGTCGCGAAGATGCACTTAAAGACGTGCTGAAAACACTCGATACCTTCAAAGGGCAAAAGCATGATTATCTGGTGGCGGATTTCACCAAGCCGGATGAACTTAAAGCAAAGATCGAAGCGCATGTGGCAAAACATGCAGTACATATTCTGGTGAATAATACGGGCGGCCCGCCAGCAGGTCCTGCTAACACAGCGAAACTCGAAGAATTCCAGGCGGCGTTCACGCAACATCTGCTGTGCAACCATGTGCTGGTACAGGCGGTGCTTCCGGGTATGAGGGCGGCGAAATATGGCCGTATCATCAACGTTATCTCCACCTCGGTGAAAGCCCCACTCAAAGGATTGGGGGTGTCTAATACCATCCGTGCAGCGGTTGCCAACTGGGCAAAGACACTTTCTATGGAAGTGGCAGCCGATGGCATCACAGTAAATAACGTGCTGCCGGGTGCAACCGATACTGACCGCTTGGATGAGATATTCACCGGCCGTGCGGAGAAGCAGGGCAAATCCAAAGATGCCGTTATCAAGGAAGAGCTCTCGCATATTCCGGCTGGTCGCATCGGTAAACCGGAAGAACTCGCGGCGGCAGTTGCATTCCTTGCGACACCTGCGGCGGCATACATCAACGGTGTGGCGCTCCCCGTTGATGGTGGCAGGACAGGGAATCTGTAAATGAAACTCCAGAACCTCATCGATGGTAAGTTGGTCGCGCCTGTATCGGGCGCGTATTTCGATACGTTCGAACCAGCGGTGGGCAAGCCATATGCACAAGTGCCGGATTCTGATGCAAAAGATTTAGACATCGCCGTAGCTGCAGCAAAGAAAGCCTTTCCGGCATGGCGTGATACGCCGCCAGAAGTGCGGGCAGGGATGCTGGAAAAACTGGCTGACCTCATGGAAGCAAAGAAAGATGAGTTCATTCGCGCTGAAAGCGTGGATACCGGAAAACCCTTGTGGCTTGCCGCTTCAGTGGATGTGCCGCGCGGTATCGCGAATTTGCGTGTGTTCGCGGATGCGGCGCGCCAGTTCGGTGGCCAGCAGTTCGAGAAGCCGGATTCAAAGACCTATACACTGAGGCAGCCCATTGGCGTGGTGTCCATTATATCGCCGTGGAATCTGCCGCTGTTATTGTTCACATGGAAACTTGCACCAGCAGTGGCTGCGGGTAACTGCGTGATCGCTAAACCGAGCGAAGTAACCCCTATGACCGCATACATGCTGTCGCAGCTGGTAAACGAGGCAGGTTTCCCGCCGGGCGTTATCAATATCGTGCATGGCAAGGGTGCTAAAATTGGCGCGGCCATCACCGCGCATCCAGACATTCCGGCGATTTCTTTCACCGGTGGCACGCAAACCGGAATCACCATTTATTCCGGTGCAGCGAAGATGCTCAAAAAAGTCTCGCTGGAGCTGGGTGGCAAGAATCCAACCATCGTGTTCAATGATGCGGATATGCAAAAGACCGTGCCGGAGACCATGCGTGCGGCATTCGCCAATCAGGGGCAGGTGTGTCTGTGCGGTTCGCGTTTGTTCATCCAGCGCAGCGTTTACGAAAAATTCAAAGAGCATTTCGTTGCTGGCGTGAAGATGAATAATGTCGGTGATCCACTGGCAGAAGGCACAAAGCTTGGTGCTACGGTCTCCAAAGAGCATATGGAAAAGGTCTTGGGGTACATCGACCTTGCCAAACAGGAAGGTGGCAAGATACTCACCGGTGGCAAACAGGCGCAGGTCGCTGGCCGCTGCGAGAATGGTTATTTCATTGAACCTACGGTGATAGAAGGATTGCCGCACACCTGCCGCACCAATCAGGAAGAGATATTCGGGCCGGTCGTTACGCTCATGCCATTTGACACAGAAGAAGAAGTACTCGCCATGGCAAATTCCACACAATATGGCCTTGCTGCCTCAGTCTGGACGCAGGATAAGGAGCGCGCTGCGCGCATGGCCGAGAAACTTCAGTCAGGCATCGTCTGGCTGAACTCGTGGAATCTGCGTGATCTGGAAGCACCGTTCGGCGGTGTGAAGAAGTCCGGCGTTGGCCGCGAAGGTAAATGGCGCGCCATGGAATTCTTTACTGATGAAAAAACCATAACCATGCCAAAAGGTGAAGCCGCATGACCTCTACCGCACACAACTCAAACAAAGCACCAGAACCGGTTGGCGCATACCCGCATGCGCGCAAGGTGGGCAATCTGCTGTTCCTCTCAGGTGTTGGCCCGCGCAAAAAAGGAAGCAAGGATATCCCCGGTGTAACGCTGGATGCTAACCGTAATATCATAGCCTATGACATTGAAGCGCAGTGCCACAGTGTATTTGCCAATGTGAAAGATATTCTGGAGGCCAGCGGTGCTAAGTGGGAAGACCTTGTGGATGTGACGGTATACCTCACCAACATGAAGGCGGACTTCCCGATCTATAACAAACTCTGGGCCGAGTATTTCAAAGTAAACCCGCCATGCCGCACCACACTGGAAATAGGCGCACTGCCTACGCCTATCGCCATTGAACTTAAGTGCATCGCAGCACTGAAGGAGTGACCCATGCTTCCCCCAATTAATTTACAGAAATGGATCGAAGAGAATAAAGAAAGCCTGAAGCCACCAGTATGCAATAAGCAGGTATATACGGTGGGTGACTTCATCATCATGGTGGTGGGCGGGCCTAACACGCGTAAGGATTATCATGATGATCCGGGCGAAGAGTTCTTCTATCAGCTCAAGGGCGATATGTGCCTTAAGCTGATGGAAAATGGCAAGCCGCGTGATGTTATCATCAAGGAAGGCGAGATATTCCTGCTGCCGTCGCATGTCTATCACTCACCGCAGCGTTTCGAGAATACGGTAGGGCTTGTGATCGAGCGCAAACGCGCAGAAGGCGAGCTGGATGGCTTCCTCTGGTTCTGTGATTCATGCCACAGCAAGTTACATTCAGAATATGTGCCGCTAAAAAGCATCGTGCAGGACCTGCCGCCGCTCTTTAAGCGCTTCTGGGATAGTGCAGAACATCGCACCTGTAAGAGCTGCGGGCATGTGCTGCAGCCGCCGGAGAAAAAATAGCCCATGGAAAAATGGGACGTACATACACATAGCACGCTTTCTCCTGATACCTTTGAGGCATTGGCGAAATTCTCGCATTATGCCGATTTCATTCGTGTGCGTGCGCACGCCACCAAACCATGCTGCGCCGAGATGGTGAACCATAAAGGGGAAGTGCAGCGCACCATTGAACATAACGCGTATGATGGCGAGGCCCGCGCGGGCGAATGCAAGAAACATGGTGTCACCATGCAGGTGCTGTCTCCGACGCCGATGATGATCCCTGATTATGTTGATAACATGGCGGATGCCGCCGAGATCTGCCGTATATTGAATGACGACAACGCCGCGATGGTTGCCAGATTCCCCAACCAATTCACCGCGCTGGGCGCACTTCCCATGATGGATGCGCCACTTGCCATCAAAGAGCTGGAGCGCATAAAAGAACTCGGCATGCATGGGGTTGAGATCAATTCCAACATCAATGGCCTCGACCTTGATGATGCACGGTTTTTCCCCATTTTTGAGGCGGCCTCAGCGCTGAATATGGGCGTGTTCCTGCATCCGTGGGGTGGGTTCATGTCTCCCACGGAGGCGCGCCTGCAAAAGCGGATGAATGCGAATCGCAACTGGCGGCCGTGGCTTATCGCCATGGGTATGGAAACCGCACTGGCCTTTGATGCGCTGCGCTCAGGCAGTGTGCATGAGCGCCTGCCGAAACTGCGCGTGCTTTATGCGCATGGCGGTGGCGTATTTCCGGCGCTGCTTGGCCGGTTGGCACATGGCGCGTATTGCCGCCCGGATCTGTTCAAGGATGCATCACAAAAAACGCCACAGGATACTGTGCATGATTGCGGCGTCTATACCGATTCTCTGACGCATGATCCATTCGTGCTTGGGATGCTGGTGGATGTGCTCGGGGCAGGGCGCATTGCTATGGGGTCGGATTATCCTTATCCGCTGGGCGAGGTCGATCCGTTTACAGCCAAGAAGATATATCCCGGCCATATGATCGAGCATCTGCCGGAGAATGATGCCGCGCAGGATGCTGCATGGAAGCATTTTGGCTGGCTTCCTCGTGATAATGTGGATGGAAAACGCAATTTGCCATGTGTATCGGTCGCGCAGAAACAGCGTATGCTCTCAGGCACCGCGAAGGAGTGGTTGGCGTGGAACTGATACTGGGCACACAGCATATAAAGTTAGGTAAGGCGTATGATATTTCTGTGCCGGTGCAGTTTGGTGCTGGCCTTGCGGAATTCGGTGCGCCACCCGCCGAGAAACATGCCTATAAAGCAGGGGATTTTACCGGAGACGTGCATGCAGGCGGCAGTTGCAACTGCGATTACATTACCTTCTCGCCACACCTGCATGGCACACATACGGAGTCTGTCGGGCATATCGTGCAGGAAAAAGTGATGGTGCATGATGTGCTGAAAGACGCATTCATCAAAGCACAGCTTGTTTCAATTGCACCACAAGCAGCGCAGGGTTGCGGTGAAAGCTACGCACCTGACCTGCGGCCGGATGATCTGGTGATAACTAAGGTGGCCTTGGCTAAGGCGGGGACTTTCGCGGAGGCACTCATAATTCGCACGGGCTGGCAGCATGGTAGCAAGCCTGCGTTCTTCACTATGCAGGCGATGGAATATATCGTGCAGCAGGGCGTGCAGCATGTGCTGGTGGATATGCCTTCCATTGACCGGTTGGATGATGAGGGAAAACTCACGAACCACCATATTTTCTGGGAGTTACCGCAGGGTAGCCATTCACTGGCAGGAAAAGTGCCTTCCCGTAAAACAGTGACAGAATTGATCCGTGTTAAGGAGGCCATCACTGATGGCCATTATATGTTAAACCTGCAAGTGGCAGCGTTTGAAAGTGACGCCGCGCCTAGCCGACCAATTTTGTATGAGATACTGAAATGACTTACCGTACCGACAAGAACTTTGCTGCCGAAATGGATGCTGCGGATGTACTCGCTAACTGGCGTGATGAATTTTACATTCCAAAGACCAAAGATGGCAAAGAGTGCATCTATCTGTGTGGTAACTCGCTGGGGCTGCAGCCACGGCGCGTAGAAAAAGCGGTGCAGCAGGAGCTGACAGACTGGCAGAACCTTGGTGTGGAAGGGCACTTTCACGCAAAACACCCGTGGATGCCGTATCACGAATTTTTAACGGATAAACTGGCCAAACTCGTGGGCGCGAAGCCCATCGAAGTGGTGGCGATGAATAGCCTTACGGTGAATCTGCATCTGCTGATGGTATCATTCTACCGGCCAACTAAAACCCGCCATAAAATTATCATCGAAGGTGGTGCGTTCCCCTCTGACCAGTATGCGGTGGCATCACAGATTAAATTCCACGGGTTTGACCCAAAAACATCACTCATTGAGCTAAAACCACGTGCCGGTGAGCGTGCACTGCGTAGTGATGATATTGAAGCTGTCATTGAAAAAGAAGGGGATGCTGTAGCACTCATCATGCTTGGCGGCGTGAATTATTACACCGGCCAGTTGTTTGACATGCAGCGCATCACCAAGGCAGGCCACAAAAAAGGCTGCATCGTTGGGTTTGACCTTGCGCATGCTGCCGGCAACGTGCCGCTGAAACTCCATGACTGGGAAGTGGATTTTGCCTGCTGGTGCTCTTACAAATACCTGAATTCTGGACCGGGTGCGCTGGCGGGTGCGTTCGTGCATGAGCGTCACGCCACCGCAGAGCTGCCAAAATTCGCTGGCTGGTGGGGGCATGATAAAAAAACACGCTTCAAGATGGGGTCTGATTTTCATGTGACCGCCGGGGCAGAAGGCTGGCAGCTTTCTAACCCGCCGATTCTCTCGCTGGCTGCGGTGCGCGCATCGCTGGAGATATTCGAGGAAGTGGGCATGGAAGCATTGCGTGCCAAGAGCCTGAAACTCACGGACTACCTGCAATTCCTGCTGGATAGCATGAAGAGTGATGCTTTCACAGTCATGACCCCGCGTGATGAAAAAGAACGCGGCTGCCAGATATCCATTCTCATGCATAAGAATGGTCGTGCGGTATTTGATAAACTGACTGACGCCGGTGTTATCTGTGACTGGCGCGAGCCGGATTGTATCCGTGTGGCACCCGTGCCGCTGTATAATACGTTCGGTGATGTATATCGTTTTGTATCTCTGATAGCTGCTGAACTGGGAGTGACCTTATGAAAAAAGACCATGTACATGTCATCGGTGGCGGGTTGGTTGGTGCACTGACCAGTATCTTTCTGGCAAAACGCGGATTCAAAGTATCGCTGCTGGAGCGCAGAGGTGATATGCGCAAAGAAGTGGTGGAGGCAGGGCGCTCGATCAATCTTGTACTTACCTCACGCGGCATTAAAGCGCTCAGTGCCGTAGGGCTTACCGATGAGGCGATGAAACTGGCGATTCCCGTGCGCGGGCGCATGCTGCATGACGTGAAGGGCGCAACCACCTTTGTGTCTTACGGTCAAAAGGATGATGAGGTGATCTATTCCATCTCTCGTGGAGAACTCAATAAGTTGCTGCTCATCAAGGCAGGCGAGCATGCAAATGTTGAGCTTACATTTAATAGCGGTCTTGCGCAGGTGGATATAGAAACCGGCACATACCAGTTCACCGGCGGGAAAGAAGTAAAGGCCGGTGTGGTGCTTGCGACAGACGGTGCGTGGTCGGTCGCGCGTAAGGCTATGCTGGAGAAGGTTATGAACTTCAATTACTCGCAGACCTTCGAAGCACATGGCTATAAAGAGCTTAACATTCCGGCAGGCCCTTCCGGTGAATACCTGATAGAAAAACACGCGCTACATATCTGGCCGAGGGAATCTTTCATGTTGATGGCGCTGCCGAATCTGGGTGGCAGCTTCACGGTTACGCTGTATCTGGCATATGAAGGTAAGAATAGTTTTGCTGAACTCACCACGCCGCAGGCCGTGGAAGCCTTCTTTGAGAAATATTTTCCGGATGCCAAAAAGATCATGCCCACACTGGCAGAAGATTTCTTCCGCAACCCAACTGGGGCGTTGGCCACCATACGCTGCGCGCCTTGGCATGTGGAAGACAAACTGATGTTACTGGGTGATGCCGCGCACGCCATTGTGCCGTTCTTCGGGCAGGGCATGAATTGCGGCTTTGAGGATTGCACCAAGCTGGGTGAGTTATTGGATTCGGAATCAAACTGGAAAACACTGTTCGAGAAGCTGGAAGCAGACCGCAAACCCAACGCTGATGCCATTGGTACGCTGGCAGTGAAGAATTTTGTCGAGATGCGTGATACAGTGGCTGACCCTAAATTCCAGCTTAAAAAGCAGATCGGGTTTGAACTGGAAAAACGCTATCCGGGTAAATTCATTCCGCGTTATGCGATGGTGGTGTTCCACCCCGAGATTTCCTATGCCGAGGCATACAGACGTGGGCAGGAGCAGGAGATCATACTGGATGCATTGACGGCAGGTATCAGCGATGTCTCGCAGGTAGACTGGAAAAAAGCTGATCAGCTGATGAAAGAAGGCAAGGCGGCCTGAGCTATTTCAGGGCGGCTATACGCTCGCGTAATTTTTCCCGTTCTGCTTCCGGCATGGGTATCAGCCCCTGGCGCGACATATAACCATCCGAGCCCATTGCGCCTTCAAGCGTGACTTCACGTGTGAATTCGCGCAGGCCGGGTATCTTGTCGAAATGCGCGTTCTTTACATAAATAAAGAGAGGGCGTGACAGTTTGTATTTGCCTTCCGCGATATTATCGAAACTTGGTACGACGCCATCAACGGTCAGGGACTGCACCAGCCCTGCATTTTCCTCCACGAAGCTGTAGCCTAATATACCCAGCGCATCAGCGTTGAGTTCGAGTTTGCGGATAATGATATTGTCATCCTCGCCGGCCTCTACGAACGCGCCATCTTCGCGCACCATGTGGCAGGTTTTGGCGCGCAGCTTACTATCGGGATAGGCGGCCTTGAATTCCGGCAGATCCTTGCAGGCCTCTTCGAACGCAAGCTCTACGAAGGCATCACGCGTTCCGGATGTTGGAGGTGGGCCATATACAGTGATGGGTTGTTTTGGTAAGGATGGAGAAATATCGCTCCAGAATTTATGCGGGTTATCAACGAGCTTGCCACCTTTAGGTATTTGCTTGCCAAGAGCAAGGAATAACTGGGTGCGCGAGATATTGAACGGTTTAGCCTTCTTGCCAGCGGCGATCACGATGCCGTCATAGCCGATGGGAATTTCCGTGATCTCGGTAACACCGTGCTCAGCACAGGTCTTGATCTCGGATTCGGTGATGGCACGGGAAGCATTATTGATATCGGGTGTTTTTTCATCGACGCCGGAACAGAACATCTTGAAGCCGCCGCCCGTGCCGATGGATTCTACAATAGGGGTTTTGAATTTTGTACCACGGCCGAACTGTTCGGCGGCAACGGTGATGAAGGGATATACGGTGGATGAGCCGACAATACGTATCTGGTCGCGTGCGAAGGCAGGGGAAGCCGCTGTGGCCAGCAGCATGAAGCCAAGCAATGTACGCTTAGAGCGGAGCGGGTGTGTCGGTTGTGGCATCTGGTGTCTCCTCGGCTTCTGGCGGTTGGACAGGTGCGGGTTCTTCTATAGCAGCCTCAGCAGGTTCTGCCATAGCAGCTTTTTGTGGGAAATCCCAGCCGCCGCCTAAGGCACGGATGAGGGAAATGGTGGCGGCATAACGTGCCCCATGCGAGCGGATAGCACCGCGGCGAGTATTCATCGCAAGGGCTTCGTATTCCAGAGAGTCAGCAAGGCTCAGGTCGCCATTCTCATAACGAACACGGGCGATACCGGAAGAGCGCATCGAGGCATCCGCGGCGATACGTTGCTGGGTGGTTTCTTCAGCCAGCAGGCGAATGGCAGCGAGGCTATCTTCTACTTCCTTGAAGGCATTGAGCACTTGTCCACGATATTCGGCCACGCTTTCTTCACGCTCTGCAAAGAGCTGCTTGGTGGTGAAGAAGATACGGCCACCTTCGAACACAGGCTGGGTGACCACATCACCCATACCCGGGCCTATGGCCCATGTGCGATTCGACCATTTGAATATATCGCCTAAGGATTGTGATTCATAGCCGCCGACCGCGGTGAGTACGATGCGTGGGAACATGGCGGCACGCGCCATGCCAATGCGGCGGTTGTTCGCTTCCATCTTGCGGATAGCAGCTGCAATATCCGGTCTGCGCGCCAGGAGATTAGCAGGGATACCGGCTGGAATAGACGGAGGGTTCTTATCCGCCAGCGGGAATTCTTCGAAATGGTAGCTGGATGGTATCTTGCCCAGCAGTACAGCCATTGAATTCTCAAGTTCTGCACGGTTGCGATCCAGCGCCGCTGTTTCTGATTTTGCTATAGCAAAATCAGCTTCTGCGCGTGCCAGCTCAAGGTCGCTGGTTTCACTAAGTTCGAATAAATGCTTTGCAACGCGCAGAGATTCCTCCTTGGCGGCAAGCACGCGTTTTTGGAACTGGCGTTCTGCATCAAGGGTGCGTAGAGAGAAATAAAGCTGTGCCACATCGGCCTGCAATGAGACCAGCACGGCATTATACAGTGCATCGGTGGCTTCTGCGTTCAGCTCTGCCACGCGGTATGCACCGGTAAGCCTGCCGAACAGGTCGAGCTCGTATGACATGATGCCATGCGCGCGGTATGACGTTTGCGGTTTGGTGACCTGACCGGGAGCAAGGTTAGGTGAGCCACTGGAGAATTTCTCACGTTTAGGGCTGAAACCTGCATCGATCGATGGGAACAACTCAGCTAACGCAATATTCGATTCTTGTCTTGCCTGCACCACACGCTCAGCCGCGATGGCCAGATTGGTATTTGTAAGCAATGCTTCCTGCTGGAGCTGGTTCAGTACTTCATCATCAAAGATACGCCACCATTCCCCGCGAGATACAGTATCAGCCGGAGCAGCGGTCTCCCATAAAGATGGGTCAACAGCTTCATCTGCCGTGGGAGCTTCTTTGAAGTTATCCGGCAGGTCGAAACTGGGCGGCGTGAAGTCCGGTGACAGGTCACAACCTGTAAGCGCTGTGGTAAGTGCGATAATGCCAAGCCATTTATTATTCATGGCAATCCACCTTTCCGTGCAGGGCAGGGGTGCTTGCTGAATGCAGCTTCCTGCCACTTAAGGTACGCAGCACGACATAGAATATCGGTGTAAAGAACAGACCGAAGAAGGTAACGCCCAACATACCGGCAAATACAGTAACACCCATAGCCTGACGCATCTCAGCACCTGCACCACTTGCGAGCACCAGTGGCAGCACACCCATGATGAATGCGAATGAGGTCATAAGGATCGGGCGAAGCCTCAGGCGGGCGGCTTCTACAGCGGCATTGAATGGCTCTGCACCTTCCAGCTCGAGTTCGCGGGCAAATTCCACAATCAGAATGGCGTTCTTACACGCAAGGCCTACAAGCACCATCAAACCGATCTGTGTGAAGATGTTATTATCCACGTTAGGTATGGGCTGCCCTATGATCATGCTGATGATATCGATATAGAACCATTTGATCCACACGCCCACGATGGCAGACAGCAGGCACATCGGTACGATCAAGATAACGGCCAGCGGCAGGCTCAGGCTTTCATACTGCGCCGCCAGTACAAGGAACACGAGGAGCACGCACAGCGGGAACACAAAGAACGAGGTATTGCCGGCAAGGATCTGCTGGTAGGTGAGATCTGTCCATTCAAAGCTCATGCCTTTAGGTAAGGTCTCACGCGCGATCTGTTCGAGGGCGCGCTGTGATTCGCCGGTTGAAACTCCCGGGCCGGGCGCGCTGTTCAGATCGGCCGTACGGTAGGCGTTGTAGCGTGCGGCGCGGTCAGGACCGTAACCTTGTGTTACTTTAAGGATGCTGCCGAGCGGCACCATCTGGCCGCTCATGCTGCGTACCTGCAGGTTGGCGATATCTTCCGCCTGATTGCGATAATCAGCATCGGCCTGCGCGATCACCCGATAGGTACGACCGAATTTGTTGAAGTCGTTGATGTAAAGCGAGCCAAGATAGATCTGCAGTGTTTCAAAGATACTAGTGACCGGTACGCCGAGTTGTTTCGCTTTGGTGCGATCTACATCCACTTGCAATTGCGGTACGTTGATCTGGTAGCCAGTGTAACTTTGCATCGGGTTGAACATCGGAGATTGATAGACTTTACCCATGATCGCATTGGCGGTTTCGGCAAGTGCTTCCTCACCAAGGTCAGCACGATCCTGGATCTGCATCTTATAACCGCCACTTGTACCAAGGCCCATTACCGGTGGTGGCGGGAACACGGCTACGAACGCATCGGTGATCTCGGCAAATTTCATGTTCAACTGGCCGGCGATAGCCCCGGCAGACAGTGCACCTGAAGAGCGTTCCTTAAATGATGTCAGCGGGAAGAATACGATACCGGCGCTGGAACTCACCGTAAATCCGTTGATGGAAAGGCCAGGGAAAGCAACAGAATGGGCGATACCTTCTGTAGAAAGACCGATCTCGGACATTTTGCGCATGACCGCTTCTGTACGGTCAAGTGACGCACCATCCTGCAACTGGGCGAATCCGATGAGATATTGCTTGTCCTGCCCGGGCACATACCCCACCGGCATTTTCATGAATGCAAAAATGGTAAAGCCGATAAGCAAGGCATAGATGAACAAGGCCTGTTTCTTATGGCCAAGTACACGGCTAACGCGGTTTGAATATGCGTCACCCCCGCGCTGGAACATACGGTTGAACCAGCCGAAGAAGCGGCCAAATACTTTGTCCATCCAGCGTGTCAGGGCGTCTTTAGGTTCATCATGGCCTTTGAGGAGCAGTGAAGCCATGGCAGGTGAAAGGGTGAGGGAGTTGATGGCAGAGATAATGGTAGAGATCGCGATAGTCAGCGCGAACTGGCGGTAGAATTGGCCAGTCAAGCCACTGATGAAGGCGATCGGTACGAATACGGCAACCAGTGTGAGGCCGATGGCGATAATAGGGCCGCTTACCTCGCGCATCGCCTGATAGGTGGCATCACGCGGGGACAGGCCGGAGGCAATGTTACGCTCAACGTTCTCAACCACCACGATGGCGTCATCCACCACGATACCAATGGCCAGTACCAATCCGAATAATGAGAGGGCATTAATGGAGAATCCGAACGCATACATCAGCCCGAATGTGCCAATGATTGAAACCGGCACGGCAAGCAGTGGAATGATGGAAGCGCGCCATGTCTGCAGGAACAGGATCACCACGAGCACTACCAGCGCCACTGCCTCCAGCAATGTCATGATCACGGCGTTGATGGAGTCACGCACGAAACTCGTTGGGTCATATACGATGGTGTAATCAACACCTTCAGGGAATTCTTTTTTAAGTTCTTCCATGGACTCGCGTACACGGTCAGATATTTCCAGTGCGTTGCTGCCCGGTGCCTGGAAGACGCCAAGCGCCACGGCTGGCTTGTTATTGAGGAGTGAGCGCAGGGCATACTGGTCGCCGCCCATTTCGATGCGTGCTACATCGCCAAGGCGCGTCACCGCACCGGTGCTATCTGCTTTGATGATGATGTCGCGGAATTCTTCTTCTGTTTGCAGGCGGCCTTGCGCGTTGACGTTCAGCTGCATCATTGTGTCCGGAGTGGTAGGGGATGCACCGATCACACCGGCGGCAACCTGAAGGTTCTGTTCGCGGATGGCATTCACCACATCGCCCGCGCTCATGCCGCGCTCAGCCACTTTTTGCGGGTCAAGCCATACGCGCATGGCGTAATCACTGCCGCCCCACATTTCCACCATACCAACGCCCTGAATACGGCGCAGGCGATCGCGGATATTGAGAGCTGCGTAGTTACCTAAATATAAATTATCATAGCGCTGGTCGGGTGAAAGCAAATGCACCACCAGCGTAATATCGGATGAGCTTTTTGCACTCATCACACCGAACTGGCGTACAATGTCCGGAAGGCGAGGTAGTGCCTGGTTCACACGGTTCTGCACCAGCTGCTGGGCTTTATCAGGATCTGTACCGATGTTGAAGGTAACGGTTAGCTGCATCAACCCGTCAGAGGTGCTCTGAGAGGACATGTAGATCATGTCTTCCACGCCGTTTATCTGCTCTTCCAGTGGGGCAGCGACGGTTTCTGCGATCACCTTGGGGTTTGCACCCGGGTAGGTGGCGGTCACCACTACCGATGGCGGCACCACTTCGGGATATTCCGAAATAGGCAGCTGCCACATGGCAATGAAACCGGAGATGAAGATCAAGAGCGAGATCACTGCTGCAAAGATCGGCCGGTCGATGAAGAAACGGGAGATATTCATGGGTGGTTGCCTGAGATCAAAGATACTGCGTCAGTGGTCATTGTTTGGGCTCACCGGCTGCTGGGGCTTCTTCTTTTACTTCAGCGGCAGGTGCTTCCGGTGCGCCGGCTACTGGAAGCTGGTGTTTATCGGTTGCTTCCATCGGCACTTTAGTTGGTGTGACAGGCATGCCCGGGCGAAGCAGGCGCGTGCTGCTCACCACGATGGTATCGCCTTTTGCCAGACCGCTACGGATGATACGCATACCTTCATGCGATGGCCCAAGCTTCACTTCGCGGTAAGCGGTCATGTTATCTGCGCCAACAGCATAGACGTATTTCTTGTTCTGGTCGGTGTTGATGGATTTCTCAGCGATCAGGATAGCACTTTCCTTGCCGGCAGCGCCCATACGCAGGCGGGCGAACAGGCCTGGTACAAGTTTGCCTTCCTTGTTGTCGAACACGGCGCGTACGCGGATCGTGCCAGAGGTTACGTTCAGCTGGTTATCGAAAGAATGCACATGGCCTTCATGAGTTTCGTTATTGCCAAGTTCAAGGATCACCGGAATGGAAGAGAGTTTTGAAACATCGTTGCCAGCGGCAGCAAGGTATGAAAGGAAACGCTGCTCATCGGCTTCAAAATCAGCGTAGATAGGGTCTTGGGATACCACAGTGGTAAGCACAGGCTGACCTGCATCCACAAGGTTACCGGGTGTTACTTCAACACGGCCTGCCTTACCAGATACCGGTGCTTTTACCTTGGTATAATCGAGATTAAGTTGTGCGCGTTTCAGATCGGCTTTTGCAACACTTGCATTTTCTTTGCGTTGGTCATAATCGCGCTGTGATATTGCTTTATCAGCGAACAATGAGGTGGCACGTTTGAATTCCGCATCGGCCAGCTCATGGCGGGCGCGAGCGGCCTGCGCTTCTGCTTCATACGGGCGTGGATCGATCACAAAAAGCAGATCGCCTTCCTTGACCATCTGGCCATCAGCGAAATGCACCGATTCCACCATGCCGGGCACGCGCGGACGCACCTGCACGTCATCTACGGCCTTCAGGCGACCGGAGAACTCATCCCACAGCGTTACTTCTTTTTCCATGGCGTCTGCGACCATCACAGGCATCGCGCCGCCCATCATTGCCATGGGGTTTTGCCCGCCACCAAGAATTTGCGGCAGGAAATAATAGCCCGTGCCGGCCAGTATGAGGATGAGCGCTAGTATTTTACCCATATAGTATCCGTGTATTAAGCGTTTGTTGTAGTTTCTGAGAGGTTAGCAAGGCGAGCTTTGAGAGCAGCTTCCGGCGAGATATATTGCAGCATGCCGGGCAGCAGCAGTGTTTTGATGATCGTAAGGTCGTTGCTGAATTTCGCTTGCTGGATCACGCCTTCTACATAGGCGATCATTTCCTGCGCGATCAGCTTCACCATGTCTGGTGGGCAGATCTCTGCATCCTTGACCAATCGTTCAAAATATTCGGAATAGCCCGTGAAGATATTCTCAATGGCGATGCGGAAATTCTCTTCCTGTGTAGAAAGTTCAGAGCCGCAACCTGCGAACGGGCAGCCAAGTACTTTGCCAGTTTTATCGAATTCTTCTTTTTGCCAGCGGTAGATGAGGCTTGCGTAGCGTTTGAGACGTTCAATAGGAGATAACGAAAGTGCAAATGCCTCGTCAAGCACGGGGCGCTTGCTTTCCCAGAACGCCTCAAACGCTGCAACTGTTAACGCAACCTTGGAGTCAAAAAAATGATAGAAGCTGCCCTTATGAACACCTGCGCGTTTGCAAATGTCATCCACACTTACAGAGCCGTAACTGGAGTGCCAGATCAGATCCAGCGCTGCTGCCAGTAACTTTTCTTTAGTATTTGTGCGATAAGGTTCAGCCGTCATCATGGCCGAGTGTTAACACCATTTGACCGGTCGGTCAAGAAGTGTTTTTACGCAGTGGCTAACGCATTTTCCTTATTAGCTTTGGCATTCAGCGAACCGTTATTGGTGATGAACGCATGGTATGGCAGGCGCTGGATATGCGCATACAGTACCAGTGAGGTCAGGCCAAAGGTCAGAAGCGATGACAGGAAGTAGCCATAGCCATAATACGGGAAGCCCCAGCCGATGCTGATATAGGTCAGCACCGTATTGCTGATAAGGAAGAAGAACTGGATCCACATCGTCACCTTGCGGCAATCGAAGTAAGACAGCACGATCATCTCGAACAGTACCAGTACATGGAACATCGAACCCAGTGTGCCCAGACGGAAGATACCCATCTGCAGGTAATTTACGTTGAACAGGGCAAATATCTGTGCCGCCAGCAGGATCGCCGCCACGCACACTGTGCCTTGTACTACAAGGAAGTTGCGGGTGCTGTCGATGATCGCATCAATGATGCGCTGGTGATTCTTACGGATGGTGGCAAGTGGCCTGTGCTCCAGAATGTCGTAATAGAAACGCTGGTAACGCTCGAAGAAACGGGTTTCAACAGAGAACAGGAACACAGCCATAGCGGGTACAATGGTCAGGTACGCGAGGAACATACCGCTGTCATAGTCAGGAAAATAGATCATCTTTGAGGGCAGTTCAACACGCTCCGGCGCATAGATCCACATCACCCATTTATCCACCCAGATGGCCATGTTGTAGAAGAGTCCGCCCACTGCAAGTTCCCAGTATTTGCGGTAATATTTCTTCAGTTCCGTACCACGGGTAAGTTTGTATGGATATTCCGCAAGCACTTTGGCAATGAGTGAGAATACGATCCAGGCATTGCCGATATTGAAGCCGACCAGCATGCCTACATCGCCGTATGGCGCTTTAAAAAGCTGGGCGAAAACGAAGGCCAGAGCCATACCCACCGCAAAGGAGCGGGTCACGGAGGTGTAGTCCTTCAGCGCGGTCATGTATACGCCAAGTACCCACACCGAAGAGATCAGTACGAGGTTGGCAATAGCGTTGATACGCATGCCAATATCAAGGTTCACATACCAGCCGTAATAGATAAGGGCTACAGGCAGCAGGCAGAGATTAAGCAGGATAAGGCTGATGAACAGCACCGTGGGCGTATGCGTCACATCCTTCTTATGGATGGAGTCGGCCAGATAGCGTGTGATCACCATGAATACAGGCGCGGCACACACCAGCGAGAAGCCGAAATTATAAATCACCACCACACGGAAATTGGTGAGCAGATCGTTATTGAAATATTCAGAATAAAGCAGGGTGATACTGCCGATCGCCAATGCCGTGAACAGCCAAGGGCCGGTAGAGGCCATGGTGGCATGTGTGTAAGCGCGGAAGATACCGATCAGGTTATCTTTGCGTGAGAGTTTCTTGAGTGCGAATCCAATACCAGCCATTTTATTATTCCTTCAATCTATCAGGCCACGGCCGCATACAGGCTCTGGTAGGCCATATGCTGGTCGTTTTTGTTGTAATATGTTGCAACGCGGCTACGCATAGCCTTGCTGCATTGTTCATAGAATGCCTTGTCGCGCAGGAGGTACAATATACCATCTGCGAGTGCAGCCGGGTTAGCCAGTGGCACGATCACACCACCTGCGCCCAGTGCCGGTTTTTCATCGGTTGCACCAAGCACCATTTCGCGGCATGCGCCCACATCGGTTGCAACGATCGGAATGCCAGCCGCACCGGCTTCCAGAATGGTCAGTGGCTGTGCTTCAGACAGCGAGCTGAACGCCACCACATCGATCTCCGGCAGGTATTCATCGATATTCACGCGGCCAGTGAAGGTTACGGTGTTCTTCAGTGCCAGGTATTCGGCGAAGTTCATGCATTCACGCGCATAATCGGGATCTTCATCCACAGGGCCCATGATGAGCACGCGGATATCAGGGATCTGTTCATGCAACATCGCCACAGAACGCAGGAAACCTTTGATGTCCTTGATCGGTACGACACGGCCAATGAGCGCAACCGTTGGGCGGTCATGCGCACGGCGCGGAATGTTGCTGAAACGCTCCACATCGATACCGTTAGGGATGATGCGCATACGATCTTCCGCTGCGCCGTCGGCACGTTGTGCGGACTGGTTACCGGAGAACAGCGTGATGATAGGATCACACGCGGCATAGGACATGCGTGAATAGTTGGTGAAGGTATCCATCCACATATCGCGCAGGTTCAGGCGTGTGCGGTCGATGGTGAGTGCTTTAGAGGCGGTTTCTTCCAGCCAGTCAGCCGATGCGATCTCAATACGGCGTTCGCTGGTGTAGATACCATGTTCGGTCAGCAGGGCAGGTTTGTTCAGCTCGGTCTTGGCACGCGCAGCGAACAGGCCGGCGTAACCGGTAGAAAGCGCATGATAGCTCTTAGCTGGCGGAATATCGGAAAGCAGCATGGAGTACAGACCGCCAAGCAGCGCGCGCCATGACCAGAAATAATCAAGGAACGAGCTTTCTACGAAAGACATCTCGTACATTTCGGTGAGCATGTCCCATGCTTCTTTGCTATCGAGTAGGGTAGCAGCACCCAGCTTGCCTTTATAAGGGGCGAGGGTGGCAATGATCTTATTGAGATCATCTATGCCTGCTTTGCCGGTGGTAAGTGCCGTGAGCGGCTCTTTAAGTGCCTGCATCAGCTGTTTGGTGGTTTTGCTGTCGAGCGCCTGTACATCGGGCAGGTCCTGCAAATGCAGGTTGGTGAGGCTCACCACGTTCTTCGGCAATTCATAACGGGCTTTAGGGTTCTCATCGCGCGGCAGGATGCTTACCACATGGAAGGTCAGGTGGTTTTGCTTGGTGATGAGTTCATGTGTCCAGCTGGCAACGCCGCCGGGAACATAAGGATACGAACCTTCAAGGATAAGGCAGATATCTGCGTTGTTTACAGGTGAGCTCATGCGCGCCCTCTTTTAGCTTGTGTTGCAGGCATGGTCTGATTGGTTGCCCAGAAAGACATGGTTTCAGCCAGTGCCGGATTGGTATTCTCAGCATCCACTTTCCAGCGGCCTTCCTGGGCCATCTGGCGAAGTTCGCTGTAGCGGCCGCAGGCGAACAGCGCCTCGGCGTACCAGTTCATCAATGCGGGGCTCTTATGGCCACGCTCGATACTTTGACGCAGCCAGTCGATGGCGCGCATCGGTTCATCGCCGCGCATCAGCAGGCGGCCGATCTTTACATGCGTATCGGTATCGGTCGGGCGCAGGTTCAGATACTCCTGATAGAATTTGAAAGCCTGAGCACGGTTCTCGCGTTCGCGGTCATCATCAAGGATGCCGGTGAAAGCGTAATCATCGTAATGCTCGGCGATCGCCAGCGTAATGACAGGGTTCTTAGGCTGTTCGTTGTGCAGCTTCACCAGCTTCATCAGGTGGCTTACGAACTGGTTCTCGATCTTACTGATCGCAGTTGCCGCCTGAATACGGATGCTGTTGCTTTTGTCATTCAATGCTTTCTTGAAAGCAGGGGCAAAGGTCGGATGGAAGCGAGAGGTCATTTTAGACAGAGCCATGCGCTTCTGCGATTCATTGCCGTACCAGATCACATCAAGGAACGATACAACGCTGTAAGGCTTGCTGGATTCATCGCGGCCTACAAGAATATCTTCATAGATCTGCTGCGATTCGTTGGTAACCGGAGCAGGGAAGATAGAGTTGAACCATACGGTGAATGGCTGAGCATAGCGCATGTACCAGATATGGAGTAATGCACCAAGTAATGTACCGGCCGCACCGAATACACCCAGTGCCAGTGTACTTACAAAGAGCAGCAGGAAAAAGCGGCTCTCGCGCTCAACGCCTGAGAATGCCTTGTAAAGCAGGCCTGCAGCCAGTGCCAGTATGAGGTGGAAAACCAGCGCATTGGTAAAGCTGATGGCATCAGCAAAGAAGAACAGCCACGCATTATAGCCGTGCAGTACCATGAACAGGGCAGAGGCAATGATCGCCGCCGCGCCGCATGCACCTACATGCCTTTCGTCGTGAATGTCTGCGCCTTCAAAATAGGCGTGGATGGAATCAGGCTTTTTCATAAACGGTCTGTACGCTGAATGAGAAGGTTGCGCCGCTTGCAATGCCCTGGCTGCGAGCCAGAAGGTCCTTGCGGATACGGTCGAGTACGATTTCTGCACCACGTTTATTGGTCGCAGGCAGTACGATAGAATAGTCATCGCTGTGTGCCTGATAATCGAATGCAAGGTCGATATCACGCAGTACGCGTTCTACCGCATCGGAAAGCAAACGACCAAGACGTGTACGGGTCTCTTCATCAAGGCGAGCTGCATTAGCTACGTTGATGACGATCATGTTCACATCAAAACCCACGCGTTTAGCCAGAGGTGTAATGAAATCGAGGTAACGGTGGAAGTAGTTGCTGGTGAACAGGTTATGATCCGGGTTTACCATGCTCTGTGACTTCGCGGTCTGATACTTGCGGGCATTCATCAATGCAAGGCCAGCCCATTCGCAGATAGCCGCGAATGATTCGATGGTGCTAAGGTTCAGGTCAGTAAAGCCGAGTGTTTCCACTTTCAGCATGCCGATCACCTCGCCGGTGTTACGGTCGGTCAATGCACCTGCAAGGATACCCTGACCGGATAGAATATGTTCATGGTCAGCATTGGCTACACAAAGCACGCCGCTGTTGCTGGCGATGGCTGTGGTAAGCGGGCTGCGAGTATCAAGTTTTGACTGATACGCATCTTTTTCTTTCCAGCCGTGGGAAAGGGTAAGATCCAGACCTTGCGGGGTCATGGTGTATACGGAGAACTGTTCGGCATTAATGGCGTTGCTTACCAGCTCTTCAAGGCCGTGCAGCACTTCATCCGGGTTCAGGCGTTCCATGGCTTTTGCCGCGTGGTATGCAGAGATAGAAGAACGCAGCTGGCCTGCCATACGCAGCTCCAGGCGTTCCTTAAGGTCTTTCACCCACTGGTATGAACGGCTGATGGTAGATTCACGCTCCATAGAAGAGGAGAGATCACGCTTTAACTGGTCACGTTCGCGGATGTGCATCTGGCGCAGTTCACCAAAGAGCATCGCGCCTACTAGCCACAGCAGTGGCAGTTTCACTACGGAGAACCAGTAACCATACATGTCCTGTTCCATGCCTTGCTCCGGCATGTTGCCGATGAGTAGGCCAAGGGTAGCGGCGATCGCAGCGAAGAGGCCTTCACGCGAGCCGTATTTGCTGGCGATGATGAGCACCACGAACCAGAAAGGATGTGGGTTGGTATCCCAGAAACGTGTCTTATCCAAAAACAGGAAGTCGAACACGATCAGTGTTACGATCATCAGGCCGGTTTCGACGATAGCCGAACGGCGGAGGCCATTATTGTTCATGGTTGCGGTATC
The DNA here is from genome assembly GCA_964535825.1 of uncultured Rickettsiales bacterium. Taxonomy (GTDB): domain Bacteria; phylum Pseudomonadota; class Alphaproteobacteria; order Rickettsiales; family SXRF01; genus CAZAQK01. Next base: position 124,346 of record CAZHUC010000003.1, read on the forward strand.
CTGTGCCATTTTCTTGTCTCACATTCTAAACGTTAATATTTCCAGCGCAGATACGCACCCACACGGGTCACGTTATCGTCGCTTAGTCCGGTATCGAGGCCGTAAGAAGCACGCACTTGCGCATCTACGGACTCGGTCAGTTCATGGGTCAGCCTGCCTTCAACAGATGGGCCGTGGCCGCCGAGACGGTCATAGCCATAGCCAAGGATCAGGTCGCCATAGGTGTCTTCCCTGAAATCATAACCAAGGTTCAATGCCAGGAAGTGGATCTCGCGAGAACGCATTGGTCCAAGCTGTGAGTACACACCATTAACATCGAAGCCTTTTTTGTTGCTGGTCTCATACTCTGCATCCACACCATATGATACGGCAACGAAAGGTTGCGCTTCCATCAGGCGATATACGGCTGCAAATGATGCGGTAACAGCTGAGAAGATATTATTCGTGCCATCCACATTGTAACGCGCATAACCCGGACCACCGCTTATAGAGAAATAAGGGGTTGGCTTGATGGTATGTTCAATGCCGATGAAATCACGGGTGGTGTCATCGAGTACAGATGCCACATAATCCCAATATGGACGGTGATAATCCGCTTTGATCTCCGTTTCACCCAGCTGGTTCAGGAAGTGCCAGATACCACCTGCGCCAAGAGTATCGTTGTTGGCGAAGAGGCTGGCTTTAATGAAACTGCCAAGATCCCAGCTGTAGATACCATATATCTCGCCACGCTGGCGGTCATCGCTGAAGTTGCCCACGCGGCCATCAGCACGGCGTTCTGCTTTCGCTTTTACATTGTTGTTCTGGACGATGATGCCAAAGAGCAGGTTCTCATCGGCGTAGCCATAACCGCTGGCGCTGGTGATATATTCATCATCGTTGCCACGGCTTACCCATTCAAAGTCAAGCTTTGCGCCGGGAGCATAGCTGCGGCGAATGTCTCTATCCAGACGGGCAATGTCTTCGTTGGCAGGTGAAAGTTCACGCGCTTGTGCAAGCAATGCCTGTGCGCGTGGCCAGTTGCCACCATAATTCTCTGCGTTAGCTGCAAAGCCCAGAAGCTGAGCATCCTGCTCATATTGCGGCAGGAGTTTATTCAGTCGGTCACTTGCAGCATGTACCTTGCCGGTTTCCAACTCGAGGCGGGCGGTAAGCAGCTCATAACGCAGCACGGTCTGGCGAGCATAATGCATTTCCTGTGAGTTCACATCAGGAACGGTGTGTATCTCGATCACATCTTTGCTGGAAGCAACGTCGAACTTCGAACCTGGTGCAGCGGCAATGAGCAATGTGTCATAGCCTTCGTTCACATAACCAATACCTTTTTGGCCTTCGAACTGCTTGGCAAGATTCTTCACGGCCTTTTCGCCACCTTTTACAAAGAGCAGCAATTCGGTATCGCCATTAGCCAGACGGTAATTCTGTACTTTGGTTACTGGCAGCGTTTCATTGACCGTTGCTACCGATGACCTGAAGGTTGCAGCAGGTGGGTTGCTGAGCGTAGTGCTTGCCTGCTGGTACTCGCGTACTTCTATCAGGGTGTTGGCGTAGTCAGCGCGGAGAATGTCATCCTGCGGGTGGTGCAGCATGCCATCGCGGAATACCAAGAGGCCTTCTTCTTCACGGTCGGTCCAGATGAGGCTTTGTGCCTTGCGGGAGAGGGCTTCCGTATCGCCATCAGCATTATAAGCACCCAGCGCATCCAGAGCCAGATTGTAATAATCCTTCATGAGTTTGGTCTCATGATCGCGGCGCAGGATCTCTGCATATATATAATATGCTTCATATTCACGCGGATCAGCCGCACGCGCTTCAGGAGAAGCCTGCATATACTGGTTCAGATAATGATAGGTCTGTGAATAATCGGCCTGGTTGTAAGCAGTCACGCCTGCTTCGCGCAGCATCTGCGTATCGCCATGGCCGAGTTCGAAGATCGTATCGTAAGCGGCGCTTGATTCGCGGTACATGCCAGCATTGCGGGTAGCGCGTGCATAATGGTGCAGCAGGTCAACGCGACCCTGTGTGCGGGCAAGCCTGTCTATATTATTATACTGCTCAGCCAGTTTGCCCTGACGTGCCAGTGCTTCCGTATAACGGGCAGCAATAGCAGGAGAGGCGATGTTATCGGGTGACGCTTCAGCAAGGTTCACGATCGCTTCATCGGTGGTGGCATCAGACAGTACTTTTGCCCAGCGGTCACGTTCTTCACCTTCGGACGCACGTATGCGGGCAGCGATCCACTCCAGCTTGTCAGGGGCAGGGCGCGGGCCCCAGAGATAAACCAGAGCCTTGGTCTCTTCACTGTTCGCGGAAGCATTCGCTGACATTTTGGTCAGGATGGCTTCTGCATCGCTCTTATAGCCATTACCAAGCAGTGTGTAGGCAACAGCGATCTTGTCTTTCTTAGGTGTAGAGGCTTGTGACGCATAGGCTACCCAGAACTCGCGGGCTTCAGCATGGTTGCCTTGCTTATCAAGTGTTTCTGCATAGAGTGATGCCCAAGAGCCACCTTCAGCAAGCGCCAACTCGCGGATATATGGCATGGCAGGTTCAACCTGCTTTGCGGTGATGAGCGCATACACCAGCGCCATCTTTTCTTTGCGTGGCATGTCTGAGCGCAGCCTTTCTGCGGCATAGCCAGACAGTTCCTTGCGATACGCATCACTTGTGCCAGACAGTTTAGCAAGCGCGAAGAGGTAGTTCGCTTCGTCATCCGGTGTGCGTGGTGAAACATCACGGAGCAATTTGAGCGCGCCTTCATACTGGCCGGTTTTTATGTAAGCCTGTGACAGGCAGGTGCGGGAGAGAGAAGAGTTCTCTTGCGCATGGAAGCGTTCAGCGATGATAGTCGCCAGTTCCAGATGTCCGTTATTATTGGCAAGGAAGAACATATCGGCCATCAGGCGCGGGTTAGCGCTTGAATTGTTGAGTGCTGTCCATTTCTCGATCGCAGCATTATCACCGGTAGCGGCAGCATATTTGAGGCGTGCAGCTTCCAGTGCAGCGGATTCACGGTGCTTGGTTTGTTCAAGCAATGTACCTGCTTCATGCCATGCTTTGAGTTCGATATAGATCTCGGCAGCAGAAGCCACATCGTTATCGGTGGTCTCTTCGCCAGAAGGCATTTTGCCCAAGAAGGTGAGGGCGCATGACTTGTTGCTCATACGAGCGCAGATGCGAGAGATCTGCATGGTGTAGCTGTTGCCGATATCAGCACTTTCAAGCTGCTTCAGCTTTTCTTTGGCAGAGTTATCATTGCGTGCGAGTGCCAGTATGGCCGCGAGTACGGGGCGTGATTCAGCGCTTTCGCTATCCGGGAAATCCTGCTGGAGGCGGGCGAGAACCTGTTTGTGGTCGCGCAGCAGCGCCAGTTCAACGAGGCTTGCCAGCTGTGGTTCGCTCAGGCCTTTAAGGTCAACATCAGTAAGTACTGCGTTGGCGGTTTCTTCATCGTCGCGTACCATGGCAAGATAGAGGAGGCGTTCTTTAAGTACGCCCGCCATTTTGCCGCTGGCCTGCAGATCTTTAAGCTGGCCATATACACGTTCTTCACGACCGGTCGCGATCTCTATCAGGATCTTTTCCTGAAGCAATTCAGGTGACGCACTGATCGCCGCATCATCGTATTTCGCCATAAGCTGGCTTGCTAACTCAACGCTGCCTTTGTAGTGCAGCATGTTGATGATGTTCGCTACTTTTTCATTCTCGTCTGGATTCGCAGCCTGCCATTCGGTGCCGACCTGCAATGCTTCATTGGTCTGTTTTTCATCGAGCATCAGGCTGATGAGCAGCATGGTGGCATCGTAGCTGAATTGTTCAGGATATTGTGCTTTGAATTTCTTCAGCGTTTCTATCGCTTCAGCATAACTTTTGTTAGCTGCCTGAATGTTTGCAAGATCAATAAAGTGCTGTGGATTGCTGCCTTGCTCAGTGTTGATAATTTCTTGAAGGGTTTTTACCTGCTTGTCGTATTCGCTGGTAAAATTGTAAATGTCAGAGAGTGTTTTGAGATTTTCTGCGGTAGGTGTTAAGCGATTGATTTCTTCGAGGTTACGCAGGTAATCATCGTTGCGCTGCGCATATTGATAGAATGTTCCAAGGCGTTTGCGCGCATCAAGATTGGTTGGATTCGCTGCAACGAACTCTTCCATCACAACGATGGCTTTATCTACGTTGCTTTCCTGGAGATATAATTCAGAGAGCTGGCTTGCTACATCTACCGTGAGTGTTCCGGCTGCTTTTTGTGCTTCGTAGCTGGCGAGAGCTTCCTCAAAACGCTTATCTTTCATTTGCATGAGTGCAATTTCTGATTGGCGTGGCAGGATCGCAAGACTGAGTACGACAGCCGCTGCCAGAAGGATTGCAACAATCAGATAAGGTTTTGTGCTCTTCATAATATGTAAGCCATTAATGTTATTGTTCAATTATCACATTCACTGGTTCTGCACCGGACACATCATCCAGATCGACGCTTAGTACGCCTTCTGCATCCGCTTTTGCATCACCACTGAACAAAATTTCTGTTCCGCGTTTTACACTGATTCTGTAGGAATTATTGGGTGATACTTGCCACACCATTATGCCTTTTCCAAAGCCAGTGGCCTCGAAAGTTAATGATTTTTTACCCCTGCGCAAGCCTTTTATTTGCCAGTTGCTTTCCAGCAGGTAGGGGGCTTGGTCGAATTTATTAAAATTCTCTATATTAATGAGTGAGATGACTGGTTTTATTACGGTTGGATTAAGACTGATGAACAGGCTGTCCTGATAATGCATAAAACCCATTACCCCCTCTGAATTGTGCATGTTCACCGCGAATGAACCGCCATCCTTTACACGCAGGGTTTGCAGGTCGCCACGGTTATCCACAGACCATGTATGTTCATCCATTTGTGTGATGGATGTAGTGTAGAATCCATTGGCGATGGATGCGAACTCATAAGTTGTAATTGGGATCAGGTTCTGTGTACGCGCAAAATTCAGATTCTCTTTTAGGGCTTTAAGACTCGCTTCTTTCTGCGCGGAGTAGATATGGAAGTACAGATTGAACGGCGCAACGCGCAATGGGCTTTCCGTATTCTGCACGGTATTTTGCAGATAGCGGAATCCGAAGAAGCGATCGGTCCAAAGGTTGGTGTAGGTATTTTCGTTGCTGTTAGAAGAATAGATCTGCCGCTCCTTGCCCATTTGCAGACCGATTGGCGCAACCCATGCATAGGACGGATATTCACGATCCAGTCGTGAGTCACCACCGTTGATATTCAGGTAACCAGATTCGCGGGTCTCGGCCAGCACTTCTTCATATGGGCTGGTGTTGCCAGACCATTGAACAAGACGTGCTTTCTTTCCTGCTGGGCAGAGTGAATTCACCAACTCTATAGAACCGCTGATCTCTTCCTTCAGGTCATACGGGGTGCATGCATAGCTGCGCGGCGTATTGAAATCGCTTTTCATCGCTTCTGCCTCGGAAGGATCAGAGCGGCCCAGTTTCATTTTGTGCGTGGCATCCTTGCGCACTTTGGTCTCAGACATCATGGGATTATCAAAATACGCACTGACATCGGCCACGATGGATGTTTTGGTTGATGGGCGCGGCGGATATTTTTCAAGATACGGTTTTTCTTTGGCCACGGTGTAATCAGCAAAGAAGCGCCAGAAGAGCGGATGGCTATGGGTATGGCTGGAGGCCTCGACATTCGGAAGTGCGTAGATCTCACGCGCGATGCGTTCGCTATCAGGCAAGCCATAACATTTCGGATCGATATCGGCGGTGATGAGTCCCACCGTGAATGGGAAATCTGGGTAGCGTTGCAGGATCTCCTTCAACATCACTTCTGAAGAGAGCGTATGTGTTTTTGCATATTCCGGTACTTCAGAGAGGCTATTCCAGCCATCACCATCGATATGGCTGTAATATATGCGCCGGCCGGCAAGCGTGGTGACATCTGGTACGGGAGCAAATGGCACATCAAGTGCAGTGCGCAGGAAATAGAACGGATTGATGTACCATTGCACCAACTCATCCGATTCGGTCATATACAGGGCATTTCTTTCTGAAACCATGTAGATAGCGTATTCTGGCGCAACATAGCCACCGCTGGCATTGGTAACGATGAGGTCGACCGGCTCAAGGCCTTTACCCGGGCTGATCCGCAAATGGGATTTAGCCGCACCAGCGATCGCATGCGTGCTGCTGAAGGCAGGCAGCGTTGGGCCGTACTTGCGTTCGAACCCGACCATCTCGTCATTCTTCTCTGTGATGGATACCTGATAGGTAAGAGGTGTCCAGTCCATATCATCACGAATACCGAGCGATGCCATGAGTGTATGATAAAGTTCTGTGACCTCCGGCTGTGCCAACTGTTTCTGTGTGATACCCGTATTTTCGATGATGAGGATCTTCTTGCCAGCCGCCTGCTGTGCCAGCAACCAGCTAAGATATTTCTTCGGCTCTGGAATTTCCATGCCTCCATAGAACCAAAGGATGATGCCGCGTACATCATCGCCCAGTTCTGGCATGGGCTCATTAATATCGTGATACTGGATATTATAGCCCAGATGGTTGGCAGGCATTTCGAGGAAGCGGTGGATCAGGTTGAAGCGCACCGTGGATTCTTCCTTACTATCATAGAAGGCTACCAGCTGGCGCGGCAGAGGTTTGCCAGCCTCAGCAAATACAGGCGATGATATAAGAATAAGGCACAGGGCAATGAGGCGATGAAGCATATTATTTAGGTTCCGGATACACATGTTGCAGGTCGATCGTTGATACATAAGGGATGAATCCATTGGCGCGCTGTTCGGCATAAATGCGTGCTACACCTTCTTTATCTTTTATTGGCCAGTAATCCAGTGAGTAAACCTTAAGGGCAGGAGCAGCGGCCTTCGCTTCCTTTAGCTTGCCAACATACCAACCATAATCTTCATCGCTGAGGAGCTTGGGTTTCTTCGCGCCAGAGAGTTGCAGGTCTGTGCGTGTGCTTTCAGCCAATACCATATCGATACAGGGTGCAGCTTGTGTGAGGACATCAAACCCGCGGTTTAGCATCAGCTTGATGTTCGGATGAGCCTTGCGGATGTCACAGAGCAGTTTCACAGCGGCATCATTCATGCCCGGGTATTTGTCTTTCTTCTGAATGGCAAGGTGTAGCGGGCTGTCGATCGTATCGAACATGATACCATCAAATCCTTTGGCAAGAATCTCGGGGATCAATTCTTCCGCGACCATCGTGCCCCATTCCGGCTTGCGGATATCAATAATGAAATGCCCCTTCCATTCCGGGTTTGCTTCCAGCAGCAGTTTCTGTTCCTTGAGTTTTTTGTAGAACGAGCGGTAATCTTCAGCTTCGCCGAGGCTTAAATAGCCCAGAACAGTTTTGCCTTGTGACTTCAGCTCTGCAACATGTGTGTCGTAGCTGGCATCCAGCACTACCACATTATAGGTGTGGAATGATGCTGCAGGGAGCGCGTGGCCGTAATACACTGCCCAGCGTTCGTTGTCATCGGGGCAGGCATATACATAGGCTGTGCCGAAAAGGAGAAAGAGTGTGGCAAGTAAAGATTTCATGGTGTGGCTTTCATCCAGTGAAGGGTGCGGGCGAGTCCATCGGCAAGTGATACTTCTGTGGTAAATCCTAGGCTCTTTTTAATGGCGGTATTATCGCCGTGCGAATGTTTGATATCACCACTACGGGCAGGGCCATGCGTGATGGTACTTTTCGATTGCGCCAGTTTACACAGCGTTTCAGCCAGCGCATTGATCGTGATGGGTTTTCCTGTGCACACGTTATATACGCCGTGAGTGACGGCTTCCAGCACCAGCGCATCCATTGCTTTGGTGAGTGCGTGCACCACGTCTTCCACATAAATGAAGTCGCGGGTTTGCTGGCCATCGCCATTGATGGTAAGTGGCTGGCCAGAAAGTGCGCGCTTGGCAAAGATAGAGATTACACCGGAATAAGGAGAGGCAGGATCTTGGCGTTCGCCATACACATTGAAGAAGCGCAGGCCAATGGTTGGGATATTGTGTACTGCATGCGCCACGCGTCCTTGTAATTCGCAGGCAAGTTTATCTGCACCATAGGCAGAGATAGGAGTAGCGGTAATGGTTTCAGAAAGTGGCAGGTTAGGGTTATCACCATACACAGCAGCGGAAGACGCGTAGACAACAGGGATGTTCTTTTTATGGCTCGCGATGCATTCCAACAGATTCACCAATCCGCCCAGATTCACCTCATGGGTGCGCCGCCATTCTTTATTGGCACGCTCAACAGAGGCAATGGCGGCGAGGTGGTAACAGGCATCTACAGACTGAATGACCTCATCAAATACGCCGGGGCGTGATACATCATCAATAATGACGCTACTGCCAGCGGGTGCATGTTCGCGTTTTCCGGTGGAGAGGTCATCGATATTGGTAAGCGTGTGGCCTTTCGCTGCAAGCGAAGCAACCAGATGTGAGCCAATAAAGCCCAGTCCGCCTGTTATCAGTATACGCATGAGGCCTGCCTGTTGTTAAAACGAGGCCACAATAATAGGATAAAAGAATTAATAAACGATAATTTTCAAGGTTTTGACCGGGGCTTGCGGCCTTCCCATATTACTCTGAGCATTCCGCGTAAGGTGCTGATTTCTTGGGAGGAAAATCGGCCGCGCAGCAGCATATTGCGCGCATTGTTCCACATAACTTCCCTTTTTTCAGCCACCCTGAAGTATTTGGCCTCATCGAGATAGGCTTCCAACTGGGCGAACAGGCCGGCCCATTCTTCTTTGGTGGCCGGGGGGGATTGCTCATTATTTTGCGGGGTGATCTTGGTGATGTTGGCTGCGGGTGAATCCACAGTGGTTGTGAACCATTCATACCCGAGTATCACCACCGCCTGTGCCAGATTCAGCGAGAAATAATCCGGTGTGGTGGGGATGGTAATGAAGGCATCGCATAGCGCAATATCATCATTTTCAAGGCCGGTACGCTCCGGGCCGAAGAGGAGTGCATTTTTTAGAGTACTTGAATTCGGCCTGCTGGCCTCGCCGATGATCTCTTTTACCGCCTCTTCTGGCGTCACCACGCGTTTGGCAATATCGCGACCACGCGCGGTGGTGGCGTATGCCGTGTGAATATCCGCAAGGGCGGATGGAATATCCGCGTAGAGTTGCGCGGCATCCAGAATATGCCCAGCTCCGGAGGATACTTCCCATGCACGCGCGTTTGGCCAGCCATCGCGCGGCGCAACCAGCCTTAGTTCGGTCAGGCCAAAATTGGCCATGGCGCGCGCCACCGCGCCGATATTCTCGCCCATTTGCGGGCGGATAAGAACGATGACAGGCGCTTTCATGGGTTACATGCTCAGCAGCCGGTTCAGCACGGGTGCTGCAACAGGCCGGCAGGTGACCGGGCTTTCGCCCAGGATGTGCAAGAACCGGTCGCGGTCATCGATGCTGCCAAATTCAAACCCCATGAGTGCGCGGCCGATCGCCTCACCCGAATAGGTGTAATTGAAATAACAGACATTGGCGACATCCGAGATGAGGCGCATAAAGTCACGCAGTGCACCGCTACGCTCGGGGAAATGCACATGGAAAAACAGCGGGTGTGAAAAAATCTGCGGATTAAGCGGGATGATCCGGTAACGCACATCGGCGTCGCCGGTGACATCTTCATAAGGAATGTTGCGGGTGCGCAGATCTTCGAACAGTTTGGCAATTCGCTGCGGTGATGCTTCGAATGCGATGACGGGCCAGGCATCAGTTTCACCGACTTTGCCGTATTGGAATTCGCTGACGGTTACGTCGGGGAAGATATTTTCAAGGAGTTTGAGCATGCCGCCTTTTTGTTCGCTGATATGGATACGAAGGTAGCGGCGGCGGTGGCTGCCCACGGCCGACTGGTTAGCGATGAGTGCCAGCTTGCTAAAATCCATATTGGCACCGCAGTGGATGGCAAGCAGCTTTTTGCCACGGATTTTCTCGGGGTTGGCCTGCGCGAACTGGATGAGGCCAGCCAATCCCATCGCGCCGGATGGTTCAGGAATGGTGCGGCAGCAATCCCATAACTGCCGGATGGCAGCGGACACTTCTTCGTTGCTGACAGTGAGTATGCCTCCCAGCGTTTCCCTGCATATCTCAAAGGTCAGGTCGCCGGGACGTTTTACCGCCGTGCCGTCGCAGAACGTATCGATCTCTGTAAGGGTAACCGGGTGTCCTGCCTCAAGAGATGCTTTCATGCTGGCCTGGTTGACGCCTTCGACACCCAGTATATGCGCTGCTGCCTTCTGTTCCAGAAGCACGCTCGCAACACCCGCCGCCAGCCCGCCACCCCCTATCTGGAGAAAGACGTAATCGAACGGTGCTTCACTGGCCTGCGCCAGCTCCTCGCCGATCATGGCCTGCCCTGCGATGGTATGGATGTCATCGAACGCATGGACGTAGGTGAAATTGTTTTTCGCGCAGTAATCCTTTGCCTGTGCCGACACTTCATCGAACGTATCACCGGACAGGATGATCTCGACATGCTCGCCGCCATGCAGCTTTACGGCGTGCTGTTTCATGAGCGGGGTGGGCAGGGGCATGAAAATAAAGGCTTTGATGCCGAGCATGCGCGCGGCGATCGCCACACCCTGCGCGTGGTTGCCTGCCGATGCGGTGACCACCGTTTCGATGTTCTTGCTTTCCTTGAGCGCCGCCATGCAGTTATAGGCACCGCGCCATTTATAGGAGTTGATGGTCGATAGATCCTCGCGCTTGATGAATATGCGCGCATCAATGCCGGGAATCGAAATTTCCTTGATGGGGGTTGCGCCGCCTATGGCATAGATGCGGCCTCTCGCGCGCTCTATTTCGGTAAATAGCTGTTTTTTCAGCGCGCCATCGCGCAGGGTGGAGTCGTGGAGGTTGATGCGTTCTTTGGTCATGGCCTCATGCCCCCGGGCCTTGTTATGCTACCTGATGCTTGCGGGGTCGCCTTGCTTTTTGCAGCGCGGTATGAATTCCCGATGCCAAGCAGTTCGGCGCACATTTCAAAAATAACCGCATATTCCTGATTATTATTTATTTCTGCGCGGGCTGTTCCTATGGGGAGGTTGCCAGACTGGGCAATATTTTGGGCGATATTCTCTATTCTATCCAATATCAGCTGCCCACCTGTTTCCTGGAATGAGGTGTGGCCGTAATTTTCTGCAACGAGCCGCAGCCCTCGTAATTGCTGGTGTACATTTAAGCGGATATTTCCCATGTGATGTTTTCTTACCCTGTCAGGGGCATTTGGGTCTTGGTCTTTCTCTCCCGATTTCCGCCACGCCTCAAGCGTCTTTCTCACTGGCTCGTACGCCGGATGTTCGTATACGGTGGTATCGGTGATCCGGATACGATCCTCCATTTCCGGATACACTGTAAGCATCGCTGCATCAAACACGTTGCGCGCGCGTTCTTCATCCCGTTCAAGCGGAGATGTGCTAGGCTTTTCGTCTCTGGAGCGCTCTATCTTAAGTTTGGCCGCGGCATACCCCTTTTCAATGCCAAGCAATTTTGCATACATTTCTGCTACTAATTCTATCTCCGCGACCGATTCTTCTACCTGATGCTTGAGGTTGGCATCCTTCTTACTTTTTTCCTGCTCTTCTTGTGTGTAGTGCACAGCATGCGCTGCCAGTATCGCTGCACCGCCACTTTGAAAATCCGGTAATTTTGCGTCTTTTACGGCATACAGCAGCAGCTCACCGGTGTTGAAAATGCGGGTATGGATATCGCCCTCTGAATGATTTTGACGCTCACCTGCGTCTGCTCGCCGGCGTATACCCGCGTACCAGCTCTTTAATATTCTCACCATTGTATCGAATTGGGGGTGTTCATACACCGAAGCATCCGGTGCTTTGATGCGTTTCTCAAGAGTTGGGAACGTCTGCCGTGCAGCTGCTAATAATACGTTGCGCGCAGCATTTAGTTCATTCTCAATGGTCGTTTTGGGTTTATTCATGCCCTGCGCCAGTCGGTTGTTCCGTCTGGCCTATCTTCGAGGATTATGCCGGAATCCGCAAGTTCCTTGCGTATGCGGTCGGCTTCCGGCCAGTTCTTGGCCTTTTTTGCGGCGGCGCGGGCATCGATAAGTGATTGGATTTTATCATCACCTTCGCTTGCACCGCCTTTGAACCATTCCTCTGCAGATACAGTAAAAAAGCCTAATAATTTACCCAAGCTATACAAACAGCGTTGATATTGCATGCGTGCATTGGGATGCAAGCTATTAGATAAGTTAGCTTCAGCTATAAGAATTGAAAAGAATGCTGGCACATTCAAATCATCCAACAAGGGTGTAAGATAAGATGTCCCGGGCGGTGTGGGATGCTTAAGAAAAGCACTATCAGAATATTCTGCATCTTGGGCTGGATTATACCCACTCAATGCTCGATAAAAATAATCCAAGGTTTTCTTTGCATCATGCAGCAGCTTCTCGCTCCAATCGAGCGGTTCGTTATATTTGGTCATGAGGAGCGCAAGGCGGATGACTTCACCCTTCACGCCTTTTGACAGCAAATCATGCACGGTGATGAAGTTGCCGAGCGATTTGCTCATCTTCTCGCCATTCACCGTAAGGAATCCGTTATGCACCCAGTATTTCGCGAAGCTAGAGCCGGTGGCACTGCAACGGCTCTGTGCAATTTCATTTTCATGATGCGGGAACATCAGGTCAGCACCGCCGCCGTGAATATCAAAATTATCGCCTAAATAGGTGCTGCTCATCGCCGAGCATTCAATATGCCAGCCGGGGCGGCCTGCGCCCCACGGAGATTCAAAAACAGAGGAGGGATCATCACCCGCCTCAGCAGGTTTCCACAACACGAAATCGCCCGGGTGTTTTTTGTATCCCTCTACCTCGATGCGCGCACCCGCCACCAGCTCATCCAGTTTGCGACCGGAAAGTGCGCCATACTCCTTGTAACTATCTACCGCAAAAAGCACATGCCCCTGGCTCACATACGCATTGCCGTTTGCGATGAGTTTTTCGATGATAGAAACCATATGCGGAATGTGATGTGTTGCATGAGGTTCGCCCATGTAGCCTTTGGGATTGCTCGGTTTTTTTCCATTAAGTGTTGCGCTTGCGCCCAACACACCGAGTGCCTTCATGTCATCATGGAACCAGCCTTCCACGCGGCCAGTTAAGGCAGAGATCGGCTCGTTATTTTGCTTCGCGGCGGCATTAATTTTATCATCCACATCGGTGATGTTGCGCACATAGGTTACATGCTCTTTGCCGTAGAGATGCGTAAGCAACCGGTACAGCACATCATACACCACCACAGAGCGCGCATTGCCGATATGCGGGCGGTCATACACCGTCGGGCCACACACATACATGCGCACATCCTTCTCGTCCTGCGGCGTGAAGGCTTCTTTCTTGCGGGTAAGGGTGTTGTAGAGGTGGAGGGGCATTATAATCCTATTGTATCTGCTGCTTTACCAGCCCTGAGGTCTGACCAGTAACCAACTATCTCGCGGAAACGCGCAGCACCCATACGGTCTATGGTTGCTTTAAGAGCTGCAGCGAATGTGATACGCAGTTCTGCTTCGCTTTTGCCATCAATTTTCAAATCGGTCGTTGCGGAAAATGTTTTTTCACCGCGTGGCATCTTCGGTAGGTTGACCAATGTTTCATCACCTGTTTCAATGCCGCGATTTGCCAGTTCTTCGCGCATCAGGCGGGACATAGCTGCTGCTGAGTCAGCAACATCTGCTGTACCAACACGCAGGCGTTTCCCGCGAGTACGCAGTTCCGTATCAATATCCACATCATTGCGGATGGAGAGTTTTGCGGTGGGTTCTCCCGGTTCACGGGTGATCTCTACCCTGATGATATTGGCGATCACTTCATCCAGTAACGTATGTGCCATAACGCCTCCTTATGCTGCCAGCCGTTTGCGGGTTTTATCTGCGCCTAGGAGTGGCAGCAGTTTTTTGAGTTCCGGTCCGTGGTCTAGCCCCGTGAGGGCCTTGCGGATGGGCAGGAACAGCTCTTTGCCCTTGCGGGTGGTGGCAGGTTTTACAGCGGCAAGCCACGCATCATAGGTGGCCTCGCTCCATGGTTCTGGTGGTAGCTTGTGTGATGCTTCGCGCAGGAAGCTGCGTTCATCGTGGCTCAGGTCTCCCTGTACCTCGCCGTGCAGAATATCCCACCATTGTTTGGCTTCATCGACATTGGCGATATTGGCGCGCACACTCATCCAGAAGGCCTCATCCGCAAACGGTATCTTGTCTTTTACATCGGCAAAAGGCAGCTGGTGCAGCAATTTCTCATTGAGCTTTTCCAGCTCCGCCACATCATAATTCGCGGGTGCGCGGCCGAATTTCTTGAAATCAAAACTATCGATGAGCGGCTGCAGGTTCGGGAATATTTCCACTGCATCAGATGTACCCATGCGGGCAAGCAGGGAGTTCACCGCCATTGGCATGATGCCGCTTTCACGCAAGGCGCGTATGTCATTACCGCCGAGTCGTTTGGACATTTCACCTTCCTTGGTTTTGAGCAGTGCCATATGCGCGAAGGTGGGCACTTTATATCCCAGTGCCTGATAGATCTGAATTTGCACCGCTGTGTTGCTCACATGGTCTTCACCGCGGATGACATGGGTGATGTCCATCTCGCCGTCATCGACCACAGAGGCCAGCGTATAAAGCGGCACGCCGTCTTCGCGGATAAGTACGGGGTCAGACATGTGGGTGGCCTTGAAATGGCTATGACCACGGATGAGGTCTTCCCATGTAATTTCCTCGTCATTAAGCAGGAAGCGGTAATGCGGCTTGCGGCCTTCTGTCTCATATTGCTTTTTTTGTTCGTCGGTCAGTTTGAGCGCGGCGCGGTTATAGATGGGTGGCAGGCCACGACCCGCCAGCATCTTGCGCTGAATGTCCAGTTCCTCGGCTGTTTCATAGCAAGGGTAGAGGCGGCCCGCTTTGATCAGTGCTTCACGCGCCAGCGTATAACGGTCAAAACGGTCGGACTGTTTTACGTATGAATCCCATGTAATGCCCAGCCAGCTCATATCCTCACGGATGGCATCTTCACATTCGCTGCGCGAACGCTCAGTATCCGTATCATCGATACGCAGCAGGAAATGGCCATTATTTTTCTTGGCAAACAGATAGTTGACCAACGCCGTGCGCATATTGCCGACATGCAGGAAGCCAGTGGGAGAGGGGGCAAAACGGACTTTCATAACCATTTAACAACTAATATTTCACTCAATTCTAAATATTTGCTGCAAAAATTACCTTTTGGGGATAGATATCCACAGCGATCGGCAGGGCATTATGCCGTAAAATCGGCAAAATAAAAGGCAAAACAGAAAGATTTACGTTATGGACGCAACGTATGCCCGCAGAATGGAAAAGGAGGTGCATATAGGCCTTTCCTGGATTCCTGCTATCCGAAGAAATTATGCATTTAAGAATTATCTGGCGGCTGTGAACAATTACCCGGACTGTGCCGCCAAACAGCTATTGTTAAAGGCGTTTGAGCGCTGCCCTATGGATAATGTATTAGCGTTTATCGCCGTTACGCAGATCACGCACGCACGCCGTATACCGTTCACCGATGCCGGCGCGATGACATTGAAAGATGCTGAGGGCCAGCCAGTGTTCTTTAATATCTGCGATGAATTAAAGCCCGCAAACAAGCCTGATACGCGTGGCAGTATAGATAAGTTGTCACGACGCATGATGTTAAAGACTGTCATTGGTGGAGGCCTTGGGTTTTTTGCTTTGAGAGAAGTGGGCACAGGTGGTTGGGTAAAAAAAGATGCTGCCGGTGAGAATGATCTGGATGAAGTCAAGATCGCACGTTTTGTGGCAGAACTGGTCGGCACGGCCTCTGCCGTTCATGCGGCAGACAAGGATCTTGCTGCGCTCAAAATAGAAAAGACCATACGTGTCATCGCGCCGCTTGTCGAAAAAACAATTAATCCGAAGCAACCCGCACAGGGGCTTTAGTTACGCGAGAGCTGCCTGTGCTGCAGCAAGCCGTGCCACCGGCACACGGTATGGCGAGCAGCTTACATAATCAAGGCCGGCTTTCTGGCAGAAGGCGATGGATGCCGGATCACCGCCATGCTCACCACAGATGCCAAGTTTCAGGCCTTTACGCGCTTCACGACCGCGCTGGGCTGCGATCTCGATGAGTTCACCAACGCCGCTTTGGTCGAGTGATACGAATGGATCAACGTCCACGATACCTTTTTGCTTATAGATCTCGATGAAGGAAGCCGAATCATCGCGGCTGATGCCGAGTGTGGTCTGCGTCAGGTCATTCGTGCCGAAGCTGAAGAATTCCGCCATCTCCGCAATCTCGCCAGCGCGCAGTGCCGCGCGTGGCAGTTCGATCATCGTGCCGACCATATAGCTTATCTTCACGCCGGATTGCTTCTGTACCTCCGCCGCCACACGGTCGATGACGTCTTTCATCATGGAAAGTTCTTTTGGGTTCATCACCAGTGGTATCATAATTTCCGGCAGCACATTATCTTTTACTTGTGCGACGGCTTCAAAAATGGCGCGTGCCTGCATCTCATAAATTTCAGGGTAGGTGATACCAAGGCGGCAGCCACGATGGCCGAGCATCGGGTTTTGTTCCTTAAGCTCATGGGCGCGGTGGCGCACCGTATCTACACTCACGCCTGCAGCCTTTGCCACCTGCTGGATATCCTCTTCCGTATGCGGCAGGAACTCGTGCAGCGGCGGGTCAAGCAGGCGGATGGTGACTGGCAAGCCTTTCATGATGGAAAACAGCTCTACAAAATCTTTGCGCTGCATCGGCAGAATTTTGGCAAGGGCAGCTTTGCGGCCTTCAAGGTCTTTTGCCACGATCATCTCACGCATGGCGATGATGCGCTCGGCATCGAAGAACATATGCTCGGTGCGGCACAGGCCAATGCCTTCCGCGCCGAACTTGCGTGCCACTTCGGCATCCAGCGGGGTTTCTGCGTTGGCGCGTACTTTGAGTTTGCGTACTTCATCAGCCCAGCCCATGAGGGTCTCGAAATCACCGGAGAGTTTTGGTTGCACGGTCGGTATCTCACCCAGCATTACTTCACCGGTTGAGCCGTTGATGGTGATGATGTCGCCTTCCTTCAGCGTGTGTCCCATTACCTGCATTTGTTTTTTGCTATAATCGATGCGTAGTTCACCTGCGCCTGATACGCAAGGTTTGCCCATGCCGCGTGCAACCACAGCCGCGTGGCTGGTCATGCCGCCGCGCGCGGTGAGAATGCCTTGTGCCGCGTGCATACCGTGAATATCTTCTGGCGAGGTTTCGATACGCACCAGAATGACCTTTTCCTTATGAGTAAGCGCCATAGCTTCTGCATCTTCCGCGGTGAACACCATCTTGCCGGAAGCAGCACCCGGAGAGGCAGGCAGGCCAGTAGCCAGCACGGTTTTCTTTGCGTTCGGGTCGAGCGTTGGGTGCAGGAGCTGGTCGAGCGAGAGTGGGTCGATGCGCTTTATGGCTTCTTTTTTATCGATGCGTTTTTCCGCCACCATATCCACCGCAATTTTTAGCGCGGCAGCCGCCGTGCGTTTGCCGTTACGAGTCTGCAACATCCAGAGTTTGTTATTCTGAATGGTGAACTCGATGTCCTGCATGTCGCGGTAATGCGCTTCCAGCTTGTCGAACACATCGGTGAGTTCTTTGTACACCTTCGGCATTACGGCAGGCATTTCATCCAGCGGCTGTGGTGTGCGGATACCGGCCACCACGTCCTCGCCCTGCGCGTTGATGAGGAATTCACCATAATATTTATGTTCGCCGGTAGATGGGTTGCGGGTGAAGGCAACACCGGTGGCGCAGTCATCGCCCTGATTGCCAAATACCATCGCCTGCACGGTAACCGCCGTACCCCATGTGGCAGGAATATCATGCAGTTCGCGGTATTTGATGGCGCGGGCGCTCATCCAGCTGTTGAATACGGCGCGTATCGCACCCCAGAGCTGTTCATGCACCGATTCAGGGAATGGGCGGCCAAGCTCCTCGGCTACCTTTGCTTTGTACGCTTCGGCGAGCTCTTTCAGATCATCGGCAGTAAGCTCGGTATCAAGCGTGACGCCGCGTTCGAGCTTTTTGTTATCGATCATTTCTTCGAAATGGTAATGGTCAATTTCCAGCACCACATCCGAATACATCTGGATGAAACGACGGTATGAATCATACGCAAAACGCTCATTGCCGGTTTTTTTGGCAAGTGCTTTTACGGTTACATCATTCAAGCCGAGGTTTAAAACAGTATCCATCATGCCCGGCATGGAAGCACGCGCACCGGAGCGCACAGAAACGAGCAGGGGATTCGCCGAGTCGCCGAATTTTGCACCCACGGTGCTTTCGATCTGCGCCAGCGCGTCTTCCACCTGAACGGTCAGTGCATCGGGAAGTTCTTTCTTGTTCGTGTAATAGGCCACGCAGACATCGGTGGTGATGGTAAATCCCGGAGGGACAGGCAGGCCGAGTGAGCACATCTCCGCGAGGTTTGCGCCTTTACCGCCCAGCGTATCGCGCATGCTGCCTTTGCCATCGGCTGTGCCGCCACCAAAATTATAGACCAGTTTATCTGCCATATCGGTTTTTGCTTTCACGTTTGCCTGTGCCATAGTCTTATCCATCCGTCATCCCCGCGAAGGCGGGGATCTTATCTATCCCCTCGCGAGTCGTTAATCAAGATTCCCGCCTGCGCGGGAATGACAAGTAATATTTATGCCGCCTTTTTTTGTTCTTTGGTGTCGCCTTCGATCTTACTGAAATCTGCTACACTGTTCATACAATCACGGATGGCTGCAAGCAAGCGCAGGCGGTTCGCCCGCAGCTCTTTGTCATCACAGTTCACCATGATCTTGTCGAAGAATGTATCAACGGGTGCGCGCAGCGTTGCCAGTATTCCCATAATGTCGGCAAATTTCTCGCCGGACATGAGTTTTGCTGTTTTTTCATTTGCATCCGCAAGGGATTTGGCAAGTGCGGTTTCAGCCGCTTCCTTGAGATTGTTTGCCGCACCAGAATAGGTGGTCTTGTCCTTCTTCTCCTCAATCGCCAGAATGTTCGCGGCGCGTTTATAGCCAGCCAGCAGGTTCTTGCCGTCATCGGTATCAAGGAAAGCCTGCACGGCCTTGGCGCGGTTTACAATGCGCACCAGATCATCATCACCACCCGCGATAACCGCTTTAATCACATCATGGCGGATGCCAGAGTCTTTCAGCTGCACAATCAGGCGGTCATGGAAGAAATCCAGTAGTGACTGCGCCAGTTCATCAGCCTTGCCTTCAGGAATATCCTCGCAGGCGCTTTCATTTACACTGAGGTACTTTCCAACCTTACCGGGTGCGGCTTCATGCAGCTGTGCATCTACCTTTGCAGCCAGCTTATCATGTGCCTTGTGCAGGGCGATTTCCTTGAGTGGTGCGGCTTTCAGCAGTGGCAATAGCGGCAGACGGATATTATTTTCCAGCACAATGCGAATTACCCCTAGTGCAGCACGGCGCAGTGCGAATGGGTCTTTGCTGCCGGTGGGTTTTTCGCCGATGGCGAACATGGCAATGAGCGTATCGAGTTTATCAGCGAGCGCTACGCAGATGGAAACCGGCGCGCTAGGCACAGTTGAAGAAGGGCCAAGCGGCAGGTAATGATCGCGGATGGCATCGGCCACCTCTGCTTTTTCTTTTTGCGCTAACGCATAGTATCTGCCCATTACGCCTTGCAGTTCAGGGAATTCCCCGACCATGCCGGAGACAAGGTCCGCTTTGCATAATATCGCCGCGCGTTCAACTGAGGCTTTGTCGGCTTTCGTGTATTCGGTGAGTGCAACAGCCAGTTTCTTCACGCGCTCCACCTTATCGGCAATACTTCCGAGTTTGGCGTGATAGGTCACGCTGGCAAGGCCAGCGGCCATGTCCTGCAATTTCTTTTTCCGGTCAGTATCCCAGAAGAAGCGGCCGTCAGCCAGGCGGGCACGCAACACGCGCTCATTACCGGCGATGATGGCTTTGCCCTTATCCGCCGTTTCCATATTGGAAGTGATGAGGAAGGTGTCAGACAGCGCGCCATTCGCAGTATGCAGCGCAAAATATTTCTGGTGTGCGCGCATTTCAGACACCAGTACTTCTGGCGGCAGGTCCATGTAGCTGGCATCAATTTTTCCGGCAAGCAGCACAGGCCATTCCACAAGACCGGTTACTTCTTCCAGCAGGCCGATATCTTCTTTCAGCGCCAGCTTGTGTGCGGCAGCGGTTTTCTGTGCAGCTGCCAGAATATTTGCTTTGCGCTTCTCGCGGTCAGCGATGACGAAGGCTTTTTCCAGCTTTGCTTCATACTCGGAAGCGTTGCTGATGGTAATGGTATCAGGGGCAAGGAAGCGATGGCCGCGTGTGGTGTTGCCTGCTTTTACGCCAGCGAATTCCACCGGCACGATTTTGCCATCAAAAATGCAGAGAATAGAATGCAGCGGGCGCACCCAGCTGGTTTCATTCGCGCCCCAGCGCATAGATTTCGGCCAAGGGAAGCTTTTAAGAATATCTTCGATAGCTGGCTTGATGATATCGGCAGTGGGCTTGCCTTTTTCATGTATCTTTGCCACATACACTCCGTCGACCTGCTGGAGCTTTTCCAGCGGCAGGCCGCATTTCTTCAGGAATCCCTGCATGGCTTGCTCGGGCGCGCCCACCTTCGGGCCTTTGAGTTCGGTGTTGATGTCTGGCTGCACGGCAGGGAGGTTTTTTACAATTACTGCTAGCCGTCTTGGTGTTACGAATCCTTGCACATCCGCAACGAACATGCCTGCAAATTTATCTTTAAGATGAAGTAAAGCATCCGCCTGCATTCTCGCGGGAATTTCTTCACTGAAAAGTTCAAGCAGCAGGTCAGCCATTACTTACCACATTATTATCTGTATCCATCACCAGCACTTTTGGTTTGAAGGATCTTGCTTCTTCCGGTGTCATATGTGCATAGGCGATGACGATGACGATATCGCCCTTTTTGAACAAATGCGCTGCTGCGCCGTATATACCAAAATGCTTCGAACCGCGTGGTTCTTTGATGATATAGGTCGCGATGCGTGAACCGGTGGTGACGTTCAGCACATCTATGCGCTGGCCGGCCACAAACCCTGCGGCATCGATCAGGTCCTCGTCAATACCCATCGAGCCGTTATAGCTAAGCTCCGAATGGGTCACCACTGCGCGGTGAATTTTTCCGTACATCATGGAAAACATCATGCGGCTTTCTCCTTTTCTACATAACTTTCACAACATGCCTTGGCGAGCGCGCGTACACGGCCGATATAGGCCGCGCGTTCGGTCACAGAGATCACCCCGCGTGCATCCAGCAGGTTGAAGCGGTGCGAGGCTTTGATACATTGGTCATAGGCGGGCAGCGGCAGGTTTTTTTCTACAAGTGCCATACATTCTTTTTCGGCATCCTCGAACTGGCGCAGCAGCTGCGCAGTATCGGCGAATTCAAGGTTATAGGCCGAGAATTGTTTTTCATTTTCCAGAAATACATCTCCGTATTTCACGCCTTCGCCGTTAAAGTCGAGGTCGTACACATTTTCCTTGCCCTGAATATACATGGCAAGGCGCTCAAGCCCGTAAGTAATTTCACCGCTTGCTGGTTTGCATTCAATGCCACCGACCTGCTGGAAATAGGTGAACTGCGTGACTTCCATGCCATCGCACCATACTTCCCAACCGAGTCCCCATGCGCCGAGTGTGGGTGATTCCCAGTCATCTTCTACGAAGCGTATATCATGTTTCATCGGGTCGATACCGATGGTCTTCAAACTCTCAAGATAGAGTTCCTGAATATTATCAGGTGAAGGCTTCAGTATCACCTGATACTGGTAATAATGCTGCAAACGATTTGGGTTTTCGCCATACCTGCCATCTTTCGGGCGGCGAGATGGTTGCACATACGCCGCTTTCCATTCTTTCGGGCCGAGTGCACGCAGCGCAGTGGCCGGATGGAAGGTTCCCGCGCCCACTTCCATGTCATACGGTTGCAGTATCACGCAGCCCTGGTTCGCCCAGAACTGGTGAAGGTTCAAAATCAGCTGTTGAAACGATAACATGTAAACTTCATTTCTGCGGTCAACTGCGTTGTTGTCATCGTGCTCGAATCCTCATGTACTGGAAGCGTACACTCCGGTTCTGCGCGCGATGCCGCCTAGCATTTGCCTCGCATAAATGAAGTTTCCGCGTTCCCACGATAGTTTCGTGGCACATAGTAGGCGTCCTTTTTAGCCTTTTTTGCTGGCTTTTCAACGTTTAAATGCGTTACAAAGGAATCTGTTCCACCCTTCGTCTAATGATTGAATGAACCCAGTTGAAACAAACGATCTGGTAAGGCAGGCTGCCGCAGGCGATGCGCAGGCCTTCCGGCGCGTGGCAGAAGAGCATTATATGCTGGTTTACAAGGTAGCCTATAAATGGTGCGGACGGCGGGAAGACGCTGAGGACGTAGCTCAGGAAGTCTTTGTAAAACTGCCAGAAAAGCTAAGATATTTCCGCGGCGACGCTGCCTTTACCACATGGCTGTACCGCCTGACCATCAATGCCACCAAGGATTATTACCGCACGGCGGGGAAGTCGCGCGCACGCGAATTTCCGTTCGCGGAGGGATTCGATGCCCCATCGGAAGAGGTGGCAGCCGATGAGGCGCTGGCCGCCAAACAGGCGATGGCCGAGATCCACCGCCTGCCGGAAGGCATACGCGATGCGGTGCTCCTCGTTTATAGCGAGGAATTAAGCCACAAGGAGGCCGCCGACGTGCTGGGATGTGCGGAGACCACCGTATCGTGGCGTATTTTTCAGGCGCGAAAGAGCCTGAAGGGATTGAGAGAGCGTTATGCAGGATAATATAAAAGATACATTGAAAAAGCTGGATATCCCCGCCCCATCGGCAGAGGCCAAGGAACGTGCCATGATGGCTGCCATGCAGGCGTTTGAAAATGAACAGGAAAGATCCGCCAAAGGATTTACTGAGACCATTCGTCCTATCCATACCACGAGCTTGTGGCAACAATTGATAAGGAACATGAACATGAAAAAAGCATATGTCTTTGCCGGATCATTCGCTGCCCTTGCAGTGGTGCTGGCGATCACAACCACACATTATTCTACCATCATGCAGCCAGTGCGGATCGATGCTGCACCGCCTGCTGCAACGGTTGAGCCGCAGGTCAATGAACCTGCAGAACCAGTTGCGGTGCAAAAAGAAGAAGCGGATAAATCAAAAGACGATGCGGCATTAGCTGCAAAGCCAATGTCAGAATCTACGGTGAATTACGCTGCACCTGGAATGATGGGAGGCAGCGCAGATAGTGCTGCGACAGTTGCCAGTGCGCCGCCTGTGAATATGCCGCTTGAACGTGATGCTCTTGCAAAGCGTCGTCATGCACCGCTGATGGCGCAGGAAATGGCGGCGGGCAATGCTGCGCCAGGCATATCAGCAGATATGATCATGCCGTATCCGCAGCCTGTGCCGCCGCAATACCAGGGTGGTGATAAATTTGAACAGAAGCAGGTGAATCTTGCCAAGGCTGTTGCCAATGAGCCGGTCTCGACCTTCTCGATCGATGTGGACACGGCGTCTTACAGTTTTGTGCGCCGTATGATCAATCAGGGCACTCTGCCACAGCCGGAGATGGTGCGCGTGGAAGAGATGGTGAATTATTTCCCGTATAATTATGAACTGCCGCAGAATAAGGCTGAGCCGTTCAAACCGACCATCACGGTGATGCCAAGCCCGTGGGCTACGCACAAGAAGCTCGTGCATATCGGCATCAAGGGTTATGACATCACCCATATCAAACGCCCATCTGCAAATCTTGTGTTCCTCATCGATGTGTCTGGCTCCATGAATGCGCCGGATAAGCTGCCGCTGGTGAAATCATCGCTGCATATGCTGGTCGACCAGATGGACGAGATGGATACGATAAGTATCGTGACCTATGCAGGCCACGCAGGCACGGCACTGTCGCCCACCAGAGGTTCGGATAAACAGACCATCCGCAGTGTCATCGATCAGCTGGGAGCAGGGGGCTCAACAGCCGGTGCGGCAGGTGTTGAGCAGGCATATGGTCTCGCGCAACAGCACTTCAACAAAGATGCGGTGAATCGTGTAATACTTGCCACCGATGGTGATTTCAATGTGGGCATCAATGATCCCGCGTTGCTTAAAACCTACATTGAGCAGAAGCGCGAAAGCGGTATACAGCTTTCTGTGCTGGGCTTCGGGCAGGGCAATTACAATGATGCGCTCATGCAGTCACTCGCGCAATCTGGCAACGGTAATGCCGCTTACATCGATAATATCAATGAAGCACGCAAAGTATTGGTGGATGAAATGAGCTCCACACTCTTCACCATCGCGAAGGACGTAAAAATTCAGGTGGAGTGGAATCCGGCGGCAGTTTCCGAGTATCGCCTGATTGGGTATGAAACACGCCTACTCAACCGCGAGGATTTCAACAATGACAAGGTAGATGCCGGTGATGTTGGTGCGGGTCACTCAGTTACGGCTATCTATGAGATCACACCAAAAGGCACGCCAGGCACAGCTGATCCGCTGCGTTATGGCAAGCCGGAGCAGGATGTTGTGGCAACGCCATTGTCAGAATTCTCCGGTGAATATGGCTTCCTGAAGATGCGCTATAAATTGCCGGATGCAACGGAAAGCAGACTCATCACCGCACCTATATCGAATGCGCAAGAGGTGGCTTCCATCGAAAAAACATCGGATGATGTGCGCTTTGCTGTGGCGGTCGCTGAGTTTGGGCAGGTCTTGCGGAAAGATACAGCTATAGCGATTGCTCCGCTCATGCGTGCGGTGCAGGATCTGAAAAAGTTGCAGGAATCCGGCGAAAAACCGGCATCTGGTATCATCTCTGTGAATAGCACGTTCGACCACATTATCGAGCTGGCCGATGGGGCGAAGGGTTCGGATGCGCTGCGCGTTGAGTTCGTGAATCTGGTTCGTACCGCCAGATCATTGCAGATGCAGAGCAATCCTATGTATCAGATCTTCCAGCAACGGCCGGAACAGGATGCGTCAACACACGGCCAGCCTATACCTGCACCAGGTGTGATGCGCTAAGTTTCTAGCATCCCCGCGTAAGCGGGGATGATCTTATAATCCCCGCCCGCCGCCGCCTTCAGTGCCGGCGAAACGATTCCAACGTTCCTTTGAATCGCGCTTCTGGCCGGTCAAACGGTTACGTAAGGTGTTCACCTTTTCGCTCCAGAGCAGTTCGTCCTTTTTACTCTCTTTGCCAGCGGGGCGTTGCCGCTGGGCTTTTTCCAGCTCTTCGACACGCTCGGCATCAAGGTCGCGCAGGCGCATGGCCTCAAAGATCTGCTGGTCCTTCAGGTTCTTTTTGGCTTGCGCTTTTTTCTTTTCTTTTTTTGGATCAAGCATTGTTGGTCGTGCCTTTCCGTCCTGCTATCTGCTTGCGACGCAGCAGATTGGCACGCAAGGCTTTCTCCAACCGTTCCTGTTTGGCCTGTTTGGGGTCTTTGGAGGTGGAGGGGCTTTTAGGCTTACTCATGCCCTCAGCATACCATGCGGGCGTAAAGGTGCAACTAGGCTTACTTCAATTAACCTAATGCTTGTTGTTTATTTTTTACATCATGCAGGACTTTCATGAAATCTGCCTCACCTTCAGGTACGTACATAGAGCCTTTTTGTTCATGCCCCAGAATGGGATTCAGTCCTTTGCGTTGCGCCCTGCCGTCTTCTATGCGGCGTTTGTTATCTTCTTCATGTGTAGCATTGATATAACCGCGTATGGCATCGGTGTGTACAGCATTATCCAGCCATGCGATCGGTGCGACATGCTGGATATCTGAGCACATTTTGAGTGAGTCGATAAGGCCTATCGCGGTACCTGTTTTATTTCGCGTGTTGATCAGTCTGACACCCAGATTGGCATGTTCGGTCAGTACGAATATATTGCCGTTATCATTGCTATTCTGAAACCAGTCTGCAATATCGCGCCTGCTCAGGCGATAGGCGTGTTTCAGTTTCTTTTTATAATATTCGTTTGGCTTATCTTTTAGTGGCTCAAGCTTGTCCAGTTGTTCACTTGCAAATTTGGTTGGCTCAATCCGTACATTCTTTACTTTGCCTTTATGTACCTGCTCAAGGAAGTTGCGCATGGCATCATATTGCAGGCTGTCTGTGTGCGGGTAGGGGAACTCTGTTCCTGTGGAAGGTCGCCATCCTGTGCATTCGAACACGACACTTTCCGGTATGATCACTTCAGCGCCCTGCTTGCCCAGCTGTTCCAGGAATCGTAGCATGGTGGGTTGCTCAGGACTTCCTTTGCGCAGGTCTGAATCCGCGATGCGAGATGCTAATGTGATAATGCTTGAGGAATCAACAACGACGAGCAGATCTTTTCTGCGCTCCAAAGTGCGCTGCTGCCATCTTGTGGTCCTTGTATTCATCAGAATCCTTTACAAATTTTAATGAATTGTACCAGATTGTGGTTAAAAACCCAATAAGTTCATCTAATATACTGATTATCTGTAACAAATGGTGCCCAGGAGAAGACTCGAACTTCCATGCCTTGCAGCGCTGCTACCTGAAAGCAGTGCGTCTACCAATTCCGCCACCTGGGCACAGGTGAATGGTGCTGCTGAGAGGAATCGGACCTCCGACCCCGTCATTACCAATGACGTGCTCTACCACTGAGCTACAGCAGCACACAGGATCTCTTGCGAGATCGGCTTTTGCCGAATAGTCGCGGGAAAATGCCACAGCTCGTGCCAGATAGCAAGCCTTCTTGAAAAAAGAATGCAAATCCCTATATTTCAGCCATGTATTATACCCATTTACCCACCCGCGGCCTGCTTTCCCTGACCGGAGACGATATGCTCCCCTTCCTGCAAGGGCTTATCACGGCCGATATACACAAGTTAGCTCCACAAAAACCGCTCTATGCGGCGCTGCTTAGCTCTCAGGGTAAATTCCTGCATGACTTCTTCCTTGTCCAGCAGGAAGGCAGGGTCATTCTTGATGGCGAAAAGCACCGTCTGGCAGACCTGAAACAGAGGCTTGCACTTTATAAATTGCGCTCGAAAGTGACCATTGAATCATTACCGGAGAGTGAAGGGGTAGTGGCGGTATGGGGAAGTCTGGCGCTGGGTCTTCATGGCTCGGATAATATAGTGATCGATCCGCGGATGCCTGAGTTGGGGTTCAGACTTGTTGGCGATGTTGCCAAACATATGGAGTGGTGTGCTGCGCAGGGATACATCTATGTCGATGAAAATGCATATGACAAACATCGTATCATGCATGGTGTGCCGGATGGTAGTCGTGACATGACGCCGGATAAATCCCTGATGCTGGAATTCAACATGGATATGTTGAACGCTGTGGATTTTTCCAAAGGTTGTTATGTCGGGCAGGAGGTGACCGCGCGCACAAAATATCGCGCACAGCTGCGTAAGATATTATGCATCGTTGAATCCGCGGATGCGGCATTTCCTGATGCCGGCGCAACTCTTTCTGTTGACGGGAAAGACATCGGCCAGATGCTTTCGCATGCAGGAAATACTGGTCTCGCCTTGATGCGTATCGAAGCGCTGGAACAAGGAAAAACATTCACGCTGGATAGTGGCGCTATCGTAGCTGCGCGTGAGATATTTTCCCGCGGATAGCACTATTTTATAATAACGAACTATGGTACAATGCATCTATGGATAGTCGTAAGATCAATTGTGACGTTACGCATTCACTCGAGGGACATTTGCTGATAGCAGCACCTGCCCTGCAAGATCCTTTTTTCCAGCGCGCTGTTATTTATATGTGTTCGCATGATGCGAATGGCGCGATGGGTGTCATCATCAATTATCCCGTTCAGAACGTGAAGCTCGACGATATTCTAGACCAGCTTGATATTGATACCGGCGGCATGCATGTGCTGCCCATCCATTTTGGTGGGCCGGTGGATGCTAATCGCGGGTTCGTGGTGCACAGCAGTGATTATGCTGCTGAAGGCAATATCATTGAAAAGAATGGTATCAGCGTGTCTGCCAATATTGCGGTGCTTCAGGCACTGGCTGAAGGCAGAGGCCCAACAAAAGGTATGCTTGTACTTGGCTATGCCGGGTGGTCAGCCGGGCAGCTGGAAGACGAAATAGAAAAGGGTAGTTGGATCATCACCGCTGCCGATCCCGCGCTGGTATTTGCCACAGGTGATGAGAAAAAATGGAGCGATGCTGTTGAATCATTAGGCATTGATCTTGGGCATTTCTCTTCTGATGTCGGTCACGCTTAGAGCCAGCAATTCGTTGGTTTAACGTGCAGTGCCGCTTCCAGTTTTTCCAGATAGCTCGCGCGCGGAATCTCAATAACACCGAACTGTTTCAGGTGATCATTCACATACTGCGTATCAAGTAAGGTGTAGCCAGCTTCTTTAAGCAACTGAACCAAATGTACGAGCGCGCATTTGCTGGCGTTCGGTGCGCGAGAGAACATACTCTCACCGAAAAATGCACCACCGAGTGATACACCATATAAGCCGCCAATAAGTTTATCATTGCCCCCGCTGCGGGTCTGCTGACCCTCACATGGGGCGTGCTCAGGGCTGGCAAATTCTTCTGAATTTGGTTGCCAGCATTCAACGCTATGGGCAAAGCCAAGCCGGTTCAATTCACAGTAGAGTTCTATGATCTCGTTATTGATCCAGGTGTCCTCATCGCGTTCGGAGCAGGCAGCGATGACCTCAGGGAAGGCCCGGTCGACGCTATATTTTAACATATTGTTTTTTATGAATTTATTAAGGCTTTTTGGGGTATGGAACGCATCCAGTGGCAAAATACCGCGTTTTTTAGGATAAAACCACCGCAGTTCAGTACCTTCTTTGCTATCTGCCATCGGAAAATAGCCGTTCGCATAGGCACTTAGGAGCAATTCAACAGTAATTTCCTGCATAATTAACACTAAAAAACAATGGATTATTCATTGATTCACAAAACCTTAACAATTATCGCACCGGTTTCATGGTATAAAAGAAGTATAGGGGCAATGACTGTCCCTTAAAAGGATTTGTATGTCCATCGGACACAAAAAAAGTGGTGTAAATTCAAACCGCAAGGAAACTGCGGGCGAGGTTCTTTTTGACCGTGGCGTGTACACGGGCATCAACTTTTTTGTCAATGAAGCACTTTCCATGGTGATCGCGGTAGAGTGGCGACACTTCGGCGGGAAGCAGAATTTCGAGAATGTATCCAAATGGTGGCAGAAAAAAGTTGGCTTTAAGGACAAGGTCATCAAGGGTGTGAATACGTCTGCGCTGACGCGTGCCGAAGACCAGATGGAAGTGTTTGCATTGCTCGGTGGTGGTACGGCGCTGGTCGTGCCAATGAAACTGCTCGAAGACAACAAGCAGAAGATCGTAAAAAATCTCAACCATCTCTGGGATAAATTATCCGGCAAAGGCATGGATGAGGAAGCCACCAAAGCTCGCGATGATGAAGTAAACAAGGCAATCGCCTGCGAGGCAAAACAAACCTGGACCAGCATGTTGCTAGGTCGCGCCATTGCGACGGGTAATAACATGTTCCTGATGAAGGAAACATTGTTTGCGGGTAGCCGTACCAAAGCGCTTAAAGAATGGTCAGAGAAATATGGCCGTGTTGGTATCGATAAACTCCACGCCATGACCGGCAGCAAGCCTGATTCAAAACTGCCAAAGATCAGGGATTCCGAGCGTTACAAGCGTTACTCAGAAATATTCGGACTTGAAACCGCATACACGGCTATCTCCTCTGTGGTGATGGAAGTGGCCAGTAAATTTCTTGCACGCAAAAAACCACAAGTGAAAGATCCGGAGTTATGCGCAGTCGCACTGGATGAGACGGCGCGTAAGAGTGAAGCAGCGGCTGCCAAGCAAGAAGTTCCGGAAAAGAAATTTGCGGATAAAATTGAACCAAAGAAAAAAGAACCCTGCAAGTCGTGCGCGTCTCACCTCGAGCGTGTGACGAACGAGCAGTCTCAGCCCGCGCAGCCTAGCCTATAATTTTTCCGGAAAATCGCTCATCACGCCATCAACATTCATGGCGTATGCTTTTTTAATGTCTGCAGCGCTGTTGGCGGTCCATGTAAAT
The DNA here is from genome assembly GCA_964535825.1 of uncultured Rickettsiales bacterium. Lineage (GTDB taxonomy): Bacteria > Pseudomonadota > Alphaproteobacteria > Rickettsiales > SXRF01 > CAZAQK01. The sequence continues at coordinate 154,487 of CAZHUC010000003.1, forward strand.
ACCTTAAGACCCGCGCTCTGTGCCGCTTTGACAAACGTCTTATTAAGCACCTTGATGCCAGGGTTGACCGACCACATGCCAGCTGCCACGGCACGTTTAATGAATGCAGCACTTAGCGCGGAAGCACGCTCTGGTGGTGTAAGGCCCGTGAGTATCTTTGGGTTTACGGCTTTGACCATTTTAAGGTGCTGCGGCTTGAATGATATCACCGGCATACATTCATAAGGGATGTTCTTTGCTTTTGCGAACCGCGTTATGATATCCGCGGTTGGTTTTGCTGCCGCCGTTGCTTTGATCTCTATGAACACGGTCGATCTTGGGGTGAGGGCATCGAGCAATTCATCAAGTGTTGGGATTTTCTCGCCACTACCTGCATCCAGTTTCCTGAGCTCTTTGAGTTTGGTGCGCGCCACATAACCACTTTTGCCGGTGGTGCGTTTGAGGGTGCGATCATGGAAAACCACCACTTCGCCGGAGGCGCACAGATACACGTCGCACTCGACAGCATTTGCCCCCATTTTGATAGCTTTGGTGAAGGCAAGCAGCGTGTTTTCGGGATAGTGCGCAGATGCGCCGCGATGGCCGATCTTCAGGGTCATTTTTTCACCAGTTTTGCCATCGCGTCCAGTGCCAGCAGATAGCTGGTAGCACCAAAGCCGCAGATGCTGCCTTTGGCAGCTTTGCCGATATAGGAGACATGGCGGAACTCTTCACGGCGCAGCGGGTTAGACAGATGCACCTCGATAACGGGTATTTTCAGTGAGAGCAGGGCATCCATGATGGCGATGGAGGTATGGGTATAAGCCCCCCCATTGATGATAAGGCCCTGATGGGTTTTTCCAGCCTCCTGTATTTTGGTGACGATCTCGCCTTCTACGTTCGATTGCCATGAATCCGTTGTCAAGCCCAGTGCTTGGGCGGCCTTGCTGCACATGGCGTCAATATCTGCCAGTGTTTCGTGGCCATAGATATCCGGTTCACGCTCACCCAGCTTATTGAGATTAGGGCCATTGACGATGAGGATACGAGGTTGCATAATGAATTCCCTTATTTTCAGCGGACTATAGAGCATAAAACCATGCACATCAAAATAAATGGTAAACCACATGAGCTTCCTTCGGCATTGAATATGTCGGAGCTACTTGCTCATCTTCAGGTGGAAAAGGGGCAGGTCGCGGTCGAGCGCAATCACGAGATCGTGCCGCGCAGCCAGCATAGCGAAGTAATGGTGGCAGATGGCGATGAAATAGAGATCGTACGGTTCATTGGAGGCGGATAATGCTTGATACATTGGAGATCGCAGGAAAAAAATATAACTCACGCCTTCTGGTAGGCACGGGTAAATATAAAGACCTCGCTGAAACCAAAGCGGCCATTGAGGCAAGTGGTGCAGAGATCATCACCGTTGCCGTGCGGCGTATCGATCTTACAAAAAAAGGCGAGGGCAGTATTCAGGATATATTGCCCCCAAGCAAATACACCTACCTTCCCAACACGGCCGGATGCTTCACTGCAAAAGATGCGGTGCGCACGCTGCGCTTAGCGCGTGAGCTCGGCGGATGGGATTTGGTGAAGCTTGAAGTATTAGGAGATAACAAAACCTTATACCCAGATATGGAACAAACACTTGAAGCAGCAAAACAGCTCATCAAGGATGGTTTCAAAGTGATGGCTTACACGAATGATGACCCTATCGCTGCCAAAAAACTGGAAGAGTTGGGCTGTGTTGCCATCATGCCTCTCGCCGCGCCGATCGGTTCTGGTCTTGGCATCCAAAATCCGCTCAATATCCGTTTCATCGTTGAGCAGGCCAACGTACCCGTGCTGGTGGATGCTGGCGTGGGCACGGCATCAGAAGCAGCGGTTGCGATGGAGCTTGGATGTGATGCGGTGCTGATGAACACGGCGATTGCTGCAGCACAGAATCCTGTGTTAATGGCGCGTGCCATGAAGGCAGCGGTGGAGGCCGGTCGCATGGCCTATCTTGCCGGCCGCATGGCCAAGAAACAATATGCCGAGCCTAGCAGTCCGGTTGCGGGCAAGATAGCGTCATAATATCAATATAATACAATATATTATATTGTTTTTTGTCATGAAATCTTCATATTCCGTCCTTTGAGAAACCCACCAAAATGCGCTAAACTTATAGTGAAATAACAACCAGGCGGGGGATTATGAAACTGGTGGAAACCGAAAGGTTTAAGACACAAAAAGACGTCAGCGCTAAAGAGCGCGGGAAAGCAAAGGAGTTGCTCAAGCTCTATGAGAGCATGACTCTTGAAAAGGCAAAATCCGATACTACGCACGCTCATATCACCGGTATTCCGGACACATCGCTAAAAAGTATGTCGCTATCTGCTGACAGGGATGGCAAGCATGTGGTGTTCGGTTTTCATAATGATGACGTGGTGATGCTGGGGTTTATTCAGGATAGCCCCAGAATACGCACCCGTGACGAACTGTTTAGTAAAAACAGCAAAGCGATAGATCTGATGCTTGTTGATTTCATGGAGTATCAGCAGGATCACAAGCCAGACAAGCTTGCTTCACAAGCAACAAGGCAAACAAATCCTGAAGCCGAAAGGCTGCTTGCACGATATACCGCCAAATCAGAGGGCAGGAATCTCTAACTAGGACGCCTTGGCCGGTTGTTCCGGTGGCTTTTCCGCTTCTTTTTTCTTGCGCGGATCATATGGTTCTTGCTGAGGTATCGGCACACGTTTCAGCAGGCGGCGCATGAAGAACTTATCCTTGAAGTAGAAGATTTTCTTGGTGCGAATCGGTGGATGCGATTCGATCAGGATGATCTGTTCATCACGCGGCAGGGTGATAACCTCCTGCGGCAGGAGCAGGGCACGCTGCACTTCCGAGGTGTTGATGGTACGCGAGCCCGGGTTCACATCGAAGAATTTCGGCTTATTGTGCGAGTGTTGTTGTGCCGTTTTATTGCCGATGAGCTGCGAGATGAGGTTGGCGGTCTCCACGTTGTTGGCCGCGAAAGTGATGCGGTAATAGCTGTTGGAGAGGAAGCTGTTCATGCCGGCTTCCTCATAGATACCTTTTAGTTGTTGTGTGTCTTGTACGATGAGGAAGAGCTTCACGCGGTATCCGCGGAAATAGGCGATACCTACCTGGAATTGCGGCATCTCACCGAGTGACGGGAACTCGTCCATCATCAGCAGCACGCCGTGCGGCTCATCTTTGCGCGGCATGTTGCGGGTCAGGAAGTCAGTCGCCTGCTGGTAAAATACTTTAAGCAGCGGCTCCAAGCGTTTCAAGTTGTCTGGGGTTACGCCGCAGAACACACTCATTTTCTTTTTCTTGAGTTGCTGCAGGTCAAAGTCTGAACGCGCGGTGGTGGCGTCGATCAGCGGGTTGGCCCATAATTCAAGGCCGGAGTTGAGGGTAGAGATAACGCCCGAACGTTCCTTGTCGGCTTTTTGCAGGAAGGCCGCGATATTCATGTATGCCACCGGGTGGATGCGTTTACCGATAGTGTCGAGTACTACCGCGAGGTTATATACCACGTCATCCGAGCGCATGGTGCGCACCACTTCGCCGAAGCTGCGCACTTTTTCCGGCACGGCGCATAAATATAATATTACACCCAGCATGAGCGAGCGTGCCTCATTCTGCCAGAATTCCTGTTCAGGCAGGATGAGGTTACAGATCTTCTGCACGTCATCCACCATCTGGCCGGGCTTTGGCGAGATCCAGTCCAGCGGATTATAGCAGTGCGAGATACCATCCGGGTCAGCGGGATTCCACAGATACACTTCATGGCCGATCTTTTTACGATAACCGCTGCAGAGCTCGTGGTTCTCCATTTTAATGTCATGACACACCACTGATTCCTGCCAGAAGAGCAGGTTGGGTATTACGAAGCCCACACCTTTACCAGAGCCGGTTGGTGCGAAGAGCAGCACATGCTGGAAATCATCAGCGATCAGGTAGTTGTTAGCGCCTGTGCGGCCGAGCAGAATACCTTTTCTGGCGCGCAATTTTGCTTTGCGGATCTCCGCTTCGGTTGCCCAGTGGGCGTCACCATGCACACTTTCCTTGTATTTGAGTGGACGGAAATCAGCCAGTGGCGCACGCAGCAGATAAAACAGAATAAGGCTGGTAAGCACACCTCCGGCCGGCGGGCCAACAAGTTTCAGGCTGAAATCCTGCGGCAGCTGCTGGTGGTATTGCATCCAGTATTCAAAGAGTGCAACGAACTGTGTAACCAGATAATGCGGGTTGAACAGTGCATTGATGTATTCTTCGCCATAATTCAAAATAAATGCCGCGCCAATGCCCAGATAGGTCGGGATGATCATGACCGCAAAGAAAATAGCGATCAGGAAGATCTTATTGCCTAGCTGGCGGCGCAGGTTGGATTGTTTGAGGTTTTCAGCCATGACGATGAATTATATGGATAAACGAGGTGCACTATAACATCGCCCCGCACAATCGCCTAGTTTTTTGTGTCAGAGTTTTACTATCAGGCGGCAGGCAATGTTCGTGTTAGTGGTGTTATAAGCCAGTGACGTGGCATCCACCACGCAATCTGCGACATTGTTATCGATGGTGCCGTCAAGTGACCAAGGCCCCATAATGGTGGCGCGTATCACGCCGCTGGCAGGGATGCCATCATCGAGTTTCGTATCAATAGCGAAAGCCTGTGCGGGAGTCATTACACCTCCGGTGGAGATGCCGTTAATATTGAACATGTTACAGACGCCTCCCGTGGCAGCCTCATTGATGCCGAGGAACAGCCATGGCTGCGTACCCATTGAAAATACAACCATGCCAGCGGTTGGGTTGATGGCTGTGGCATGAAAACCATACGTTATGCCTTGCCCAAATTCCTCGCAGACCATGGATTTTTTGTATAGCCCGGCATCAACCAGGTGGCCAAAGAAATATACAGGTTCGTAAGTAGGAACCCAGGCAAAGTCCACGTTGCCAAGCATGTCATCAATGACGCTGTTATCGCGGTTGCCTGCGCCATTGCCGCCTTCCAGCCCGAAATCGCCTGTTTTGGCCCACATGTCTCCGGCCACTGCATTATATTTCAATGTGAAGGTGGTATGTGCGGCCTTGATCTCGTCGATCTGTGATATCTGTTCACGGATCGTGGCGGATTCGATCAAATCCTTGCCCACTAAGACACCTGCGATCAAAAGTCCAATGATAACAAGTACAATCGAAAGTTCAATGAGTGTAAAGCCAGCACGTATTTTCAAGCAAATACCTAAACTAATAATGTTATTTTACAGTTTTATCATCAGGCGGCAATCTTTGCTACCGTTGGTAACATTATAAGCCAGTGATGTGGCATCTACTACGCATACTCCCACCAAATTATCAATAGTGCCATCTATGAAGTTATTGTTTGAATTGCTGCGTATTGTTGCGCGTATATTGCCGGTGGCAGGAATGCCATCATCCAGTTTCTTATCTATGGCAAAGGCTTGCTGTGGCGTCATGACACCGTTGGCCGAGTAAGGCAGTCCAGCCTGTATACCGAAATTACAAGGAGCAGTAGGGTATGTTGCCATTCCTACATATAACCAGGTGGTGCCAGTGTGGGTGAATGCCAGCATGCCACCGCTTGGATGCAGGTAAGGAGCGAACATGGTAAATGTGGGATCCCAGAATGTTGCAGTACTGCCGCATGTATAAGGGATAGGTGGTTTATCTATTAAACCAGCGTCTGCAAGATGCCCAAAAAAGTACATTGGCTCATAAGCAACGCCAAAAATGTAAGTTGTATTACCCTGAAAATCTTCGATCGCACCATTGTCTCGTCGGCCAGAGGCATTCCCACATGCTAGCCCAACAGCCTGTGCATTAGCACACAGATCGCCCGCGAGGGCGTTATACTTTATTTTAAATGTCTGATGCGCAAGTTTTATTTCATCGATCTGTGAAATTTGTTTTTGTATATGCGCGGCGTCTATCATGTCTTTGCCCAGTAAAACACCGCCTACGAGCAAGCCGATAATGACCATGACTATGGCGAGCTCAATGATGGTAAAACCCGCGACTCTATTAACTGGGGTACGCAAAATTAATTGCCTTCTTTGAAATAGACCTCGGATACGTAGCGCATGCCACGTGCGCCGCGTTTTAGCTGGATGATGACGTTGATAACATTTTCCACATAACTTTTGATCTGGTCACGCGTGATGCCAAGACCCGCCTGCATGATCATGAGGATGAGCTGTTCCAGTGCCAGTTCCGGCGTATCAGCGTGCAGCGTCGAGATAGAGCCGGGGTGACCGGTATTGACCGCGCGCATGAAAGAGAAGGCTTCCTTGCCGCGTAACTCACCAAGCATCAGCCTGTCCGGGCGCAGGCGCAGGCAGGCTTCGATCAGATCCTGCATGGTAACCTGCGCGCGGCCTTGGCTACCTTTGGATGCAATAAGATGTACACGGTTAGGGATATGCGGGATCATGATCTCGCGCGCGTCTTCGCAGGTGATGATGCGTTCTGTGGGAGGCACAACTTTAAGGGCTGCATTGAAGAAGGTGGTTTTACCGGTGGATGTACCACCCGAGATGATGATGTTCTTTTTGGCCAGAATGGCTTCCTTGATAAAATCTTTCACTGCACCGGCATTCAGAAGGTCACGCAGGTGTTTATCGATAGGGTTTGCTTCCTTGCGTACCACCGTGTTCTGGAATGCGCCGATCGCCTCATATTGGTCGAGGTCGAGATTCATGATGGTCTGTTTGCGAATGGAAATAGCCACCGTAGATGCCTCGCAGGCCGGCGGGAATACCACCTGAATACGATAGCCATCCGGCAATGTGGCAGATAGCAGGGGCATTTCCTCACTGATCTTCTGCTCGGTGGATTGTGCCACCAGTTTGCCGAGTGCTTTCAAGTGCGCCAGATCGAATTCGGGGATCTCGTGGCGCGTCATATCGCCGGCAATTTCCACCCAGATCTCTCCGGGTTGGTTGATGGAGATTTCGCTTACCGTCGGCTGATCGAAGAAGCGCTTGAGCGGATCAAGATATGTATCCAGTGCTGTAAATGTCGGGCGGCTCATACCTGTTCCGTGAAGCGAGGGTTACCTGTTATTGTATGTGCATCGTATCGGTGGCAATGTTAGGGAACGAAAGATCCCTGTTCACAAATACATTGACCCTTGTACCCTGATCAAGTGTCAGCGTAGGACGCTGGTCAAGAGCAGAACCGATTACCTGTTTGGAAATATCGCCGATATTGTTCACAGCTTCCGCACCTGCAGCAAGTCCTGCGCCACCGGAACGGGTCGTGCTACCATCGGTATTGCTTGTGGTAGAGCCAGTATCGGTAACAGCTTCTGCACCGGCAGCGACACCGATGGTGATCAGACTGGTGAGGATCGCGGCACTGAATATCTCGGCATATTTATTGTCGACATTCCCGCGTACACCGGCACGTCCCAGCGCATCAATGGCTGGTGAACCTATGGCAACATCAAGACCGTCTGGCCTGATGAGGCGTGTCCAGATGATAAGTATACGTTTCTGGCCACGCGCAACAGCGGTGTTGTAAGTGCCGATCAGACGTGACCCTTTCGGGATCATGACCGTACGGCCTGCTTCTGCATATACGTCGCGGCTGACAATGGCGCGCAATGTACCAGGCAGATCGGTGTTTACTGCTGTTTCAAGAATGGCATTCACGATCTTACCCTGAGCGATCGTCATGGAAAGGTTGCTCAGTCGTGTAGCGGAAGCCTTCTCGGCCTGCGTTGCCCTGAGTACGTTGTTCGTAAATGCCTGGTTAGGGTCATTCAGATCAAGGGCGTTGTTCGCACCGGCCTGCTCAGCGCTAGCGTCAGCAACTCCGGTACTATTCATAACCAGCATGTTCGACCGCAGGCGGCGTTGGGCATCTTTGTCGCCCCCGCCACTGGCAATCGGCGCGATGTTCTGAACATCAGGCGGCGGCGGAGGCGGTGCTGATGGGCGAGGCGGAGGTGGTGGCGGAACGCCTGGAGGTGGCGGCAGTTCTGCAGTTGTTTTTGGTGCTCTCGTCGCAACCGGCGGCGGCGGAGGTGGCGGCGGCGGAGGCGGTGGTGGCGGAGGAGGCGGTGGTGGTGGTGGAGGTAACACCGAGTTACTTACCGCTGCAACAGGTTGTGGCGGCGGTGCTGCCACAGGGCTTTCCACCATATCGCCTGAAATGGAGGCGGTCAGGATCTCATTGGGATTGACCGGCTGCGGCTTTTCAGAGAATAGGTTGTAGAGGAAAATGGTCGCGGCGGTCAGCAAAATGAATCCCAGTACGATCACTTTTCCAGGACCAGAACCTACCGATGAACCACCGCGGCTCATCGAGAGCTCCTGTTCGATCTCCTGTTCCTGCGAGGCATAATCCGACGGATTGATGCCAAGAATATCCTGCTCTACGTTTGGCTCTGTATTCTGTGGCTGCTGAGGAGGTTGGGTGTCGTCCTGTTTATCCATAATACATCATTCTTTTACAGGGTTTAGTATCTCGTTATACACCATCACAGTGCCGGCACTGCTTTTTAATACCCATTCACCGGCAACTTCATCGATGACCATAAAGCCATCTTTTACATAGTAGCCGGCTGGTTTTTCGCGGCCATCCGATGCCACAACGTAAGCGTTCGGCAAAGGCTGGTTCATATCGCGGTATTTGAAATAGGTGGATCTGCCATCATCATGCACTTGTGTCGGGGCAAGTTCATCCGGGCCGGCGAACGTATAGGATTTGTTCATCTGCATCGGCTGGGTGGTGGCCGGAAGTTGTGCCACAGTAGGTGCAACCACTGGTGCTGACATTGTTTCAGAAGCTTGGCGTTCTGGCACAGATGGCACATAAGGCATATGCTCAGGGGCATTGCTTACGGCATCCGGGAATACATTATCGACCGATTCGATCTGTTCATCATACGGCGATGCAGCGGCTTCCTGCATCTGGTCAGGATAAACGAACTTCGCAACATAAATGATGCTCGTATTCTTGCTGTCTTCACCTACCGATTTCACATCAAAATTATAGGAACGCTTATTGGTAATGACGGTCATGTTGGTTGTCACATCATCGACCATGGGCCTGATGAACAAGCGGTTCGAGGAAGGGATGATCTGCCAGAGGCTGCGGTCGCCCATGGAGATGGTCTCTATCTGCTCATCGGATGCGAACACAATATGCGTCTGGAAACCGTATTTGGTCGTGATGGTGTAAATATCAGACTCGTCATATGGCAGGATGCGTATACGGCTATCCGCGGGGAACATGTCGCTGTAGTCAGCTGCCAAAACAGTTGTACTTGTCAGCGTGCTCAAACACAGAATGAATGCAGAGGTGATATTTTTCATCGTGACCCAATCTCTTCATCTACACGGTAATCAGTGACCCTGAAGCCCAGAGGATTGATATACCGCTCTTCATTAGTAAGATTTAATTTAACATACTCGAAAGCGACCAGAATAATTTTGTGGTATTGGCGGAAGGGAGCGCCTTCTGCTTTTTCTTCGATCATTGCACGGACCTGAACAAGGTTAGGGCTCAGGTAGGTGAATGATTTGAATTTCACAGTACGCAGACCAGATGTACCAAGACGTGCTGCATTACTGTTCGGGTTATTTGGATCTGCCTGCGTGATGAAAGCGGGATATACTTTGTTACGCTCGGACATCACGCGTACGGTGTTATAATTACGCGCCAAATCCGTCATGCTGTAGGTCTCGCGTGAACGGATATATTGCACGATGAAGAAATTATTCACGGCCTCATTGCCGGTCAGCTCACTCACAGTAAGAGGGTCTACGGTCTGTGTGATACCGCTGCGCTGGTCAACCTGGATCACGAACGGTTCAACCGTTTTGAGCGGCGTGAGGTAAGCGATGGTGATAACGGTCGCAAGCGTTGCGAACAGCGCAGCAATGGTCACTGCCGCAAGTAATTTGCGTTGTACGAGTACATACTGATACCGGTCACGATACCAATTTGGGGTTTCCACGGTGTTGGCTTGTTTCTTTAGCATCATTTACCGTGTTAAGTTGTTGATAATAATATTCATAGCTGCACAGTCTAGAACCTATTACTAAATAAAGGGTTAAAAAATTACTACTGCATTCATCGCCTGCTTAACATGCTGCCCATGGATTCCGTATATTTTGAGGACAGATTCTTTACGGTATCGCGGGCGGTTCGGCTCAGGCCGATCCGGTTATCAAGATCCTTGAAGAGCGAGTTTCCAGAACCCAGCCCTTTCTTCGCCCAGCCCGGTGTTTTCTCAATAATGCCGTATTTTGAGAAGGTATAGCCCTGCCCAAGAATAGGTACATATTCCGGTCCGGCAAGGCTTTTTGCCATGTATGGCGCTTGTCGCATAAGCGTATCGAATGCGTAGCACACAATAATAAGTACCAGCAGGCGATATACCACATAGAACACGAATTCCCCTTCCATGGCGATACTGGCAGCCGGGATCATCTTCTCGGCGTCATCGGGGTCTGATGGGTCAAATCCCGGATCTTCACAAGAGGCCGTTTTGCCTAGTACGGGGTCATCACCATAATCGATCGGGCATATGCCCCATGTGTTCACTGGGTCGCTTTCAGGGGCACTCTTAACCCAGAACGAATCATACGGGAATATCACTTCAGCCAACTCGTTGAAGAAGCCGATGAACAGGTTGAGTGCAGCAAGCCAAAGCGCGATGACAGAGAAAACAACGATCACCTGTATGGCATAGGACATCATGTATTTCAGCCAGTTCTCAAAGAACTGGTAGGTTGAGGCGAACAGCATGAAGCTCAGGAATATCGGGCTTAAGGCAAGGAGGAACGCCAGAGAAGCAACGGCGATAAGGAAGGTGAGGAGGGCGCGTATCAGGATGGTGAAATTGATCCACAACCAATAAGATGCCAGCATGAATACAGTGGGAATAAGATACCACATCACGAAGAAGAACCCGATAACCTCAGAATGTGCCATGGTGAATGGTCCGGTTACCGCGTCATAAACGACCTTGTCAAAGAATTCGAATACAGGCATCAGGCTGCCATCTGCGCCGACCCCGATGCCAAATGCATCCTGTCCGTCTGCCTCTACGCCTTTCCAGAACCACACAGCGCCGAAGATACCCGCCTGTACGAAGAATACGAATGCCCACTGAATAGCCCAATATGTTTGGGTCGCGAATGTCCAGACACCGGCGATCTTGAGCAGTCGCACCATGATCTCCTTCACACTCATCTGTATGGATCCCATGAGTATCTGAGCGCCAAATACAGCAACATATAGGGTGAGCAGCGCACGGAGGATCACATTCATTTCATCCTGGATGGAGCAGAAGACCTTGCCTAACACATCGTTTACGATCCTGACGAAATCACAAAAGATACGGCTGAAGATATGATCAAGGCCACCACCATTGCTACATGGTGCATCTTCATCAAAGATGTTGCCGCTGGCGCTACCACCTGAACATGTAAGCGCCCATGCCGTTTCCGGTAATGCGCTCATGGCCAGAAATGCTAGGAGGGCAATGATAAATATCTTATTACGCCGCATATCAGTAAAACTCCGGCAGGGTGGCGAACTGTCCGCCTGCCGCAATGAGGTTCTTGATATCGCCTGCCAGAATGGCGCGTATATCATCCATATGTTCAAAGCTTACGCGCAGGCCGATCGAGTCGTGCTCCTGTTTAAGCAGGAGCTCACCCTTCTGGCGGTGCATGCGCCGTAACATATCGGCATCGTAGTCATTCAGGCCGGAATGCTCCGAGCTGTAGGGCTGTGTTACATCATCCGGCAGGTACAAGCGGGTAGCACATGACCGCCTTAGTGTTTGCAACACATCGCTATCCTGCAATTCCTGTGCATGATGCAATGTGCTTACCACCAACACGTTGTTCTGCTTGAGCATCTCTAGCAGGCTTTCAAGGCGCGGCGCAAAGAAACTGTTCTCGAGTAGTCGCAATGCATCGTGCAATACAATGATAGTAGGCACACCATCCAGCTGGCTGATGATGCGATGCGTGAGGTAAGAGAACACCGGTACAGTAAGCTGGCTGGCAATAATATGATCGCTTATATCGAATGCCTGCATGGGGTTGCTGAGATCGAGCGACTCAACATGCGCATCAAAAAGTCCTGCGAATTGCCCACGCCCGTGGAAATGTGAGAACAGCTGTGCCAGCTCGACATCCATCCTCTCCAGGATGGTTATAAAACCGGTCATATGGCGTTGATGCTCGCCGGATTCGAAAAGCTCAGCGATCGCTTGCCGCAGCAGCTCCCTTTGTGAATCGTTTATTGTACCCAGTGGCTCAATAAGTGCACCACACCATGCCAGCAGGAATGATTGGTTGCGCGGGGAGTTTTCGAGCAGGAACGGGTTAAGTCCGTACCCTTCATGTTTATATGCCCCGAACGGGAGCAGGTGATAACGGCCATTGGCTTTCTCAAAGAATAGCCGCGAAGACTGTTGTGCATCGAATACAAAGATCTTGGGTTTGTATTTCAATGATGTGGTAACCAGGAAATTAAGTAGTACCGTGCCTATGCTGTCCTGGAAAGAATTGTAATCGAACAGCAGCGTATGTCCGTTATCCTGGAAGTGTAAGTTGAAGAAGTAAGGAGAGTTCACAGTGGTTGGGATCAATGCCAGCGCATCTCCCCAATGGTTATTCTTGCTGCTGCCATTAGGAAACAGATTCAAGCGGCAGAACCCTGCCATCTCGGGTGAGACGATCGTATCCTGCCTGCGTATGAATTCGAAGTTGCATGGCAGCTGCGACCAGAAGGCTTCCTCCAGCTTGATATCTTCGCGGATAACAATGATACCGACTTCAGCGAATTTTTGCTGGATGCGGGACATCTCGGCTTCCAGCTGGCTGAAATCATCTACCAGCACCATGATGGTGGTTTGCTGCCTGCCGTAGTCGATCGGCTTTCTACGGTTAGGGTGCATCTTTGATTCCAGCCCGCTCTGTCGGTAAGAATAAGGATCTTCGCTCATCTCGAAGATCATTTTCTGAGCCCTGTAGGGTTTTGTAGCGATGGCGGCTGGAATGTAATGGAATGACTGGCTGATGATGAATTCACTCGGATACTGGAGGATGGTATCGACCGTAGACAGAGGAACTTCCTGATAATGCTTGAGCGTGAGGATGCCTGCAAACCTGCGATCACCTTTGGCGGTTTTGGTCTCAAGTGCATTATACCCGAATATCAGGTCAGTGCTGCACAGTGCCTTATCAATAGTGCTATAGGTTACGGGAAAGTGGTCTGGCCGGAGGTTATAAACCATGCTCAGAAATTCCATTGGCTCAGAATAGAAAATGGTTTTTCCCGGCATATTCAGTGTTTCATCGGCGAGGCGTTCCCGTACGCCAAGACATTCCGCATTGTAATGCTGGCGGATGACGTTGAGTATCTTATCAACGGTGTCGGTTAGCTTGTTCAGTGACTCACTCAGGTAAGCATTACGGAAGGCCCGGTTCGTATCCGGAAGCACCACATGCTTCAGGTTCTGCTGGTCGAATAATTCAGCAGGCTGACCACTATAGGCAACGGTAATATATATCTCGTTGTGATATTGTTGCTGCCAGTTGTTCTTCTCGCGCCATTTCTCATTCACATAATTTGCGAAATAATCTTCGTATTTGCTTTCGTGGTGCACAGGATCACGACGTCTCAGCGTGTGCATCCAGAATGCATATTTGTCGCTGTTCACGGAGTTGCCGATGGCTCGGCGGACGATATCTCGCAGTGTATTCGCACCATGGCCACTTTCGTAATTGAGGCCATATTTGTTACCGGTTATCTTGATGATCTTGAGCAATTCACCGTTCTTGGTAAGAAGTGTATCTGGCGAGTAGTGGATAAGAAAAGGGATGAAGTCGGATTGGTCGTGATACTCGCCAGCGGAGGTATCCTGTCTTGGCTTTTCACTTTGTTCTGTATCTGTGTTCCGTAATGAAAACATGGTAACCTGACCGCCTGAATAAACATTCCTGACTGTACGCTAGCAAACCGTTCTTAAGAAAATATAAACCAGCCACGGCAAACCAGCATAGCCGTTATCAGTATATCAGGAAATTATGACAGTTTATTGACAGTATGCGTGCTTAATTAGCAACCGCTGAAGTTACCCACTGCACCTGCCACGGTCGTGGCGTTCATGATGACAGCGATACCCACTGCCACGGTGATGGCAAGACCCCATGATACCTTGCCAAGCGTAGCCCCTACGCCGACCACAAGCACTGCCAGTGTGGAAAGGCCACGGCCAAGGTTACCTGAGAACATGGTCACGATATTACATAATACGGTACCCATCGGGGTAACCGAGTTGCCCCCTGCAAACAGGGCTGAGGCCAGCACCATGTAAATGGCAGCCGCAAGGGCAAGCAATGCAAACATCCTGTATTGCACAAGCTTTTCCTGCTCTACAGTGGCTGTGGTGGCGGTATTTTTCATAATGATCCTCATAATCTTGTCATTGGTCCTTTTGACGCATGATAATAATATAACATACGAATGTGACAATTTTTTGACAATTTAACACTATTTCTAAATTTTTTTTGCATTATATGAATACCTGCAAAAATTATTTATAAACAGCATGATAACCGAGCTATTATCTAACGGGTGTATTAAATTTTGGTTAAAGCAGTACCGGGGGTTGCAAATTCTCCTTTATGCGGCTAGAGCAGGTTAGTAATCAACGAGGATAAATATGACAAATTCTATTGAAAAAAAGCTCGCAGAACTAGGCATTTCATTGCCGCCATCATCAGCGCCTGCCGCCAATTACATACCTTTTGTTGTTACCGGAAATCTTGTGTTTATTTCAGGTCAGGTGCCGATAAAAGACGGCAAAATTCAGGATGTGGGTAAGGTCGGAAAAGACTTTACCGTAGAGCAGGCGCAGGCCACGGCAAAATTGTGCGGCCTCAATTTACTTTCGCATTTGAAAACTGCTTGTGGTGGCGATCTGGGTCGTGTGAAAAAGTGCGTAAAACTTGGTATTTTTGTACGTTCTGCTGAAGGGTTCATCGAGCAACCGAAAGTAGCGAACGGCGTATCCGACCTGATGGTTACGGTATTCGGCGATGCAGGTAAACACGCGCGCGCAGCAGTGGGTGTGAATGAGTTACCATTCGGTGTTGCCGTAGAAGTTGACGGTGTGTTCGAAATAGCTGCATGAACTTTTTCTCGGGTTTTTACCAGAAGGCAGAAAAACAGGGAGAGGCCTATACGGCGTTGGATGTGGTAAAGCTGCTGGCCATCATCTCCATGACCATAGATCATATAGGTGTATATATGATGCCTGAGAATTACTGGCTCAGAGCCATTGGCCGTATTGCGGCCGTGGTGTTTTTATTTCTTGTGGGGTATTCGCGTTCCACAGAAATAAGCAAGCAGTTGATGGTGTATGCAGGCATCACCGTTGCCGCGCAGCCCTTTTTGGGATTCCCGATCTTTCCGTTCAATATTCTTGTATCCATCATCATTGCCAGATTGGCGCTGAATTATTTTGTGAAGCATAACTGGTTGCCGGCGCGCGCGCATGAGATCGTGATCCTCTGTGTAGTATTTTCTTTCCTGACCATGCCTTTTATTGAGTATGGCTCTATTGCAATATTATGTGCGGTATTCGGCCGGATGGTGCGGGAGCACCAGCAACATCACTTACATCTGGTGGCATTCAGTTGTTTTGGGTTATTTACATTCTGGCAGTATTTTACCGGTCTTTATACCGTACCGCAAATCACTTATGTCGTGGTTACACTCGGCGGCATCATTGCATGGCTTGTCAAATGCCCGAACAAGGTGATATGGGAAAACTGGCATGAAAGCATGTGGAAAACAGGCATCACGGTGCTAAGCCGCAACACCCTGCCATATTACTTTTACCACCGTATCCTGTTCCAGATCATTGGGATGCTGATACTAGGCAAAACCTTTGGATTTACATGGGTCTGGATGGATTTTGACTAGGCAGACAGCCGGTCCTGAAAGTTCACAGAAAACTTCGCCTCGGTCCTTGATTGAATCTCTTCAAGGGTAACGCCATTTGCCAGTTCAATGAGGGTAAGGCCGTTCTTCCCGATCGTGAAAACGCCAAGCTCGGTGATTACCATATGCACTACTTTTTTGCCGGTTAAGGGCAGGGTACATTCCTTCACTAATTTAGCTGAGCCATCTTTTGCGTTGTGCTCCATGAGCACCACTACTTTTTTTACACCGGCCACCAGATCCATCGCGCCGCCCATGCCTTTTACCATCTTGCCGGGCACCATCCAGTTGGCGAGGTCGCCTTCTTCGGAAACCTGCAACGCGCCGAGAATGGAAAGATCGATATGACCACCGCGGATCATGCCGAATGACGTGGCAGAATCAAAAAACGCGCTCTTGGGAAGCTGGGTGATGGTCTGTTTGCCGGCGTTGATGAGGTCGGGGTCGATCTCGGATTTGAGCGGGAAAGGGCCCATGCCGAGCATGCCGTTCTCACTCTGCAGCGTTACGTTCATGCCAGCAGGGATGTGGTTTGCCACGAGTGTGGGCATGCCGATGCCGAGATTCACATAGAATCCGTCTTTAAGTTCTTTCGCCGCACGGCGGCACATGTCATCTTTTGTCCATGTCATTATGCAGCGTCCCTCGTGGTGGCGAATTCAATGCGTTTTTCGTAATTCGTGCCTTTGAAGATGCGTTGCACGAAGATGCTCGGCGTGTGGATGGCATCGGCGTCGATCTCGCCGGGCTGCACCAGTTCTTCCACTTCGGCCACGGTGACCTTGCCGGCCATGGCCATCATCGGGTTGAAATTGCGAGCGGTCTTGCGGAATACGAGGTTGCCTTCCGTGTCGCCCTTCCAGGCTTTCACGATGGCGAGATCGGCCTTGAGTGCGGTTTCCATCACATAATGTTCGCCGCCGAATTCACGGGTTTCCTTACCTTCGGCCACAATAGTGCCGTAGCCTGTTTTGGTAAAAAAGGCAGGGATGCCACAGCCACCGGCGCGGATGCGCTCGGCCAGCGTGCCCTGCGGGTTGAATTCCAGTTCCAGCTCGCCGGAGAGATATTGCTTCTCGAAGGTTTTATTCTCACCCACATAGGATGAGATCATCTTCTTAATGCGTTTATCCTGAAGCAATATGCCCAGCCCGAAATCGTCGACACCGCAGTTATTGCTGATGATGGTGAGGTTCTTTACACCGGCCTGTTCGATGGCCTTGATGCAGTTTTCCGGGATGCCGCAGAGGCCAAAGCCCCCGGACATAATGGTCATGCCGTCTTTTAACAAGCCCTGGAGGGCAGAAGAGGCGTCTTTATAGATTTTGCTCATGGCCCAGCACTATAATGGCCCGGTAATAAACTGCAATAGCAGAAACATACCCATAAAAGTTAAAAATAATGATAAATTTTAGTTAACTTTAACCATTCTTTTACATGTATTTAGTAGAATTAATAATTAAATCAACGAGGAAGTTGTCCTTTGATATTGCATTAGTGTGTTGAAGTAGTTATATTTTTGCAAAGTTAAAAGAAAATTAGCACACAGGGCACTTCCCATGATGAATGTAACGGGAATGGACGTTAAGAAACTCACCACTGAGCCTTCTGGTCGTGTGCGTAGCATGATAACGGCTAAGATCGCCGCCGATTACCGTTCCGGTAATTTCACAAAGGCGGAAGCCGAGATCGCCGCCGATATTTTCCGTATTCTCGTAAAAGACGTTGAAAGAAAAGTTCGCAAAACACTGTCTGAACAGCTGTGTATGTGCGCGAATGTGCCGCATGATATCATTATGCAGCTGGCTCAGGATGAGGCAGAAGTGGCGCTGCCGATACTCGAGCACTCTATCGTGCTTACCGAAGATGATCTGATGGCGATCGTCCGCAGTACCGGAGAGGTGATAAAGCTTTGTGCCATCGCTCGCCGCGATACGATCTCAAGCGGGCTGTCGTCGTGTCTGATCGATACGCATAATGAAACGGTGCTGACCTCTCTGTTCGAGAACCGTGGTGCGAACATCGCAGAGAAAGACATGCTGGCGGCGTGGAGTCAGGTATCTTCAAGCAAGACATTGCTTGAAACGCTTGTGCATCGTGGCGGGTTGTCGTTAACGGTTGCTGAGAAGATATATTATGTAGTGAGTGATGATCTGAAACGCCAGATGGCGCGCTCCTACAAGATCGGCCTGCCGGTCGCAAATAAGGCTTCAAACGATGCACGCGAGTGGGAAATGCTCGGTATATTGCCGACCGATGGTGCGATCAGCCCGACCAATGATGAAGATGTGGAGGATCTGGTTGACCAGTTATATATGGGCAACCGACTGACACATTCTCTGCTCATCCGCTCACTGTGTGTTGGTGCGCTAAGTATTTTCGAGGCAGGTATCGCACGACTGGCCGGTGTGCCGCGCGTTAATGCGCGTATCTTGCTGATGGATTCAGGCTCGCTTGGGTTCAAAGCCATTTATCGTACATCCAATATGCCGGAAGGCTTCTATGAGGCTATTCGCGTGCTATTGCGCATCAGCCTTGAGGAAACCGAGTTCGGCCGTACGAAACGTGCCGACTTCCGTAAATGCATCATCGACCGTATCTATATGGAAGGGCATCACCGCTCTGTAGAGAATATGGAATACCTGCTTTCCATCATCGGTGGCAAAATAGGCGGGGGGAATGTCAGTGCAGCAGTCGCCACGGTCCACTAATATGAAGTCAGGCATACTTACCCTGAGCGAAGAAGATGTGAATCGCCTCCTTCGGGATACGACCTCAGATACGCGTATCGACATGACCGATCGTATCGCTGGCGCATATTCGAAGACGGTGCTCAGCCAGCAGGAAAATCTGATAGCGGAACAAATATTCCGTTTATTGCTGCGTGATACAGAAGTGCGCGTGCGCATGTCGCTGGCAGAACATGTGAAGGCCAGCCCGTCCATTCCCCATGACATCATCAAGAAACTGGCAAAGGATGTGGAAGAGGTGGCACTTCCAGTGCTTCAGCATTCTGAAGTGCTTACCGATGATGATCTGGTGGATCTTGTGCACTCCACGGGAGATCTTTCCAAGCATCTAGCCATCAGCAAACGCAAGAACGTATCTGTAATGGTATCTGATACATTGCTTGGCAAAGGTAATAACAAGGTAGCAGCCACGCTTGCCAACAATGAAGGTGCGGTTATTTCAGAAACCGGAATGAGTAAGATCATTGAGGCGCATGGTTCGAATGAAGAGATCATGGAGTCGTTGACCAAGCGTGAAAATCTGCCGGTTGCCGCTGTGAACAAGCTCATCAATGTGGTGTCGTCTAAACTCGCAGAAACCCTCAAACAGAAATATAATGTCTCGGCAGAGCATATCGATCAGGAAGTAGAAAAGGCTCGCGAGAAGGAAACGCTTCAGGTTATCCGTCACGCGCGTTCGTCAGAAGATGTAATGAAGCTCATCACGCAGCTGCGTGCGTTCAATCGCCTGACGCCATCCATTATTCTGAGTGCACTCTGCCAGGGTAACTTTGAATTCTTTGAAGCAAGCCTTGCGGTGCTTGCCAAGCTGCCGGTAGAAAATGCCAGCGCGCTGATTAATGACCGTGGTGAGTTGGGCTTCCGTGCTATTTACAACAAGTCCGGTCTGCCGGATGCCATGTTCCCTGCTGTCAACATGCTGCTTAGGATCGTTCACCAGCTGCATGGTGAGGGTGAGCAGCCGGGCGGGGCGCAATATGCCAACCGCATCGTGGAGCGTATTCTGCAACAGGCAGAAGATTCCCAGATGGCCAATCTGTCCTATATCATAGCACTTGTTCGCCGTGTGTCGCAGTAAGTCGCTGTTAATAATTTTCCCCTAATGTCCGCTTTACACTTACTTTCACTCCACCTATCATCGCTTAAGCAATTAACCATTACCCGGTAGTTTTCATGGCAGTTACTAAAATCGCCGTCGTAGCAGATGACTCTCCAAAAGCCCAGTCAGCACTCAAATACATAGAGCAGCATTATGAGGTCGTGGAAATGACCAAACGCCGCATGGATGCGCAGGTCATCGTGGTGCTTGGCGGTGATGGTTTCATGCTCCAGACGCTCCATAAATATATGAAAATGCGTTTGCCGTTCTATGGTGTGAATTGTGGCACGGTGGGTTTTCTCATGAATCAATACGTTCTGGATAATCTCTGCGATCGTATCAGCCATGCCCGCAAGGCGACCCTGTATCCGCTGCATATGTATGCACGTCGCAAGACCGGCAAGATCTCGCAGGCGCTGGCATTCAACGAAGTATCCTTGTTCAGGCAGGGCAGGCAGGCGGCCAAGGTACGGGTAACGGTCGACCATGTGGTGCGCCTGAAGGAACTCACGGCCGACGGCCTTCTGGTGGCAACCCCGGCGGGTTCAACGGCTTATAACTTTTCGGCGGGCGGACCGATCATCCCGCTGGGGTCGAACCTTATGGCACTGACGCCGCTTGTCCCTTTCCGGCCCCGGCGCTGGCGCGGTGCGCTGCTTTCGCATGATGCCAGTATCAGCCTGAGCATACTGGAAGCCAACAAACGTCCTGTGAATGTGGTGGCGGATTTTACCGAGATCGAGGATGTCACCGAAGTTGTGGTAAGCGAACAGCGCAAATCGGGCGTCACTCTATTGTTCGATCCGGAGCACAACCTTCAGGAGCGCATAATCAAGGAGCAATTCAGCTATTAGGCTGACCTGAAGGGGTTATCAGGGCTTTTTTTATTGCCAGAATTGAAGATTTAAGCTAAAAACACACCCCCGGCGTGGCTTGTTGCTATGCCGCGAACTAACACTAGGCTAAATAATTCGAGGAGCAATGTTATGGCCACTGGTACAGTAAAATGGTATAACCCGGCAAAACGTTTCGGTTTCATTAAACCGGATGATGGTGCAAGCGATGTATTTGTACACGTTTCTGCACTGGAAGCAGCAGGCATGACCATGCTCGATGAAGGTCAGCGTATCTCTTATGAGCTCGCTGAGAACAAAGGCAAGACTTCAGCTGTAAATCTGAAGATCGTTTCCTAGCCTGTTTGGCCTTATTTAAGGCCTATTATGATAAAATTTGCCATATCCCCGCCAAAAAGGCGGGGATATGTTTTTTAGCAGTTGCAACAATGGGGGTATTAGGATACATGCCTGCATCCGCTGCACAGAATATATAAGGTAAAAAAAGGTATGGAAATCCGTAATATCGCCATTATAGCCCATGTGGATCATGGCAAGACCACACTCATAGACCAGATGCTCAAGCAAAGTGGCACATTCCGCGCCAACCAACAGGTGGAAGAATGTATCATGGATTCTGGCGATCTCGAGCGTGAGCGCGGCATTACCATTCTTGCCAAATGCACCTCGGTGACACGCGGCAACATGCGCATCAATATCGTTGATACTCCGGGCCACGCCGATTTCGGCGGTGAGGTGGAGCGCGTACTGACCATGGTTGACGGTGTGGTGCTTCTGGTGGACTCTGCCGAAGGCCCGCTGCCACAGACAAAATTCGTGCTTGGCAAGGCGCTGCGCCTTGGTCTTCGTCCTATCGTGCTGGTCAACAAGATCGACCGTGGCGATGCACGTCCTGACGCCGTACATAATGAAATTTTTGACCTGTTCGCCGCACTGGACGCCAGTGAAGAACAGCTCGATTTCCCAACGCTCTACGCCTCTGGCCGTGACGGCTGGGCCTCTGACAGCTTAACTGGTCCACGCGAAAATCTTGATCCTCTCTTTGATCTGATCACGCGCCATGTGCCTGCACCAGATGTCGATCCTGAAGCCTCATTCTCAATGCTTGCTTCCATTCTGGAATATGATTCGTTCCTTGGCCGTATCCTGACAGGCCGTGTGTATAGTGGCCGTGCTAAAGTGGGTATGCCAATTAAGGTGCTCAACCTCAAAGGTGAGGTGGTAGAGCAGGGACGTCTGACCAAATTGCTGGCGTTCGACGGTATCAAGCGCGTACCTGTGGAAGAAGCAGAAGCAGGTAGCATCGTGGCCATAGCCGGTATCGTGAAAGCATCGGTTTCTGACACGATCGGTGGGCTGGAGCTCGCAAGCCCCGTGCCTTCAACGCCGATCGATCCGCCAACCATGGCGATCACCATCAGCGTGAATGACTCGCCTCTGGCAGGTCAGGAAGGTAGCAAAGTGACCAGCCGTATGATCCGTGAACGTCTTATGAAAGAAGCCGAAGGTAACGTGGCCATCCGTGTGACCGAAGCAGATTCAAAAGATGCGTTCGAAGTGGCAGGCCGTGGTGAGTTGCAGCTTGGCGTACTCATCGAGACCATGCGCCGCGAAGGGTTTGAGCTTTCGGTATCGCGACCACGCGTACTCTTTAAAGAAGATCCTATCACCGGTGAAAAGACCGAGCCTGTTGAAGAGGTGGTGATCGACGTGGATGAAGAACATTCCGGTGTGGTGGTGGATAAAGTGAGCCAGCGCAAAGGTGAGATGGTGGAAATGCGTCCATCTGGCGGTGGCAAAACTCGTATCGTGTTCCATGTGCCTTCACGTGGCCTCATTGGTTATCAGGGCGAGTTCCTGACCGATACGCGTGGTACGGGTGTTATGAACCGCCTGTTCCATTCTTATGGTGTATATAAGGGCGATATTGCAGGCCGTCGTAACGGCGCACTTATCTCCATGGAAAAAGGTGAAGCGGTTGCTTATGCGATCTGGAATTTACAGGATCGCGGTATCATGTTCATCAATCCAGCTGACAAGGTGTATGAAGGCATGATCGTGGGCGAACATAGCCGTGACAATGACCTCGAGATTAACGTACTCAAGAACAAACAGCTCACCAACATCCGCACCACCAGCAAGGATGAGGCGATCCGTCTTGTGCCGCCACTCAAGATGACACTTGAACAGATGATCTCTTACATTCAGGACGACGAACTGGTGGAAGTGACACCAAAGTCATTACGTTTGCGTAAGATCGAACTGGATGCCAACGAACGTAAGAAGGCAAGCAGGGCACAGAAAAAAGCTGTCTGATTACCGCATTCAAATTAACACTACTTCCAAAAAAAAAGAGATGTGGTTAACAAATCGTTTGCAGGGTTTTTTTGCATGGGATATAAGCTCCATTAGTACGTCGCTTAAAGATAAAAATAATAAGTGGGGCTTATGCGTTTCGTTCTCCTTCTCGTAGCTGCTGTTATTGCTGTTGTGGCCGGTGTCGCGGCGTTGAGGGTAACGGGAGGTGGTAAAGACAATCCCAAACCAGTCGTAAGCGACGCTGCTCAGAAGCCGGCCGCTGTGGCGACCGTAGACGTGCTTGTAGCACGCGACCAAATCGACGTTGGAACAGTCATCAAAGAAGAAATGCTTGCCAGGCAACCATGGCCTTCGCATCTGGTGCTGGAGAGCTTTGTGGTTGCGGGCAGTGCGGAAGGCAATATCGTTGGCCGGGTAGCAAGAACCACATTTATGCCACAAGAGCCTATATTGCGCACACGTCTTAGCAATCCTAATGACCCTAGTTTCCTTGCTGCCACTCTGCCTGCGGGTATTCGTGCTATCACCATTGGTACGGATTCAGTTGCTGGTGTTGCTGGCTATATATTCCCGGGCGATAAGGTGGACATCCTCATTACCCACAACGTACCTGCCGATGAATACAACAGAAAAAAAACTGACTCCGAAAGGAAAATGAGCACTAAGCCTGCGTTCGCAGAAGTGCTGGTTGCGAATGTCAGGGTTCTGGGTGTGAATCTGCGTCCGAAGGTCAGCGGTGATGATACCAAATCAAATACAGCGCCGAACAGTCTTACCATCGCAGTGCCGGAAGATGTGGTGCAGCAGCTCCGTCTTGCAGAAAAACTTGGTACGCTTTCCCTGTCCCTGCGTTCGATCAAAGATATGGACACGGTCAGCACACAGCCTCCCACAACACTTGAGAACCTGACGCGTGTTGGCTTCAGCCAGACGGGTGTCAGCAGTGTAAGGGTGGTTCGGGGTGTTGATACGGAAGGTAAGGTATCGTCACAGCCTCAGAGTAACGTGCGTGGTATGAATTCTACGATGACATCACCAACAGGCGAATTGCAGTAGCAGTAACAGAAGGTATTTTAGGGTATGCGTAAGGAAATGTGTAAGAGATTTTTATTGCTGCTGATGATGTTGGTTGCGACGCCTGCTTCCGCGCAGACACACATCAATACAAAGAATGTGTTCGTTCCGATCAACAGGTCAACACTGGTTACACTGCCCTCTGATGCAATAGAGGTGCAGGTTGCCAATCCTGATATTGCAGATATTTATGCGCATAGCCCCAAGAAGATCACCGTCATTGGTAAGGCATGGGGCACGACCAGTGTGCGCGCGGTCGGGGATAATGGCAATGTGATTGGCGACTTTGATGTGGTTGTCGGACATGACCTGCCCGCGATACGCCGTGCCCTCAAGACATTCCTGCCGAACGAAGCGATAGGTGTAGAGATGGTCAATACCAGCATCGCGCTCACCGGTCAGGTGAGCGGCGCGAATGTGGTACAGCAGGCAGTTGCCATCACAGAAGATTTTATCCGTGCTAATAGTCAGATGCCTAATATTGCCGTTCCATATGGTGATGTACAGCCACCTGCGCCACAGATCATTAATATGTTGCAGGTTACATCCGGCCAGCAAGTGATGCTGCGTGTGCAGATTGGTGAGATTCGCCGCGAAGCATTGAAGACGCTGGGTATAGACCTCAACGTTCTTTCGCAGGCGTCGGGTTCGAGCCTGGTGGCGCTGGGCACAGGCGGCGGTATCGCGTCGCTGGTTGGTGGTGGTGACGAAGTTATCAACCCGGGTACATTCCTGCTTCCTGGCGGACAAACCCCAACGGATACGCGCGGTGTCATGGTTGGCCGCTGGCAGCCTGATGGCCCTACCGGCAATACAGTGTCTGGTGCTTTGAAGGCGCTGGAGCGTGATGGCGTATTCAAATTGCTTGCAGAGCCTAACCTTGTGGCGGTCTCAGGCGAAGAAGCAGAATTCCTTGCTGGTGGCGAGATACCTGTGCCTTCTGTGGATAGCAGTGGTGGCAGCTCAGGTGGGGTTAGTATCGAATATAAGCCGTTCGGCGTTGCGCTTCGCTTTACTCCGCAGATACTCTCCGAGAATCGTATCCGCATGATGGTATTGCCGGAAGTGTCTGAAATATCATCGGAGAACACCATCCAGATCAGCGGGTTCTTTATTCCAAGCATCACCACCCGTCGCGCGAAGACCACGGTGGAACTTGCTCCGGGTGAAAGTTTCATGATCGCCGGCCTCATCAAGGATGACATGCGTGCCACCATCGACCAGATGCCAGGTGTGAAGGAAGTACCCGTACTTGGTGCTCTGTTCCGTAGTACGGAATTCCGTCGCAATGAGACTGAGCTGGTGATTGCGGTAACCCCTTATATCGTTGATCCTCTTAAAGGCTCGGATGTCAAACTGCCTACCGATGATTTCCGCCCAAGCAGCCAGATGGAGCTGTTCTTCTATGGCGCTCTGGGATCATTGTCAGGCAATGCTTCGCGCATATCGCAAACACCGCCTGTTGAAGGCCCAATCGGATTTATGGTGGATTAATTATGAAAAAGATCAGTATCCTTACCCTGATGTTGGCACTGCCCGCGTGTAGCGAAATCCCGGCTGCGGCCTATTATGACCGCGGCGATCCTGAGAACCTGCTGGATGTTTCTTCGGAAGTGGTGACCATGAACCTCTCATCCACTGTTGCAATGCATGAGCTGAGCAATATGGTAGCGCAAGATCCACCAACACGGGTGCAGATGAGCTGCGCACCTAAGGATGGCCTCTGTATGGAAGTGCAACGTATGTTCGAGCAATATGCTGTGCCGGTTGAGCCTTCCGATGTCTCTGGTATCACCCTGATCTACGAACGTGTCATTGCAAGGGATTGCGAGAGCCGTTTTATTGATAATAGCATCAACCCATATAACCTGAACCATCCGACCCTTGGATGCTCGGTGGCAGCAAATACTGTGCAGATGGTGAGTGATAAACGTCAGTTCACCAATCCGCGTCTGCTTGACTATGCAGATGGCGAAAAGGCCTTTCAGGTCTATCGTGTATACCTGACGCCGCCCGCTGTTCCTAACACTGAAAGTGAAAGCCTTCTCAGTGAAATCAACGATAATTAAAGGCGGTTTGGCTATATATGAGTGTGTCTAGCCCGTTCTTAATTGTAAGTTTTGAGTCTGAGGATCTTGCCGAGGTCGTAGAACTTGTCCAGCTTCTCGGGTATCCGGATGCACAGGTGGCGGCGGGAGGTCTGGAACAGGCGATCTCCGCATTGCGCAAACGCCCACAGCCGCCGGAATATTTGCTGGTTGATATTGGCAACAGATCGCAGGACGTGCTCAAAGATATAGATGCGCTTGCTGAGCACTGCGAAGGTGATGTACGCGTGGTGGTTATCGGTGCGATCAACGACATCGTATTTTACCGTGAACTGAAGTCACGCGGGGTTCTGGAATATTTCCCCAAGCCTGTAACTGCTGCTGATATACGTCCGGTAATGCTGCAGGCGTCTGCAAAGAATAGCACGCTTGCCGGTGATACGAAGCCCGGCACGGTGATCTCTGTCATGTCGGCTGCGTCTGGCGATGGCGCAACCACATTTGCACTCAATCTGGCATACAGTCTGGCCGAAGATTATAAACAGCCGACCGTACTCGTGGATATGGATTACCAGTTCGGCCTTATCAGCAAAAGTCTGGATCTGAATGCCACGTTCGGCATCAAGGAATTGTTCGATCATCCTGAGCGTGGTGTTGATGATATGCTCATCAGCAAGATGCTGGTGGATTATAAAGGGAAGCTCAGCATCATCGCTGCTCCTAACGACCTGCGGCTCATGCCAATGGTGAAGCCGGAAACGATCCGCGAACTGGTGAATGTATTGCGCCAGCAATTCGCCTTTGTCATCATCGACGTGCCTCACATCTGGACAGACTGGGCCGCTGCAACGCTCACTTACTCGGATCATTCCGTGATGGTAGCGCAGCTCTGGTTACGTTCGCTTACCCATGCCTCAAGGCTGATGACCGCATGGCACAGTATCGGCGTAACGGATCAGGATATTTCGGTGGTGATTAATCGCAGCGGTGCAAAATTCAAGGAAGCGATCACCTCGCAGGATTTCGAGCGCATTTGCCGCCATAAGATCACTGCCCATATCAATAATGATATACGGGTTATCTCGCAGGCGGAAAACGATGCCAAAACGCTGATGGAGCTTGAAGAAAGCAGTTTGTTGCAGCAGCAGGTCAGGCAATTCAGCACCATGATGTGCAAGACGTTCCGTCCTGAGGTCATCACGGGCAATACACAGGAGTCGCACGCTAAAAAAGGCCTTAAACTATTGTTGAAGAAATAGCCATGTTTGGAAAAAAAGCATCAGATACCAACCTGCCTGTTCCTACCCAGAGCGGAAAGCGTGTACAGAAAGCATCCGCCGAAGAAAAGGCTCTTGATGCCATAAACGAAAAGAAATTATTCGAATATACATCGCGGTTGTCGGAAGTTTCGGCGTCTGCCACCAAGGCAGAGGTATCATTCGCTGACGGTAAACTGGAAACGGCAGAGTATGTTAAGGCAAAGACGCAGCTTACCGATGCACTGCTTGATCGCATTGATTTTGGTATGTTACGCACGCTTTCCGAACAAGCGAAGAAGGACAGGGTGCGCGATGTAGCGGCCCATGTGCTTTCGCATGATATACAAATACCACTTACCGCTCAGCAAGTAGATCTGCTCAAGGATCAGGCGGTTGATGACCTGCTTGGTTTTGGTCCTATCGAAGTGTTGATGGCAGATCCTGATGTAGCCGATATCATGATCAATGGACACCATCAGGTATTCATTGAGAAAAAGGGTAAATTGCTCCTTACAGATATTACATTCAGCAGTGAGAAGCATTTGCTGAATGTTATCCAGAAGATCGTGTCGCTGGTGGGAAGGCGCATTGACGAATCCAGCCCGATGGTGGATGCGCGTATGCCGGATGGTTCGCGTTTCAATGCGATCATTCCGCCGCTGGCACTCGATGGCTGCCTTGTATCCATTCGTAAGTTCCGCAAGCAAAAAATGGCGCTGCAGGAATATGTGGAATGGAAATCCATGAGCCAGCAGATGTGCGATTTCCTGAGTGTCTGCGGTAACATTCGCATCAATATCATTATTTCTGGCGGTACAGGCTCTGGTAAGACCACGATGCTAAACGCACTTTCCGGGAATATCGATCATAAGGAACGCGTGGTGACCATTGAGGACGCGGCAGAATTACAGCTCCAGCAGCCACATGTGCTGCGCCTTGAAACAAGACCAGCCAACATGGAAGGTATAGGTGAAATCACAGCCCGCCAGCTGGTGAAGAACGCCCTGCGTATGAGACCAGATCGTATCATCATCGGTGAGATCCGCGGTGACGAGGTGATAGACGTGTTATCTGCCATGAACACAGGCCATGATGGCTCGATGGCGACCATCCACGCCAATAGTCCGAAAGATGCGATGAGCCGTATCGAGAATCTGGTTGGTATGTCCAGTGTTAAACTCTCGATCGCATCACTCCGTACCCAGATCGCCAGCGCTGTCCATTTGGTGGTGCAGGTATCCAGACAGCGTGATGGCCGCCGTCGTGTCACACAAATAGATGAGATCGTGGGGATCGAGGGCGAGCAGATCATGACCCAGAATCTTTTTGGATTCAAGCCAGGCCCAATGGATGAACATGGTGAATTGACGGGGCATTTCTATTGCACAGGCGCGATACCTGGTTTTATAGGGCAGGCAGAATATTTTGGCCGGGGCGATGAAATGCGCCAGGCATTGAAAGCGACGGAGTAATATGGAACCAGTAATGGTCGCAGTGCTGATCGGGGTCGTGGTGTATGTGCTTATTGTTGCACTGATACCGCGTCGTATCCTTTCCGATAGCAGCCAGTATACCAAGAACATGCTCAAGCGGCTAGAGGATGAGAACGTAGCTCAATCCTCACCGCAGGAAGAAACCGTTAGCATCATGCGTGAGCAGATGGAGAAGGCAGACCTGCTCACTCGCGTTTTCTTCACATTGCCGGGCTCAAAATACATTTATCCAAAACTATTAAAAGCAGGCGTGGCCGGCAATATCAGCAAATTCGTTGCAACACTGCTATTGATCGGCCTGACCGTTACATGGTTGTTGCGTTCCCAAGGTATCATTGCACCGGTTGCGGGCATCATTGTTATGTATGGTCTTGCGTGGGTGTATGTAAAAAGAGCGATCAAAAAGCGTAGCGCCGTGTTCCTGAATAATTTTCCTGATGCACTCGATATGATCGTTCGCAGTGTACGTTCTGGTTATCCACTGGCCGGGGCGATACGCATGGTGGCTGAGAATATGTCGCCGCCTATCAGTACCGAGTTCAGGCAAGTGGCTGATGAGACGGCCTATGGCAGTTCGTTAGTTGACTCACTGAAACGCCTTTGCCAGCGTATCGACGAACCGGACATTCGTTTCTTTGTGGTGGTACTTTCTGTGCAGCAGGAAGTGGGTGGTAACCTTGCAGAGGTGTTATCGAATCTTTCGGGTATCATCCGTAAGCGCAAACATCTGCGCCTCAAAGTAAAAGCCATTACATCAGAGGGGCGTGCAACCGCTTGGGTATTGGGGTTGCTGCCTGTATTCGTTTTCCTCGCGATATACAAAATGTCACCTAAGCATTTAGCACCGCTTTTCGATACAACGATGGGTAATTTCATGCTGGCTTTTGCCATTGGCATTGTGTTGCTTGGTAGCTTCATCGTGACCAAGATGTCGAACGTAGAGGTCTGAGGTGAACACCGAATACATCATATATGCGTTGATGGTGGTGGGGGTTTTCACCATATACATGGCACTGGTTCACATATTCAAGCCGGATGCCAAGAAGTCACGCCTCCAGAGAACAGCCGCAGATGCGTTCTATGAAGCGCAGGAGGAAAAAGTGACCCCTCCATTCGCGTCATTATGTGCGGCACTTTTGTTGCTGACCGGTGTTGATGTAAAAAAACAGAAAGAGCTGGCAGTCACCTTATCGCAGGCAGGCTTGAACTCTCCCTATGCGGTGCATTATTTCCTGTTCTTTAAACGTATCGTGCAGCCGGTGATACTGTTGTTTGGGGTCTTTCTTTTTATTCAGGGTATTACATCAGTAGGACTGAGTGGCCCAAAGAAAGCGGTCCTGATGATGGGGGGTGCATTTTGCACTATCATCGGGCTTTTTGGGGCATCGCTTTACGTTAATAATGCACGGCAGAAACGCCAGAAGAAGTTGCTTAGGTCATTTCCTGAGGGGTTGGACCTTCTTCTTGTCTGTATTGAATCTGGTTTGGGTCTTGACGCCGCACTGGGACGCGTATGCGCGGAAATGTCCAACGCACATCCGGAATTAGGACAGGAGCTTGAGCGTACCCGTATCGAACTCACGGTCATGAGCGATCGTGCGCAAGCCTTGCAGAATCTTGCGGAGCGCACGCAGATATTGCCGTTCAAATCATTGGTGGCTGCACTGATACAAACCGAAAAA
This sequence comes from uncultured Rickettsiales bacterium, assembly GCA_964535825.1. Classification (GTDB taxonomy): domain Bacteria; phylum Pseudomonadota; class Alphaproteobacteria; order Rickettsiales; family SXRF01; genus CAZAQK01. The sequence continues at coordinate 185,061 of CAZHUC010000003.1, forward strand.
TTCGGTACGAGCCTGCTTGAGACCCTGCGAGTTCTCTCAGAAGACCAACGCGTCACCAGGCTGCTTAATGCAGAAAACAAAGCTGCTAAGATCCCTGTGCTTATCACTATTCCACTGATCTTCTGTATCATGCCTGCATTCATGATCATCATTCTTGGGCCGCCGATCGTGCGTGTAATTGACCAAGGTGGTATCATGGGTAAAACAGGTGGCAATAAGTAATCTGCAAAACATATGGCAGATAATTTCAAACTTGTATCCGGGTTCACGCCAGCGGGCGACCAGCCGCAGGCGATAGAGTCGCTTGTTTCCGGATTGAAAAATAACGAACGTGAACAGGTACTGCTTGGGGTTACGGGTTCTGGAAAAACCTTCACCATGGCGCATGTGATACACACATTACAGCGGCCAGCACTCATCATGGCACATAACAAAACACTTGCCGCCCAGCTCTATTCCGAGATGAAATCTTTTTTCCCCGATAACGCGGTGGAATATTTTGTGTCGTATTATGATTATTACCAGCCGGAAGCCTATGTTCCCAAAACCGATACGTTCATTGAAAAAGATTCCTCCATCAATGAACAGATAGACCGTATGCGCCACTCAGCCACGCGCTCGATGCTCACGCGCAAGGATGTCATCGTGGTGGCGTCGGTTTCCTGTATTTACGGTATCGGCTCGGTGGAGACCTATTCACAGATGGTGCTGAACCTTGATGTAGGGCAGGGCATGAGCCAGCAGGAGCTGGTGAAGAAGCTGGTAGAGCTGCAATATCTGCGTAATGATATTGACTTCAAGCGCGGCGCATTCCGCGTGCGCGGCGATGTGATGGATGTATTCCCATCGCATTATGAAGATGCCGCGTGGCGTATCACCTTCTTTGGCGATGAGATCGAAAGCATCAGTGAATTCGACCCGCTGACCGGCGAGCGCAAAGCAAAATTGCAATCAGTGAGTATCTTCGCGAACAGCCACTATGTGACACCAAAACCAACCGTTGAACGCGCTATTCGCCAGATAAAAGAAGAGCTGAAAGAACGCCTCGCCGTGCTTTACGCGCAGAACAAACTGGTGGAAGCGCAAAGGCTGGAGCAGCGCACCACGTTCGACCTTGAGATGCTGGTAGAAACTGGCATGTGCAAAGGCATTGAAAACTATTCACGGTTCTTATCGGGCACAGCTGCCGGTGAGCCGCCGCCAACCTTGTTCCAGTACCTGCCGGAGGATGCGCTGCTATTCATTGATGAAAGCCACGTTACCGTGCCGCAGATCGGCGGCATGTTCAATGGCGACAGGGCACGCAAGACCACATTGGTTGAATATGGTTTCCGCCTGCCAAGCGCGTTGGATAACCGCCCACTGAAATTTGAAGAATGGGACGGCATGCGGCCGAACACCGTGTTCGTTTCCGCAACGCCGGGCAAATGGGAGCTGGAGCGCACCGGTGGCGCATTTGTGGAGCAGGTCATTCGCCCGACCGGCCTTATCGACCCGCCATGCGAGATTCGCCCCGTAGAAACACAGGTGGATGACCTGCTTGCCGAGTGCCACGCTACCATCAAGAAGGGCTACCGCGTGCTGGTTACCACACTCACCAAGCGTATGGCAGAAGAACTCACCGATTATATGGATGAGGCGGGCATTGCCGTGCGCTACCTGCATTCGGATGTGGAAACGCTCGAGCGTATTGAAATTATCCGCGATCTCCGGTTGGGGAAATTCAATGTGTTGATTGGCGTGAACCTGCTGCGTGAGGGATTAGATATTCCTGAATGTGGCCTGATGGCGATTCTAGATGCCGACAAGGAAGGCTTCCTGCGCTCGGCGACATCACTGATTCAAACCATTGGCCGCGCTGCCCGAAACATCGACAGCAAGGTGATTTTATATGCCGACCGCATGACCAACTCGATGAAGATCGCACTGGGTGAAACCGACAGGCGGCGGGCGATTCAGGTGGCGTATAATGAAAAACATGGTATCACGCCCGAGAGCATTAAAAAGCATGTGGGCGAAATTATCGAATCGGTCTATGAGCATGACCATTTCACGGTAAGCAAACAACCAAAAAAATATGACGTGGGTGAAAATGCCAAGAAAAACAAGGAATCGTACATCGAAGCCCTGCGTACCAAGATGCTCGAAGCCGCCGCTGACCTTGAATTTGAAATGGCAGCAAGCCTGCGCGATGAAATTACCAAACTGGAAGAAAAACCCGCCGCACCGGGTGCAGCGAAGAAGAAGGCGTAACTACAATATTACCACTTCCTCAAACACCACTTCTTTGCTTTTAGCATTGAGCGAGAGTTTGAGTTTGCCTTCCATCAGGGCGGTGGCTTTATTGCCGAAAATGTCGGCGCGCCAGCCGGAAAGAGCGGGACTTTCGGTTTTACCGAGTGCAATGGATTCGAGATCTTCTTTATTTGCGATGATGCTGGCGCTCACGCCGTGTTTTTCAGAGGCAACTTTGAGGAGCAGCTGCAGCATGGCAAGCGGGGTTGCGATATTGGGTGGCAGCTTTTTATGTTTCGGAACTTGCGGGAAGTCGGACGGCTGCAGCGCGAGGGCTTTTTCCACGCAAGCGATGATGGCGTCTTTCTTTGGTTTCGACAGGCTTTTTTCGACGCTGCGCAGGCGGGTGATGTCTTCTTCCTTGCGCGGCATGGAGTGGGCGAGCTCTATCAACGTATCATCCTTGATGATGCGCCCGCGCGGTACATCGGCTTTCTTTGCTTCACCTTCGCGCCACTTCGCCAGTTCACGCAGCACCGCTAAATGTTTCGGGCGCATATTGCCGAATTTCAGGCGTTGCCATGCATTTTCCGGGGCTGGCTGATACAGGTCTGGGTTGGAAAGATAGGCATGTTCTTCGGCGATCCAGCTTTCACGGCCACTGGCCTCGATCTTGATCTTCAGGTCATCATATATCGCGCGCAGGTGGGTGACATCCGAAAGCGCATAGGCCAGTTGTTTTTCGGAGAGAGGACGCGCTGACCAATCGGTGAAGCGCGAGCTTTTGTCGATCTCTTGTGAAGCAATTTTATTCACCAGTGTTTCATACGATACAGAATCGCCATAGCCACACACGGCAGCAGCTACCTGCGTATCAAAGATAGGCGCGGGGATATGGCCGGAGAGCATGAAGAATATCTCGATATCCTGCCGGCAGGCATGGAACACTTTGAGCAGCTTCTTTTTGGTAAGCAGTGCGAAGACTGGTTTCAGGTCGATGCCTTCTGCCAGCGGGTCAATGATGCGCGCAGCCGATTCGCCTGCGATCTGGATGAGGCAGAGTTTCGGAAAGTATGTTTTGTCGCGGATGAACTCGGTATCAACGGTGATATAGTGACCGTCTTCCACCTGCTTGCAGAATTCCACAAGCTCCGCCTGTTTAGTGATGGGTGGCTTCATGCGGCATATATAGGGCAGGGGCAGAGGTTTGTCACCCGGCATTACGTCAATTAATAATTAGTCATTTAAATCAATTGGTTGATTGTCAGTTTGGATGGGCATGCTGCTCACATGCTGTACCAAAAAAACGGGCTTAAATGCTTGGCAAAAAGGGGTAAATCCTTTATACCACCCTCCTTACGTAATCATGAGGCCACAATGCACGCATACCGTACCCACACCTGCAACCAGATAAATAAAAGCCATGTTGGCAGCCCGGTGAAGCTCTCCGGCTGGGTGCATCGCAAGCGTGACCACGGCGATCTGCTGTTCGTTGACCTGCGCGACCATTACGGCATGACGCAGCTGGTGGCGGCCAAGGGTAATGCGCATCTGGACGCGCTTTCGAAAGTGAGTCTTGAGAGCGTTATCACCATCACCGGTAAGGTGGTGGCGCGTACGGCAGAAACCGTGAACAAAGAACTGGCAACCGGCGAGATCGAAGTGGTGGTGGAAAGCTACCAGCTTGAATCAGCCGCTGAAGCACTGCCGCTGCAAATCAATGCCGACCGCGAGCAACCAGAAGAGACCCGCCTGAAATTCCGCTTCCTTGATCTGCGCCGTGAAAAACTGCACCGCAACATCATGCTGCGCTCACAGGTCATTGCCTCACTCCGCCGCCGTATGACCGATAGCGGCTTCAATGAATTCCAGACACCTATTCTTACCGCATCTTCTCCTGAAGGTGCGCGTGACTATCTGGTGCCAAGCCGCATACATCCGGGTAAATTCTATGCACTGCCGCAAGCACCGCAGCAATTCAAGCAGCTGCTGATGGTTTCGGGCTTTGATAAATATTTCCAGATCGCACCCTGCTTCCGTGATGAAGATGGGCGTGCAGACCGCTCACCGGGCGAATTCTACCAGCTCGATATCGAGATGAGTTATGTGACGCAAGATGACGTGTTCGCTGCCATCGAGCCAGTGCTGGAAGGCGTGTTCAAGGAATTTGGTGGTGACAAGGTGGTAACACCTGCGCCATTCCCGCGTATGACATACAAAGACTCCATGCTGAAATATGGTTCTGATAAACCAGACCTGCGCAACCCGATCGAGATCGTGGATGTAACGGAATTCTTTGCAGATGAAGCCGTATCTTTCAAAGCCTTCAAAAACAAAACCGTGCGCGCAATTCCCGCACCTGCTTGCGCCGATAAGCCACGCAGCTTCTTTGACAAGCTCAATGACTGGGCGAAAGAAGAAGGTGCCGCAGGCCTTGGCTACATCACCGTTGGGGCGGATGGTAAGGCCGGTGGCCCGATCGCCAAATTCATTCCTGAACCGGTACTTACTAACATGCTAAACAAAGCAAATGTACCAGCCGGGGGTACTTTATTCTTCGTGGCCGATGAAAAAGAACTAGCCGCCGCAAAAATGGCAGGCAAGGCGCGCATTAAACTCGGCAACGAACTCGAGCTGCTTGAAAAAGATGTATTCAAATTTTGCTGGGTGGTGGATTTCCCGTATTTCGAATTCGATGAAGAAGAAAAGAAAATCATCTTCTCGCACAACCCGTTCTCTATGCCTCAGGGGGGTATGGACGCACTGCTTTCTAAAGACCCGCTCGATATTCTTGCGTATCAGTATGACATTGTGTGTAACGGTGTAGAGCTTTCTTCCGGTGCTATTCGTAATCACAAACCGGAGATTATGTACAAAGCATTTGAAATTGCAGGCTACGGCCCTGAAGTGGTGGATAAAAAATTCGGCGGTATGATAAGCGCGTTCAAATTTGGTGCGCCTCCGCACGGTGGTCTTGCACCAGGTGTTGACCGCATGGTGATGCTGCTTGCTGATGAGCCGAACATTCGCGAAGTGATCTGCTTCCCGATGAACCAGAAAGCAGAAGATTTGCTGATGCAAGCACCTAATATCGCCGAGGAGAAACAGCTGCGCGAATTGCACCTGCAGCTTTCACCCAAAGCAAAACAGTTGCTGGCGGAAGAGGCGGAAAGAGCAAAAGACGAAGCGGCTTAAATAATATATTTATATACATCAGTATATTAATTTGAATTTTCTGTAATAAAACTTTCACAAGACTTTGTGTAGTAATCGGCTAGTCTCCAATGGTAAATTTTATTTAAGGAGATTTTATGGCCGGAGAATTTTCAACAGGTGAAGAGCGTAAGAAACCAGCTGACAAAAAACATGCCGACGGAGTGACACGGCGATCTGCATTGCTACCAATTGCTCTTGCAGCAGGTGGACTTGCTGCTGCCGCTATTATGAGACATGAATTTCTTGGCTCTGATGGAAACCCGCTTTCGCATGACGAAAAAACAAGACGCCTAACAGCACTTAATGCTGCCAAGGACAAAGCTAAAGAACTGGGTGTCAGCATCACCGATGAGCAGCTTGTTGAAGTGGTGGGCACATATGTTGTTGAGCTGGAGAAGCAGCAAAAAGCAGCACGCCAACGTTAGAGATATAATGGCTTAATCTTCTTTTGTATCGCCACCGCGGCCACGGCTGCCGCCGCCGCGTTTGATGCCCATGGCAGCATTGATCTGCTGTAACTGCGCGACCACATGGGTGAGGATAATATCCATCGGTGTAGCCAAAATTTCTACAACTTCCTGTTGATGCTTGTAGTCTTTACCCTGCATGGGTTCGTTCTCTTTTACTAGCTCACGGATTTGATTTGTTAGTGCTGTTTGGCGTTCTTTTACCTCATCAGATGATTGTGAGGTAGCACCGGTGCGACGCCGCAGTTCCATCAGTTCTGCCGCTTCATCATACAGTGACTGGGGAATATAATCCGGTAAACCCACGGGAAAGGTAATTAGTTTGCCAAAGATATGTAGGACACGCGTCTCATAATGGCGGTTTTCCATTACATCGGCCGATTCTTTGGCACGAAAATCTACATTTCTTTCTGTGCTGCTTTGCATCCAGCGTTTTAGTAATGCAAGGCCTTTCGGCATGGCGGCGATGCCTTGCTTCTTCGGTTGCTTGCCATCGGCTAATGTTTCCAGGGCCTCAACAAAAGACACATAACTATTGAATCCAACGCTTGAATCATCCGGGGATTTAGGCACATCTGTATCAACAGCACGGGTTCTAAATGCTTGCAGCAATACCTTTCGTACCAGATCCTCTGGCAGGGAAGCCATAAATCTTACATCCTGCCCATCATTGAGTGGCAGCTGGAAATCTTTTTTCAGCATGGCCCAGAGCAGGTCTTTTACCGTGACGGATTCGAGTTTTGGCAAAGTGGTATCCTCTATGGCTTCCGTGCCATGCGCGGCAAAATTCGCAAGCTGCTCCAGCCCTACCTTTACACCCATCATGTCAAACATTACCAGGTCAGTCTCTTTCAGGTTTTCTGCACCGGGAATGTCGATAAGGCGCGTGCTTAATAGCTTTTGTGCCAGCTGCTGTGCCTGTTCAGGATTTGGTCTTTCACTTTTCATAAAAGCATTCTAACGTGGGACAGGCTGTGTATAGTAGTATATTATTGTTAACTTACTGTGACGAAACCATAATGCTATGAAAATTGCGCTTTTACAGATGACTAGCGGTGCGGATATGGCCGCTAATATCGCCCGTTTCGAGGCATTGGCTGCCGAGGCGGCGGGCAAGGGGGCTGGGTTCATCGCCACGCCTGAGAACAGTTTTTATATGGATGAGCCGGGCAAGCCGCGGCCACTTTATACGCAGGCGAATCATCCCGGTGTGAAAGCGGCCTCAGAGGTGGCGAAGAAATATGGCGTATCCCTTCTTCTCGGTTCAGTGGCCGTATTGCCGGATGGCGCGTCTGTGGAAGAAGGTGCAAAGACCTATAACCGCTCCATCTTGTTCAGCGCCAAGGGCGAGATCGCGGCGGTCTACGACAAGATACATCTGTTCGATGTCGAGGTAGGTGATGGCCAAAACTATAAGGAATCGGCAAAGATCATTCCGGGAAATAAGGCGGTTGTGGCTACTACGCCGGCAGGGAATCTTGGCATGAGTGTTTGTTATGATGTGCGTTTCCCGCAACTGTTCCGTGACCTGGCGCAACATGGCGCAGAGATACTTGCCGTGCCAGCTGCCTTCACGCAGGTGACAGGTGAGGCACACTGGCATACGTTATTACAGGCACGCGCTATCGAGAATGGTTGCTTTGTGATAGCCCCTGCCCAGTGCGGTACGCATCCGGGCAACCGGAAAACCTTTGGCCATTCGCTGGTGGTTGACCCGTGGGGCAAGGTGCTGGCCGATGGCGGCACAAAAGAAGGTGTGGTGCTGGCGGACATTGATATGAACAGGGTCAAACAGGTGCGTGCTGCAATCCCCAGCCTGCAACATGACCGCCGGTTTCAATCTACCCCCAACGGCAACGAACGTCGCACCTGATGACATCAGGTTCGTTTTGCAGTAAAGTGCGGCCATGGACTTAGAATTTATCAAAACCGCATTCCTTACCATGTTCGTGGCGATCGACCCGCCCGGGCTTGCGCCTATATTTCTGGCAGTGACAGCGGCGATGAGTGCCCTGGAGCGTCGCTCGGTCGCGCTTAGAGCAGTGATTATAGCTTTTTGCGTACTGGCAGCATCGGCTCTTGGTGGAAAACCACTGTTGCAGGCACTTGGTGTCAGTATTCCAGCATTTCGCATTGCTGGTGGCTTGCTCTTGTTTTCGATCGCAGTGGAAATGGTATTCGAGAAGCGTCAGGAGCGTAAGGCTGAAGCTGCACAAAAAGCAATTACTCTGGATCATTTGAAAAGTATCGCGGCGTTCCCGCTTGCTATTCCTTTGATGGCAGGGCCGGGTGCAATAACGGCAACCATCGTGCAGGCAAGTAATGCAGGGAGCAATTATATCAATTTTGCGGCACTGGTTGGGATATTATTCGTTATCCTCGGCATGTGCTATGTGGTGTTCCTCCTTGCCGAGAAAATAGACCGTTTTCTTGGTGTTACCGGACGTGTGGTGCTGAACCGCCTGCTAGGCGTGCTGCTTGCAGCGGTTGCCGTGCAGGTGGTAGGTGACGGCATTTTAGCCTTTATACAAGCTGCAGGCGTTAAGTTCTGACTGCGGTCAGCAGATAATTCACTGACAGATCATTTGCTTTAAGTTCCCACTTCATCGTAAGCGGGTTCATCACCATGCCGGTCATGTCTTTTACGTCTGCGTTGTTATGACGCAAATGGCGGCTGAGTTCGGAAGGCTTCACGAACTTGCTCCATGTATGCGTGCCGCGTGGCAACCAGCGCAGCACATATTCCGCACCGACAATGGCCAGTGCATAGGCTTTTGCTGTGCGGTTCATGGTAGAGAATATCACCAGCCCTCCGGGCTTTGCCAGCTTGCATACACATTCTACGAAGGCTGGGATGTCAGCGACGTGTTCGATGATCTCGAGTGCCAGTACCACATCATACTGCGCATTCTCTGCAACCAGTGCCTCGGCGGTGGTGTTACGATAATCAATATCCAGCTTCGATTGTTCCGCATGCAGCTTCGCAACAGTGATATTCTTTTCTGATGCATCAATGCCAGTGACCTGCGCGCCCAGATTGGCCATGGATTCGGATACAAGACCGCCACCACAGCCAATATCCAGCAAGCGGCAGCCTTCGATAGAAGGGAACGTGCCGAGTATCTGCTTTCGTACATATTCTACCCGCAGCGGGTTGATACGGTGCAGGGGGGCAAATTTGCCATGCGAATCCCACCACTCATCGGCGATGCGTGAGAAGCGCTCTATCTCATCCTTGTCAACGGTATTAACGGCAGCGGCCATTGCAAATTATGCTTTCCAAATATGTAGGAACGGCTATTTTAGACTGATTCAAACCACAAGTGCAATGCCATGCCGAAGCTGAATGTAAAAAATATCCTGTTTGCCAATGCTCCCACCACAGATAAGGAGTCGAATAGCAAGTTCGACAGGGCATTAAAGGTACTGTTCGGGCTGAATAAGGGCTGGTACAAGCAGCGTGATTTTACCAAAAACAACTTCGAGCAGGGCCTTGGTCATTTCAAGCAGGGCAATGTACAGGATGCGGTGTTTCGCTTCAAATTGGTCACATGGCAGAATAAGAATCATGCGGATGGCTGGTACTGGCTGGGTAGAAGCCTGCTGCGCGATGGCAAAAAGGAACAGGCTCTGGCCGCACTACAAAAAGCTCAGCAACTAAAACCAGGACAGGAAGATACCAATTATATGCTGGCGGTGGCCATGGGTGCTGCTGCACCCGATAATATGCTGCCAAAGCGCTTGCCGCCATCATTGGTCAAAGAGCATTTCGAGGGTATCGCCAGCAATTATGTCGCGACCATCGAGCTGGGTAAACATAAGGGGCATGAACTGGTGGCAGATGCTACCCGCACGGCGCTTTTACAAGGGCGGCTAGATCATGTGGTGCTTGATCTGGGTGTTGGAACGGGCCTTTGTGGTGTGCGCCTGCGTAATGTTGCAGCGCATATCACCGGTGTAGACATCTCCGCTAAAATGCTGGAACGCGCCATGCTTGCCAAAGATGACGCTGGCAAAAAAATGTATGATGCGCTGGTGCATAGGGAAGCGGTGGATTTCTTAAGTGGTGCGGCGGATGCTGCATTCGATGTAGTGCTCGCTGCCGGACTGGTGGATTACATCGGAGAGCTGGATGAGTTCTGGAAACAGGTGGCACGTTGCCTGAATAAAGGCGGCATCTTTGCGCTTTCTGCCAGCAGCATGCCAGATTCAGCTTTCCGTTTTGATACAAAAACCGAGCATTTCCGCTTCTCCAAAAGCTATCTTGAAGGCCTTGCCGGCCAGCATGGCATGAGTGTTGTCTCATGCACGGAGGCAGATGTTTCGCTTGGCCAGATGATGTGGATCTGTGTGTTCCGCAAGGCCTGATCTCCATATCCGAAGTGTTGGTCGTGAGGCGGCAGAGCTGCTGGCAGAGATCCATACGCAATGCTTCCCACATTACTGGGACAAGGATGCTTTCAACGATTTTTTCTCGGTCGCCCATACCCATGCGCTGATAGCGGACATCGGGCAAACCGCCGGTATGGTGGTTTACCGCCTGAATTTTGAGCAGTCCGATATCATCACCATTGCCGTTCTGCCGCAGTTTCGGCGTCAGGGCATTGCTCACAGGCTGATGGACAGGGTATTGGAGGATGTGGCGGCCCGCGGGGTGGAAAATCTGTTCCTGGACGTGGAAGAGGGCAACCAGCCTGCCATAAGCCTTTATGAAGGCTTGGGTTTTTCGCATCAGCGGCGCAGACGCCAATATTATCGCCAAAGTGATGGCACATGCACGGATGCGCTTGTAATGTCGAAGAAATTTTCGTAAGGTAGCCGCCCTTATACGGAAATTCTATGGCACTTATCGTACAAAAATTCGGTGGTACGTCGGTTGCGAATATTGAACGCATCCGTAATGTGGCGACCAAAGTGAAGAAAGAACTGGATCTCGGCAATCAGGTTGCCGTGGTGGTGTCTGCCATGGCGGGTGTCACCAACCAGCTTGTTGCGTATGTAAACGAGATCTCACCGCTTGGTACGCGTGATGGCTGGGCGGAGTACGATCAGGTGGTATCCACCGGTGAGCAGGTGACCTGTGGTCTGCTTGCGCTCACCTTACAGGAAATGGGTATTCCGGCGCGTTCATTCACAGGGTGGCAGATACCACTGAAAACAGATAATGCGCATGGCAAGGCTCGCATCACCGATATAGATGCAACAGAACTTCATAAGACACTCAATGATGGCAAGGTTGCAGTCATTGCGGGATTTCAGGGCATTGCTGAAGATGGCCGTGTTGCCACGCTTGGTCGTGGGGGCTCTGATACATCCGCCGTAGCCATTGCTGCCGCGCTGAAAGCGAACCGCTGCGATATTTATACCGATGTGGACGGGGTATATACCACCGACCCGCGCGTGGTGACCGGCGCACGCAAACTGGAAAAGATCAGTTACGAAGAAATGCTGGAGCTGGCGTCGCTGGGTGCAAAAGTACTGCAAACGCGCTCGGTTGAAATGGCAATGAATCATAATGTAGTAGTGCAGGTGTTATCGAGCTTCTCTGATACGCCCGGCACGCTGCTTGTTGAAGAAGAGGAATCTATGGAACAAAAACGCATTACGGGCATTGCCTTCTCGCGCGATGAATCGCGCATCACGCTCACCGCCGTGCCGGATAAACCGGGTGTGGCGGCCGCCATCTTCGGCCCGCTGGCCGAGGCTAACATCAACGTAGATATGATCGTCCAGAACGTTGATGAGATCGGCAAAGTAACGGACATGACCTTCACGGTCGGCAGGGCAGATTTTGAACGCACCGTGGCTGCGCTTGAAAAAGCTCGTCCTGTCCTGCAGTACAAGGAACTCACCACCGATAAGAACGTGGCGAAAATCTCTGCCATCGGTGTGGGTATGCGTTCGCACACTGGTGTGGCGCAGGAGATGTTCCGTGCGCTGGCGGAAAAAGGCATCAACATCCTCGTGATCTCTACGTCTGAAATTAAGATCAGTGTGTTGATCTCTGAAGAGTACACAGAGCTGGCCGTGCGCGCGTTGCACGCAGCATTCGATATGGAAAAAGCATGAGCAAAGTACTCGAAGGTCTCTGGAAACGCGGCACGGATTTCTTAGGCTGTGAATATGCCATCATGGGCGGCGCGATGAGCTGGGTGTCCGAGCGTCACCTTGTTGCCGCTATGAGCAATGCTGGCATGTTCGGGGTAATTGCGTGCAGTTCCATGACGCCGGAATTGCTTGATAAGGAAATTACCGAAACAAAAAAACTCACGCAGAAACCATTTGGCGTGAACCTCATCGTGATGCATCCGCAGATGGATGCGCTGGTGGAGGTGTGCAAGAAGCACAATGTATCGCATGTGGTACTGGCGGGCGGTATTCCGCTTGCCACCCATATCAAGACCATCAAGGAATATGGCGGTAAGGTCATTGGCTTTGCGCCTGCGCTGGTCATTGGTAAAAAACTGATACGCAGTGGTGTGGATGCGCTCGTCATTGAAGGTGCAGAAGCGGGTGGGCATATTGGCCCTGTCAGCACGTCTGTACTGGCGCAGGAGATACTGCCTGCCATTCGTGATGTGCCGGTATTTGTGGCCGGTGGTATTGGCCGCGGCGAGGCCATGGTCGCTTATCTGGAAATGGGTGCAGCCGGTGTGCAGCTTGGCACGCGGTTTGTGTGCGCGACCGAATGTATCGCCCATCAGAAATTCAAGGAATCTTTCATCCGTGCCAGTGCGCGTGATGCCATGCCTTCTGTACAGGTAGACCCGGATTTCCCGGTTATTCCAGTGCGCGCCATCATGAACAAGGCGACCGATGCCTTCACCCGCACACAGCATGAAGTGATCGCTGAGTTCCGCTCTGGCAAGCTCGATAAAAAAGAAGCGCAGCTCAAGATCGAACATTTCTGGGCGGGGGCACTGCGCAAGGCCGTGATCGATGGTGATGTGGAGAATGGGTCACTTATGGCTGGCCAGAGTGTGGGCATGGTCGATAAGATCCAGCCTTGCAGTGAGATCGTTGAAGAGCTCATCATGCAGGCGGAAGGCTTCCTCCTGAAACGGGCGGCATAAACTTTTTTGCATCGCAGCAAATTAACCCTGTAGTGCTTGACTTGCCGCGTGGCGGCAGGGCATTGTGCAGTGCATGAAATCAACAAAAAAATCTCTACCCAAGGTGGCAACACCGCTTCTTTTGCTGCGTCGCATCCGTGATGTGATGGCGCGGGATGAGAGCGCGCAAGCGCGTTTGGATAAGATCGTAAAACTCATTGCAACGGGCTTCTCCTCTCAGGTGTGCTCGGTCTACCTGCTGCGTGCCGGCGACGTGCTTGAATTATTCGCGAGCGAAGGGTTGAAGGCAGGATCTGTGCACCAGACACGCCTTGGTGCTGGGCGCGGCCTGGTCGGTACGATCGCAGCCGCAGCCGAACCCCTCAATCTTGCAGAAGCCGCAAAACATCCGAATTTCGAGTATCGTCCTGAAACGGGTGAGAAGGTCTATAAGGCCTTTGTCGGCGTGCCGATATTGCAGGGCGGCAAGGTCATTGGCGTGTTGGTTGTGCAGCGCAGGGCCGCCAAGAAATATACCGCAGATCAGGTGGAAGTATTGCAAACCATCTCCATGGTGCTTTCTGAGCTCACCATCTCTGGCCAGCTGGTTTCCATGCAGGAGATCAAGACAGCGACCGGCGGACTGATGACGCTGCAGTTAAGCGGTACAAAACTTTCCTCTGGTATCGCCAAGGCGGTCGCTGTTCTGCATGAACCACAGCTGGTGATCACCAACTATGTGGCCTCTGATATCAACTATGAAAAGCAGCGATTTGATGATGCAATGAAAGCACTGCGCAAGTCGTTTGGTGAATATATCGAAACGGCTGGGCTCGATGAGAATGATGAGAAGCGTGAGATCATCGAAACCTATCTTTTATTCACGCGTGACAAAGGTTGGCTCAGCCGCATTGCCGATGCCATCAGCTCAGGCCTCACGGCAGAAGCTGCCGTAAAAAAAGTACAGGAAGAATTACAGGCTCGCATGAGCCAGATGGCAAGTCCCTACATCAAAGAGCGTGTGCAGGATCTGGAAGACCTCTCGAACCATTTGCTGCAGATATTGTTGGGCAAGCCCGTAGGCCAACTGGCAGGAGATACACCGGATGCCTTTATTCTTGTCGCTCGTTCGCTCGGGCCTGCCGAGCTGCTGGATTATGACCATAAAAAGCTCAAAGGTATCGTGCTGGAAGAGGGGTCTACCACATCGCACACAGCGGTGATCGCCCGTGCGATGGATCTTCCAGCGCTTGCCAAGGTAGAGAACGCAGCTGACATCATTCAGGCAGGCGATATGGTGATCATCGATGCCGAGAACGATTGCGTCTATGTGCGCCCTAATGACGAGACCGAGCAGGCGATGGATGCCCACATGCGCCAGTATGCCGAACGCGCCGCCGAATATGACCAGATCAAACACCTGCCGCCACAAACAACAGATGGTGTGGATATCGCCCTCAATATCAACGCTGGTTTATTTGTCGATGGTACGGCCATACTGGATCAGGAGGGTGTAAAAGGTATCGGGCTTTACCGCACCGAGCTGCCATACATGATCGCCAGTGATTTCCCTGATGTCGATATGCAGCGCAATCATTACGCAGCTATCTATAAACAGCTTCCAGACAGGCCGGTGATATTCCGTACGTTCGATATTGGCGGCGACAAGAACGTGCCATACCTGCACATTGAGGAAGAAGAAAATCCGGCCATGGGCTGGCGTGCTACCCGCATCGGCCTTGAGCGGCCCACTATCCTGCGTACGCAATTCAGGGCATTGATAGAAGCATCCGCTGGCCGTGAACTCAGGCTGATGTTGCCATTCATCGCGCAGGTGTCGGAGTTCGATGCCGCTAAGCGCCTCTTTGATCAGGAGATGGATCAGGCAAAACAGCGCGGGCAGGAACTGCCACGCACTGTAAAAATTGGTATCATGATCGAGATACCATCTATCCTCTGGCAGCTGGATATATTGATGCCGAAGCTGGATTTTATATCCATCGGCAGTAATGACCTGATGCAATTCTTATTTGCTTGCGACCGTAGTGCCGCCCACATGGCAAATGCGTATGACACGCTCTCTCCCGTGATGCTCAAGGTGGTGCGGATGATCGTGGATAAAGCGGCCATCTATCAGGTGGATGTTGGATTCTGCGGTGAAATGGCGCGCCGGCCGCTGGATGCGCTGGCATTGCTGGGTGTAGGTATGCGTAACCTGTCCGTATCCATATCGGCGATTGGGCCGGTCAAGGCAATGATCCGTCAAACGGAACTTGCTTCGCTCAGTGAATATGTACAGTTCATGCTGGATAGTGGTGAGCCCAGCATCCGGCATCATCTGGCATCGTATGCCAAGGACCATGGGATTCCTGTTTAGTTATGACCGAAACACACGCAGAGATCGGTAAGATGCTTAAATCCTCGCGTGAGTCGCAGGAGATACGCATAGAAGATGCTGCGCACGCCCTGCATATCCGTACACGCTATCTGCAGGCACTCGAAGATGGAAAGCTGGAAGAGCTGCCAGGTCGGGCCTATGCCAAGGGGTATCTGCTGGCCTATGCCGGCTATCTGGATATTGATAAAGATGAACTGCTGCGCCAGTTCGAGAAGGTTGAAGCCAGCCTGAGGCATGGATTCTTCCTGCCGGAGGTCTTAAAACGCGAGAAAAAGGCCAGCCCACGAGTGGCTCTGGCAGCCCTTGGGTTTGCCATTACGGCTCTTGTGCTCTGGTCAAGCCTTACCAGCAGCCGTTTTGCCGATAAGGCCGATATTGAAGCAGCTGAGCAACAGTGGATAAAAAATGGGCATATTTCAACGCTTATGGCCCAGAATGTGCCTTGCTTCAAACTCAAAGTCATATTATACCCCCCTTGTTACGCGGTTGAGCTGGATAAAGACCTTCTCCCGCTGAAACGCCGGATTACCTCTGTGATGGAATTGAGAATATAGTTTCCGGCTAAATGGTTTAAAAAAGTATGGATAATAATGTGACCGGACGCCGCGTTTCTCGTCAGGTAAAGATAGGGCATGTATGTGTAGGTGGTGATGCGCCTGTGATGGTGCAATCCATGACCAATACCGACACGGCGGATGTTGCCTCCACCATAGCGCAGGTGCAGGCACTGGCAGATGCCGGCTCGGAAGTGGTGCGCATCACGGTGAATAACGAGGCGGCGGCGAAGGCCGTGCCATTCATTGCAGAAAAGGTGAATGTGTCGCTGGTGGGCGATTTCCATTATAACGGCCACACGCTGCTCAACAATTTCCCTGATATGGCAAAGGCACTGGCCAAATACCGTATCAATCCCGGCAATGTGGGATTCGCTGATAAGCGCGACAGGCAGTTCGCCATGATGATAGAGGCAGCCATAAAGTATGATAAGCCAGTACGCATCGGTGCGAACTGGGGCAGTCTTGACCAGCAGATGCTGGCACTGGTGATGGATGAGAACGCCAAGCTGGCGTCGCCTAAAGATGCAAATGAAGTCATGCGTGAGGCGCTGGTGCGCTCCGCTGTCGATAGTGCAAAACAGGCCGAGGCTATGGGTCTTGGCGCGGATAAGATCATTCTCTCCTGCAAGGTAAGCCGTGTGCAGGACTTAGTGGCGGTGTATCGCGAGCTGGCAAAACGCTGCGATTACGCGCTGCATCTGGGGCTCACCGAGGCGGGCATGGGCAGCAAGGGCATTGTGGCGAGTACCGCCGCACTATCCATTCTGCTGCAGGAAGGCATCGGCGATACTATCCGTATCTCGCTGACCCCCGAACCCAATGGCGACCGCACGCAGGAAGTACGCGTGGCGCAGGAGATACTGCAAAGCATGGGCATGCGCTCCTTTACTCCGCAGGTGACGGCCTGCCCGGGTTGCGGCCGCACCACCAGCACGGTGTTTCAGGAGCTGGCGGACAAAATTCAGAATTACCTGCGCGCGCAGATGCCGGTGTGGAAAACCCAGTATGCAGGCGTAGAAGACATGAACGTGGCCGTGATGGGCTGCATTGTGAATGGCCCAGGTGAAAGCAAGCACGCGCATATCGGCATTTCATTGCCGGGCACGGGCGAACAGCCGGCGGCGCCGGTATTCATCGATGGCAAGAAAGCCATGACGCTGCGCGGTGAACGCATCGCAGAGGAATTCCAGGTCATCGTGGAAAATTATGTGAAGGAAAACTACGGCAAGGAGAACCGCAAACATGTCGCCTAAATTACAACCTGTCCGCGGTACGCATGATATCTTGCCGGAGGAAAACCGCCTGCATCGCCATGTGGCAGACACATGGAGGCGTGTATCGGCGCTGTATGGCTACGGCGAAATATCCACGCCGATTTTCGAATTCTCTGATGTGTTCCATCGCACACTCGGTGATACCTCTGATGTAGTAACCAAAGAAACCTATACGTTTGAAGATCGGGGTGGTGAGTCCATCACTTTGCGTCCGGAATTTACCGCTGCCTGTGTGCGTGCATTCCTTTCGAACGGTTTGCAGAACGAACTGCCGATCAAATGGGCGTATTACGGCCCGGCATTCCGCTATGAGCGCCCACAGAAGGGCCGCCTGCGCCAGTTCCACCAGATCGGTGCGGAGCTGCTGGGTGTGGCTGGTTCTGAAGGCGATATCGAGATGATCCTGATGGGCTACCAGTTCCTCAAAGAACTCGGTATCCACAACAACATCCGCGTAGAGATCAACACGCTGGGTGATGCTGAGAGCCGCCAGCAATACCGCGCAAAGCTGGTGGAATATTTTACCCAGCATAAAGATAAGCTCTCTGACGATAGCAAGATGCGTCTGGAAAAAAACCCGCTGCGTATCCTCGATTCCAAGGCAGAGCAGGATCAGGTGATCATTAAGAACGCACCACCATTGCAAGATTCGCTGAGCGCCGAAGCGCAGGCATTCTTTGATATGGTACGAGGAACACTCGATGGGCTTGGCATTGCCACAGTATTGAACCGTCGCCTCGTGCGTGGGCTGGATTATTACCAGCATACTGTGTTTGAGTTCGTGGCTGAAGATGGTCTTGGCTCACAGAACACCGTGCTAGCCGGTGGCCGTTATGATGGGCTGGTGAAGCTCATGGGCGGACCAGAAGTAGCAGGCGTTGGTTTTGCGGCAGGTGTAGAGCGCATCTGCACGCTGCTTGACGCTGCTAAACTCGCAGAAGAAGCACGTCCTGTGGCTGTAATGCCGCTGGGTGAGGGCGAAGCTGCAAAGGCGTGGGAGATTGCCCAGTCGCTGCGTGAAGGTGGTGTGGCCGCCGAACTGCTGGTATCTGGTAATCTTGGCAAGCGTATGAAGCGTGCTGACAAGATGAAAGCACGATTTGCTGTGGTGATCGGTGAAGATGAAATGAAACGTGGCGTGGTGACTGTGAAGCACCTGGATTCCGGCGAGCAGAAGGAAGTAAAATTTGATGCACTGGATAATGAGCTCAGGAGTGCTGCATGAGCTTTGAAGATACCCTCCATATTATCGTGCGCAGGCACGCGGAATTAAATGACATGCTCTCAGCGGGGCAAGTGGCTGGTTCGGATTTTGCCAAATTCTCCAAAGAATATTCTGAGTTGTCACCAGTGGTTGATACCATTCAGGGGTATATGAAAGCCCAGCAATCATTGAAAGATCTGCAAGCCATGCTTAAAGATCCAGCGTGCGACGCAGAAATGAAAACCATGGCAGAAGACGAGCTGGAAGAGCTGGCAAAAAATATGCCAGCGCTTACGCGTTCTGTGCAGTTGGCGCTTTTGCCGAAAGATGAAGCAGATGAAAAGAACGCTATTCTGGAAGTGCGCGCAGGTACAGGTGGTGATGAAGCAGCTTTGTTCGCGGCTGATCTTTTCCGCATGTATCAGAAATATGCCCAGAGCCGTGGCTGGAAATTTGAAGTGCTTTCACTCTCTGAATCCGGCATCGGCGGCTACAAAGATGCCAGTGCTGAAATTACCGGTAGGGGGGTATTTGCCCGTATGAAATTCGAATCGGGTGTGCACCGCGTGCAGCGCGTACCTGCCACTGAAACTCAGGGTCGCATTCATACTTCTGCTGCAACGGTCGCTGTGCTGCCAGAAGCGGAAGAGGTGGATATTAAAATTGAAGATAAGGACTTACGCATCGACGTGTTCCGCTCAAGCGGTCCGGGTGGTCAGTCGGTGAACACCACGGACTCTGCCGTGCGTATCGTGCATTTGCCTACGGGACTTATCGTGTCGCAGCAGGATGAAAAATCGCAGCATAAGAATAAGGCCAAGGCCTTAAAAGTATTGCGTGCCCGACTTTATGAAATGGAACGCGAGAAACTGGCGAACGAACGCGCAGCCTCACGCAAAGAGCAGGTGGGTTCGGGTGATCGCTCTGAACGCATCCGTACCTATAACTTCCCGCAGGGGCGGGTGAGCGACCATCGTATCAACCTGACGACCTACAATATCGATCAGGTGATGAATGGTGATATTGATGAATTTATTGACGCGCTGACCGCCGATGATCAGGCGAAACGTTTATCGGAGTTGAATTAATGCCAAAGAAAGCACTATCCGTAGCTACGGCTTATACATCCTCTGCACAGGAAGTTTTGCGTCAGTCGATCCGTACCTTACAAGCTGCACATGTTCAGTCTGCATCACTTGATGCGCGCCTGCTGTTGCAGCACGTTATGAATGTAAGCCATGAGCAATGGGTGGCTTATCCTGATATGGATATGACCACAGAACAGGTCGCATTCTATGAATCGCTGGTGGCGCGTCGTGCGTCGCGTGAGCCAATCGCGCACATCACCGGAAAACGCGAATTCTGGAGCATGGAATTCAAAGTAACAAATGCCACACTTGATCCACGCCCAGATAGCGAGACGATCATCGAGGCGCTGCTCCAGCGTATCCCAGACAGGAATGCTGAATTGAAGATACTTGATCTCGGTACGGGCACGGGTTGCCTGTTACTTACCCTGCTCAAGGAATTTACTAATGCACAGGGTACAGGTATCGATCTGAGTCGCGAAGCGATGGCCGTAGCGCAGGAGAATGCGCTCAGCCTTGGGCTTTCTGCACGCGCAACATTTCTTCATGGTAACTGGTGTGAAGGACTTTCCGGAACATTCGATATCATCGTTTCCAATCCGCCCTATATACCCACCACCAGTATCGGTTCACTTGCACCGGAAGTGGCACAGTATGAACCGAAGCTGGCGCTGGATGGGGGCGCGGATGGCATGGATTGCTACCGCAAGATACTCGCAGCAATGCCTGCAATGTTGAACCAGAAAGGCATCGCCGCTTTGGAAGTTGGTGTTGGTCAGATCCAGGCGGTTGCTGAGATCGCCAATGAAAACGGCCTTCAGCTTGAAGGTATGCGCAAAGATATGCAGGGAATTCCCCGCTGCTTGTTACTCAAACAATTTAACCACAAGGACTAGGACAATGAGAAAAAGACCCTCCGGACAAAATAATAATTACGGTCACCAGAAGCGGCGTCACTCGCATGGCGGTGGCCACGGCAATGGTGGCAATCGCCCACGCAAGAACTACACCGCCCTGCGCGAGAAATACATGGCGCAGGCGCGTGATGCTTTGGCCGGTGGCGACCGCGTAATGGCAGAATATTTCTACCAGCATGCTGACCATTGCTATCGCATGATGATGGAAGAAGGTTTCCGTCCGAACCGTCCGCAGCCACAGGCGCAAGCGGAAGGTGAAGCACAGCCAGAAGGTGATAATGCACAGGATGTAGCTGAGATGCCAGAGATGCAGAACACCAACCCGCTGCCTGCCTTTATTACCGGCGGCTACGGTGCAGAGAATCCCAAACCTGCGGAAGAAGCAGCTGTGCAGAACTGGGAAGAAAGAGATGCATAAAACAGCCCCGCCGAATGGCAGGGTTCGGTAATCTGACTAGAAATCATATCAAAGTTTTGTAATTTTGAAAAATAACACCAGACCCCGCAATAAATGCGGGGATTTACTCTTTGATACCAAGCAGGCATGATTCTTGAGTGCTGCAGGTCTTGTGGAGGTCGGCTACGATAGAGCCGAACATCAAATGCGCTTCTAGCCGCACGGGAAAGAGTGTTTCGTCGTTGCTGAAATGGATGAGCAGCGGGGCTTCCTTGGGGTCGTGATCTGCCAGTTCTGAATTAGTAAAACCAGCCAATAGCGTACGTTTCGCCTGTACGGTTATTACCGGTACTTTCCTGTCATCCATACGAATCACACGTTCTCCCAAAATGGTGAAGTCCACCTGTGTGAGTCTTCGTCCATCATAGATATTCAGGCTGAAGGTTTTGTTACCGTTTTCCAATGCGTCGATCAATTGGGCGCGAGCACTGAGCAAACCACTCAGCGGATCATATGATTCATTCTTCTCTTCAATCGGTACAGGTGTGCGCTTGGCTGGGTTCTCCGGCGGATCGAGGGTTTCCTTGCCGAACTTCTCACCCTTATAGGTGATCTTAACATAACGTTTCTTATTCTTGGTCTTGTAGTTACTTTCATATTCGGAGCTGGAATACACATAATTCTTGCCGCTGGCATCCACCGTGGTGTGGCTGGAATGCTTGGTGAAAAGCTTGGCAATGCCTGTCAGCGTTATATCGCTTGTAACGGCGTAGCTATGGCTATCCTGCTCGGCATGTATACCTAACTTGGCAAAATTGATGCCAGAGAATGTGCATTTGTAATAGCCACGGAAGGATAGATCTTTGGTAGATGCGGCTTCAGAAGGGTAAGAAAAAAATAATAAAAAACAATATACTACAGAAAAAATTATCGGCCTGATATTGAGCAATGACGAATCTGTACCCATATATACTATCATAGATGTTTACACACAGGATACGGTATGAACTTTGAAAAATATACAGATAAATCGAAAGCAATAGTAGAAGCTGCACAGGCTTTGGCTTTACGCTCGAACCACCAGCAGCTCACGCCAGAGCATATGCTGTCTGCCTTGCTGGATGACAAGGACAGGATAACTGACAAGCTGATCAGGGCTTGTGGCGGTGTGCCGGTACGGGTGGCCGAGGAGGTAGAGGCGTTGCTTGCTAAAATGCCTAAGGTAACCGGGGCAGGGCAACTTTACATCACACCGGAGACCGCCCGCTTCTTTGATATGGCTGAGCAGGTAAGCACCAAGGCTAAGGATGAATACATCACGGTGGAGCGCCTGCTACAGGCACTTTCCATGACGCAAGGGGCGCAATCCGCCAAGATACTGGCAAATGCCGGTGTTATACCGCAAGCGGTCAATGCCGCCATTTCCGATATGCGAAAGGGCAGGCTGGCGACCAGTGCCAATGCAGAAGATCAGTTCGAGGCACTGAAGAAATACACCAAGGATTTCACGGGGCTGGCCAAGGAAGGCAAACTTGATCCGGTCATTGGCCGTGATGAAGAGATACGCCGTGCGATGCAGGTGCTTTCGCGCCGTACCAAGAATAATCCAGTGCTGATCGGTGAACCAGGTGTGGGTAAAACGGCTATTGTAGAAGGGCTTGCCCAACGTATCGTCGCGGGTGATGTGCCGGAAGCACTCAAGCGCAAGCGCCTGCTATCGCTCGATCTTGGGGCATTGGTGGCGGGTGCAAAGTTCCGCGGGGAATTTGAGGAACGCCTGAAAGCGGTGCTGTCTGAAGTGGCGGCCGCCGATGACGTGGTGCTCTTTATCGATGAGCTCCACACGTTGGTCGGGGCAGGGGCGGCTGAAGGCTCAATGGATGCTTCCAACCTCTTAAAACCCGCTCTGGCTCGCGGTGAGCTGCATTGCGTGGGGGCAACCACACTCAATGAGTACCGTAAATATATTGAAAAAGATGCAGCACTGGCACGGCGTTTCCAGTCGGTTTTTGTGTCTGAGCCGACCGTGGAGGATACCATTTCCATACTGCGTGGCCTCAAGGAAAAATACGAATTGCACCATGGTATCCGTATCACAGATGCGGCTATCGTATCGGCAGCAACGCTTTCACACCGCTATATCACCGATCGGTTTCTGCCCGATAAGGCGATAGATCTGGTAGATGAAGCAGCGGCACGCCTGCGCATGGAAGTGGATTCCAAGCCGGAAGAACTCGATGAGGTCGATCGTAAGGTGATCCAGCTCAAGATCGAACGTGAAGCACTGAAGAAAGAAAATGATGCGGCTTCCAAGGACAGGCTTTCCAAACTGGAAAAAGAACTGTCCGTACTCGAGAAACAAAGCGCTGATATGACCAGCCGCTGGGAGGCTGAGAAATCACAGCTCAACAGTGTTCAGAAGATCAAGGAACAGTTGGAAGAGGCGCAGTTGCAGCTTGGTATCGCCCAGCGCGAGGGCAATCTGAGCAAGGCAGGTGAACTGATGTATGGCGTGATTCCTGACCTGCAGAAGAAGTTGCAGGAAACCGAAGGCAAAGATGTGGAGGTCATGCTCAAGGAATCTGTCACTGACGAGGATATTGCCGCCATTGTGTCGCGTTGGACCGGCATTCCGGTGTCACGGATGATGGAAGGTGAGCGTGAAAAACTCCTGCGTATGGAAGATAATCTACGTAAGCGCGTGGTAGGGCAGGAAGAGGCGCTGGTCGCGGTTTCTGATGCGGTGCGCCGTGCGCGGGCAGGCTTGCAAGACCCATCACGGCCTATCGGTTCATTCCTCTTCTTAGGGCCAACCGGTGTCGGCAAAACAGAGCTTTGCAAGGCACTGGCAGAATTCATCTTTGATGACGAGGCAGCGCTGCTACGCATCGATATGTCGGAATTCATGGAAAAGCACGCGGTTTCGCGTCTTGTCGGTGCTCCTCCGGGGTATGTCGGGTATGATGAAGGCGGAGTGCTGACCGAGGCGGTGCGTCGCCGGCCTTATCAGGTGATACTCTTTGATGAGGTGGAAAAAGCCCACGCCGATGTGTTCAATATCCTGCTTCAGGTGCTGGATGATGGCCGTCTCACAGACGGGCAGGGACGCACGGTAGATTTCAAGAATACTATCATTGTACTCACCTCGAACCTTGGTTCTGATGTGCTGGCAAGTGCCAAGGAAGGTGCGCTTAGCAATGCCATGCGTGAGCAGGTGATGCAGGTGGTGCGTAAATCATTCCGTCCTGAATTCATCAACCGTCTGGATGAGATCATTCTGTTCAAGCGCCTTGAAAAGCAGGTGATGCACAATATCGTGGACATCCAGCTGGCACGACTCGCCAAACGGCTTGAAGAGCGGCACATCACGCTGGCGCTTGATGAAAAGGCCAAAGATTGGCTGGCCGATCAGGGCTATGACTCCGTGTATGGCGCGCGCCCACTCAAACGTGTGATCCAGCGAGAGCTGCAGAATGCCCTGGCCAGCAAGATACTTGCGGGGAACATACCGGATGGTTCAAAGGTGAAAGTGCAGGGATGGGAAGGTGGGCTTAAAATTTCTGCCTGATCTACTCGGCTGATTCAGACAGCGAGCTGCCAAGTTGTGCTACTTTGGTTTCCTTCTTGGCAAGAGTGGTCACTGTTGCTTTTACTTGTTCCATATTCTTGCGGAATGCCGCCAGCTCTTTTCCGGCAAGCACGTTGCCGGTTTTGAATTTTACGTTGGCAGGATTCACTTGTCCGCCATTCACCATTACCTCATAGTGCAGGTGCGGGCCGGTGGATGCACCGGTTGAGCCAACATAGGCGATGATCTGCCCTTGTTTCACTTTACCCCCACTGCGTATGCCAGACGCAAAGCGGCTGATATGTGCATAGGCGGTTGAATAGCTGGTGTTGTGCTTGATGC
This sequence comes from uncultured Rickettsiales bacterium, assembly GCA_964535825.1. Classification (GTDB taxonomy): domain Bacteria; phylum Pseudomonadota; class Alphaproteobacteria; order Rickettsiales; family SXRF01; genus CAZAQK01. Next base: position 209,776 of record CAZHUC010000003.1, read on the forward strand.
GCAGATAATTACCGTACCCACCTTTTGTGCCTACGAAATCCACAGTGCCGTCACCTGCGGCATAAATCGGTGTACCGGTCGGCGCGCCGAAATCCACGCCGCGATGCATTTTGCTATATCCCATGATCGGATGCCTGCGCATACCAAAACGCGAAGTGATCTTTGCGCCATTGATCGGTGTGCGGAGCAGGCCTTTGCGAACACTTTCGCCTTTTTCGTTGTAATAGTCAGCACTACCTGACGAGTCAGTGAACCTGTAGATGCGCTGTTTGCGAGAACCTAGTGTAAGTTCTGCATACACAAGGTTACCCGTACCTGCAGATTCACCTTTATCGGTTTGCAATTTTTCATAGACCACGCTGATCGCATCGCCATCTTTAATGTCGCGCTGGAAGTCAACGTCGTAGCTATATGCCGTGATCAGGTTACTTACCAGACCAACCGGAAGTCCTGCATCTGCCGCTGTTTCATAAAGGCTGCTTGTGATCTTGCCGCCTGCGTGGGCCAGTGTACGTTCAACTTTTGCTTCCAGCTTTTTTACTACGAATGAATCATCTTTCCTGCGTGTCACCTGCAGTGATGAAGTAATGGAAACAGGAATATTCATGGTGTTTAAAGCAAGTTTTGAAGGATCGCTTGGATGTTTATCGATCTCAACTTCAATATCTTTCCCGGCGGCCATTTTCCTTGGGTCAAAATATTTGCGGAGTGCAGCGATGACCTCATATGTTTCATCAGCAGCAATCCCTGCATCTCCAAGCAAAGTACTGAGCGTATCACCATTTTCAAGCTTCAGGCTCAGTTTCAGGGGATATTGTTCAGTATCAACTGATTTGGTCGGATGCTCTTCTTCTTTCGCAAGGACAGGCTCTTCGGCTGGCGCACTATGCTCTGCCGTAATGAGCTGCACTTCCTTCCCCTGTTCATCAAATGCAGGCACAGCAGGTTCAGTTGAGGCTGCAATATCATTCGAAATATTAGCTGCAACCACGGTCTCTACAGGTGTTTCTGTTGATACAGGTAGCGTAGAAGAAGCGGTGGTCAGGCTGGTTGTTCCCATGAGCGCAATATTGCAACCTAAACTGAACGCAATACCTATCGCAAACCATGAGGCACGCAGTTTCGTCGCACGAGATGAAGGGAGAGATTTAGATACCAGCTTAACAGGGTAAGCAGGCAGAAAGCCATGGCCATGGACAGAACTAACGCTTTGATTCATATTTTGAATTATTAACTTTCGACTTCTTGTCTTATACCAATAGAAGTAAGCGATTTTCATGCAGATGCCAACCTTTAAAAACACAAAAATGCATTTTTTTACATATCCTTCATATTTTAGCTTGACTGGGCATGGTCATGCAATTAAATTACGCGCCTCCGCTGAATGGAGGGAGATACTACTTTGACCATCTAAGATCTTGATTTTTTAGATGTTTTTGGCAAGTCCCCCATCCTCGGTATTTGATTAAAATTTATCGTTCATTGTCAGCGGTGGCCGCTTGTGTCTCACAGTGGCTCAGACTTTCAACGGACAAAACATTGGAAAAGGATACTCATGCCAACAATTAATCAGTTGGTTCGCAAACCTCGTCGTGCCACCACAAAGCGCAGCAAATCTGCTCACTTGAAACAGTGCCCGCAGAAGCGCGGTGTATGCACGCAGGTGAAGACCGTAACTCCTAAGAAACCAAACTCGGCTCTTCGTAAAGTGGCGCGCGTGCGCCTGACGAACGGGTTCGAAGTGTTCGGATACATTCCGGGCGAAGGCCACAACCTGCAAGAGCACTCTGTAGTGCTGATCCGCGGTGGCCGCGTGAAGGACTTACCAGGTGTTCGTTACCATATCATCCGCGGTACGCTTGATACGCAGGGTGTGAAAAACCGTAAACAGTCTCGCTCCGCATACGGTGCGAAACGTCCGAAATAATGAGGAATTAACATGTCACGTCGTCATGCTGCACAAAAACGCCTTGTACTCCCCGATGCAAAATTCGGTGATGTGGTGCTGACCAAATTCATCAACACCATGATGTATGATGGTAAGAAGTCAGCCGCTGAAGCTATCGCATACAGCGCGCTTGATATTATCAAAAAGAAAACCAGCGCTGATCCTATTAAATTCTTCCGTGATGCACTTGATAATATCAAGCCATCTGTGGAAGTGCGTTCTCGTCGCGTGGGTGGTGCTACCTATCAGGTGCCTACCGAAGTGCGCACAGAGCGTCAGCTCGCTCTTGCGTTGCGTTGGCTCATTGAGGCATCACGCAGCCGTAAGGAAAAAACCATGTCTGACCGCGTGGCGGCAGAGCTTATGGATGCAGCGAATGGTCGCGGTGGTGCAGTAACCAAGCGCGAAAATACACACAAAATGGCGGAGGCTAACAAAGCCTTCTCGCATTATCGCTGGTAAGGAAGTAAGCAACGTATGCCTCGTAATACACCACTTAAAGACTATCGTAACATTGGTATTTGTGCCCATATCGACGCGGGTAAGACGACAACTACTGAGCGTATTCTCTATTATACCGGTAAATCCCATAAGATCGGTGAGGTGCACGAAGGTGCTGCCACCATGGACTGGATGGAGCAAGAGCAGGAGCGTGGTATCACCATTACCTCTGCGGCTACCACCTGTTTCTGGAAGAACAAACGCATTAACATCATCGATACTCCTGGCCACGTTGACTTCACTATCGAAGTAGAGCGTTCCATGCGCGTACTCGATGGCGCTGTTACTGTGTTCGACTCAGTAGCTGGCGTTGAGCCGCAATCTGAGACCGTATGGCGTCAGGCTGATAAGTATCATGTTCCGCGTATCTGCTTCGTGAACAAAATGGACCGTATCGGTGCTAACTTCGAACGTACCGTGCAGATGATGATTGATCGTCTTGGTACTGTGCCACTGGTTATCCAGCTGCCTATCGGTGCAGAAGACAAATTCGAAGGCGTGATCGATCTCGTAAAAATGAAAGAGATCGTGTGGAAGGGCGAAGAGCTCGGCGCGAAATTCGATGAAGTTGAGATTCGTGCTGAATTCCAGGATAAAGCGAAAGCGGCTCGTGAAAAAATGATCGAAACCGCTGTTGAGATGGATGATGCGGCAATGGCCGCATACCTCGACGGTACAGAGCCTACAGAAGAGAAACTGAAAGAATGCATCCGTAAAGGTACGGTTATTTTCAAATTCGTTCCTGTGCTCTGCGGTGCAGCGTTCAAGAACAAGGGTGTTCAGCCAATGCTTGATGCAGTAGTAGACTTCCTGCCGAGCCCGCTGGATATTCCGCCAGTTACCGCTATCGATGTTAAAACTGATAGCGAAACCACCCGTAAAGCAGAAGATTCAGAAAAATTCTCTGGTCTTGCGTTTAAGATCATGACCGATCCGTTCGTAGGTTCACTCACCTTCGTGCGTATCTATTCAGGTACGCTTGTTGCGGGTTCTTATGTACAGAACACCATTAAAGAGAACCGCGAGCGCGTAGGCCGTATGCTTCTTATGCATGCGAACAGCCGTGAAGACGTAAAAGAAGCGTATGCGGGTGATATCGTAGCGCTTGCTGGTCTTAAGAACACCACCACGGGTGATACGCTGTGCGATGTTGATGCGCAGGTTATCCTTGAGCGTATGGAATTCCCAGAGCCGGTAATCGAGCTTGCGGTTGAACCAAAGACCAAAGCCGACCAGGAAAAAATGGGTGTGGCACTGTCGCGTCTTGCTTCAGAAGATCCGTCACTTCGTCTTTCTACCAACGAGGAAACCGGCCAGACCATTCTTAAAGGTATGGGCGAGTTACACCTTGAAATTATCGTAGATCGTATGAAGCGCGAATTCAAAGTAGAAGCTAACGTGGGCGCGCCTCAGGTGGCTTATCGTGAAACCATCACCAAGAAGACCGTTATTGACTATACCCACAAGAAGCAATCAGGTGGTTCTGGTCAGTTCGCTAAGATCTCTCTCGAAGTCGAACCGCTTAAAGCAGGTGAAGGCTTCATATTCGAATCTAAGATCGTTGGTGGTGCTGTTCCTAAAGAATTCATCCCAGGCGTTGAAAAAGGTCTGGAATCTGCACTCAGCAACGGTGTTGTCGCTGGTTACCCAACCATCGATTTCAAAGCGACCCTCGTTGATGGTGCATACCACGATGTGGACTCTTCAGTGCTTGCGTTCGAAATCGCTGCGCGTGCTGCCTTCCGTGAAGGTATGCCAAAAGCAGGTCCGGTACTGCTTGAGCCGATCATGAAAGTAGAAGTGGTAACCCCGGAAGATTATATGGGCGATGTGATTGGTGACTTGTCATCACGTCGTGGCCAGGTGACCGGTATGGACAGCCGCGGTAATGCGCGCGTTGTTGATGCCATGGTGCCTCTGGCTTCCATGTTCGGTTATGTGAACACGTTGCGTTCTATGTCGCAAGGTCGTGCACAGTACAGCATGGAATTCCATCACTATGAACAAGTTCCCGCAAACGTAGCGGAAGAAATCAAAAAGAAAGTAGCTTAAAGGAGCATTGATATGACGAAGGAAAAATTTGAACGTAATAAACCGCACTGC